>NZ_KB911788.1:0-262256 GCF_000383655.1 Streptomyces sp. 351MFTsu5.1 | reverse complement strand
CGCTCACAGCGTCCTCGCTGTGTTTTTCTTCAAAGGAACCTCGTCCCAGCCGAACGGCCGGAGACGGGGTATCAACATATCTGGCGTTGATTTTTGGCACGCTGTTGAGTTCTCAAGGAACGGACGCTTCCTTTGTACTCACCCTCTCGGGCTTTCCTCCGGGCTTCCCTTCGGTCTTGCGTTTCCGACTCTATCAGACCGTTTCCGGTTCCGATTTCCTCGGTGCTTTCCAGGTTCCCGCTTCCGCGTTTCCCTTTCCGGCGGTTCCGACTTTATCAGAAGTTCTGAGTCGGAATTCCCGCCCCCTGGAGGCTGGCCCCGGAGCGCGAAGCTGGCCGGGTTCCCCCTCGGGCGGAGACGTAAACGTACTGGAGCGGGGCGCCTCGATGCAAATCGAGGCGCCCCGCTCCCAGTTCACTCGGACGGCTGTCCGACGGACCGTCAGACCTCCACGACCACCGGGAGGATCATCGGCCTGCGGCGATACGTGTCGGAGACCCACTTGCCCAGGGTCCGCCGCACCAGTTGCTGGAGCTGGTGCGCCTCGACCACGCCGTCCTGCGCCGAGCGCTCCAGGACCTCAGTGATCCTCGGGAGCACGTCGGCGAACGCCGAGTCCTCGATGCCCGAGCCGCGCGCCTGGATGTGCGGGCCGCCCGTGATCTTGCCGGTGGACGAGTCGACGACCAGGAAGACCGAGATGATGCCCTCGTCGCCGAGGATCTTGCGGTCCTTGAGGGCCGGCTCGCCGACATCGCCGACCGAGAGGCCGTCGACGTAGACGTAGCCCGCCTGCACCTTGCCCGAGATCTTCGCCTTGCCCTCGACGAGGTCGACGACCACGCCGTCCTCGGCGATGACGATCCGGTCGTGCGGGACGCCCGTCAGGGCGCCGAGCTCGGCGTTGGCGCGCAGGTGGCGCCATTCACCGTGGACCGGCATCAGGTTCTTCGGGCGGCAGATGTTGTAGAAGTACAGGAGTTCGCCCGCGGACGCGTGGCCCGAGACGTGCACCTTGGCGTTGCCCTTGTGGACGACGTGGGCGCCCCAGCGGGTCAGGCCGTTGATCACCCGGTAGACCGCATTCTCGTTCCCCGGGATCAGCGAGGACGCGAGGATGACGGTGTCGCCCTGGACGATCCGGATCTGGTGGTCGCGGTTGGCCATGCGGGACAGGGCGGCCATTGGTTCGCCCTGCGAGCCGGTGCAGACCAGGACCACCTCGTGGTCCGGGAGGTCGTCGAGCGTCTTGACGTCGACCACCAGGCCCGGGGGGACCTTCAGATAGCCGAGGTCCCTCGCGATGCCCATGTTGCGGACCATCGAGCGACCGACGAACGCGACCCGGCGGCCGTACTCGTGGGCCGCGTCCAGGATCTGCTGGATGCGGTGGATGTGGCTGGCGAAGCTCGCCACGATGATCCGCTTGCGGGCACCCGCGAAGACCTGCCGCAGGACGTTCGAGATGTCCTTCTCGGGCGGGACGAAGCCCGGGACCTCGGCGTTCGTCGAGTCGGAGAGAAGGAGGTCGATGCCCTCCTCGCTCAGCCGCGCGAACGCGTGCAGGTCCGTGAGGCGGCCGTCCAGCGGGAGCTGGTCCATCTTGAAGTCACCCGTGTGCACGACCATGCCGGCCGGGGTGCGGATGGCGACGGCCAGGGCGTCCGGGATGGAGTGGTTGACCGCGACGAACTCGCAGTCGAAGGGGCCGATGCGCTCGCGGTGTCCCTCCGCCACCTCCAGGGTGTACGGACGGATGCGGTGCTCCTGGAGCTTGGCCTCGATGAGCGCGAGGGTCAGCTTGGAGCCGATCAGCGGGATGTCCGGCTTCTCCCGCAGGAGGAAGGGGACACCGCCGATGTGGTCCTCGTGGCCGTGGGTGAGGACGATGCCCTCGATGTCGTCGAGGCGGTCCCTCACGGACGAGAAGTCCGGCAGGATCAGGTCGATTCCGGGCTGCTCCTCCTCCGGGAAGAGCACGCCGCAGTCGACGATGAGAAGGCGGCCGCCGTACTCGAAGACCGTCATGTTTCGGCCGATCTCGCCGAGACCACCGAGTGGGGTGACGCGCAGGCCGCCCTCGGGGAGCGGCGGCGGCGGGGCCAGTTCAGGATGCGGATGACTCAAAAGACTCTCCTCACCACGCACGCCACGTACCGGTTGGGCACGTGGCGCGCGTGACGTTCGTGCGTGTAGCAGTTGTCGTTGTGGTGCGGGCACCGGTGGCCCGCGTATTCAGTTGTTGAGTCCGGTTGCGCGCCGGGCGCGCGAAGTCTGGTGCTAGAGCTGTACCCCGCCGGCAGCAAGATCGATCTTGAGCTGCTCGATCTCCTCGGTGGAAAGTTCCACCATGGGGGCGCGCAGGGGTCCGGCGGGGAGTCCCTGGAGGGCGAGCGCCGCCTTGGTGGTCATCACGCCCTGGGTGCGGAACATGCCCGTGTAGACGGGCAGCAGCTTCTGATGGATCTCGGTGGCCTTCTGGACGTCCCCGGAGGTGAACGCCTCGACCAGGGCGCGCAGGTCCGGGGTGACCACATGGCCGACGACCGAGACGAAGCCGACCGCGCCCACGGAGAGCAGCGGGAGGTTGAGCATGTCGTCGCCGGAGTACCAGGCGAGGCCGGAGCGGGCGATGGCCCAGCTCGCGCGGCCGAGGTCGCCCTTGGCGTCCTTGTTGGCGACGATCCGCGGGTGCTCGGCGAGGCGGACCAGCGTCTCGGTGTTGATCGGGACACCGCTGCGCCCGGGGATGTCGTACAGCATGACCGGCAGCTCGGCGGCGTCGGCGACGGCCTTGAAGTGCCGGTACAGACCCTCCTGCGGGGGCTTGTTGTAGTACGGCGTGACGATCAGCAGGCCGTGTGCGCCGGTGCGCTCGGCCGTGCGGGCCAGCTCGATGCTGTGGTGGGTGTCGTTGGTGCCGACTCCGGCGACGACATGGGCTCGGTCGCCGACCGCCTCCAGTACGGCTCGTACGAGGTCCGCTTTCTCCGCGTCGCTGGTGGTGGGGGACTCGCCGGTGGTGCCGTTGATGATCAGGCCGTCGTTGCCTGCGTCCACCAGGTGGGTGGCGAGCCGCTGTGCGCCGTCGAGGTCGAGTGCGCCGTCCGCCGTGAACGGCGTGACCATGGCGGTGAGGACCCGCCCGAAGGGGGTCTGCGGAGTGGAGGTCGGAGCCATGGCATACACGCTACTCGGTGCTCATCGCACGGTCTGCCTTCGGGGGCTCGGGAAAGTCAGGACAAATGCGGAGCCCGGCACTGCCTGCTCGGGGGTTCAAGCAGTGCCGGGTCCGTTTGATCAGGCTAGATGAACTTCTCTAAATGCCGCAATACGGACACTTCGCCAGGTGGACCCGTACATGTGTGCTCCGCGGGAAAACAAGCGTCCGTTACGGCGCCACACGGCCGTTCGCATTGAAGGCGGCGTAGGTGAGCGGCATGAGCTTCGCCCACTCCTCCTCCATCTTCTCGCCGACCATCTCGATCTCCCGCTGCGGGAAGGACGGGACCTTCGCCTGTTCGTGCTGGGTGCGCAGACCGAGGAAGTGCATCAGCGAGCGGGCGTTGCAGGTGGCGTACATCGAGGAGAAGAGACCGACGGGCAGGACCGAACGGGCGACCTCGCGGGCGACGCCCTCGGCGAGCAGCTTCTGGTAGGCCGTGTACGCCTGCTGGTAGGAGTCGTCGAGGACACTCCGGACGATCTCGTGCTGCTGGGGCGAACCCTCGACGAAGACGTACTTGCCGGGACGGCCCTCCTGGACGAGCTTGCGGTCCGCGCCGGGGACGTAGAAGACGGGATCGAGCTCCCGGTAGCGACCGCTCTCCTCGTTGTACGACCACCCCACGCGGTGCCGCATGAACTCGCGGAAGACGAAGATCGGCGCACTGATGAAGAAGGTCATCGAGTTGTGCTCGAAGGGGCTCCCGTGCCGGTCCCGCATCAGGTAGTTGATCAGGCCCTTGGACCGCTCGGGATCCTTCTGCATCTCGTCGAGGGACTGCTCCCCCAAGGTCGAGACTCGGGCGGCGAACAGGACATCGGAGTCCGAGGCGCTGGACTTCACCAGCTCGACGGAGACGTCGCTGCGCGTGGAGATATCGGGGTCACCGACGGGGGTCACGGAAGGTCCTTCCCATCACATCTGCGGTCGGCGCCCACTCTACGCGTCAACCGATTTGGCAATGGAGGGCACCATTTGCGGTACCCGCGCGTCTGTACAGGCAGGAGTTGTCTGTTCGATCCCCGAAGGGAGAAGTGCCCCCATGCTGTTGCGTTGGCGCGAGCCCGTACCGTTCGCCTTTCTCGCCGAAGCCGACAGGTTCCGCAGCGATGTCGCTCCACCGCCCCGTGAGCGCGCGTCCGCCGGTGAGATAGCCGGGCGTTGGCTGATGGGGCTGACCATCGTCGCCGGACTCGTGGGCTCCCTGGTCCTCGGGATGCCGGCGCTGTCACAGGATCAGGCACCCTCACAGAGCCAGCAGTCCCAGGCGTCCCAGGGGCACTGACTCGGACGGGCCCCTGCAGGTGGCTCGCGGGGACGACGGCGGATAGCCTCACCGGGCACATCCACGCCTGGATCGAGTGAGGACCCGCCGTGCCCCTGCCCTTCCTGACGGCCGACCGCGCATTCGACACGACGGACGACGTCGCGTTGCCGTACGAGGACCGTGACCGCTGGCGGCGCCCGTACCGGCCGGGTCCGTGGCGGGTGGGGGTGGCGGCGCTCCTGCTGCTGCTCGCCTCGTACGTGCTGTTCGCGGCGGTGATCATCGCGCTGACCGACTCGCCGTCCGAGGCGGCCGCGGTGCTCGGTGTCGCGGTGCTCGTCATCGTCGGCGCGCTGCGGCTGCTGCGCATGGGGGTGTGGGTGAGCGCCCGCGGGGTCCGTCGGGTGGGGTTCCTGTTCACTCGCACGGTGTCCTGGGACCAGGTCGTCGCCGTGCGCACGGCCCAGCAGCCGGTGCGCTGGCTCGGACTTCCGCGCACGGTCCAGGGACAGGCCCTGACCCTCGTACGGCAGGGGCAGGCGCCCCAGGACGTGCCGCCGCTGCTGACCACGCACAACGCGGACTTCCTCGCGCGCGGCCAGGCGTTCGACCGGGCCGCGGACGCGGTGGAGGCATGGGCGGCGGAGTACGGGCGGGTCTGACCCTCATCGGTCATGGAGAAGGGCCGCTCGCACCAGGTGGTGCGAGCGGCCCTTCTCCGTGCCGGGAACGCTCAGTGCTGCTGAACCGGCCTGCCGTCGTGCAGGGCTATCGCGCGCTGCATGGCCTTGCGGGCACGCGGGGTGTCGCGGGCGTCGTGGTAGGCGACCGCGAGGCGGAACCAGCTGCGCCAGTCGTCGGGGGCCGCCTCGGTCTCGGCCTTGCGCTTGGCGAAGACCTGGTCCGCCGAGTCGCGGTCGATGCGGCCGCCGGGCGTGCGCTTCAGCTCGTCGACGGGCAGCCCGCCCTCGGCGTCGAGTTCGGCGGCGAGGGCGTTGGCCCTGCGGACGAACTGGGTGTTCTTCCACAGGAACCACAGGCCGATCACCGGCAGGATCAGCACCGCGACGCCGAACGTGACGGTGACGAGCGTGCCGGACTCGATCAGCATCACGCCACGGCTGCCGACCAGGACGAAGTAGAAGACCAGGACGGCGGCCGTGACGGCGTAGGACAGCTTGGCGCGCATCAGCCCAGGTCCAGGAAGTTCTCCAGGCCGAAGGTCAGGCCCGGGGTCGTGACCACGCGGCGGGCGCCGAGCAGGATGCCCGGCATGAAGCTGCTGTGGTGGAGGGAGTCGTGGCGGATGGTCAGGGTCTCCCCCTCGCCGCCGAGCAGGACCTCCTGGTGGGCCAGCAGCCCGCGCAGGCGGACGGAGTGGACGGGGATCCCGTCGACGTCCGCGCCGCGCGCACCGTCCAGAGCCGTCTCGGTGGCGTCCGGCGCCGGGGCCGTGCCCGCCTCGGCGCGGGCCGCGGCGATCAGCTGGGCCGTGCGGGTGGCCGTGCCCGAGGGGGCGTCGACCTTCTTCGGGTGGTGCAGCTCGACGACCTCCACCGACTCGAAGTACGGCGCGGCGATCTGCGCGAACTTCATGTTGAGGACGGCCCCGATGGAGAAGTTGGGCGCGATGAGGACGCCGGTCTCCGGGGAGTTCGACAGCCAGCCGTTCAGTTGCGCGAGGCGTTCGTCGGTCCAGCCCGTCGTGCCGACGACGGCGTGGATGCCGTGGCCGACGCAGTACTCCAGGTTGTCCATGACCGATGCCGGGGTGGTCAGTTCGACCGCCACCTGGGCTCCGGACTCGGCCAGGGTCTCCAGCTTGTCGCCCCGGCCCAGGGCGGCGACCAGCTCCATGTCCTCGGCGGCGTCGACGGCCTTGACCGCCTCGGCGCCGATCCGGCCCCTGGCTCCGAGAACGGCCACGCGCAGCTTGCTCATCTTCTTGCTTCCTTCACCAAACGGCCGGAACGGACTAGGTCAGGCAACGGTCTCGTGCAGTCGCGCGGCCTGCTTGTCCTTCAGCGGGCCGATGACCGACAGCGACGGGCGCCGTCCAAGGATCTCGCGGGCGACCGCGCGGACGTCGTCCGGGGTGACCGACGCGATCCGGCTCAGCATGTCGTCGACGGACATCTGCTCGCCCCAGCACAGCTCGCTCTTGCCGATGCGGTTCATCAGCGCGCCGGTGTCCTCCAGGCCGAGGACCGTGGAGCCCCGCAGCTGGCCGATGGCGCGGTCGATCTCGTCGTCGGCCAGGCCGTGCTCGGCGACCTGGTCGAGTTCGTCGCGGCAGATCTTCAGCACGTCGTGGACCTGCGAGGGCCGACAGCCCGCGTAGACGCCGAACAGGCCGCAGTCGGCGAAGCCGGAGGTGTACGAGTACACGCTGTAGGCCAGGCCGCGCTTCTCGCGGACCTCCTGGAAGAGCCGGGAGGACATGCCGCCGCCGAGTGCGGTGTTGAGCACGCCGAGGGCCCAGCGGCGGTCGTCGGTGCGGGCGAGGCCCGGCATGCCGAGGACGACGTGGGCCTGTTCGGTCTTGCGGCCGAGCAGCTCGACGCGGCCCGCGGTGCGCAGGGCACGCCTGCCGTCGCGCGGGGCGATGGGGACGGCGTCGGGGTTCTTGAGGGCGCCGGCCTTCTCGAAGGCCGCGCGGACCTGTCGTACGACCTTGTTGTGGTCGACGTTGCCCGCGGCCGCGACCACCAGGTGGGTGGGGTCGTAGTGCTTCTTGTAGAAGCGGCGGATGCGGTCGGCGGTCAGGGCGTTGACGGTGTCGACGGTGCCGAGGACCGGGCGGCCGAGGGGGTTGTCGCCGAACATGGTCTGCGCGAACAGGTCGTGCACGCAGTCGCCCGGGTCGTCCTCGGTCATGGCGATCTCTTCGAGGATGGCGCCGCGCTCGACGTTGACGTCGTCCTCACGGATCAGGGAGCCCGTGAGCATGTCGCAGACGACGTCTATGGCGAGCGGCAGGTCCGAGTCGAGCACGCGCGCGTAGTAGCACGTGTACTCCTTCGCCGTGAACGCGTTCATCTCTCCGCCGACCGCGTCGAGGGCGGAGGAGATGTCCAGGGCGCTGCGCTTGGAGGTGCCCTTGAAGAGGAGGTGCTCCAGGTAGTGCGTGGCGCCGTTCAGGGACGGGGTCTCGTCGCGGGAACCGACGTGGGCCCAGATGCCGAAGGTCGCGGAGCGGACCGAGGGGAGGGTCTCGGTGACGATCCGCAGGCCGCCCGGGAGGGTGGTCTTGCGGACGGTGCCGATGCCGTTCTCGCCCTTGATCAGGGTTTGGGTACGGGCGACGGCCCGCGCCTCCGAGGAGGTGCGGGCCGTCGCCGTGGAGTTGCTCGACGTCACTTGTCGGTGTCGTCCTTCTTGTCGTCGGCCGACTCCTCGCCCTCGATCACGGGGATCAGGGAGAGCTTGCCGCGGGAGTCGATCTCGGCGATCTCGACCTGGACCTTGGCGCCCACGCCGAGCACGTCCTCGACGTTCTCCACGCGCTTGCCGCCGGCCAGCTTGCGGATCTGCGAGATGTGCAGCAGACCGTCCTTGCCCGGGAGCAGGGAGACGAACGCACCGAAGGTGGTGGTCTTGACGACCGTGCCCAGGTAGCGCTCGCCGACCTCCGGCATGGTCGGGTTGGCGATCGAGTTGATCGTGGTGCGGGCCGCCTCGGCGGAGGGACCGTCGACCGCACCGATGTAGATGGTGCCGTCGTCCTCGATCGTGATGTCGGCGCCGGTGTCCTCCTGGATCTGGTTGATCATCTTGCCCTTGGGGCCGATGACCTCGCCGATCTTGTCCACGGGGATCTTGACGGTGATGATCCGCGGGGCGTTCGGGGACATCTCGTCCGGGGTGTCGATCGCTTCCATCATCACGTCGAGGATGTGGAGGCGGGCGTCACGGGCCTGCTTGAGGGCAGCGGCCAGGACGGAGGCCGGGATGCCGTCCAGCTTGGTGTCGAGCTGGAGGGCGGTGACGAACTCCTTGGTGCCGGCGACCTTGAAGTCCATGTCGCCGAAGGCGTCCTCCGCACCGAGGATGTCGGTGAGGGTGACGTAGTGCGTCTCGCCGTCGATCTCCTGGGAGATCAGGCCCATGGCGATACCGGCGACGGGGGCCTTCAGCGGCACACCGGCGTTCAGCAGCGACATGGTGGAGGCGCAGACCGAGCCCATGGACGTGGAGCCGTTGGAGCTCAGCGCCTCGGAGACCTGGCGGATCGCGTAGGGGAACTCCTCGCGGGTCGGCAGGACCGGAACCAGGGCGCGCTCGGCGAGGGCGCCGTGGCCGATCTCGCGGCGCTTCGGGGAGCCGACGCGGCCGGTCTCGCCGGTGGAGTACGGCGGGAAGTTGTAGTTGTGCATGTAGCGCTTGCGGGTCACCGGGGAGAGGGTGTCCAGCTGCTGCTCCATGCGGAGCATGTTGAGGGTGGTGACGCCCAGGATCTGGGTCTCGCCACGCTCGAACACCGCGGAGCCGTGCACGCGCGGGATGGCCTCGACCTCGGCGGCGAGCGTACGGATGTCCGTGACGCCACGGCCGTCGATGCGCTTCTTCTCCTTGATCACGCGCTCGCGGACGAGCTGCTTGGTCAGGGAGCGGTACGCGGCGGAGATCTCCTTCTCGCGGCCCTCGAACTCCGGGAGGAGCTTCTCGGCGGCGAGCGCCTTGACGCGGTCCAGCTCGGACTCGCGCTCCTGCTTGCCCGCGATGGTCAGCGCGGAGGCGAGCTCCGGGCGGACGGCGGCGGAGAGCGCCTCCAGGATGTCGTCCTGGTAGTCGAGGAAGATCGGGAACTCGCCGGTCGGCTTGGCGGCCTTGGCGGCGAGGTCGGCCTGGGCCTTGCACAGGACCTTGATGAAGGGCTTCGCGGCCTCGAGACCGGCGGCGACGACCTCCTCGGTCGGGGCCTCGGCGCCGCCCTTGACCAGCTGGATGGTCTTCTCGGTGGCCTCGGCCTCGACCATCATGATCGCGACGTCGCCGTCCTCCAGGGTGCGGCCCGCGACGACCATGTCGAAGACGGCGTCCTCGAGCTCGGAGTGCGTCGGGAAGGCGACCCACTGGCCGTTGATCAGCGCGACGCGAACGCCGCCGATCGGGCCGGAGAAGGGCAGACCGGCCAGCTGGGTGGACGCGGAGGCGGCGTTGATCGCCACGACGTCGTACAGGTGGTCGGGGTTGAGCGCCATGATGGTGGCGACGACCTGGATCTCGTTGCGCAGGCCCTTCTTGAAGGACGGGCGCAGCGGGCGGTCGATGAGGCGGCAGGTGAGGATCGCGTCCTCGGAGGGCCGGCCCTCACGGCGGAAGAAGCTGCCGGGGATCTTGCCGGCGGCGTACATCCGCTCCTCGACGTCCACCGTCAGGGGGAAGAAGTCGAGCTGGTCCTTGGGGTTCTTCGAGGCGGTGGTCGCCGACAGCACCATGGTGTCGTCGTCCAGGTACGCCACGGCGGAACCGGCGGCCTGCTTGGCGAGGCGGCCCGTCTCGAAGCGGATGGTGCGGGTGCCGAAGGTGCCGTTGTCGATGACGGCCTCGGCGTAGTGGGTCTCGTTCTCCACTAGCGTGTTCTCCGTTACTTTCGTCTGCGTTTCGTCTTTTGTCCCTGGCCGCCCGTGTGGCGGGGGGACATGCGCGGAGAAGCGCTCCATCTGGTGCGGGCCGGTCTTCGATCGAAGCACCCGGGTTCGCAAGGCCCGGGGGCCACTACCGAGGACCGGCGGCGGCGAGGTGCACTTCTCCTCGTGGTACTGCCTTGTTACTGCGTTGTGCTACCACACTACAAAGCGGGTGTGACACCGCGCACGTTTCCAAACGTACGGCGCGCACGTGCGGCGCGCGTATACGGCAAAGGGAGCGGCCCCCGATCGTTTCGGGAACCGCCCCCTTCACGGCGTCCTACTTGGCGCCCGCCGCACCGCGGCGGATGCCGAGGCGGTCGACCAGCGTACGGAAGCGCTGGATGTCCTTCTTCGCCAGGTACTGGAGAAGGCGACGGCGCTGACCGACCAGGATCAGCAGACCACGACGGGAGTGGTGGTCGTGCTTGTGGGTCTTGAGGTGCTCGGTCAGGTCCGAGATACGGCGCGAGAGCATCGCGACCTGGACCTCGGGGGAGCCGGTGTCGCCCTCCTTGGTACCGAACTCGGTGATGATCTGCTTCTTCGTAGCGGCGTCGAGCGACACGCGTACTCCTCGTAGTCTCTTGGGTAGCCACCGAGTGCCCCTGGTCCACTTCTCAGGGGAGCTTCCGTAACTCGGGAGGCGGGGATCCGCTGGGCGCGGCCTCCAGAACGCTGGGCTCCGGGGGTGCGTACACAAACGGCCGTCAGCCAGGGTATCAGCCCGGCGGCAGTGCCCCGGGCCACGCCGGCGTCGTCCACATGCCACGGCGGCTGCCACCCGTACGGATGACAGCCGCCGTCGGCCGATCGGGGCGGGCGTCAGCTGGTCATGCCGCGGGCCGCCGCGTACAGGTCGAGGACCGCGAGGCACAGCGGGACGAGGGAGAGCAGCACGGCGCCCTCGCTCAGGTCGAGCATGCGGCCCCAGAACGGGGTCACGCCCTTGCGCGGGACGATCAGGGCGACCGCCACCAGGAGCATCGCGCCGAAGGCGACCGCGGCGGAGAGCCAGACGGTGCGGATGTCCAGCGGGGCGTGGTTGTGGTTGTAGACGAGCTCTTCCATGATGTCGGCTGGCGGGTTCAGGGCGAGGCCGAGGACCAGCAGGCTGACGGTGACGATGCCCGAGATCATCAGGGTCACGACCTGGGACGTGTACAGGAAGAGCCGGGCCCGCATCAGCATGGCGAGGCCGGCCGCCAGGGAGAGCAGCTGGGCCCAGCCGCTGGTGGAGAAGCCGAGCACCACGCCGGCGGAGGCGACACCGGTGACCGCGCAGCCGCCGACGAGGCCGAGCAGCAGCTCGTGGCCGCGGCGGGCCTGGTCGGTGATGAGCCGGTAGTCGACCGGCTCCTGCTCCTGCTGGTCCTCGGCGCGGCCGCGCTTGGCGATCTGGTCGGGCGAGCGGAAGCCGATGGGCAGCCGGGAGAAGCGGGCGGACCAGCCGGGCAGGAAGCCGATGCCGGCGATCATGACGACGGCGGTGACGGCGGCGGTCTCGCGCGGCTCGGCCTCGGAGACGATCGCGGCGAAGGTGGCGAGGACGCCGATGCCGGCGCCGACCGCGGCGGCGATGAAGGCCGCGTCGTTCTGCGGGAGCATCAGGACGAGGAGCACCGAGGCCACCAGGACGGCCGCGAAGCCGACGAGGAGGTTGAGCCGACCGGGGCCCTCACCCGCGTCGAGGCCCATGATCCCGGAGCCGCCGACCATCAGGTGCGGCAGCGCGGCGATGCCGAGGGCGACGGCCGCGTGGTGGTCGTCGTAGACGCGGGCCCGGACAGAGGCGAGGGCGACGAGGACGACGCCGGTGACGCCGGCGATGACGCCGGGCAGTCCGTGCATGTCGTGGCGCAGCGGCTCGGAGAACCACAGGGCGAACGCCATCATGGTGAGCAGCAGCGCCCCGGAGATGAGGCCGACGGTGCGCATCATGCCGTCGTTCCAGCTGCGCCGGTCCGCTTCGACGGCCGCGGCCACCGCGTCCACGACGTCGTCGAAGACGGCGGGCGGCAGCGAGTCGGCGAACGGCCTCAGGAGCAGCAATTCGCCATCGCGTATCTGCTGTTCGGCGAGCGAACGGCCGTCGTCGAGGACGGAGCCGTCCCTGCGCACGAGGTTGTACCCGGTGGGCGCGGCCTCCTCGGGCGTCTGCCCCGACAGCCGCAGGATCTCCGGGTATACGTCAGAGAGCGGCACGTCCTCGGGAAGTGCCACGTCGATCCGGCTGTTCGGTGCCGCCACCGTGACCCGGCAGAATCCGGTTGCTGAAACCGTACTCACCTGACGGTTCCCCCTAGTCCAGTACTCGGTGATTCGTCGCGGTTTGCCAGGGCGAAACCCGCCCCGCGCATCGTTCGGTGCGTCACCCTACCGTCCCCTTGCGGCATCTCCTCATCCCCTCCCGGCTCAACAGGCCCGCAGAACAGTAGGATCAACGCCCGACTCATGTGAGGGCCGAGCCCCATGAGTCGACGAACGTACGGGGGCCGTCACACGGGGGCGGTTCGACATTGCTATCGCGTGAAGGACTGGTGGATCGGTGAGCGTCGTCATCGTCAAACGCCCGCCGCGGGTGTACCCGCCGGAGGTGCCGAACGAGGAGGTCAAGCTCGAGTCCCCTCCCGAACTGCCTCGTACCGAGGACGACAGCCTGCTGATGAACCTGCTGCCCATGCTGGGCATGGGGTCGTCGGCGGCGTTCTTCTTCATGCCGGGCGCCCAGGGCTTCATGAAGATCATGGGCGGCCTGATGATGGTGTCCACGGTCGCCATGCTGGTCGCGCAGATCGTGCGGGCCAGGAAGGGCCCGTCCGGTCAGATGGCCGAGGCGCGGCGGGACTACCTCAAGTACCTCGCGCAGAAGCGGCGCGAGGTGCGGCGCACGGTGCACAAGCAGCGTGACGCCCAGTACTACCTGCACCCGGCTCCGGAGCAGCTGTGGGCGCTGGTCGCCGAGGGCTCCCGGCTGTGGGAACGGCGTTCCATGGACCAGGACTTCGTCCAGGTCCGGATCGGTCTGGGCCCGCAGCAGCTGGCCACCCCGCTGGTCGCCCCCGACACCGCGCCGGTGGACGAGCTGGAGCCGCTGACCGCCCACGCGATGCAGCAGTTCATCGCGAGCTACGGCACGCTCGGTGAACTCCCGCTGGCCATCGGGCTGCGCTCCTTCTACCACGTGACGATCTCCGGCGACGCCGAGACGGTCTACGGCCAGACCCGTTCCGTCATCGGCCAGTTGTCCTCGCTGCACTCCCCCGAGGACGTGGTGATCGCGGTCGTGGCCTCGCCGGGCGCGGCGGTGGACTGGGAGTGGACCAAGTGGCTGCCGCACATGCAGCACAAGGAGGCCGACGGGGCGGGTTCCCGGCGTCTGCTCTGCTACGACCTCGGCGAGCTGGAGGAGATGATCGCCCACCAGCTGGAGGGCCGTCCCCGCTGGAGCCGGGACGGTTCGCCGGTGCTTGACCAGCCGCACGTGGTCGTCGTCCTCGACGGCGGCGGGGTGCCCGCCGACTCGGTGCTCGCCTCGGCGGAGGGCCTCCAGGGGGTGACCATCCTGGAGGTGGTGCCCGGCGAACTCGACGAGGCACGCGGCTCGTTGTCGATCCGGGTGTGGCCGGACGGCATGGAGCTGGAGGCGGGTACCGGTGTCTTCACCGGCACCCCCGACGTGCTGTCGCAGGCGCAGGCCGAGTCGCTGGCCCGGCAGCTGGCGCCGCTGCGCCTCGGCGCGGCCGACGCGGACGAACCGCTGCTCGCGAACCTGGACTTCACCGACCTGATGCAGATCGGTGACGCGGCGGGCGTGGACGTCTCGCGCACCTGGCGGCCGCGCACCCTGCACGAGCGGCTGCGGGTGCCGATCGGTCTCGGCGAGAACGGCGAGCCGGTCATGCTGGACATCAAGGAGGCCTCGCAGGAGGGCATGGGCCCGCACGGCCTGTGCGTCGGCGCCACCGGTTCCGGAAAGTCGGAGCTGCTGCGCACGCTGGTGCTGGGCCTCGCGGTCACGCACTCCTCGGAGACGCTCAACTTCGTCCTCGCGGACTTCAAGGGTGGTGCCACCTTCACCGGCATGGGCTCCATGCCGCACGTCTCCGCGGTCATCACCAACCTGGCCGACGAACTCACCCTCGTGGACCGCATGCGCGACTCCATCACGGGTGAGCTGACCCGCCGTCAGGAACTGCTGCGGCAGGCCGGCAACTACGCCAACATCACCGACTACGAGAAGGCCCGCGCCGCCGGTGCCGCCCTCGACCCGCTGCCCTCGCTCGTCCTGATCATCGACGAGTTCAGCGAACTCCTCGCCGCCAAGCCGGACTTCATCGAGATGTTCATCCAGATCGGCCGGATCGGCCGTTCGCTGGGTGTGCACATGCTGCTCGCCTCGCAGCGCCTGGAGGAGGGCAAGCTGCGCGGTCTGGACACCTTCCTGTCGTACCGCATCGGTCTGCGCACCTTCTCGGCGGCCGAGTCCCGTACGGCGATCGGCGTGCCCGACGCCTACCACCTGCCGAACGTGCCCGGCGCGGGCATCCTCAAGTACGACACCGAGACGATGGTCCAGTTCAAGGCCGCGTACGTGTCGGGCACCTACCGGCCGAACGGGCCGATGGCGCAGGGCGGCGGCCGGATCGACCGCTCCCCCGTGCTGTTCACCGCGGCGCCGGTGCCGGTGCGGATCCTCGCCGAGCCGGAGCCGGAGACCCGGGGCAACCAGGTCGACGACGCGCTCGCCGACACCGTCCTCGACGTCATCGTCAGCCGCCTGGACGGACAGGGTCCGCCCGCCCACCAGGTGTGGCTGCCGCCGCTGGACGAGCCGTTCAGCCTCGACCAGGTGCTGCCGGCGCTGGGCGTCAGCCCGGAGCGCGGTCTGCACGCCGAGGGCTACCACCTGCAGAGCAAGCTGGCCGTGCCGGTCGGTCTGGTCGACAAGCCCTTCGAGCAGCGGCGTGACGTGATGTACGCGGACCTGTCCGGGTCCGCCGGTCACGCGCTGATCGTGGGTGGCCCGCAGTCCGGCAAGTCGACGCTGGTGCGCACGATGATCACGTCGTTCGCGCTCACCCACACCCCGGCCGAAGTGCAGTTCTACGCCCTCGACTTCGGCGGCGGCGGCATGCTCGCGCTGGAGAACCTGGCCCATGTGGGCGGCGCCGCCTCCCGGTTGGACCAGGAGAAGGTCCGCCGTACGGTCGCGGAGGTGCACGGGATCCTCAACGCCCGTGAGGAGTTCTTCCGTTCCAAGAGCATCGACTCCATGGGCACTTTCCGGAACCGCCGGGCGCAGGGGCACTACCCCGACCAGCAGTGGGGCGACGTCTTCCTCATCATCGACGGCTGGGCGACCTTCAAGAACGACTACGAGATGCTCGACCCGGTCATCGCGGACATCGCGACCCGTGGTCTCGGTTTCGGCATCCACCTGATCGTCACCGCGACCCGGTACACCGAGATGCGTCCCGCGCTGCGCGACCAGATCCTCAGCCGGCTCGAACTGCGCCTGGGTGACGCGATGGAGTCGGAGTTCGACCGCAAGCGGGCCGAGAACGTGCCGATGGGCAAGCCCGGCCGCGGTCTGTCGCCGGACAAGCTGGACTACCTCGCCGCCACGCCCCGCATCGACGGGTCGACGCAGGTGGAGGACCTGGCCGACGGCATGGCGCACCTCGTGCAGAGCGTCAACAGCGCCTGGCAGGGCCCGACGGCCCCCAAGGTGCGGATGCTGCCGACGATGCTGCCCGCGTCCGAACTGCCCGGCGGCGGCGACTTCGGCGGCCGGGGCATCGCGATCGGCGTGGACGAGCTCACCCTGTCCCCGGTGTTCGTGGACTTCGAGACCGACCCGCTGTTCGTCATCTACGGCGAGAGCGAGTCCGGCAAGTCCTCGCTGCTGCGGTTCATCGCCAAGCAGGTCTCGGAGCGCTACCAGCCCAACAAGGCGCTGTTCGTGGTCTCGGACTTCCGGCGCGCGCTGCTCGGCCAGGTGCCCGAGAGCCACATGTACAAGTACTGCGCCTCGGGTCCGCAGCTCCAGGAGGTGATGGAGTCGCTGGCCGGCTCGATGAGCCGCCGTATGCCCGGACCGGACGTCACACCGGACCAGCTGCGCAACCGCTCCTGGTACAACGAGCCCGACGCGTTCATCTTCATCGACGACTACGACCTCGTCGCCACGTCGATGGGCAACCCGATGTCGGTGCTCATGGAGTACCTGCCGTTCGCGCGTGACCTGGGTCTGCGGATCGTCCTGGCCCGCACCACCTCGGGCGCCTCGCGCTCCTCCTTCGAGCCGGTCCTCACCCGGATCAAGGAACTCGGCGCACAGGGCATCGTGCTGTCGGGCGACCCGTCGGAGGGCCCGGTGTTCAACAACATCAGGGCCACGCCGCAGCCGCAGGGCCGCGGCCAGTTCATCTCCCGGCGGGCCAGCGGGCAGCTGGTGCAGACGGGGTATCTCCCGGAGAGCTGAGCCCCTGCGCGGAACCGGCGACGGCGGCACCCGAAGAGGGTGCCGCCGTCGCCGTATGGGTGCCGGAGTTCCGGTCAGGTCGACCAGAAGTGCAGGACCGCCTGTGCGTAGGCGACACGGGGGTCCAGCGCCGAGGGGCGGAGCTCGTACTTGTCGGTGATCCCGGAGAACGTCAGGGGGGCGGGGCCGCTGCCGGAGCGCCAGACCGTGCGCGAGGGCAGGTGCCAGTCGACGCCGTATCCGCCGATGAGGCTCGCGGCGGTGTAGAGCAGCGTGAGCGGGGAGAGCAGGACGTACACGAACCAGCCAGGGACGGTGCCTACCCGGCCGATCAGGTGGGTGCCGTCGGGGAGTTCCAGTTCGTACCGGCGGCCGTTCGGCTGGTGCAGCACGGCGAGCACGGATCCGTCGGGCGCCGTCACGGTGAGCCGGCCGTCGGCGCCCTGGGGGGCCACGGTGCACAGCGGCTTGTGGCCCGCCTGGTCCTCGTAGAGGGTGAAGTCCGTGGCGAGGCCGCTCGCTGTGCCGTCGCCCGATGATCCTCTGGCCACGTAGACGGGGTCCGCGCCCCGCACCTTGATGACACTCTGGAGGTCCAGGGCCGTGTTGGCCTGGGGGGCCTGCGCGTGCACACCAAAAACAGTCGTCATCGCCATCTCTCTCCGGTGACCGGCTTCAGCCAGGCAGGCAGTGCGTGATGCGGAAGCCCCGCCGCCGACAAGACCTGAAGGTACCCGTTGACCTGGTCGCGGGTTCCGTCGCGCAGCCACACGTGGCGGAACCAGAAGGCCCGCGTCAGCAGGTACAGGCTGAGCGCGAGCAGGAGCGCCACCGGGGTGCACAGCACCACGGCGACCGTCGTGTCGTACGCCGTCCCGCCCAGGGTGTCGGTCAGGAACCAGGCTCCCACCGCCCCGGGTACGAACAGCAGGCCGCCCCACGCCCCGCGGGAGTTCATCCCGCCGAGCAGGCGGCGGTGGCGCAGGAGCATCGCCGCGACCTGCGGGTCCGACAGGTAGTCGATGCCTGTGTCGGCACCGATCGCGCGCGCCGCTTCGGGCAGGCCCGGCACCGTCGCCAGCCGCGCGGCCCTGACCTGCACCAGGTCGAGGTCCGGTGCCGGGACGGTGCCTTCGGCGCCGTTCATCCGAACACGTCTCGCACGGACTGGGCCTGGAGGGGCACGTGGACGCCGTTCGTCGCGTCCGCAGGCCCGCTGGGAGCAACGGCCGCCGGCTGCTCGGGCACCTGCGCCTCGGCCGCGCTGTCGCTGTGCACCTCGATGGTGTTCACGATGTTGAAGAACAGGTCGGAGTACAGGTCCCAGTCCTGCATGCACGGAGTGCTGAGTTCGAACAGCACCATCTCCGCCTCCCGGCGGAGCGGCAGGAAGACGGCGATCTTCCCGACCTGCACCTCCTCCGAGCGGCCGGAGTCGGTGAGCTCGGCCGGGAGGGTCGTGACGTCCGCGGTGAACCGGACCGCCGCCTCGCCGGCCGTGAGCCACACCGTCTCGACCTGGGCCGCTTCACCACCGAGGCCCGCGAGTTCCGCGGCGACGCTCGAGGCCGTCATCTTCCGGCCGTCCGGCACCGACTCCAGCAGGGCACCCGTCACCGTCGCCGTGCTGCGCCGCCCGTCGAGGTCCAGGAGACAGAAGCCGGCGTAGTCGACTCCGGCCTCCATCATCTGGGCGACCAACGGCAGTTGGGTCGCCGCGTACTGGAACCAGAGCTCGGGCGTGCCCTGCGGGTAGATGTCCTGGGCCAGCTCGATCAGCGCCTGGCCGACCTGCTCCTCGGTCTCGTACACGGGGAGTTCGAAGAAGGCGGGGGGCACCCGGAACGTCAGGCGAGGCGTGGCGATGACCGCGGTGCCGGCCGGGCCGCCCCCGGGAAACATGGTGCTCATCGGTTACGCCGCTCCCGCCGCAGACATGAACGCGTTGCTGGGCGGCGCGGCGGCCGCCTTGGTGTCGGCGCCGCCGCCCGAGATGAGGCCGAACGCCAGGCCCACGCCCTTGATGCCGCCCATCGTGCCGCGCATCAGCCCGCTGCCGACGTCCACCGCCTCGTCGCCGAGGCCCATCGCCTTGCCGGCCCGCGCCAGGCCCTTGTACATGAGACCGTCGGCCATGCCTCGGGCCATGTTGACCGACGTCGCCATCTCGTCGGCGTGGGAGAAGACACCGGCGAGCCGTTCGCCCGTCGCCGCGGCCCTGGCCGCCTTCGCTCCCGCGGTGATGCCCTTGACCGCTCCGATGCCCGGCAGCACACCGAGTCCGGCGCCGACCCAGTCCATCACGCCGACCTTCTCGCCGCGGGCCGTCCTGGCGCCGTAACCGGCGAGCGCGAGGGCGCTGGCGCCGATGGCGAGGCCTCCGAGGATGGCGCCCACGGGCGGGATGGCCATGGTGGCCAGGGAGAGGATGGACAGCACGGATCCGATCTTGGAGAACAGGTCCGCGTGGTCGGCGAGGAAGTCCGTGAAGCCGTCCCAGGCGCCCTTCAGCCCGTCCGTGATCTTGTCCCAGACGCTGATGTCCGGCGGCCGGTTGTTCGCGGCCTCGCGAATGGCGTGCTCGGCCTTCGATGCCTGCTCCTCCCAGTACTTGCGCAGCGCCTCGGCGTCCTGGATGAGGAGCTTGAGGTCGGTCGCGGCGTCCTGGGCAGCGCGGGTGGCCGAATCGGCCTCCTCGGACAGGGCCTTGGCCTGCTGTTCGGTGATCTGCTGGAACTGGGCGCCCTCGATCTTGACGTTGACCCGGTCGACGTCGGCGTTCTTCTGGTCCAGCCGCTTGCGGGCCTCGACCGCGCGGTCCTCCAGGTTCCTGGCCTGGCGCTGCATGGTCTCCAGCTCGTCGTGCCAGCCCTTGAGCGCCTTGGAGCAGGCGGCCATCGACTCGTGACCCTGCTGAAGGTACTTGGGCAGCTCGCCGACCTTGTCCTGGAACTTCTTGGCGGCCTCGCCGTCCCAGATGCCGTCCGTCTTCCCGATGCCCACGAGCATCTCGCGCATCTCGTCGAGCTCGTCGCCGACCGTCCTGACGTCGTACGCGAGCGACTCGATCGTGTGCAGGTCGCCCTTGGCCGGATTGAACGTCAGTCCGGGCCAGTTGGGATCGTCGAACATCCCCATCGTCTTCTCCCCGTTGTGTGCGTGTGCGAGGTGTCTCAGCGGTGGTGCGGGCTACTTCTGGCTGAAGCCCTTCTGCAAATCCTCGTCGGTCGTCCGGTACGCCTCGAGGGTCTTCTGGAGCCCCTCGTGCAGCTGCTTGGCGCCGTCGGCGATCCGCTTGATGCCGTCGCCCCAGTCGTCCTGGAAGCCGTCGCAGGCGTTGTCGAGACCGTCCGTGCCCAGACCCTTGGGACCGACCTTGTTGAGCCGCTCCTGGGCGCCACGCATGCGGTCGCCCACCTGGTCCAGCCTGCTGATCAGGGTCTTCATACGATCTACATCGATCTGGAAGTCAGCCATCCCCGTTGCCTCCCCGTAGCGTCATCGGTGATCGCCGGTCAGACTATCGGAGCAGCAACTTCCGGCCTACCTCGCGATGTTCGCTGTCGCCAATTCATGGCATGCGCACGCTAGGCGCGGTCCCATACGTGCAGCACGGCCTGCGCACAGGCCAGCCGGTGATCCAGCCGGAGCGCGTCGACACGGTACTTGCGGCCTGTCCGGTACTCGACGGCCGGGCCGGGCTGATCGGCCAGGCCGGGCTGATCGGCCAGGCCGGGCTGATCGGCCGCTCGCCACCGCGTCCAGGTCGGCGGCTCCATCTCCCAGGCGGCTTCCTTCTTCGCCTCGCCCTTCTCGCCGAGCAGCAGCCAGAGCGAGCCCTGGGCGGCCATGACGGCCCAGCACAGGAAGTACAGCGGGGAGATCAGCACGAACACCGCCCACGCCGTGCGCGTGCCGACCTCGCCGGTCAGCGCCTCGCCCCGGGCGGGCTGCACGCTCCAGCGCACGCGGCGCGGCCACGGCAGGGCCCGGCCGGCCCGGCGGGTGATACGGCCGAGCGGGGCGCCGTCACCGCCGTACACCTCGTAGACACCGCCACCGACGGACCGTACCGAGCCGAGCGGTTGGCCGTCGGGGCCGGTCAGGGTGAACGCCGGGCGCGCCTGGCGGCCCCCTTCGGGGGCGTCCTGAGGCACGTGGACGTAGGCCAGCGGTGCGCCGTCCGGGCCGGGGGCGGTCTGCCGGACGGTGGTGGTCGGCTCGCCTGGGGCGACCTTGTCGTAGCTGCGCAGTCTCTTGTCGGGGATGTGGATCACCGTGTCGGCGGGGGCGGGCGCGTGCTCGGGGGCGAGCGAGGGCGCGGGAGCGGGCTCGGGAGCGTGACTGTAGGGCCCTGGTTGCTGCGCCTGCGGGGCCCGGTCCTGGCTGCTTTGGTTCAAGGCCGCCCAACTGTCGGTCCGGTTGACGATGACGGTCGACAGGCTCTCAAAAACGGGTCGGCGATGCCGCAGGGCGAGCGGCTTCGGCGGGGCCCGGGACGACTTGTCCACGGAACATTCACGTCACGCCCCCGAAGGACTACGGCCGTCCCGGATCAGCCCCCGGCGCGGCGGGCCTGCCACAGGTCCCGCAGCAGGGCGATCTCCGCCATGTGGTGGATGAGTTCGAGGTTGGAGCCCCACAGCGTGGAGATGTACGGCTCGTCGGGAGCGGAGCTGTACGGGTACTGGGAGAAGCCGATCGTGTCGAGCTGCTCCTCGGTGACCTGGCCGACGGCTTCGCGCCAGCGGTCGAGCAGGGACCAGAAGCGTTCCTGGGCCAGGGCCGCGGAGGGGGTGAAGTCGACCAACTGGTGTGGATCGGTGCGGCGTTCGCCGAAGGTCCACTCCCATTCACCGGCGAAGCAGGAGTGGAGATGGCCGAGCCGCCACGCGATGGTCGTGACCGGGGAGACGTCGGGCCGCACCGGGCCGGTGTGGGCAAGGACCTCCTCGACCCGTTCGACGCTCACGCTCCAGTCCTCGGCGATCTTGGCCACGCTCATGCCGTCGGCGGCCTGCCGGGCGACCTCGGCGTACTCACCGGAGGGGATGTCCGGGGCGCCCTTGTCGATCACCCACGCGCCCGGGCCGTACGCCCTGGGCGTCACCGCCTCGTTCCGGCGCCGGATCGACCAGCAGCCGGGCACCGGTTCCCACAGGTACTCCTCGTCACCGAGCCCTTCGAGCCGGATCTGCGCCCGCTCCCGGACGCAGTCGAACTGGTCCAGCAGTACGCCCAGTCGGTCGGTCCGTATGCGTCCCGTCTCCATGCCCGGCTCCCCTCGCGGCCCACGTCCAGGCGGAGGCTAGCCGCCCCTCGACGGGGAGCGCGACGGATTTCCGTGCCGTCAGGTTCCGTTCGGAAAGGTCTGCGCCAACTGGGCCTCAGATCAGGTCAAGTGACTGTGGATCAACTTGTTCACAGGATTCGATCAAAGTTACGTTGCATGCAGTAACTTTCGAACGGGGGTCCTTGTGGGTGTAGTCCTGCCGAGCGAGCTGGATGCGGCCCTGGACCTGATAGGCATCAGCTGGCCCAACGTCGACGAGGACGACTACCGCGACATGGCCCAGGCCATGCGGGAATTCGCAGACGACATCGACGACGGCGCGGCGGACGCGCACCAGGCGATCACCGATCTCGTCGGCGGCAACGAAGGCCTCGCGATCCAGGCGCTCGAGCGGCACTGGGACCTCGTCAAGGGCAAGCATCTGACCAACCTCGCCGAGGCGGGCCGGGTGGCGGCGACCGCGCTGGACGCGGTCGCCGTGCTGATCGAGGGCGCGAAGATCGCCGCGATCGCCCAACTAGGCATCCTGGCAGCGGAGATCGCGGCCGCCATCGCCGCCGCCCCGCTCACCTTCGGCCTGTCCACGCTGGGCGGGGTCGCCGGTACGCAGGTCACCCGGATCGCCGTGAAGCGCATCTTCGAGGAGGTGTGCGAGGAGATCGCCGGGCGGATCATGGAGGTCGCGATGGGCCCGGTCTTCCAGGCCATCGGCGCGATGGCGGGCGACCTGGTGGTGCAGATCGGCGGCAATGCCCTCGGCACCCAGAACGGTGTCGACCTCGGCCAGACGGCGAAGGCCGGCGAGAAGGGGCTGGGCGAGGGCGTCGACAGCCTCAAGTCGGGCGGGATGCAGCTGGCGAGCGCGGGCGGGGGCGCGGGCGGATCGATGCAGCTGGCCGGTGCCGACGGCGGGTCCGGTGGGTCCGGCTCGGGCGGTGGCGGTGGCGGCGGTCAGTTCAGCATGGACCTGGAGTCCTACGACCGGGCGGGGAACGGCCTCAAGAGCGCGGGCGGCAAGATCCGCGACGGCGCCGGCGCCAAGCTGACCCGCGCCAGGTCCTCGCACGGCCGCGCCCGCGGCAAGGACCCGCTCACCAACCTCCTCGACCCCATGGTGGACGAGGTCATGGAGGGCATCGGGAAGGGCATCAAGCGCTCCGCCGACCACCTCGACGAGAGCATGACCGGCGGCCTGAAGCAGATGGCCAAGCGGCACAAGGACAACGACGACGGCATCGCGACCGAGCTTCAGGGCCTCACCAAGGCACCGGCCCGTGACATCCCCGTCTACCACCTGGACGACAAGGGCAAGGTCACCCGTATCACCTCGGCGGGGCACCACGACCTCACCGACGACGACCGCACGCGTCTGACCTCGCTGAACCTCACGGGCGACAGCGTCCCCGAGCGGAAGGCGGGCAAGTACCCGCTGCCCGCCAAGGGCAAGCGGGAGAGCAAATCCTCGCAACAGGTAGCCTTCGGTAGCACCGACCTCTCGCAGGCCACGAAGACGGCCCGGCAGGCCAACGGTGACTACGGAAGGACGTCGAAGGGGAAGTTCTCCAGCCGGAACTACGCAGCGGGCAGGTACGGAAAGCAGGGCGCCGACGACGAGTTCATCATCGTCGGCCGCAGCAAATGGCCCGCCTCGCATTCGGAGCGCCAGGTGGGCATACCGTTCCTCAACGCCGGGACGAAGGACGGGCTGACCGAGCTCTACACCGAACGAGAACCGTGCACGACCGGAAAGGGCGCTCAGAACTGCAGCGCCTGGATGTCGGAGTACCTCCCCAAGGACGTACGCGTCTCCCATACCGTCGAATACGGCGACACACCGGATTCGAAGCAGAAGGGCAACGACGCGATGGAGAAGTACCTGAACGGCATGAATCCCAAGAAGAGGTAGCAACAGCACATGCCCCCGCTCGTCGACCACGCGATGATGGAGTCGGTCTTTCCCGCCGAGGAGATCGAGACGTGGCAGGAGGAGAAACTCCCGGCCCAACTGCACGCCTCGGCCCGCAGAGTCCTGACCGAGGTCGGGCTTCCGCACGACCGCAGTTCCTACTTCCTCCTGGACGGCGCGCTGTTCGAGGGTGAGGACACCCCGGCCGGGTTCCGCCGCTGCGCGGACCTGGACCACTTCTCCGCGTACGAGGGCATGCCGGAGGGCTGGGAGAACTGGCTCATCATCGGTGAGATCTTCTACGACGTGGTCCTGCTGGATCCCGAGTCGGGAACGGTGTATTGCCTGCCCGACGGCGAGTACCACCAGGCCCTCCCGCTGAACCGCAGCCTCGACGCCTTCGCCTATTTCACCTATCTGCTCCAGCTCGAGCGCCCGAAGTACGACTACTCGGTGTCCGAGGACGTCGACGATTCCGAGGACGTGGCGATTTCCCTGCGGGAGCGAATGATCGAGGCCGACCCGCTGCCTTTCGAGGGCGTGGAGCCCGCCTGGTCGGAGGAGTTCGACTGGGATGACGAGGACGCCCCCAGCCTGCCCCCGTGGGATGCTGTGCTTTCGAACGTGTACGAGTCGATCGACTAGGCGGAATCACCCATGACAGCCCCTGCGGACTTTCTTCGCAAGGTCGGCATACCGGCCCGCCCACATCCCTGTTTCGACCTCGTGGACGGCTCCCCCGAGCAGGCCAAGACGCTCGGCGAGGCCTACGACGACCTGCGTGAGCGGTGGACGGACCTGCCCGAAGGGGCCGAGAACTGGCTTCTGCTGGGCATGGTGCCCTATGACGACATCGCACTGGACGCGGTCACTGGCGTCGTGCACTGCCTGCCGGGCGACGAATCCGAGCCCTACCCGCTGAACAAGGATCTGCCCTCGTTCGCCCACTTCCTCTTCCTCCTGGAGGAGGAGCGCCCGAATTACGACTTCGAGTCGGAACTCGAGAATATCGACCCGGAAGGCGCGGCGGCCCGGCTCGCCGAGCGAATGCGGGAGATCGACCCGGCCGCGCTAGAAGTCAGCAATTCCCGTTGGCACGACATCCTGGAGTATGTCGCCGAACCCGAGGCGAGGTAATGCCGATGAATGACAGCGATATTCGGCGCATCGGCGACATCACCGTTCCTCTGACCGTGGGCCCGTACTTCACGACGGCCGGGTCCGACCCAGTACCGCTGCACGAGTTCGCCCGGTCCGTCGACCGCACGGTCGTACTCGACGAGTGCCGGGAGTGGACACGGTTCGGCTCGGACGGCGGGTTCGAGATCTGTGCCGACCGGGAGGGCGTCGTACGCGCGGTACTCCTCGACTGGAGCGAGGACGCTCGGTTCGTGAACGCGACCGCGGAGGCCTTCGCTCAGTCGCTCCTCGCCCTCGACCAGGCCCTCGCCACGATCCTCGGCACCGACGAACCGCGGGCGGCCTCCGCCGCGTACGCGGAGTTGGAGGAGCGGTTGCGGAGCATCGATCTGCGGGCGTTCGAGGGGCGCGAGCACTGGTGGCCCCTCGTCCTCGACGACATCCGGGACACCGCGAGCGCGGAGTGGTTCACCGCCTTCGAGATCGTCGACGGACAGGGCGAGAAGCAGATCCTCACGCAGGCCGGGGACATCGGCGTCCACCCTGAGGAGCGGCTGTGGGCCCGGTTGCGGGCGGCGGGAGTCGAGCCCGAGCAAGTGCTGCGGATCCACACCGAGTTGGAGGCCTGCTTCATGCCGGGCCACTACTGCTCGCTGTGGCTCGGGCAGGTCTTTCCCGAGGCGCAGCTGACGCACAACTTCCCCTACGGCGAGACGGCCGAGTCCCGCGCCGAGGGCATCCGGCAACTGCGTGAGGCAGCGGCCCAGCAGCCGCAGTAGAGGGGAATCAGCACATCATGACCGCCGGTACGACCGTCACGACCACCGTCCCGCCGGACATCACCGCCTGGCCGCCGCTGGACGAGGACAAGCGGTCCCCGGGGCAGCGGTTGCTCGACTGGGCGGCCGACGGCGAGGGGCCCCGGCTGTGTCTGGTGCGGGGCGCCGAGGGCAGCGGCAAGAGCGCTCTGCTCGCCTGGCTCCTGGCCGGGACCGTCGGCCGGCCGGGGCTCACGATCCATGCCACCGTGCCGTCCGAGGGCCTGACGACGGAGACCTTCGCCTGGGAGCTGGGCCGCCAGCTGGGCTACGGCGCCCTCTCCCCCGACCGTCTGCTCGACCGAGTCGGCGCCGACGAACGGCCGTTGCTGCTCCTCGTCCCCGACCTGCACCGGGCGGGAGCGGGCCCCGTGGACCTGCCGTCCGCCACGCCGGAGACCCTGGTCGCCGAACTGCTGGAGCCACTCCTGGCCCTTCCCCACCTGCGCGCTGCCGTCGAGATCGGGACGTCGGCGTTGCTGGCCGCGCACAGCGGTGCCGCCGTCGTGGACCTGGGTGAGGGCGACGGCCGGGGCACCGGACGGGCGTCGTACGCCGATCTCGCCGCCGAGGTCCCGCGTACCGCAGACGACCGCCCCGACTGGTCCCGGGCGCCCGCCCCGGTGCGCCGCCGCATCCTCGACGCGGCACTGCGCGCCGACGGCCAAGAGGCGGCCGTCCGGGGCCTGTTGACCGATCCCGGGTTCCTGGTGCACGGTTCGGCCGCCGCGCTCACGGCCACCCTCGCCGACGAGCGCATCCCGGTGCCGGGCCGGTTGCGCGAGGTGTGGAGGCGGGCCGCACAGGAGTTGACGGCGTATCACGCCGACAGCGCCGAACGGGCAGCCCTCCTGCACGCCGCCGCGATCGGCACGGACCCGGACCTCGCCGAGTACCTGCGGCCGCTCGCCGCACAGCACTGGTGGTCCGCGGAGTGGGCCCGGCCCGCCCCGCCCGTGACCGCGCTCGCCCTGATCCCGGGCGAGGAGCGCCAGTTGATGGCCTCGGACGCGACCGGGCGGCTGCGGACGTACGACGTGCAGAGCAGGACGGGAGCACCTCTCACCGCCTCGCCCCGCCTCTCCGACGAGCCGGCCCCCTCCCCGTCGGTGCACCCCCTCGCCGTACGACCGCGCTCTCTCGCTCCTCGCGACGCGCGCTCTGCGCTGCTGCTCGACGGGTCCGACGCGCTGCTGCCGCTCGTGACCGAGGACGAGCCGACCACGGCGTTCGCGCTCGGACGGATCGCCGAGCACCATGGCGCGGCCGCGCTCACCGAGGAGGACGCGCTGGTCACGGCGCTCGGCGGCGGTGGCGGTGCAGGGCGACCGTACGCGGTCGTCGGCGACCGGGGCGGCTCGGTGCACGTGTGGTCACTGGGCGAGTACCAGGACGTACCGCGCTCCCACCGGGTGCACGAGCAGCCGGTCACGGCCGCGGTCTGCGTCGACACCGCCGACGGACTGACGCTCACCTTCAGCGCCGGGGCGGACGGTTCGGTACGGCTGTGGGAGATCTCGGCCGAGCCGATGCCGGTGCCGGTACAGCAGCGGCCGCACCGGACCACCGCGCTGGCCGCGGCGGACACCTCCGCCGGCCCGGTGCTCGCCGTGGCCTGGACCGACGGCGAGCTGCATCTGTGGCATGTGCTTTCCGGCGGGGTGCGGGTGCTGCCCTGGCTCCGCGGCTGCGACGCCCTGACGCTGACCCCGGAGGGGCTGCTGGTCATCGGGGACGGCGCGGGGCTGTGCGGGGTACGGCTGCGGTGGGATGTGCTCTGGGAGGGCTGAGGTGGGTTTCGACCGGCCGATGGGGCCGCAGGCCTCGGTGACGGCAGTCGCCGGTTCGCGGGCCGGTGCCGGAGCCGTGAAGGAGATCCCGGCTGCCATCAGCGTGGCCGGCGCCGGAAACTCCTCCTCGGCCTCGAAGACTTCGGTGGACACGTTCACCACCACTGCCTGCGGTGTTCGCGGGAGGCCGAGCTGGAAGGTGGCGGCGCGTTCGGCCTAGGTGTACTCCCCCGCGACTCCGAACAGCGCCCCGGGGTCTCTGCCTGCCCTCGTGGAGTACCTGCGGCACGTTCCATCGGTCACCTGCTCACCTGCTCACTGCGGCGAAGGGACCGCACCGTCACCGTTACGCGCCACTGCCCGCACCAGGAAGCCGACGCCTGGAGCCAACACACCCGCCAGGGCGACCCACCACCGCCAAGCCCCACCGTCAGGGACGCGCAGCAGGGTCACCAGGCATCCGAACGCCACCGCGAACCCCGCAACTCCCGACAGGGACGCGGTCACGAGCCATCCGGCCCCGAGATCCAGTGTCCGAACCCGCCGTTCGAAGTCAGGGCGCGCAGCTTCGGCAAGACCCTCCGCTACGACCTCCTCAGCCACGCGAATCGGGACGGCGCCCGGCAACTGCCACCCGTCATCGCTCACCAACTCGGCGAGAACATCCCGGCCTCGCCGCTGCGAGGGGTGCCAGAGCAGCCAGCCCCGCGTACCGGAAAGCACTTCTCCCGCCGGCTCGATCCCCATCTGGGAGTGAAAGGGAATCTCCTGCCCACGCCCCTCCAGCACAAGGCACTGCACCCTGCGCGTGTTCTCCCGACGCTTCTTCTCATCGGCGCCTTCGGGGCTTCCGGGCGGGGGCACTTCGGTGTGCTGTCTCGTACCGCCGACGGTCACCCGCAGGGCGTGCCAATCGGGGGTCACGGTGCGGGCCGGGCGGTGGGTGATCTCAGATCGCCACGCACCGACGACCAGGGCAAGGGTCACCAAGGCCCATAGACCCCCCAAGTCCCGCGCCGTGCCGGACTCCACAGCTCGCCCGGCGAGTTGGCGCTTCACCTCCGCGAGCCGATCATCACCGATAGCACCGAGTTCAGGCTGCTCCGGTACATACGCCACGTACAGCTTGCCGCTGATGCCCTGACGACGGTGCGTGGCGGCCTCGAAGGTGGCGGGCACGCCTTCTTGCCGGGTCGGCGAGGGAAGCAGAACGGTGTAGTCGGCCTGTGCGGAGGAACGAGGGCTCCAGCCCGCGTCTTCGTTCTCGATCTTGACGATGGGGAGCCGTTCGATCACCGCGCCCGCATCGGCCAGTGCCGCGCTCGTCCCTGTGCCGCGAGCGTCGGCAGCGGCCAGGGCCACCCACAGCGCCATCAGCGTAGGCACCACGACCAACAGGCTTACGAGGCGTGCCGACTGTCGGCCTCCCCCTCGCAAGCGCAACGGCACCGTGCCCTCGCCACTCCCGGGGGTGGCCGATGCGGCTCGCACGACCCACCGGTACGTATCGCGTCGGGACTGGTCGCCGTTTCGCAACGTCGCCGCTCCCCAGACCACGAGACAGGCGGCAAGTGATGCCAGCGAGCACCACAGGACGACAGCGCGCACCGGTGTGGCTCCCAGAAAGAGCCACACGATGGTCAGCACGACGAGGGCCGAGGGGGCGGCCAAGGTGACGAACCGTCCACACCGCGGAAAGTGGCGGGTGTCGGTCACGTTCTTGCTCATGGTCCACGCGCCGCTCACCCGAACGCTCCATATCTCCGCTGATCAGGACGCTCCCTCAGGGCCTTGGCGTCTCCACTCGCACGCTTCTTCGCGTCAGCGGCCGCGCCAGGCCTGTCCTTCTCCTCCTCCGCGTTGGGGTCGCCGTTGACCGCAGCATCGCTGGACTTGGAAAGGTTGCCTCCCACACCAAGACCGAAGCCGACGGGGACGTTGGTGGCCAGATCGCCCGTGAGACCGCGAGCCCGGGACAAGGACCGTCCGTCCGTCGCCCGGTGAACCGCGGTGCTTCCGGCCCCACCCGTGAGCCCTCCCGCTACGGCGCCAAGAGTCATCTGTGAGGCGTCGAACCGATCACCGTTGCGAAGGTTGTTGACGGTGTCACCGGCAACCGACGAGAACGCTCCCAACACCGTGCCGTCCATGGCCGTCGCGACGACTCCTCCGCCGAGCCTGGACGCCAGATGGCCTGCCGCGAACGTGCCGCCAAGGGCGCCGAGCCCACCGTTGTACAAGTTGCTCATGTACTCGGGCTTCTCGCCCGTGGCCAGGTTCGTCGCGATGCCTGTGCCAGTCCCGGCGGCCCACTGGGCACCCAGTTCGACCGCAAGCCCCAGAGCCTTCTTGTCCCTCACGGACGTCCGGATGGTTTGGAATACACGTGCGGCAGCCCCCAACAACCGCCCCAACCTCGTAGCCGCCTCCGCGGCCTGCGCTCCCAAGCGCACCGCGTTCGCCGCACCGGCCGCCGCCGAGAACCCGACAGTGACGAAGGAGAGCAGTACGGACGCACCGATCGAGATACCGATCTCAAGGTAGATCTGATGAATCTCGTCATTGATCTCCTCGATGTCGTCCGCCGCCTTCTCGAGCCCTCTCGAGGCCTGCTCGAAAAGCGGCATGGTCTCCTCGACCGCCTTCCCGACATTCCGCCAGTACTCCTGGAAGGCATCGGCCGATTTCCCTCGCCAGTGCTCACCGAGGACGCTCCGCACTCTTCGGTCGAGCCCTCCGTACGCCTCCTCAAGTTCCTCCCCCACCGTCCGCCACGCCTTGGCTGCCGAACGCAGCACATCGGGACGGCCACCGGGATTCACGACCTCGATCCCGGCTTCGTACACCTTCTCGGCGACGCTCTCCTCGCTCAACTCTTCCCACCCATGAAGAGTCCGGCGAGAGCGTCGTCCGCCACTTCCGAGTTCTTCGCGTTGTCCTGTACGGCCTGACTCACCGCCTCGAATTGCCGAGCCAGACTCCCCAACGCCTCGACCATCCCCGCGGCCAGGTCGATGTAAGCCGACGTGACCTCTTCCGACTCCGTGAGGAACCCGAAGCCGTCGTGGATCTGCTCAGCACCCGCTCTGCCCTCGAATACTTTGACCGCACTTGCCAGGTCACGGGCCCGAGCGTCGAACGCCCCCGCCAGTTGCCCCAGTTCCCCTGCATCCAAGAAGAAGTTCCCAGACATACGTCGCTCCGTGCTCCCCGTCGATCGAGATCTTGACGTGCACTTCCGCAACCCCGCTGCGACCAAAGAGTCACGGGCTGCGCACGATGGAAGGACGGAGTCAACTCAGTGCGGGCGAGCGTCATTGCGCCGACTTGTCGGCGAAGTGCGCCGGGGCCGCTCGTTCCTTCCCCGTGAGCGGGCCCGAGGAGAACGTCAGGTCGCTGCCGACCGGCGTCGCGCAACGAGCTTGCAGGAGGGCACGAGACGCTCACCCTCACGTCGACCAAAAGTCAGCAGCGTGCACACGATGGGAGTGCTCAGGCCCTGGGCCGCTGGACCGCATGATTGAATCACCCAAATGATCAACGGTACTTCCGGCAGCGCCCCCTCGCGCGACCTGCCCGCGGTGGTGAAGCCGTCGCGCAACAGCCGGCCTCACCGCGGGAGTTGCTGGACGCCTGGTTGGGCGCCACGGTGTACTGCGCCCGCCCGGACCTCCCCGGCGTGTACGTCGCCGAAACGCCGGAAGGCCAAGCGGTGGGCGTCTGAACGCCGTTGAAGCAACTGGCGCGCTTCACGACCGAGTGCGACTGGTTCTCCACGACGGGATCGGACCTGCTGGCGCAGTTGCCGCCCGGGGTGGACATCGTCCTCGACCCGTCGGGACCTCACCCTCTGCGGATGAGCCCCGGGCTCTGGACCCCCGACGCCCAAGCCCCCGCCCACCACTTCCCTGCCCCCTGGATGGACCCGATGAGTGGCCTGGTTCCCCACCGTTTCGATGTGCTCGCCCACCACGGAGACCGGCAAGCCCCCGCAGTGCTGCGCTGGGACGGAGAGGACCACGACTACACCGTGACCGCGGACGGTCCGTGGGGCCGGGTGACCGGCCGGGGCACGGACAGCTTCGAGGCCCTCGTGCGCGTCCGTGAGCAGATCGAGCCCGCGGGCTGGCTTCTCGGCGTCAACGGTGCCCGCCGTGACACCTGGCCCTCCGGGATGTGCCGCGGCATGGGCGGCTTCCTCGTCTACCGCCTGACTCCTCACCAGCGCCTCAGCGGCGCGGACCGCATCCAGACCTTCCACGAGGCGCCCCGGGAAGCCCTGGCCACCATCGACGAGCAGATCCGCTTCGAACAGCAATGGAACGCGACCCCGTGACGACACCTCCCCCCGTCCCACCGGTCTCCGAGGCCCTCCGCGCCCAGGCGGCCCGCCAACGCGGCGGCTACGTCTACGCGATCGACCCGTACTTCGACGCCGACGGCGCTGTCCCGCCGTACGGGATCGTCGGCGGCTGGTCCGTCGACGAGGAGGGCCGGCTGGTCACCTTCAGCCACAACCCGAACTACCGGCCGTCCCCCGTGGCACTGGAGTTCCCCGCTCCCCCGACCCCCCTGGACGCCGCCATGCAGAAGGCCGTGACCGGCTACGCGGGCGAGGCCGAACTGCTCGCCGCGTTTCGCGACGCCACGCTCATGCTCTTCGCCCAGGAGGGACAGCAGGGCCTGTACACGGTCGCCGAGGACGACGGCAGCCGATACGTCCCCGCCTTCACCCACCCCAGCCACACGCCCGACTCCTGGCACCAGTGGCACCACACCCCGGGCCACCGACTCGCGGCCGCGGGGGTCCCGGTGCGCCTCAATCCGGGGCATCGCCTCAGCCTGACGATTCCGGCGGAGGCACTGCGGCAGCTGGGCGGCGGGTGACGCCGGTCATCTGAGTACGCGGCGGAGAGGACCCGGCGGGCGTGAGCAGCCGGGTCCTTCACGAAGCTGAGCAGCGTACCTGGAGCCCGGTGCTGTTCATCCGCCCGAGGCGCTCGGGGAGGCCGCCCCTGACGCTGCTGCTGAGGGAGTGGCCGCACACTTGAAGACCTGGCCATCGAGATAGTTCGTGGCGAGAGTCAGGGCGGAGGCGAAGGCCTTGGTCAGCTCGTCGTCGAGGGTCCGCGCCGGGGGCGGCTCCTTCACCTCGATCTCGAGCATCGCGTGATCACGAGTCTTGTCTCCCGGCATGGCACAAGGCACAGCCAACCACGCCCGGTTCTGATGGATGTATCCCTTGGCGACCCGCACCTTGGTCCTCTCCAGGTATCCGGTGGTCGCACCGACCGTGAAGGTCTTGACGGTGCCGGGGCCCGGGGACTTGTAGCGATCGAGCTTTCCGAGGGTGTCCGAGTGAAAGAGGTAGTCGATATGTACGGCGTGTTCCTTTCCGTACAGATCGCATGACCCGGCAGCGGTCCACTCCGTGGGCGAGAACTTTCTGACGTCGTCCTGGACGACACCACCGTCACCGGCGAGCGTCTGGAACGCGTCTCCGCGAAGCTTGCCCCCGCACACTGGTTTGTTCACGTCATGGGTCTGTTCGCCCGAACTGGTGCAACCTGCCGCAGCCACCAACGCGACCGCGGACGTGATCAAGTAACCAGTTCTCCGGGCAGCGCGTGACAACACAGCGATCACCGTCCATTCACTGAGGAGTTCCAAGTGGCGCCCGCCGTGTGCCCCGACTTCGCGGCCTGCTCCACGGAGCCGGCCAGCACATTGAGGTTCTCGTCCGACATCTGCCGACCGGAGTTCTCGACGGCTTCCCTCACCGATTCGGCACTGGACTTTCCGACCGCGGTCCACCCTTGGGCATACTTGGTCGCCGCTTCCTGCTTCGCCTCGTCCGTGGTGTCCTTTTGAACCTGTTCCACCACCATTGCCTGGATGTCCTCGACGGCCCACCCGGCGATGGTTCCCACAATCGGTGCGGCGGTGCCCGTCGCCGCACCTACCGCCATGCCGAGGCCACGTCCAGCCCATTTGTCACCAGTGGCCACGGCGTCGTTGAAGTCCTTGTCGGAAGCAGAGTGCTCTTCGAAGATCGCCTGGTCACGAGAGTCGCTGAGGATCCCCGCCACGACGCCTCCGGGATAGGTGACGTTCTCCATGGCAGCGTTCAGGTCCGACGGGTTGCCCTTGGCCACCTCCTGCATCCAGATAGCCGTGTTCGCCTGTGACGCCTCGGTGATCGCTACATAGGCATCGGGATCCCGCCCGACCGTCGAAATGAACGGCTCCAGCGTGCCCGGGTCCAGGTGAGCATCCGCCCCGAAGGGCTTGATGGTTCCCTGTTCGTTGGCGATGGAAGCCTGTACGTCCGCCATGTACTCCGCCGTCATGTTGCCCAGGCTGTCGCGGAGCGCGTCCCGGTGGGAGTCAGTGGCCAGACTCGGGTCACCGCCGATGGTGTCGACCACTTCCTTCATCAGAGCCGCACGCTCAGGAGTGTGCTTGACGGGAGCACCGTCGTCGTCGAAGGCGCGACCCGAGGTGGCGGACTCCATCGCGTGACCGAGGTTGTTGTAGCCGCTCGGGTTGGCAGGGTCGCCCGTGTATCCGGGTCCCTCCGGCCAGTGCCGGTCCTTGAGCAGGTAGTCGAGGTGGTCCACCTTCTCACCGTCGATCGTGGCCTCCGAGGTGAGGAACTCGGTGGATGCGTCGGGGTTGTGCCCCAGGGCGTCCATGAAGCCGGTCATCGGGTCGAGCGCCCCGATGTTGGTCGTGCCCAGCGTCCGCGGGTAGCCCCAGTAGGCATCTGGGTTCTGCCCCCCGTTCGCGCCGTTCTTCTCCGCGGTGATCAGTGCGTCACCGTAGTCCTGGAGGAAGTCCTTGTCCCACTTGCCCTCGCTCATCAGGCTGCTGGTGAGCTGGTAGCCGCTGAGGCCGTACGGGGACTCGGTGGGGTTGGCGTTGAAGTCGCGCTGGCCCGCCTTGAGGAGGTCGTTCTGGAACTTGGTGATCTCCGGGTCGGGACCGCCCTTGCGGTGGTCGTCCGACGTCGTGGCCGTACCGATGGTCGTGCCCAGGTTCGCCTTGAGCTCCTTGAGTTGGGCCAGCTGCGCCTTGGAGAGCGTGGTGCCGGCCGGCGGGCTCATGAGCTCGTTGTACTTGCTGAGCATGTTCTCGCCGCCGGTCTTGACGGCGAAGTCCCTTGAGAACTCGGGGTCGTTCTTGTTGGCGGACAGAAGCAGGTTGAGCTTGGTGATCTCGGCGTCGGAGAGCCGGTCCTTCTTGTTCATCAGCGCGGCGGCCTGATCGGCCTCCACGGCATCGAGGGTGGTGTAGACGCTGGTGTTGAAGGACTCGCTGTCCCCGCCGTTGGCGTCGCGCTCCAGGGCCGAACTGGCCGCCTCGTCGGCGGCGGTGGCCACTTCCAGGACCCGCGTCAGCCGGGAGACGAGCGAGTCCAGCTTCTTCTTGCGCTCCTCGGCGAGGCCCGGCGAGGCGGACGCGGTCGGGCTGTCCTGCCGCGGGTCGACGTCCTCGACGCGGCCGTCGTCGTAGACCTTGTAGTGGTCGTCGCGCGCCTCGTCGAGCAGAGCGTGCAACTGCTTCTGGGAGGCGGCGAATTCACCGTGCGCGTCCTGCAACAGCTTGCCGATGCGCTCCGCCTCGGTGGCGGCGTTCTCGTACTCCGTACGGGCCTTGCCCATGGTGACGAAGGCGGCGTCGGCCGCGTCCCCGTCCCAGTGGCCCTTGAGGTGGTTGACGACGCGCTGCTCGAACTCCCTTTGCAGCGCCTCGTACTTGGCCGGCAGGGCAGCCCAGGACGCGGCGGCGTCGGCCAGCGGGGCGAGGTCGGCCTTGTCGAGGTAGGGAATGGACACCATGTGCGACTGCTCCTTGTGACGGGGTTCCGGTACGACTCGGTGGCGCTCCGGGTGCCGCGTCTCTACGACAACGCAGCCCCCGGGCCTCAACTCACCCGAAGGGCGTGCTGAACCGGTTCTGCCGGGCCCGTTCCTCCTGCTCGGTGCGGGTGTAGTGCCCGCTGGTGGTGTGGAGCTTGTCGCTGATGTCCTGGAGCAGTCGCTTGAGGTTCAGGACCTGGGAGCCCCAGCGGACGTCCATGGTCACCAGGGAGCCGGCAGTCGCCCAGGAGCCGCCCTCGGCCATCCCGCCTGCGGTGTGCTTGTTCAGGCCCCGGGAGGCGCTGAGGCAGTCGTCGTCGGCGCCCTTGTCGACGTTCTCGGTGTCACCGCGCAGCTCGACGAGGGCGTTGGCGGCTTCGTCGAGGCGCTGGGTGTCGACGTTGGTGCCACCGCCGCCACCGCCTCCGCCGCCGCCGTCCGCGGGCACGGAGTTCAGCCGCGTCCGAGGAGTTCCGCTCTGTGATGCCCCGTCGAAGGGAGTACTCATCCCTTGTCCCATCCCCGTTGTGTCAGTGGTGGACATGCCCGGTTCGCTCACAGGACCGCAGGTTGCGTTGCGCACGTGAACCATGAGGTGCCCATTCCGGCCGAACCGAGGGCTCGGCGCCTAGGCAAGGACATGCCAATCAAGCAGGCCGAACATACCGGATCTTTCTTTGCGTGGACCAGCCGTCATCGGACTGTGAGACCCAGGCGGCTTGACGGACTTCTGCCCGCCAAGCCATAAGTCGTCGATCGGCCGCTGACGCCCCCTACTGCCGAGGCGGCCATTGGCCAGGCGGTGGAGCGGGCTGCTGGTATGGATTGTGCTGTGGCGGAGCGGGCTGCTGGTAAGGGCTCTGCTGCGGCAGAGCGGTCGGCGGGACGGACTGCGCATAGGCGACAGGACCGTGGGGCTCGACACCCCAGGAGCCTTGCGCCTGCACTCGACGACCGCTCTTGAAGAGCCAGAAGCCGCAGAGCAGGAGGAAGAAGGTGATTAGTGCTCCTACAGCCGAAACGCCGACCTTGAAGAAGTCCACCCCCTGCGAGTACCTCTTGGGTGTGCCGTCATCTCCGGGCCCGAAGTGCAGGCCGGTCCCCGTCTCACCGATTGTCACCGTCTTTTCTGGAGTGAGTTTCGCCGCAGCCTGTAGTGCCGCTTCGGCATCGATCACCCCGTAGCCGGTCTCCGCGCTGTACCCACGGGTGGCATGTGAAGCAGTCCGCTCAAGGACGGTTTCCACCTGGCGCGGCGTGAGATCCGGGTACTTCGAGACGATCAGCGCGCTTACGCCCGCAGCCAGGGCGCAGGCAGCCGATGTCCCCCCACCGGACGTACGCCCGTTGGAGCGGGAATCCGCTTCGTTGATGGCAACGCCCGGGGCCGCGATGTCGATGTAGGAGTGCACGGACGAGAACGTCGCGCGCGAACCGTCCTGGGTCGAAGCGGCTACGGTGATCACGCCCGGGTAGGCGGAAGGGTACGAAATGGCGTTGTCATGCCCCGCCCGCTTGTCCCCCAGGTTGCCGACTGCACCAAGAATGGTGACGCCCTTCGACAGGGCGTAATCGATGGCTTTCAGATCCCCCACTTGGTAACTGTCAAAGAACTTCCTGGAACCGAGGGACATGGAGATGACATCGGCTCCGTGGTCCGTCGCATAGGTGATCGCCTGCGAAAGCGCGTCAGGGTTGCTCAGGCGGCCGCCCTGGTAGTCGGGGTCATCCTCATCTCGGATCACCCGCAGGCCGAGGACCTTCGCTCGGGGAGCGACGTCGAGGACGCTGGAGGCCATCGCTGTCCCGTGCTCGCCGTACCACGGCTGGGACTTGTCATTGGCCTTGAGGAAATCCGGCCCCTCGGTGGCACGGCCTTTCAGCTCTGGATGGTCGGTGCGGATGCCGGTGTCAATCACCGCGACGGTGACGCCCTCCCCCTGGCTGAGGGCGTGGGCGGCCGGCACGGACATGGCGGGGAGTTCCCAGCCCTGCGACGGAGCGGCGGATGCGGTGGTCGCCGTGCTCAAGGTCAGGGTCGCCGCCAAAAAGGCACCCGTCACGATTGGTTTTTTTCTCACTTCTCCAACACCGTCCTCCGCAGGTCCTCGGCGTAGATCGCCGCGAGGGCCTGTGCGGTTTCCCTGTAGGGATGCCGCTCCTCCCAGCCGATGAAAGTCCAGGGCTCAGGCAGCTGACCGACCGGACGTGCGGGGTCGATGGGCCCGGTGGTGATGGTCACGGCATAAGGCGAATCCGGCATGAAGACCTGGGCAGAAGCGCCTCCAATGCCCAATTTCTGGCTCCAGTCGGCAGCCTGTGTGCCAGGAACGGCAAACGGTCGAACCGTCGGCGCTCGATCCGAACCCACGGCGTCGCTCTGGATTCTCTCGATCTTGGAGTACACGGCGTTCGCGGCCGTGGGCGAATCAGCTACGACAAGTCCGATGGTCGCGGCCATTTCGCCGCTCAAGTCGGTGTACGTCGCTCGGAGTACGACCTTGCATCCGTTGGCCGTCACATCCCTCGCGAGATCAGCGGTGAACGCCACCTCACAGGAAGTGTTTTTGGAAATCCCTTGGCGGGCCCAAACGCTGGCATCACTGCCGACTGTCTCGCTGGTGAGGCGAGCCGGAAAAATCTCGTCGCTCTGCAAGTTGTGCCAGGCTTTGGGGATGAAGGCGTCATTCGAGTTGCGCTCCTGCGAACTCTGAAGGGTCTTATAGACAGTCAGAGTGGTACCGAGGAGCGGAATAATGCTGAACAAGATCAGCAAGATCCCGAATACTTTGCGGGCCCCACCTTGCGATTTACTCTGAGGAGCCGTCGGATATACCGACGAGGGCCCTGCCGAAGCAGGATACGGCATCCCTTGGGAAGGTCCACCGTATTGGGGAGAATCGGGCTGGATGTGCCCTGGAGGCGGCTGACTGGATTGCACTGACTTCCCTTTGCTTTGGCACAACTGAATCCAGCAGATGTGCCACCATCGCTCGCGCCATGTGGGTACGGTCTGCATCGATTGCCATATGAGCCCCTGGCACCACCGGGCGGCCGAGCGATTACTCGGCGGCCCCTTGCAGTACGGGTGGGGCGCCCAACGGCGTCCCACCCGTACAACGATTCAAGTCATTTTCGGCTACTGCTGCGGCGGCCACTGACTGTGGGGCGGCGCGGGCTGCTGGTACGGGTTCTGCTGTGGGGGGGCAGGTTGCTGGTACGGGTTCTGGTGCGGCGCGGGCGCGGCGGGTTGCTGGCCGTACTGGGGGTGGCTCGCGGGGCCACCAGGGCCGCCACTGTTATTCCTGTTCCGCTTGGACGCCCTGACGACCAGGAAAACGATCAGGCCGACAACAGCGAGGCCAAGGACACCGATGACAGCCCAGATGAGCATTGCTTTGTTGTCGGCCTTTTCTTGTTCAGTAGCCGATGAACCCGGCGACGAGGTCGCGGACTTTTCCTTCAAAGACTCTGGGACTGTGAGCGGGCCGTACTTCGAGCCTGCCGGGATATCCTCTTTGAGGGCTGCAAGCGGCTGGATGATCCCATACCCATATCCCTTATCCGGGAGGGATAGATCCTTCTCAGAATCCGGCAAAGCCGCCGTCTTCACCAAGCGGTTTACGATCTGCCCTGCCGTCAAATCAGGATACTTGGAACGGAGCAAGGCAACCGCCGCTGACGTGTAGGCAGCAGCGTCTGATGTACCGCTCGCCGCATGATAGCCGTCACCATCCGCGTTCGCGGAGACGATATTGGCGCCAGGCGCGCTCAGCGCGACGAAACTACCAGTGTTGGATCCACCCCAGAGGAGGCCGTCATTCTTTACGGCACCAACCCCCAGAGCTCCAGGCGAGGCGGCCGGATAACACTTTCCACCTTTATCATCCTCATTGCCAGCCGCGCCGACGACCAAAACGTCTTTACTCAAAGCATAAGCCACAGCATCTGATACATCTTTCAGCGCTTGCGGATCACTAGAACCAAAGCATGAAGAGACATTAATAACGGAGGCGCCATTGTCAACGGCGTACCTAATTGTCCCTGAGAGCTTCACCTTGACCGAGTCCCGAATCGGCAAAATTTTCGCCTTCGGGGCGAGCCCCATCACTCCATTGTCTACCCCGTGCCCATGGGCGGCGATGATCGAAGCCATGGCTGTTCCATGGTTTTCCCCAGGATTCGGCGCAGTGCTCCCCCCATCTACAAAATCCTTACCTTCTAGGACATTTCCTTTTAGGTCGATATGATCTGCATTCACCCCGTTATCGATTACAGCAACAACGACGCCACTACCCTGGGAGATTTTCCACACGGACTCGGCGTTAAGAGCCTTCAGCGCCCACTGATCATCTCTAACTTGATCTGCCGCTGCGGTCGGCGCAGATGCAATCAACACCCCGCTGACCGCTACGCCGGATCCCAAAACCCGAAGTGTTCGCCCGAAGCCCATCTGTGTTTCCTCCCTGAGGCCGACGCGGGGGATGCATCCCGCGAGTGCATCCCCCCGCCTTCCTACCAGCTACAGCACGCCGACTGGCTTATTCCTCGATGACCCGAGGCGCCACGTCACGCTGCGGAGTCCAGGTCTCTTCATCCTCGACCAAGTAGTCGGGACGCTCGCCCTCGCGCTGTTCGTCTTCCTTGCGTCGCCCAGTACGTGAGCCGGGGGCGCCTGCGATGCCGCCCTTGCGGACAGCACTGGCGCCCTTGCCTACGGCACCGCGGCTGCTGTGCAGACCCGACCCGCCGGCCGTGCCTCTGCCCGCGCCCGAACCAGACTTTGGCGTGCCGCCGACCACACCACCACGAGTCGTGCCTCCGACACGTCCGGTCGCACCCTTGGCACCGCCAGCGCCTCCAGCACCTACGCCGCCAACGCCTCCGGCACCAGCGCGACCCGCCATACCAGCAGCGCCCGCACCTGCACGACCCGCCATGCCGGCCCGAGCGGCACCGGCTCCAACGGCCCCGCCGCCCGCGGCACCACCGATGAAGCCGCCTCCGCCACCGATGCCACCACCGCTAGCCGTTCCACCACCGGCCGTGCCCGGGCCACCAACCGTGGTGCCCCCTGTACGGCCACCCGCGATGCCGTCAATTGCAGTCCCGACATGTCCTGTCGGTGGAGTCGGCTTGTGGGCTCCACCGGTAACTCCTGAAGGCGGAGTCACAGCCTTGGACGAGCCGATACCACTCGTCTGCGCCGTTCGGGCTGTACCAGAGGACACACTTTGCGGGCTCCGAGGCGAACGGGCCGTCGGCACTGGCACGGGTGTCGGAGCAATTCCGCCGGGATCCCCCGGATAGTCATGCTCATCTTCACGCCGGGGAAGCCTGTTCCACGACCCCATAGCCTTGGCCTGAGAGTTGTAAGAAGCCCCCAGCGTCTCCATCTTCGCGGCCATCTTCAGCTGCGCCTCCCGGCCTGCCGAAAGGTCGTCCGCGTTCGCGTCGAGGGCGTCCTGCGCGCCCTTTCCGGCAGCCAGGTCCTTCTTCAAGCCGTCGTCGCTGCGCGTGAAGCCGTCGCCCAGGCTGTTCATCGCGCTGGAAAGCTTGCTCGGCTTCTCCATCGCCATGACTTCGGGCTTGATGAGGCTCAGCGTGTGACCCGCGTTCGCCATCGCCGTCGAGGTGTGGCTGGCGTACTTGGCGGTGTCGCCGATGCTCTTGCTGACCTGCTTGGCCTTGGAGGCGAACCTGTCGGCAGCCGCGCCCTTCCAGTGTTCCTGGATGCGGGCCACTTCCTTCTCGAACTCCGACTGGATTCTCGTCAGCTGGGTCGACAGCCCCATCCAGCCCTTCGCCACGCCGGACACGAGTTCAGGCTTGGCGTGCTGCACCATGGCCTTCATCTCGTCCATGTCCTTGCCGCTGGCAAAGGGCGTTGTGTGCTTCTCGTTGAAGCACATATTCATCTCGGTGTAGTCGTAGTCGATGTGGCCGTCGCTCTCAGCCATGCCCCTGTGCCCCCTCGTTGATTCGCACCTCAGCCCTTACCATGATCATGGATCACTGCTTTCCCGCGTTGGGAAAGCTTGCCTGGGCGTCATAGTCGGAGTCCTGATACGCCCCGTGAGCGTATTTCGTCTTCTGGCCGAACTCGTCCATGACGGAATTGAGGTACCTCACAGCATCCTCGATGTACGTCTTGATCTCGTTGTGAGCGTTGGCGAGCTTTTCCGCCTCGCCAAAGCCCGTTCCCAGGGCACCTGCCGGAAGGTAGGTGTTGGTCTTCGAGTCGGTGTCCGCCTTGCCGAGATCACTGAGGACTCGGTTCAGTGCGGTGACGGTCTTCTCGAGCTCGTCGAGATCGACGCTTACTTCTTCAGCCATGCTCAGCTCCCCGTTGACTCCACGTTGTTACCCACACCCTGCTTGCGTCGCCAGTCGCCCAGTACCCGGCCGCCGCCCACCAGCAGCAGCACCAGGGCGAATCCCGCGGCGACCACGTACAGCGCGTAGCGTTCCGTGCGTTGCTGTTCCGTCTCGCCGAGGACCAGTGTCGCGGCCTGGACGTCGGCCGCGTCGCCCACGGGGCCGGCCGAGTCCGGCTTGGGGCCGTCGGCCGAAGGCGTCGTCGTGTCGTCGTTGACCGCTGCGGTCGGGTCGACGACGCCCCAGCCTACGAAGTCGTCACGACCCGCCTTGGTCCGGTCCGCCGTCTGCTCGATCTGGGTGATGACCTGCTTGTAGTCCCAGTCCGGGTGCTTGGCGCGGATCAGGGCGGCCACACCCGAGACGTAGGGCGCCGCGAAACTCGTGCCCTGGTCGACGCAGTTGCCGCCCACCGGGACCGTCGAGACCATGTCGATGCCCGGTGCCGCCACACCCACGAACGGGCCCGACTGGGAGAAGGGCGCGCGGGCGTTGTTGCGGTCCGACGCTGCGACCGCCAGGACGCCGGGGTACGCCGCCGGGTACGTCTCCTTGACCTTGCCGTCCGCCCCGTCGTTGCCGGCCGCGGCCACGATCAGCGCGTCCTTCGACTGGGCGAACCTGATGGCCGACTGGAACTCGGCGTCGACCGCCGGGTCCATCTTCGACGCGGTGTCCTGCGAGATGTTGATGACCTTCGCGCCCTGCGAGGCCGCCCACCTGATCGCGTTCATCATCGTGCCGACATTGCCGCTGCCCTGGTCGTCGTTCTGACGGACCGGCAGGATCGTCGCTTCCGGTGCGAGGCCGATGAAACCGGTGCCGTCGAGCTTCCGGGCCGCGATGATGCCCGCCACCTTGGTGCCGTGGCCCACCTTGTCCGTCTTGCCGTTGCCGCCCGCGTGCAGGTAGTCCTTGCCGTTGACGACGGCCGTCTTGAGCTGTGCGTTGACGGTGTCCACGCCGGTGTCGATGACGGCGACCTTGACGCCCTTGCCCTTGGTGTCCTTCCACAGCTGGTCGAGGACCACGCGCTGCAGCGACCAGGGCGTTCCCTTGATCACGTCGGACGGGAACGAGCAGCTGGTGTCGTCGACCTGGAAGCGCACGTCGTCGTCGGCCAACGCGGTCCGCACCCGGTCCGCGGCGGCTGCCGGCGCGGCGCCCGCGAAGGGCAGCCCACAGGCCAGGACCGCCAGGGCGGCGGTACCTGCGGCGCTCCGGCGCGCGGCGGCGGTGCCTGCGACGCGTCGACGCGCCGCGCGCGATGCCCCGGATCCCACGGATCCCACTTGTTACGTCCTCCCGTTGTGTTTCCCCGTACGGCGTGTGGACCAGCGGCGGCGAGCCAGTGGCCCGGCCCCGCTCAGAACTCGGTCCCACACGGGACCCGGCCCCGCACAGGTCAGGGGTCCGTCCCACACCAGCGACGCGCTACGCACCAAAGCCCCGGCTATGAACCGAAACGTCCACACACCCCGTGAAGCACCGATGGGGGCGAGCGCGCTGTCGCGCACTCGCCCCCATCAGGCGGTCACGTCAGCCGCCCCAGATCTGGGCGTTCTTCGACTCGGTCGCCTGGTAGTTCTGCGCGGCGCTGTCGAGGGCCTTGGCGATGGCCTCCAGCGTCTGCTGCATGGAGGCGGCGCGCTGGTCCCACTCGGCCTGCTTGGCGCGGTAGGACTCCTGGGCCGAGCCTTCCCAGCTCGCGGAGATCCGCTTCACACCGCTCTCGAGCTCGTCAAGCTGCGTACGGATCTTGCCCGCGGTGCTGCGGACGTCCTGCGCGGCCTGGGAGATCGTGGCGAAATTTACAAGAATCTGCCCGGACATCTCTTCTGTGTCTCCTCAGATGTATGGATGGTCGATCACGGACGTACGCCGCGGCGCACGGGTGCGATCATCCGAAGGGGGACGAGGCCGCGATGTTCTGGATGGACGCGCGCTGCTCCTCTTCCGAAGCCGCGTAGGCCTTGGTGCTCTGGTCGATCGCTTCCTTGATGTCGTTCAAGATCTGGTTGATCTTGTTGGCATCCTGGTTCACCTGCGACTGCAGGTTGTTGTACGCGGTGGCCGCCGAGCCCTTCCAGCCGCCCGTGATGGTGTCGATCACGGTCTGCAGGCGGGAGATTTCGCCCTGGATCGAGGAGTTGACCGAGGAGATCTTGCCGCTGAACGCGACCATCTCCTCCTCGGTCATGGTGAACTGCTGTCCAGCCATGTCGTGTCCCCCATGAGACGTAGGAGTTCTGAGTAGACCCTCGCTCGGAACGCCGGCCCCGAAGGGGGTCGGTCGTACCCAGTCCGGTCTGGTTCCACTCTAGTCGCATCCGCTGACAGAGCGAACATCAGTTGGGGCATGTAGCAAGATCGCGATGAAGTCAACTCACCATTTTCACAAGTGCGTTAGTGAAGTGTGAGCACCCCGCGACCATGTAGCGGGACTACGACCCCTGTGCCTGCTCCGCGTTCCCGCTGCTGAGTTCCGGCCCCGCCGCCAGCAGGTCCGCCCACATCGCCGGCACCACCGCCGCGCGGATCTTGCCGTAACCGAGGCGTACCTGGGACGTGTTGGTCTGCTGGGCGCCGTTGCCGTCGGCCTTCTCGCCGCCCGTGACCTCGCTGTCGTTGCGCGCGGGGACCGAGTAGCGCAGGCCGGTGTCGGTGACGAGGAAGGTGCTGCCGCCGCCGGCGTCGGTGCCCGTGACCCGCTTGAAGAGCAGGCCGCTGCCGGGCGAGACGTAGGTGCGCGAGCCGCTCTGGGAGAGGTCCTTCGGATAGTCCCGGCCGCTCCAGACCGTCATCAGGGGCCGGTTGGTGTTCTCGTTGACCGCGCCGCCGTGCCAGATGCTGCACGAGACCTTGTCGCCGCCCTGCTTCCAGTGCGTGTTGGCCTGCACCACCGTCTCTTCGGGCCACTTCTTCGGCGCCATCCACTCACCGTTCTCCGGGTGGATGTCGTTGAACCCGACCTGGACCGGCGCCGGGGTGGTGCCCGCGTACACGGCGTTGATGAACGGGCTGCTGAGCCACATCTCCGCGGTGAAGTCGGAGATGGGCCGCACCTCGTTCTTCAGCACGATGTACTTCTGCTGCCGCTCCCCGGTACGGGTCACCAGGACCATGCCCACCTTGGCGACGCGGGTCGGAAGGCCCTCGACGTTCGCCTGCGTCCCGGCGTCCCCGCCCAGCGAGGGGAACTGGAGGTCGCCCACGACGTTCAGCGTCTTGATGAAGTCCGGGCTGACGCGCTGCGGCTGCACCCCTTCGCCGAACACGGCCCGCTGGATGTCCTGGAGCGTGTTCTCGCTCGCGAGCCGCCAGCCCGTGCCGCCGATGAGATAGGCGCTGCCGTCCGGAGTGACCATGTACCGCGGTCCGTTGCCGCTGAGCGAGCCGGGGTCCTTCGGTCCCTCGACGTACAGGACCTTGTTCCCCTTCAGCTCCCCGCGCTTCTGCAGCAGCTTCTGGTAGTCGCTCTTGTCCAGCACGTACGTGGCGCTGACCGGCTGTCCGTCCTGGCCCGGGGCCTGGCACAGCGCCCAGGTCTTCGCCGTCTTGGCGTCCTCCGGGGACGGCAGCCGGTCCGGGGCGAAGGGGATGCCGACCGTGGCGCCCATCGAGTACTTGCTGTTGTCGAGCACCGACTCCTTGATCTTCAGGACCTGGGGGTTCTCGCCGTTCAGCAGCAGCTTGGCGGAGGCCAGGTTGAGGACCGGGTGCAGGCTCGCCTTGCTCTCGCCCTTGGTCTTCACCAGCACATAGCGCGTCGTCGACTCGCTGCCGACGAGGATGTTCTTGCCCTGCGCGTCCCAGCCCTTCGGCGCGGTCGGGCTGAGCATGCCCCAGGCGCCGAATCCGATGAGCACGAGGACCGCCACACCGAGACTCGGCAGGACGGTCTTGAGGGGCCGCGGTGCCGCCTCCTCCGAACCGTGCGGCGACGGCTGAAGAAACGCCGCCACCGTGCGCCTGCGCGCGAAGGAGTAAGCGTTCAGCTCATCCCGACGTGTCGCCATCGATGGGTCAACTCCCCGTTATTTCGCTTTGTTTCCGAATGCGGAACTCCCCAGGGCCGCCCGGTACTCCGTGGCGTTTGCTCCTGCAGGGGCCTCTACTATGCCGTGTGACGATCGCACCGTACGGTACGGGGTACGGTGATCCGCCGCCAGCTCGAGTCGCGGCCAGACAATGCAAAGGGGTTGTACCGGGGGATGAGCACTGCGACCAGGTCCCGGCGCCGAAACGGCAGCCGTCGTACCCAGGAGAACCAGGGACCGGGGCCGGAGCCGGAACCGGCACAGCCGTCCTCGGGCGCGCGGCCCGCGAGCCCGGCCGCACCCTCGCTCGCCCGGCGCCCCGGCAGCATCGGCCCCCTGCGCGTCCAGCAGCTGGTCGGCTTCGAACTGGCCGCCGCGGTGCTGCTGATCGGCTGGCTGCTGCGCCCCGTCGGCCTCACCGTCGGCATCGTGCTGGCCGTACCCCTGGTCCTGGCCGGGCTGCTGCGCCGCCGCGGCCGTCCGCTGCCCGAGTGGTTCACCACCGCCCGCGCGCTGCGCGACCGCCGCAGGCGCAACGCCGAACCCGTGCCGCCCGGCACCGACCCCGGCTTCGCGCCGGCCGTCGAGTGCGACCCGGCGCTGCGCACCTACAGCTTCCAGGACCGCGAGCAGCGCGAGATCGGCATGCTCGGCGACGGCACCTTCCTCACCGCGCTGGTCCAGGTGCAGGCCGCCGACACCCCGCTGCGGCCGGCCTACGGCACCGGGGACATCCCCCTGGACCTGCTCCAGGGCCTGCTGGAGGTGGACGACATCCGGCTCGCCTCCGTGCAGGTCGTCCAGCACACCCAGCCCGCGCCCGCCCCGCATCTTCCCCCGCAGGCCATGGCGGTCCGTTCCTACGGCCCGCTCCAGGCCCAGAGCATGACGCCCGGACTCCGTATCACCTGGGTCGCGCTCAAGCTCGACCCGGAGCTGTGCCCGGAGGCCGTGGAGGCACGCGGCGGCGGCATGCAGGGGGCCCGGCGGGCGCTGCTGCGGGTCGCCGACCAGCTGGCCAGCCGTCTCATGGGTGCCGGTATGCAGGCCAAGGTGCTGAGCGAGGCGGACATCTGCGGCGCCATCGCGACCTCCAGCTGTGTGAACCCGATGGCGACGACCGGCGGTGCCGCGCTCGACGGCAGCCGCTCCGGACGCCGTACGGCGGAGAGCACCCGCACCTGGCGCTGCGACGACCGGCTGCACACCACGTACTGGATCTCGAAGTGGCCCCAGTTCGGCGGCGCGGGCCCGGCCTTCCCCCGGCTGATCGGTGCGCTGACCTCGGCGCCGACGCTCGCCAGCACCTTCTCGCTGACCATCAGCAGGCGGCGCGGCAAGCTCCTCGCCCTGTCCGGGCACGTACGGCTGACCGGCCGCGGCGAGAACGAACTGGGCGAGGCCGCCCAGCACTTGGAGCGCGCCGCGTCCGCGTTCAAGGTCGGCCTGGTACGGCTCGACCGTGAGCAGCTGCCCGGAGTCCTGGCCACCCTGCCGCTGGGAGGTACCCGCTGATGTCCGCTCCCACCATGCGTCCCGGCGGCCGCTCCGGCTTCGGGAACTCCACCCCGGGCTTCCCCGGACAGCGTCCCGGGCATCTGCCCCGCTCCCCCGAACCCGCCCGGCTCGGTCCCGAGCGGCGCCTGCGGGAGGCGTTCGGCCTGCTCGGCCCGCGCCGTGAGCGCCACCTCGTCGACGCCGACGTGCTCGCGCAGCTGACCCTGCCGGTCGGCGACGACGGCCTGATCCTCGGCATAGACCAGGACAACCAGCCCGCGGTGCTGGGCCTGTGCCGCCCCACCCGCCTCGACATGGTGCTGGTCGGCGGCACCTGGATGGCCCAGGTCATCGCCCTGCGCGCGGCGGCGATCGGCGCGCGCGTGGCCGTCGAGACGGCCCGTCCGCAGCTGTGGGCGCCGATGGCGCAGGCGGCCGGCGGCGGCCAGCAGTGCGTGACCGTGCACCAGGTCGGGCGGATCGCCCCGCAGGGCCCGTCCCCGGCCAGCCCGGTGCTGATCATCCGCGACCTGGGCATCCGCCCGCCGCGCAGCCGTCTCACCACGACGCCCTGGCAGTCGGTGCTGACCCTGCTCCCCTACCTCGGCCCCACCGCGCCCCGGCTGCTCGCCAACGCGGACGTCGTCGGGGTGCAGCGGATCTCCCCGCAGGAGTCCCAAGTGGTCGGCAAGTCCATGCGGTTGCCCCAGGGCGACTCCGCGTCCCTGTCCTCGCTCGCCGACAACGTGGCCCTGTGGTGCACGCAGAAGTCCCGGCAGTACGTGATGACCCAGCCCACCGACGCGGAGACCGGTCTCCTCGGAGCGCCTCGCCGGATGGACTGACCGGCGCGGTCGCGGCAGGCCAAGGCGGCACCCCTTCACGTGAGTTCGTGATCGCACCGTAGCGCTGTGTGAGGGGGGCCAGGCCAAGTAGGGTGCTCCTGCACGAGGTTCGCTCAGGAGAAAGGGCCCGCTGACCATGGCTGACGCGGACGACATCGCCGCAAAGACACCGGACGAGGACGTCCGGGCGCGAAAGGCGAGGGAACGGGACGAGTTGTACGGCCTGGACATCTCCGGTGTCGAGTGGCACAGCGCGCCCGGCACCGAGGAGCACGAGGAACGCGTCGAGATCGCCTACCTCCCCGAGGGCGCGGTGGCCATGCGGTCCTCCCTGGACCCGGACACCGTGCTGCGGTACACGGAAGCGGAGTGGCAGGCCTTCGTACTGGGCGCCCGCGACGGCGAGTTCGACCTGGAGCCCGCCTCGGACCCCGGCGGTCTCCCAGCGGAGTAGGGGCGGCGGCCGGGCCGCGGAACCGACCGTCCCTCCAGAAGACAGACCGAAGACAGCCAGAAGACAGACAACCGTCACAAGGCCGACATCGGGGCAGGCGGACGTCCGGTGCGTGCGAGCGCACAGCGGACGGGCCTGCCCCGCTGACGGCTGTGGCGTTTAGGCTTGATGCGGGTGCGACGCAGGAACCCACGGGTGGGTCGTTCGCGTCCAGGGACTTCAGTCGGATCGGCCAACAGGAACGGTCGCCCCCGGCACGGCACATGAGTGCCCACACGGCACGAGGGTGCTCGACCAACCAGGAGGAATTGTGCAGAGCGATCGGGACGGGCTGCGCGCGGGCTGGACCACGCCCAGCGACGACCAGTCCGACGCGGAGTCCGCCACGGAGATGACGGGCGAGTTCACCATCGACTACGCCGCACCCGCCTGGTACACGCAGAGCGCGGCGCCCCAGCCCGAGCCCGAGCCCGAGGCAGCGCCTCCCGCGCCGACCCCTGCCCCCGCCGCGCCCGCACCCCACCCCGGTCACCCCGATCCGTCCGGTCCTCCGCCATGGTCGGGCGCCCCGGCGGCCCCTCAGCCGCCCGCACCCCCGCATCCTCAGAGCGGCTACGGCTACCCGCAACCGCCGAACCCGCAGGCGGCCTACGGCTACCCCCAGCCGCCCGCGCCGCCCAACCCCCAGAGCGGCTACGGCTATCCGCAGCCCCCGAACCCGCAGAGCGGCTACGGCTACCCGCAGCCCCCCGCGCCTCCTACGACGCCCCCCGCGGCCTCGGCACCCCCGGCGCCCCCGGTCGCTCCCGCGCCTCCGGTGGCCCCCGCTCCTCCGACCGCGCCCGTGGCCCCGGCGCCCCCTGTCGCCCCCGTCTCCGCCGGTGACGCGGAAGGCCGCGCCGACGCGCCCTCCGCCCCCGCCCCGACGACGAGCGCCCCCGAGCCCCCTACGGCCCCCACGGCCCCCTCGGTTCCAGCGCCCGCCGCCCCCGCCGTAGCCCCGCAGCCGTCCACGGAAACGGAAGCCGAGGCCCAGGCGCAGGCCCAGGCGCAGACGCAGACGCAGGCGGCCCCGGCCGAGCCCGCCTCGCCCGAGGAGACCGGACCCAGCGGCGAGGACACGGACCCCGCCCAGGCCTCCGAGGACACGGCACCCGCAGCCCACGAAGCCCCGGCCACCGCTCCCGCCGTCGACCCCGAGCCCGGCACCGAACCCCAGGCGGCCGCGCCCGAGGCCCCTGCCGTCCAGGCCGACGCCCCGGAGCAGCCCCCGGCCGCACCGGCCGTACCCCCGGAGGAGCCGCAGGCACCCCGGAGCGCCTCCGACGAGCAGCCCCAGGCCGCCCAGGTCCCGCAGGTCCCGGCACCGGAGCAGCCGCAAGCAGCAGCCACCGCGCCCGCTCCCGAGCAGCCGCAGCCCGACGCCCAGCACGAGGGCTGGCGTCCTCCGCCGGCGCCCCAGGGCGCGGTCCCGCCGCTGCCGCCGCAGTTCGCCCAGGCGGCCCCGGGTGCGGCCCCCGGCCCCGCCCCGGACTGGTCGACCGGCGGCCAGCCGCAGCCGCCCACCGCTCAGCCCGGCGCCCCGCTCCCGCCCGCCCAGCCGGCACCGACCGCGGGACAACCCCAAGCCCCCCAGGCTCCGCAGGCCCCGCAGCCCGCCCCGGGCAGTTGGCCGGCCACCCCGCACCACCCCGACGCCCAGGCGGCACCGGGTGGTTACGGCTACCCGCAGCCGCCGGCCCCCCAGCCTGGCTACGGCTATCCGCAGCCGCCCGCGCCCCAGCCTGGCTACGGCTATCCGCAGCCGCCCGCGCCCCAGCCCGACCAGAGCGGTTACGGCTACCCCCAACCGCCCGCCCCCCAGCCCCCGCAGAGCGGTTACGGCTACCCCCAGCAGCCCCCGGCACCTCAGGGACAGCCCGGTCAGCCGGGTCAGCCCGTGCCGCCGCCCCCCGCCCCGCCGGGGCCCCACGCCCAACCGGAGCAGCCGCAGCCGCAGTTCCCGGGGCAGCAGCCGCCCCAGGCGCCGAACCCCAACCCCTACGCGGGTGCTCCGGGCCAGCCCGGCGTGGACCCCCGTACCGGTGCCGGGTGGCCGGCCGCCGTCCAGCACGACCAGCGGCAGCAGGTCGCCGGCGCGGGTGCGCCACTGGGCTACAACGCCGCCGTCGAGCTGACCTCGGACCGGCTGGTCAACAGCAAGAAGCAGAAGGCCAAGAGCAGCCGGCCGACGCCGGGCGGATCGAAGTTCAAGCTCGGCGGCAAGAAGGAGGAGGCGGAGCGGCAGCGCAAGCTCGACCTCATCCGCACCCCGGTGCTGTCCTGCTACCGGATCGCGGTGATCAGCCTCAAGGGCGGCGTGGGCAAGACGACCACGACCACGGCCCTCGGCTCGACCCTCGCCACCGAGCGCCAGGACAAGATCCTCGCCATCGACGCCAACCCGGACGCCGGCACCCTCGGCCGCCGGGTGCGGCGCGAGACCGGGGCCACCATCCGCGACCTGGTCCAGGCGATCCCGTACCTCAACTCGTACATGGACATCCGCCGGTTCACCTCCCAGGCGCCGTCCGGCCTGGAGATCATCGCCAACGACGTCGACCCGGCCGTCTCCACGACGTTCAACGACGAGGACTACCGGCGCGCGATCGACGTGCTGGGCCGCCAGTACCCGATCATCCTCACCGACTCGGGCACCGGTCTGCTCTACAGCGCGATGCGCGGAGTGCTCGACCTCGCCGACCAGCTGATCATCATCTCGACGCCGTCGGTGGACGGGGCGAGCAGCGCCAGCACGACCCTGGACTGGCTCTCCGCGCACGGGTACGCGTCCCTCGTCTCGCGGTCCATCACCGTGATCTCGGGTGTCCGCGAGACCGGCAAGATGATCAAGGTGGAGGACATCGTCACCCACTTCGAGCAGCGCTGCCGGGGCGTGATCGTCGTACCGTTCGACGAACACCTGGCGGCCGGTGCCGAGGTCGACCTCGACATGATGCGCCCGAAGGTCCGGGAGGCGTACTTCGACCTCGCCACGATGGTGGCCGAGGACTTCGCGCGGGCCCAGCAGGAGCAGGGTCTGTGGACGGGCAACGGCACCAACCAGCCGCCGACCATGGCTCCCCCGATGCCGGGTCAGCAGCAGGCCCCCGGCCAGCCGCAGCCGCCGGCCCCGCAGCCGCCGTTCCAGGGCTTCCCCGGCGCCCAGCCCGGCCAGCCGTGGCAGACGGGGCAGCCCCAGCCCGGATACCCGCAGCCGCCGTACGACCCGAACGCGGGTCAGCCGCCGCAGCAGTGACCGGAACGTGAGAAAGGGGGCCGGCACCTCGAAGGTGCCGGCCCCCTTTCGTGTGTCCAGGTCAGCGCCCGGAACGTGTGTCCAGGTCAGTCCCGGGAAGCGGCCTCGATCAGCTCGCCGCACCGCTTCACGTCCTCGGCCATCGCCTTGAGCAGCGCGTCCAGGGTGTCGAACTTCTGCTGGCCGCGGACGTAGGCGAGGAAGTCCACCGCCACGTGCAGGCCGTACAGGTCGAGCCCGACGCGGTCGATGGCGTACGCCTCCACCGTGCGCTCGGTGCCGTCGAACTGCGGGTTGGTGCCGACGGAGATCGCGGCCGGCATCGCCTCGCCCTGGGCGTGCAGCCAGCCGGCGTAGACGCCGTCGGCGGGGATGGCGGTGTGCGGGAGGGTCTCGACGTTGGCGGTGGGGAAGCCCAACTCCCGTCCCCGCTGGGCGCCTCGGACGACCACGCCCTCCACGCGGTGCGGGCGGCCCAGGATCTCCCCGGCCCCCTCGACGTCCCCCTCGGCGACCAGGCGCCGGGTCAGCGTGGAGGAGAAGGGCTCGCCGCCGCCCGCCGTGCCGGACACGTACAGGTCGACGACCTCGACCTCGAAGTCGTACGTCTTGCCCTGCTCTACGAGGAAGTCGACGTTGCCCGCGGCCTTGTGGCCGAAGCGGAAGTTGGGGCCCTCGACGACCGCCTTGGCGTGCAGCTTGTCGACGAGGACCTTGACGACGAACTCGGCGGGCGAGAGCTTCGAGAACTCCGTGGTGAAGGGGAGGATCAGGACCGCGTCCACGCCCAGGTCCGCCATCAGCTCGGCGCGGCGGTGGTGCGGGGCCAGCAGCGGCGGGTGGCTGCCGGGGCGGACGACCTCGCTGGGGTGCGGGTCGAAGGTGACGACGACCGAGGGAACGCCCAGCTCACGCGCGCGGTCCACGGCGTGCCGGATGATCAGCTGGTGCCCGCGGTGGACCCCGTCGTAGGACCCGATGGTGACGACGCTGCGCCCCCAGTCCTCGGGGATGTCCTCCAAGCCACGCCAGCGCTGCACTGTGACCGCTCCTCGTCGAACCCGTGTCCGTATTGATTCTCAAGACCTGCGCAGGTCTAAGGGTGCCATGCCGGGCGCCCGTCGCTCGCATCGGCATGGGGGTGTGACCCGACGCACGCGCGCGCGGGACCTGGCGGACCTCAGGCGGGGACCCGTACGCCCGCAAGGTTGCCGATCATTCTCCGGGTGCTGGGTCCGACCACCGCCGCCCACTCCTGCGGGGCCTCGGCGAGCCAGCCGGCCACCAGCGCGGCGAACCCGGGCACATGCCGGCCTAGGTCGACGAGACCCCGGTCGAAGCGGGCGGCGCCGTCCGGGGTGCGGACCAGCAGGAGGCCGATACGGCGGACGAGGTCGCGGACGTCGGCGTCCGCGCGCGCGGCGGCCGCGGGCAGCAGGGCGATCAGGACCGCGGGCTCCTTCTCGTGGTCGAGGAGGTGGTCGAGGAGTTCGTCGCGCAGCGGGCGGGAGGCGGGGGTGCCCGGGCCCGCGAGGACCGCCGCCAGCACGGCCCGCACGCGTTCCGGACCGCCGTCGAGGAGCCCGGTGATCAGCGGCAGGAGCACGGCCCGGGCGGTGGGCCCCTGGTCGAGTCGCCGGTCGACGTACGCGGCCACGTCCCCGGCGGTCTCCGGGCGCCCCTGGACGGCCTCCCTCACCAGCGCGGCCACCCGGCGGGCCAGGGCGGGCGTGGTGACGTCGGCGAGGGTGTGCAGCGCCTCCCCGGCGCCGGGCCGCCGGAGCCGCTCCCGGAAGGCGTCCAGGACCGGGCCGGGGTGGCTGGCGAGGGCGGGGACCAGCGCGTCGGGCGGGAAGCGGGGGTCGCCGGCCGCGAAGTGCCCGAGCGCCTGCGGGAGATGACGGTCCCGTGTGTGCGGGTCGCGCACCAGCAGGGCGAGCGCGCCGCCGTGCAGGGTGGCGTCCTCGGGGCGGGCCAGCAGGGCGAGGGCGGCGTAGCGCAGCAGTTCGCGGTCGGCCTCGGTGCACACGTGCGGCGCGGCCCGCAGTCCGTAAGTCACCGCCGCCACCCTGCGGGCCGGCCGCTCGTCGTGGGCCCACCGGTCCACGGCCCGGCACACCGCCGACGGCTCGTCCTCGGCCAGCACGGCGAGCAGTTCGTCGCCCCGCCGGTGCGCGCAGGCGACGAGCACCTCGGTGAGGTCGTCCAGGGCCCGGGTCCGGTGGGTGTGCAGCAGTGCCTGGGCGGCCTCGGCGACGGTCGCGTGCGGGGTCGCGGGCAGCGCCCGGTCGTCGTCGAACCAGCGGGTCAGCTGCGGCTGTACGGCGGTCGGGTCGACGGCGAGCAGTTCCGCCACGGCGTCCAGGAACCGGGGTCCGGTTTCCTGCGGGGGCCCATCGGCGAGGACGAGCCGGCGCAGCAGGTCGAAGCGGGCGCCCGGCGGGAGCGGGAGGGCGGTCCAGAAGGCGGGTGCGAAGGCGGCCGGGACCGGCTCGCCGCGGCGTCGCCCGGCCACGAGGCGGTCGGCGAGCTGCCGCAGGACGTCGGTGTACGGCGTCGCGTCGGGCACCCGCCGGAGGGTCTCGGTGAGGAGCCGGGCGGCCCACCAGGAGTGCGGGTCGGCGTCGAGGGCGTGCAGCAACTCCTCGAGCCGGTGCGCGAGTTGCGGTGTGCCGTGCTGGCGGGCGAGGAGGAGCAGGGCCTGGACGACGGGGCCGATGCGGTGGTGCGGGACGGGCAGGGGGTGCTGTGGGCCGGAGCGGCGGCGGTGGACGAGTGCGCGCAGGGCCTCGTCCAGGTCGAGGTGCGTGCCCTGGATCCAGTCGGCGAGCTCCTCGTGGGCGAAGCGGTAGCCGGTGCCGGCCGGGACCAGGAGGCCCTCGGCGAGGACGGCGGAGGCCCAGCCGGAGCCGCCGAGCCGCTTCGGTGCAGGACCCCAGGGGAACACCGCCTCGAACGACGCGCGGTCCAGCTCGCCCTGGCCGGGACCGAGGCTGCGGCGGGCGGCCTCGTGGACCTGCCCGGAGACCTTCGCGGCGAGTCTGCGCACCACGGTGCCGCGCAGTCCGCCCGGGCCGGCCAGCCGGACCGCGATGCGCAGGCACATCAGGTCGAGGTAGGCCTCGAAGACCTGGTCGCGGTCGACGGGGGCATGGGAGGTGCCGGGGAGGGCGGCGCGGACCTCGGAGAGCAGCCGGAGGGTGAGGGGGTGCCGGTCGTCCGGGGCGGTGAGGGTGCCGTCGGGGAGGGCGTAGCGGGCTCGGGCCCGGCGGGCCTCGTCGTCGGTGAGGTCGGTGAGGGGCACGCGGGGCGGCATGTGCCGGCCGGGGTCGCCGTGGAGCAGGTCCGCTGGGAAGTCCGTGCCCTCCCAGTACTCCTCCCGGCAGGCGACCACCAGCCGGGCCCCCGTCTCCTCCAGCCAGCGTGCCGTGCCCCGGGTCCACTCGGCGAGGCGGTGGGCGAGGACGGGAGGCATCTCCTCGGGGCCGTCCAGGAGGAGGAACAGGGGGCGGCCGGCGTCCCGGGAGAGGTGGGCCAGGCGTTCGGGGGTGAGGTCGCCGAGGTCGGCCGGGCCGGTGTCCGCGGAGGTCGCGACGATACGGGCGGCCCTGCCGAGCGCACGGCGGGCCGCGTCGGCCACCGAGTCGTCGGTGTCCTCCAGGTCGGCGCCGCGCAGCCAGAGGGTGGGGGCCGGGGCGGGGCCGCGGTGGCGGCGGGCGGCGAGGGCCGCGAGTTCCGTCGTACGGCCGCTGCCGGGCGGTCCGACGAGCCCGAGGACGGTGGCCGTGCCGTCGGTGAAGGCGGCGAACTCCCGTGCTGTGACGGCTCGTTCGACCGGTTCCGGCGCGTCCTCCCGGCTCACGGGTGGGCCGTCCTGGCCCACGGAGGTGGCGGTCAGCTCCAGCACTCCGGCGAGGTTGAGGTCGGCGCCGTAGGCGGGGACGGTGGCCGCGTTCTCCGCGAGCAGGTCGGCGAGGGGGGCGGGCGCGTCGGTGCGGAGCGGGATCGCGTGACCGGTGTCGCGGCCGCTCTGGAGGGCGGTGCCGAGGACGGCGACGACGGCTCCCGTCGCGGCGTCGAGCACGGGTCCTCCGGCGGCCCCGCCGCCCAGCCGCAGCGCGTCGCGGCCGGCGGTGCCGATGGCCAGCTCCAGGACGCCGTCGAGGAGACGGTGGCGGTCGGTGGCCGTGTAGGTCACGGTGGCCGGGCCGAGCACGCGGGCCTCACGCCAGCAGCCCGCGGGCAGGCGCACATAGGTACCGGGTTCGACGGTGTCGCGCGGGGAGACGGGCAGCGGGTCCACTCCGAGGCCCTCGGTGCGGACGAGCGCCAGATCCCGCCCGGGCAGCGGGGTCACGGCGTCGGCGCCCACCACGCAGCTGCGGTCACCGGCGTGCAGAACGATCCGGGCCAGCCCGTCGACGGCCTCGTGACTGGTGACGACGGTGCCGTGGTGATCGGCCACGAAGCCGACCCCCCGGAGCCGTCCGGCCAGGTCGTGCAGCCGCACGAGATCGTCGTCCCGCCCGACCCCGCGCGCCGACCGCGCACGCCCGTGCCGCAACCGCCGCCCCCACCCCGGCGACCGCCCGCCGGCACACCCACCTCCACGGCCCTGCGTCCCGTCACCGACCGCGGGGGCCGCACCGACATCAGCCGAGGCAAGACCACCCACGGCAGGCCCCGCACCCGAGCCGACCCAGAAAACCTCACCACCAGCCTGGCCAGCACTCGCCCAATTGGCGTCACCATCCGCAGGACGCGCACCCGAACCCGCCCAAGAGGCGTCACCGTCTGTGAGAGCCGCGCCGGAATCAGCCAGCCCGCCGTCACCGGGCACAAAGCCCCCGCTCCCGCCAGGCAGCCGCCCCGCGGCACCGGCACCAGCACCGGCACCAGCACCAGCACCAGCACCAGCACCAGCACCAGCACCAGCGTCGCCCTCCCGCCCAGCCGACCGAAGCGTCTCCCCCACGCCCCCGTCGCCCCGTCCCCCGCTCTCCCCTGCGGAGCCACACGCTCCGCCGACGGAGTCACCCCCTGCCGTCATGGTCGAGCCTTCCCGCCGTACGCACGTTCCTGTTTTCGACGGTAGGTGCGGGGTGATCAGCGGGACAGATCGCGTGCGGAACGCGCCCCCTTCCACTCCCCCGGTTCACTCCGAGCGCCTGCCCGCGCGGGTGAATGGAAAGGGACCGGCGGATACACCCTAGGGGTGGGGGAACCGAGGGGGGACCGTGGAGCGGCGGCACAACCCCGTGATCGCCGCTCCACGGGCGAAGACCGCCCGGGTGCCCAGACCGCCCCGGTGCCCCGCGAAGAAGCCTCAGCCGAAGACGGCCAGGCTCTTCGCCTTGCCCTTCTGTTCCTCGACCAGCGCGAGGAAGGCGCCCTCGGGGCCGAAGACGGCGACCGTGCCGGCGCCCGCGTACTCCTCGGGCATGTCGAGCCGTACGCCGTTGGCGAGCAGCTTGGCCCGCCGTGCGTCGACGTCCCAGCGCCGGAAGGCGGCGGCAGCGGCCTCGCCGATGGGCATGACCGTCAGCTCCTGCTGGAGCTGGTCGAGGGTCCGCGCGGAGTCCAGCTTGTACGGGCCCACCCGGGTCCGGCGCAGAGCCGTCAGATGGCCGCCCACGCCCAGGTCGGCGCCCAGGTCACGGGCGAGCGCCCGGATGTAGGTGCCGGACGAGCAGACCACCGACACCACGAGGTCGAGGACCGGGGTGCCGTCCTCGGCGACCGCGTCCCGGACGTCGTACACGGCGAAGGACGAGATCCGCACGGGGCGTGCCGGGATCTCGAACTCCTCGCCCTCGCGCGCCCGCTTGTAGGAGCGCACACCGTCGATCTTGATGGCGCTGACCTTGGACGGCACCTGCATGATGTCGCCGCTCAGCTTGGCGATCCCGGCGTCGACGGCCTCCCGGGTGACCTTCGAGGCGTCGACCGACCCCGTGATCTCGCCCTCGGCGTCGTCGGTCAGGGTCGTCTGGCCGAGCCGGATGGTGCCCAGGTACTCCTTCTCGGTCAGCGCGAGGTGCCCGAGGAGCTTGGTCGCCTTCTCGACGCCGAGGACGAGCACGCCCGTCGCCATGGGGTCGAGGGTGCCGGCGTGCCCGACGCGGCGGGTCTTGGCGATCCCGCGCATCTTGGCGACCACGTCGTGCGAGGTGAAGCCCGACGGCTTGTCGACGATGACAAGGCCGTCGGGCGTCCGGTTCTTCTCGGTCATTCGGCGGCGTCGTCCGTCTCGTCCTCGTCGCCCGGCTTGCGGTACGGGTCGGCCTCGCCGGCGTACTTGGCGCCGGCCGAGACCTCGCGCACCTTCTCGTCGGACTGGCGGGCCTTGTCGAGGAGGTCGTCGATGGTCTTGGCGGTGTCGGGCAGCGCGTCGGCCACGAAGGTCAGCGTGGGGGTGAACTTCACGCCCGCCGCGGCTCCGACCGCGGAGCGGAGCACGCCCTTGGCGCTCTCCAGTCCGGCGGCCGCGGCCGCCCGCTCCTCCTCGCCCCCGTACACCGTGTAGAAGACGGTCGCCTCCCGCAGGTCCCCGGTGACCCGGGTGTCCGTGATGGTGACGTGTGAGCCGAGCCGCGGGTCCTTGATCCCGCGCAGCAGCTTCTGGGCCACCACCTCTCGGATGAGGTCCGCCAGCCTCTTGGCGCGCGCGTTGTCGGCCACTGGTCCGTCTCCTTAAGTACTTACTTGTTGCGTCAGTCTTCGTCGCTGTGGAGCCTGCGTCGAACCGAGAGCAGTTCCACCTCGGGCCGCCCGGCGACCAGCCGCTCGCAGCGGTCCAGTACGTCGCTGAGGTGTCCCGTGTCCCCGGACACCAGCGCCAGCCCGATCTCGGCCCGGCGATGGAGGTCCTGGTTCCCCGTCTCCGCCACGCTCACCGCGTACTTGCGCTGGAGTTCGGCCACGATCGGACGGACGAGAGAGCGTTTCTCCTTCAGCGAGTGCACGTCGCCGAGGAGCAGGTCGAAGGACAGAGTCCCCACATACATGTGTGTCCGGATGTCCCGCCGGTTCGGGGTACGGGCGCCGCGTCGGCGCCGATACGGGAACCGTACACGCAACGGCCGGGGCCGATCGACGGATATTCCCAGAGGGAACGGCTCCGCCGATCGGCCCCGATCGCGTGCTGTGACGGTCAGCCTCGCGGCTTCTCGCGCATCTCGTACGTCGCGATGACGTCGTCGATCTTGATGTCGTTGAAGTTTCCGAGGTTGATACCGCCCTCGAAGCCTTCGCGGATCTCGGTGACGTCGTCCTTGAAGCGGCGCAGGCCCTCGATGTTGAGGTTCTCCGCGATGACCTTGCCATCGCGCAGCAGACGGGCCTTGGTGTTGCGCTTGACCTCGCCGGACCGGATGAGAACACCCGCGATGTTGCCCAGCTTGGACGAGCGGAAGACCTCGCGGATCTCCGCCGTACCGAGCTCGACCTCTTCGTACTCCGGCTTGAGCATGCCCTTGAGGGCCGCCTCGATCTCCTCGATCGCCTGGTAGATGACCGAGTAGTAGCGGACGTCCACACCTTCGCGCTCGGCCATCTGCTGTGCCCGCCCGGCGGCGCGCACGTTGAAGCCGATCACGATGGCGTCCGAGCCCATCGCCAGGTCGATGTCCGACTCCGTGACCGCACCGACGCCGCGGTGCAGGACGCGGATGTCGACCTCTTCGCCGACGTCCAGCTGGAGCAGGGAGGACTCGAGGGCCTCGACGGAACCAGAAGCGTCACCCTTGATGATGAGGTTGAGCTGCTGGACCTCGCCGGCCTTGAGCACCTTGTCCAGGTCCTCGAGCGAGACACGGCGCGTGCGCTTGGCGAAGGCCGCGTTGCGCTCGCGGGCGGCACGCTTCTCGGCGATCTGACGGGCCGTACGGTCCTCGTCGACCACCAGGAAGTTGTCGCCGGCGCCCGGGACGTTGGTCAGGCCCAGGACCTGGACCGGCGTCGACGGGCCGGCCTCGGCCACGCTGTTGCCGTTGTCGTCGTGCATCGCCCGGACTCGGCCGTACGCGTCGCCGACCACCATGGTGTCGCCGACCCGCAGCGTGCCGCGCTGGACGAGGACCGTCGACACGGCGCCACGGCCGCGGTCGAGACGGGACTCGATCGAGATGCCCTGCGCATCCTGGTGCGGGTTGGCCCGCAGGTCGAGCGAGGCATCGGCGGTGAGGATCACGGCCTCCAGCAGGGAGTCGATGTGCAGACCCTGCTTGGCGGAGATGTCGACGAACATGGTGTCGCCGCCGTACTCCTCGGCCACCAGACCGTACTCGGTGAGCTGACCGCGCACCTTGGTCGGGTCGGCGCCCTCGACGTCGATCTTGTTGACCGCGACGACGATCGGTACCTCGGCCGCCTTGGCGTGGTTGAGCGCCTCGACCGTCTGCGGCATGACGCCGTCGTTGGCCGCGACGACCAGGATCGCGATGTCCGTCGACCGGGCACCACGGGCACGCATGGCGGTGAACGCCTCGTGACCCGGGGTGTCGATGAAGGTGATCTTGCGCTCTTCGTCGTTGACCTCGGTCGAGACCTGGTAGGCACCGATGTGCTGGGTGATGCCGCCGGCCTCGCCCGCGATGACGTTCGTCTTGCGGATGGCGTCGAGCAGTCGGGTCTTTCCGTGGTCGACGTGACCCATGACGGTGACGACCGGCGGGCGGACCACCAGGTCCTCCTCGTCGCCCTCGTCCTCGCCGAACTCGATGTCGAAGGACTCGAGCAGCTCGCGGTCCTCCTCCTCCGGGCTGACGATCTGAACCGCGTAGTTCATCTCGCCCGCGAGGAGCTGGAGCGTCTCGTCGGAGACGGACTGCGTGGCCGTGACCATCTCGCCGAGGTTCATCATGACCGCGACGAGGGACGCCGGGTTGGCGTTGATCTTCTCCGCGAAGTCGGTGAGGGAGGCACCGCGCGACAGGCGAATGGTCTCGCCGTTGCCGCGAGGCAGCATCACGCCGCCGACCGACGGGGCCTGCATGGCCTCGTACTCCTGGCGCCTCTGCCGCTTCGACTTGCGACCGCGACGCGCGGGACCGCCGGGACGACCGAAGGCGCCCTGCGTGCCACCACGGCCACCGGGACCGCCGGGACGACCACCGAAGCCGGGACGACCGCCGCCACCGGCACCGGGACCACCCGGACGGCCGGCGAAACCGCCACCACCGGCACCGGGAGCACCGGGACGACCGGCGAAACCGCCACCGCCGCCACCGGGACGACCGGCGAAGCCGCCGCCGCCACCCGGGCGACCGCCGCCGCCACCGGGACGACCGCCGCCACCGGGACCGCGGCCACCGGGGCCACCGCCGCCGGGACGCGGGCCGGCAGCCGGACGCTGCGGCATCATGCCGGGGTTGGGACGCGGGCCGCCGGGGCCGCCGCCGGGACGGGGACCGCCCTGCGGACGGGGCATGCCGCCCGGGCTGGGACGGGCGCCGCCCGGAGCCTGCGGACGGGGACCGCCCGCCGCGCCCTGGGGACGGGGACCGCCCTGGCCCTGACCCTGCGGACGCGGGGCGCCGCCGGGAGCGCCGCCGGGGCCACCAGGACCGCCGGGACGCGGGGCACCGCCCGGACGGGGCGCCTGCGGGCGCGCCATGCCGGTGGAGCCACCAGAGGTGAAGGGGTTGTTGCCCGGACGGGGACCGGCCGGACGGGCACCGGGACGAGCACCCTGGCCACCCGGACGCGGGGCGCCGGGACGGTCGGTGCGGTCACCGCGGCCCTGGCCGCCCTGACCGGGGGCACCGGCCGGACGCGGGGCGCCGGGACGCGGGGCCTGCTGGCCGGCCGGACGCGGGGCGCCCGGACGCGGGCCGGAGCCCTGGCCCTGCGAACCCTGGCCCTGGGAGGCCGGAGCGGCGGGAGCCGACGGGGGTGCCGTGAACTCGGGCGTGGTCGGAGCCGGGGACGCCGGCGCGGGGCGCGGCGCGGGCTTCGGGCCCGGGGTGGGACGGGGGCCGGGAGTGACCGGCGCGGCGGGAGCCGCGGGCCGCTCGGCGGCGGCCGGCTTGGGGGCCGGCGGGCGCGGGGCGGCCGGACGGGCTGCCTGCGCGGGAGAGGGGGCCGCCGGACGTGCCGGGGCGGCCTTGCGTGCGGGGGCGGACTTGCCGCCTCCGTTGCCCTGCTGGAGGGCGTCCGTCAGTTTACGGACGACGGGCGCTTCGATGGTCGAAGACGCCGAACGGACGAATTCACCGAGTTCCTGGAGCTTGGCCATGACGACCTTGCTCTCAACCCCGAACTCCTTGGCGAGTTCGTATACCCGGACCTTAGCCACTTCGCTCCTTTTAGGTCCGGGTGTGTCCGGACCGTCGCTACTTCATGGGCGTACTCATCGCGTGCTCATCGAGTGCTCATCGCAATCTCGACCTACTTCCAACTCGCGGGGTACCAGGGCCGCACGGGGGTTCCGCACGACCTTCCTTACGGTGTTGCCTGCCGGCAACTCTCTGTCTGCTCGACGTACTGGCGCAACGCGTTTGTGTCGAGCGCTCCCGGGGCGCGCAGCGCCCGCGTGAACGCCCGGCGGCGTACCGCCTGGTCGAGACAGACCAGGGCGGGGTGGATGTACGCACCCCGGCCGGGCAGCGTACCGCGATGATCGGGGACGCATGCGTCCTTGATCGCCACGATGCGCAGCAGATCGGTCTTGGCCGCTCGCTGCCTGCATCCCACACAGGTGCGTTCAGGGCATGCGCGGGCGTGCGTCCGGCCAGACACTCTTAAGTCTACCTCCCCGTAACGACCTCACCCCTTGGGGGCAGGGATCGAACGGTTGTTGTCGTGATCTCAGCGGCGTACGGCTTGGATCTATTCCTCGGCCCTGTTCCGCTGTCCTGTTCCGCGGTCCTAGCGGTCCTGGTCGGCGGGCTGCTCGGTGTCCGGCCGGATGTCGATCCGCCAGCCGGTGAGCCGGGCGGCGAGCCGGGCGTTCTGCCCTTCCTTGCCGATGGCGAGGGAGAGCTGGTAGTCGGGGACGGTCACGCGCGCGGAGCGGGCGGCCATGTCCACGACCTCGACCTTGGAGACCCGGGCCGGCGACAGCGCGTTCGCCACCATCTCGGCCGGGTCGTCCGACCAGTCGACGATGTCGATCTTCTCACCGTTGAGCTCGCCCATGACATTGCGCACCCGGCCGCCCATGGGGCCGATGCAGGCGCCCTTGGCGTTCAGGCCCGAACGGGTGGACCGGACGGCGATCTTGGTGCGGTGACCGGCCTCACGCGCGATGGCGGCGATCTCGACGGAGCCGTCGGCGATCTCGGGCACCTCCAGGGCGAAGAGCTTCTTCACCAGGTTGGGGTGCGTGCGCGAGAGGGTCACGGACGGGCCGCGCACACCTCGCGCCACCCGTACGACGTACGACCGCAGCCGCATGCCGTGCGGATACGTCTCCCCCGGGACCTGCTCCTGCACCGGCAGGATGGCCTCCAGCTTGCCGATGTCCACGAGGACGTTCTTCGGGTCGCGGCCCTGCTGGACCACGCCCATGACGATGTCGCCCTCACGTCCCGCGTACTCGCCGAGCGTCGCGTCGTCCTCGGCGTCGCGCAGCCGCTGGAGGATGACCTGCTTGGCGGTGGTGGCGGCGATCCGGCCGAAGCCCGAGGGGGTGTCGTCGAACTCGCGGGCCTCCTGGCCCTCCTCGATGTCGTCGGGGTCCTCCTTCGCCCACACGGTCACATGGCCGGTCTCCCGGTTGAGCTCCACGCGCGCGTGACGGCGGCTTCCCTCGGTGCGGTGGTAGGCGATGAGGAGGGCCGACTCGATCGCCTCGACCAACAGGGGGAAGGAGATCTCCTTCTCCCGCACCAAGCCCCGCAGGGCACTCATGTCGATGTCCACGGCTACGCCTCCTCTTCGTTCTTGTCTTTGCGGTTGAACTCGACCTGCACGCGCGCCCTGTCGATGTCGGAGAAGGCGATTCTGCGCGCGGTGGCCTTGCGGCCCTTCACACCGGGGACCTCGAGGTCGAGGCCTTCGTCGTCGACGGTCAGGATCCGCGCGACCAGTTCGCCGCCGTCGGTCAGCTGGAACTTCACCAGCCGGTCCACGGCGCGCACGTAGTGCCGGTGCTCCTTGAGGAGCCGCTCGGCGCCCGGGGTGCCGACCTCGAGGGTGTACTCCCCCGCGCCCATCGCGTCGTCCTCGTCGAGCTTCGCCGAGAGCGCACGGCTCACATCGGCGATCTGGTCCAGGTCGGCACCGGTGTCGGAGTCCACGACGACGCGCAGCACGCGCTTGCGGCCGACGGAGTCCACGGCGATCTCTTCGAGATCCAGGCCCTGGGAGGTGACGAGCGGTTCCAGGAGCTCTCGCAGCCTCTCGCTCTGGGTGGTGCTCATCCGGGTGACTCCTCGGCCGCGTGTGCTGTTGTGGGTAGGTCGCGTGTCTGGTCAAAGGGTATCCGGTCGCGGGGGGTGTTGCCGTCCAGGTGAGGTCGGATGCGCGGGTACCGTGATCGCCGGCGGGCCCGACCTCCCGCCCGTGTGTTCGTACGAGCTTCCCGAGGACGTCTGCCGTGTCGTACCCCCCTCCGCCGCGCGTTCCCCCGGGGCCGCGTAGAAGATCCCTGCTCGCGTCGGTCGCCGGGGGCGTCCTGCTGACGGGATGCTCCGCCGGCGCCGGGAGCGGTGAGGAGGGGACCTCCGGCAGTCCCTCCGTCGCGGAGCGGGTACGCGCGCGTGCGGCGCGGGACAGCCGGGGGATCGTCGAGCGGTACGACGCCGTCCTGGCCGCCTTTCCCACGCTCGCGGAGCGGGTGGGGCCGTTGCGGGCGGAGGCGGTGCGGCACGCGGAGGCGTTCGGGCAGACGGCCCCGAAGCCCTCGCCGAGCCCGTCGGACAGCCCCTCCGGCACACCGGACGGCGCCTCGCCCTCGCCGTCCGCCTCTCCGTCGGTCGCCGTGCCCGCGACCGAGAAGGACGCCCTCGTGCAGCTCGCCGCCGTCGAACGCGAGCTCGCCGACCGGCGGGCCAAGGCGCTGCTGGACGTGCCGGGCGAGCTGGCCCGGCTGCTGGCCTCGGTGGCGGCGGCCGGCGCGGCCCACGCCTATCTGCTGACGGAGGGTTCCCGATGAGCGAGAAGCGTGAGCTGGAGGCCCTTCAGGAGGCGCTGGCCGCCGAGCACGCGGCGGTCTACGGCTACGGCGTCGTCGGCGGCCGGATCGGAGCCGCCCGGCGCACGGAGGCCGTGGCCGCCTACGACTCCCACCGGGCCCGCCGGGACACCCTGGCGCGCGCCATAGGGGACCTGGGCGGCACCCCGGTGGCCGCGTCGGCCGCGTACGCGCTGCCCTTCCCGGTGCCGGACGCGGCCGCGGCCGTACGGCTCGCCGCCGTCCTGGAGGACCGGGTGGCCGGGGTGTACGCGGACGTGGTCCGGGCAACCGAGGGCGAGCGGCGCGGCACCGCCGCCGAGGCACTGCGGGAGGCCGCGGTGCGGGCGGTGCGCTGGCGGGGCGGCAGCGTAGCCTTCCCTGGGCTCGCGGAGCGGGCGGGAACGGCATCGCCCACGGCGTGACACGGCAGTCGCCGCGGCGGGACACGGCGGGACACGGCATCGGAAGGGAACGACTCGCGCATGGCTTTCGAACCGCCGCAGCGACTGGTACGGGCGCTCGCCGAGAGCGCTCCGGACGGTGACGCCTGGGTGGAGGAGCTGCCCGAGGCGACCGAACGAGCCGTCGCCGCGCGGGAGTTGACCGTGGAGCGCGTCCAGGTTCCGGGCGGGCGCAGCAGCCTGGTCGTGCTGGTGCGGCTGCCCGACGGCACCCCAGCGGCGCTGAAGCTGGCCCCGCCGCGGTACCGGCCGGAGGCGGAGCGTTCGGCCCTTGCGCACTGGGGCGGCCTGGGGGCCGTCCAGCTGATCGAGCCGACCGCGACGGACGGTGTCCCGCCGACGGACGGTGTCCCGCTGACGGAAGGCGTCCTGCTGCTTGAGCGGCTGCACCCGGATGTCTCCGTGCGGTCGCTGCCGGAGGCGAAGGCGTGGCTGGAGGCGGCGGGGACACTGCGGCGGCTGTGGGTGGCGCCGCCCGAGGGGACCGCCTTCGAGACGGTGGCCGAGCGGACCGGACGGCAGGCCGTGGCCATGCGGGGCGCGTCCGCCCCGGCGGAGGTGGCGGCACTGGTGGACGCGGCGCTCGCGGCCCGCGAGGAGCTGCTGGCCGCGCCGCCCGAGGTGCGGTTGCTGCACGGGACGTTCCGGCAGAGCAAGGTGCTGGCGGGCGACCGCGCCCCCTGGCTGGCGGTGGGGCCGGATCCGGTGGTCGGGGAGTGCGCGTTCGACCTGGCCCGGCTGGTGCGGGACCGGGTGGAGGACCTGATCGCCTCGCCGTCGGGGGCCGCGACCACGCGCCGCCGGGTGAAGCGGCTCGCGGAGTCCCTGGACGTGGACCAGGAACGGCTGCGCGGGTGGACGCTGTTCCGGGCCGTGGAGTCCGGAGTGCGGGCGCTGCGCGTGGGCCGGCCCCGGGACGCGGAACTGTTGCTGGAGTTCGCCGGGTGGCTGTGAGGCGGCGCTCGTGCACGCCGCCTCACCGTGTGCCGGTTCTCCCTACGCGCTCAGGCGGGCGATCGCCTCGTCCACCGTCAGCTCCTCGCGCTCGCCGGTGCGGCGGTCCTTGAGCTCCAGGACGCCCTCGGCGGCACGGCGGCCCGCGACCAGGATCTGCGGTACGCCGATGAGCTCGGAGTCGGTGAACTTCACGCCCGGGGACACCCCGGCCCGGTCGTCGACCAGGACCCGCAGGCCCGCCGCGCGCAGCTTCTCGGAGACGTCGAGGGCCAGGTCGATCTGGAGGGCCTTGCCGGCGGCGACGACGTGCACGTCGGCCGGGGCGACCTCGGCGGGCCAGCACAGGCCCTTGTCGTCGGCGGTCTGCTCGGCGAGGGCGGCGACCGCGCGGGAGACGCCGATGCCGTAGGAGCCCATGGTCACGCGGACCGGCTTGCCGTTCTGGCCGAGGACGTCGAGCTTGAGGGCGTCGGCGTACTTGCGGCCCAGCTGGAAGATGTGGCCGATCTCGATGGCACGGTCCAGCTTGAGGCCGGTGCCGCACTTCGGGCACGGGTCGCCCTCCTGGACGACCACGACGTCGACGTACTCGTCGACCTCGAAGTCCCGGCCGGCGACGACGTTCTTCGCGTGCGTGTGCTCCTTGTTGGCCCCGGTGATCCACGCGGTGCCGGGCGCCACCCGCGGGTCGGCGATGTACTTCAGCTTCTCCTGACGGCCCTGCGGACCGACGTACCCGCGGACGAGGTCGGGGCGGCCGACGAAGTCCTCCGCCGTCACCAGCTCCACGGCGGCGGGCGCGAAGTGCGCCTCGACCTTGTCCAGGTCGACCTCGCGGTCGCCGGGGACGCCGACGGCCACGATCTCGCCGTCGACCTTCACCAGGAGGTTCTTGAGGGTGGCGGAGGCCTCGACGCCGAGGTGGGCGGCGAGGGTCTCGATGGTCGGGGTGTCCGGGGTGGGGATCTCCTCGAGGGCGGGGACGGCGGTACCGTCCACCGGCTTCAGCTCGTAGGTGATCGCCTCGGTGTTGGCCGCGAAGTCGCAGTTCGGGCAGTCCGCGAAGGTGTCCTCGCCGGCCTCGGCGGGGGCGAGGAACTCCTCCGACTTGGAGCCGCCCATCGCACCGGCGGTGGCCGCGCAGATGCGGTAGTCGAGGCCGAGGCGCTCGAACACCTTCTGGTAGGCCTGGCGGTGCAGGGCGTAGGACCGGGCCAGGCCCTCGTCCTCGGTGTCGAAGGAGTAGGAGTCCTTCATCAGGAACTCACGGCCGCGCAGGATGCCGGCCCGGGGGCGGGCCTCGTCACGGTACTTGTGCTGGATCTGGTAGAGGATGACCGGCAGGTCCTTGTAGGAGGACGCCTGGTCCTTCACCAGCAGGGTGAAGATCTCCTCGTGGGTCGGGCCGAGGAGGTAGTCGCCGCCCCTGCGGTCCTGGAGCCGGAACAGCTCGGCGCCGTACTCGTCCCAGCGGCCGGTGGCCTCGTACGGCTCCCTCGGCAGCAGGGCGGGGAGCAGGACCTCCTGGGCGCCGATCGCGTCCATCTCCTCGCGGACGATCCGCTCGACGTTGGCCAGCACCTTCTTGCCGAGCGGCAGCCAGGACCAGATGCCGGCGGCGGTGCGGCGCACGTACCCGGCGCGCACGAGCAGCTTGTGGCTGAGGACCTCGGCGTCCGCCGGGTCGTCGCGCAGCGTCTTCGCCATCAACTGCGACATGCGCTGGACCGGTGCGTTCGCCATGGTTCTCGTACTCCTGCCGGGAAAGGGTGATGGCCGGGGATGCCTGGCACCTTCCCGTCGTCCGCCGGGAGGGCGGGCCGCGCGGAGTCCGGTGCGGGTGACCGCGAGGCGCCGGAGCCACCCTCGACGGGGATCCCCGGCGCGAGTTTAAGCCGGGGGCCGGTGCCGGTGGAAATCCGTCAGCGGCGGCGCAGCGGCAGTGGGGCGCCCATCACGGCGTACGGCTTCGGGGCGCTCGGGAAGAGGACCTGGCGGGCGAGGTCCTGGTAGCCGAGGGAGTGGTACAGGCCGCGGGCCGGGCTGTCGGTGTCGATCGCGGAGAGGATCGAGCGGGGCTGCGTGGCGCCGTCGGTGATGGTGGTGATGAGGGTCCGGCCGATGCCGCGGTTCTGGTGGTGGGGGTGGACGTGCAGCTCGGTGATCACGAAGGAGTCGTCGAGCCAGAGGTCGTTGTGCTGGGCGCGGAGGTAGGGCTCCACGACGGTGGACCACCAGTGGGTGCGGTCGTTGGGCATGCCGTACACGAACCCGACCAGGGCCCCGCCGACCGTCGCGCCGAGCGCTCTCGCGCCGGGGTAGGTCATGTGCCGCAGCACGATCTGCCGCCGCACCGCGACCTCGTCGGCCCCGAGACCGAAGGCGACGGCCTGCACTGCGAGGGCCTCGTCCACGTGGGCGGACAGGTCCAGGGGGCCGATGACGAGGTCCATGTCGGCAGGGTACAGGGGGTGTTCGGGCGGGGGGTGCGGGGCGGGGCGGCTGTGGGGCGGGGCTGCCGCGGAGCCGGGCTGCCGCGGAGCCGGGCTGCCGCGGGGCGGGGCTGCTGCGGCTGATCGGGCGGATCCGCGCGCTGCGTGCACTCCCTTCGGGTGCGGGACCCCCCGGCGACCGAGGTGGACCGTCACCCTCCGGCAGCCGGAGTCAGAACAGCACGCTCATGAACGCGCCGACCTCCTGGAAGCCCACGCGCGTGTACGTCCTTCTCGCGGGCGTGTTGAAGTCGTTCACGTAGAGACTCACCACGGGGGCCACGTCCGCGAGGGCGTAACGCAGCACCGCCGCCATGCCGGGGGCGGCCACTCCCCTGCCCCGGTACTCGGGGGCCACCCAGACGCCCTGGATCTGACAGGCTCGGTCCGTCGCCGCGCCGATCTCGGCCTTGAAGACGACCTTGCCGTGTTCGTCGAGACGGGCGAAGGAGCGGCCGGATCCGACCAGTTCGGCGACCCGGGCCTGGTAGAGCAGTCCCCCGTCGCCGGCCAGCGGTGAGACGCCGACCTCCTCGGTGAACATCGCCACGCAGGCCGGCATGATCGTCTCCATCTCGTCCTTGCGGATGCGACGGACGTACGGATCCGGGGCGACCTCGGTGGACATGCGGTCGGTGACCATGAGCGGCTGGTGGCCGCGGACCTCCCGGGCCGGGCCCCAGGTGGGTTCCAGCAACCGCCACAGCTGGGCGGTGGGTTCGGCGGGCCCGACGATGGAGGAGCAGCGGCGGCCGGCCCGTCTCGCCCGGTCGGCGAAGGCGCGCACGGCTCGCGGGGTCGCGCAGATGGGCACCAGGTTGGCGCCGGCGTAGCAGAGGGACGTCAGCATGCCGTCCTCGTACCAGCCCCACATCTCGCCGCCGAGCCGCCAGGGGTCGAGGCCGGCCACCTGAACCCTCGACGTCACGAAGGCGTTCGCGACCGGCTCACGGTCGAGGACGGCGAGCGCGGCGTCCAGGTCGCTCGGTTCGAGGACCCGGGAGGTCGTCTGGGTCAACACGGGCGGGGCCTCACGGTGGGGTCTGCTGATCTCCGCACTGTACCTGCGGAAGCTGAGCCGTGCCGACCTGTGTTCGGGCACCGGTCGGTTGAGAGACACCCGGCGCTCTGGGTGGCCGTCCCCTGGGGGCTGCGCCCCCAGACCCCGCTTCGGCCCGAAAGGGCCTCGTCCTCAAACGCCGGACGGGCTGGAATGCCTGACCGGCGCCGGGATGTGTTGCCTCTCCTGTGCCTGGGCGCTCAGCTCAGGCACAGGAGAGGCAGATGAGCTGTTCGCAACACGGCACGACACCCGGAACCGTATCCGACCCCGGGCCGTCGGTGCTGCGGGGCGACCGGGACGCCGGCCTCGGCCTCTACCGGGAGCCGAACGTCTGGATGCGGCACCGGTGAGCCGCAGGCGTCAGCCCGCCACCGACACCGAGGGCTCGCCCGACTCCACGCCCGCGTCCTGCATCTGCTCGGCGATCTTCATCGCCTCCTCGATGAGGGTCTCCACGATCTTGGACTCGGGGACGGTCTTGATGACCTCGCCCTTGACGAAGATCTGGCCCTTGCCGTTGCCGGAGGCGACGCCGAGGTCGGCCTCGCGGGCCTCGCCGGGGCCGTTGACGACACAGCCCATGACGGCGACGCGCAGGGGGACCTCCATGCCGGTCAGGCCTGCCGTGACCTCCTCGGCCAGCTTGTAGACGTCGACCTGGGCGCGACCGCAGGACGGGCAGGAGACGATCTCCAGGCCGCGCTGCTTGAGGTTGAGGGACTCCAGGATCTGGTTGCCGACCTTGACCTCCTCGACCGGCGGGGCCGAGAGGGAGACGCGGATGGTGTCGCCGATGCCCTGGGAGAGGAGGGCGCCGAAGGCGACGGCCGACTTGATGGTGCCCTGGAACGCCGGGCCCGCCTCCGTCACACCGAGGTGCAGCGGGTAGTCGCACTGCGCGGCGAGCTGCTTGTACGCCTCGATCATGACGACCGGGTCGTTGTGCTTCACGGAGATCTTGATGTCGCGGAAGTCGTGCTCCTCGAAGAGGGACGCCTCCCACAGAGCCGACTCCACCAGGGCCTCCGGCGTCGCCTTGCCGTACTTCTGGAGCAGGCGGCGGTCGAGGGAGCCCGCGTTCACGCCGATCCGGATCGGCGTGCCGTGGTCGCGCGCGGCCTTCGCGATCTCCTTGACCTTGTCGTCGAACTGCTTGATGTTGCCGGGGTTGACGCGTACGGCCGCGCAGCCGGCCTCGATCGCCGCGAACACGTACTTCGGCTGGAAGTGGATGTCCGCGATCACCGGGATCTGCGACTTGCGCGCGATGGTCGCCAGCGCGTCCGCGTCGTCCTGCGTGGGGCACGCCACCCGCACGATCTGGCAGCCGGACGCCGTGAGCTCGGCGATCTGCTGGAGCGTGGCACCGATGTCCGACGTACGCGTCGTGGTCATCGACTGCACGGAGACGGGGGCGTCACCGCCGACCGCCACAGACCCGACCTGGATCTGCCGGCTCTTGCGGCGCTCGGCAACCCTGGTCGGAACGGACGGCATGCCGAGAGAAATCGCAGTCATCTGCTGTGCAACCCCAAGTCGTGGATCAAGGTCCAGGTCCCGTCAGCGGCGGGCTCCAGACTTCGAGATTACGGCACCGACCGGCCCACGAGCACATCCCGCCCGCCAAACCCACTCAATGGAAGGCGGCCCGCCACATAGCGTGCCGGGCCGCCCTCGAACCCCGTACGGCTAGGAGATTCCGACCCGGCGAACGCCGTGGGACGAGCGAATGGACAGTTCCGGAGCGGCTGCATGAATCAGCACAGGAGTCCCCTCTCCGCCCTCACCGAGGAGCTCCATGATCTCCGCCCACACTCCGTCCGCCAACCAGGTGCGCTGCCGGAACCGGACCTTCCGAGGGTCACCGAAACGCTCCGGAAGATCCCGCCACAGAACACCCGTACGCAGTCGATGGAGCATCCCCGTGAGAGCAGCTCGTAGGTCGAGCGGCGAACGGAAGTGGTGAGACCGGTACCTGGAGCGGAGAAACGCCTCGACGCGGGCCCACTGAATGTCCGTCGGATCGGGAGGGACAGGCGTGCCCGTGCGCTCGTGCCACTGCGTCGTCAGACACTTCTTGCCCTCGCGGTACCGGAACTCCCGGTCCGCGATCTCGACCCGCACCTCCAGCGACTCGATCAGGTGCCGCTGCTCCGAAGGCGACAGGTCCCGGCTGTCCGGCGCGGCTGCCCCCAGGACAGCCGAGAGTCGAACATCCCTTCCGGCTCTGGCCTCAAGTTCCTCAAGCCGGTCCCGCGCATGCGCGAGGATGCGTTCCAGCGCTCCCTGATCAGCTGCGAGTTGCCGCACCGCGGCAGCGACGACGCGACTGTGCTGCGCCTGACACCGCAGTCCGCCCAGTTCCTCCGCACACTGCGCGACAAGTCGCTCCAGGGACCTCACCCGCTCGGCATGCTGGATCAACCCTGCCTGTGCCTCGGGGGATGCCGAGAGCATCGGCCGATCCCGTAGGGGCATGGCTGCCAGCTGAGCGTTGATGTGTCGTGCCACCTGTTCCTCGGCGTAGTCAGCGCGCAGGCACAGACAGCCGCAGGAGACGTCTTGCTGCCATCCCGAACAGCGGTACGTCCGTACTCCGTCATTGCTCCGGAAGCACCCGACATAGGGCCGGCCGCAGGGCCCATGAACTCGCCCGGTGAGCGGGTACTCCCCCAGAGGCGTCCTGCGCGGCCGGGCCAGCTCCGCCAGCGCCTGCTGGAAGGCGTCGGTTCGATCCGCCGCGAGGATCGCAGGCAGCGGGATCACCACGCTCTCGCCGTACAGCGGCTGTCCGGAGTCGTCGAGCCTTGTGCAATGACCGCCCCATTGCTGATCGGAGCGGCGAAATACTGCCTCTCCGAGAAATGCCGCGCCTCTCAGCCGTCGGTGCAGGTTGGCCCTGGTCCACTGCCTGCCGCTGCGCGTAGGGATGCCTCGCCGATTCAGTTCCTCGGCAAGGTCCATGAGAGTCCTGCCACCTTCGATCACAAGGTCCGCCAGCAGCCTCACCACTGCGGCCTCGGCCGGATCGATTTCAAGAGTCGATCCGAAGCCTCCCTTTCCATTGATCCGGTAACCGTAGGGAGCTGGGCCGCCTGGCCAACCGCCGCCGACTGCCTTGAGCTGCCTGCCCGTCTGGGTGCGGATGACGATGCGCGAGTAATCCGCCTCCACCGACCGCGCCAGCCGGTCGATCGTGAGCCACCTGTCGAGTCCCGGTTCCCCCAGATCCTGCTCACAGCACTCAAGTGCCGCACCTGCATCCTCGATCTGCCAGAGGCAGTGCCAGATGGCCGCTTCAGTCCGCCCCAAACGGTCAAGGCTGGACACGACCACGACGTCCACCCTGCCCTCGGCGATTTCCGTGAGCAGTTCATTCAATCCAGGCCTCGAAGTTGTCGAACCTGATTCGCCGAGGTCCTCCCAGGACCCCTCAAGTCGCCACGTCGCACGCTTCTCCACGAACGCCCTCGTGGCCTTGGCCTGAGCCGGAATTCCATACCTTCGCTTCTGCTCCGCCGTCGAGACGCGCATGTACGCGGCGACCGCGAGCGCTTGGGAGCTCCTGCCCTTGTCTTCTACTAGTGGCGCAGTACCTTGCTGCATGTCAGTCCCTTCGAGACTGGCCAGACCCCAGGGTGTTGGCGCACCGCTGGGGTCACCCATGAACAGCAAGAACGTACGAAGTCCGCACCTGCGCCACACGAACAAGCCCCGCCTTTCACCCATGTGAGCTATGGGGGTGAAAGGCGAGGCCTGTTTGCCTTGATAGAAAATGACCGATTCTCAGCTGATCCTGACCGGGTTAACTACATCGGCGACGAGGACCAAAAGGGTGAAGCAAATAAAGATGCCCGCCACCACATAAGCCACCGGCATCAGCTTCGCCACGTCGAACGGGCCCGGGTCCGGGCGCTTCAGCACCTTCGCCAGGTTGCGGCGGAGGGACTCCCACAGGGCGCCCGCGATGTGGCCTCCGTCCAGGGGGAGCAGCGGGAGCATGTTGAAGAGGAACAGGGAGAGGTTGAAGCCCGCGACCAGCATCAGCGCCATGGCGAGTTGCTGGGTGGGCGGGATGTCGAGGGTGAAGATCTCTCCGCCGACCCTGGCCGCTCCGACCACGCCCATCGGGGAGTCCGGCTGGCGCGGGGCGTTGTCGAACGCCGCGTTCCACAGGGCCGGGATCTTGCCGGGAAGGGCGGCCAGGGAGTCGACGGCCTCGCCGACGCGGTCGCCCATCCACACCACGGAGTCGCCGAAGTCCTGCTTGACGATGCCGGTGGCGGCGCTGAAGCCGAGGAAGCCCGCGGTGACGTACTCGCCCTGGACGTACTGGCCGCTGGAGTCCTTCTTGGCGACCTGGTTGGAGGCGATCTTCGCGGTGAGCGTGAGGTCCTTGCCGTCGCGCTCGACGACGATCGGGACCGTCTTGTCGGGGTTGGCGCGGATGAGGTCGGAGAGCTTGTTCCAGTCGTCGGTGCGGACGCCGTTGAACGCGATGATCTTGTCGCCCGCCTTGAGGCCGGCGGCCGCCGCCGGGGAGGCGGGGTCGGAGGCCTTGCAGGTCTCGCGGTTCTGGCTCTGGGCGATCACGCACTTGGAGACCGAGCTGACCGTGTTGGTCTGCTGGGAGATGCCGAAGCCCATGAGGACCGTGAGGAACAGGGCGACGGCGAGGACGAGGTTCGCGAAGGGGCCCGCGAACATCACGATGACGCGTTTCCAGGGCTTACGGGTGTAGAAGAGGCGCTTCTCGTCGCCGGGCTGGAGCTCCTCGAAGGCGGCCGAGCGGGCGTCCTCGATCATGCCGCGCCAGGGGGAGGTCGAACGGGCGCTTATCCGGCCGTCGTCGCCGGGCGGGAACATGCCGATCATGCGGATGTAGCCGCCGAAGGGGACGGCCTTGATGCCGTACTCCGTCTCGCCCTTCTTGCGGGACCAGACGGTGGGGCCGAAGCCGACCATGTACTGCGGCACGCGGATGCCGAACAGCTTGGCGAAGGACAGGTGACCCAGTTCGTGCCACGCGATCGAGACAAGGAGGCCGAGGGCGAAGAGCCCTATGCCGAGGATGAACATCAGGGTCGTCATGCACGGGCCTCCGCCGTCTGTGCCGTCAGTTCCCGGGCCCGGGTTCGCGCCCAGGTCTCCGCTTCGAGGACGTCCGCGACGGTGAGCGAGGTTCCCCGGCTCGGGGTGCCGTGCTCGTCCACCACCCGGGTCACGGTCTCCATGATCCCGTTGAACGGCAGTGCGCCGGCCCGGAAGGCCTCGACGCACTCCTCGTTGGCGGCATTGAACACCGCCGGGGCCGTGCCCGCGAGCTCGCCCACGTGTCGCGCGAGGTTCACCGAGGGGAACGCCTCGTTGTCGAGCGGGAAGAACTCCCAGGTCGACGCCTTGCTCCAGTCGAAGGCGGGGGCCGCGTCGGGGACGCGCTCGGGCCAGCCGAGACCGATGGCGATCGGCCCCCGCATGTCGGGGGGCGTCGCCTGGGCGATCGTGGATCCGTCGGTGAACTCAACCATCGAGTGGACATACGACTGGGGATGCACGACCACCTCAATGCGGTCGAAGGGAATGTCGTAGAGGAGGTGTGCCTCGATGACTTCGAGACCCTTGTTGACGAGGGTCGCGGAGTTGATGGTGATGACCGGGCCCATGGCCCAGGTGGGGTGGGCGAGGGCGTCCTCGACGGTCACCTGGGCGAGATCTGCTTTGGTACGGCCGCGGAAGGGGCCGCCGGACGCCGTGACGACCAGCTTGCGTACGTCGGCGCGCGTCCCCGAGGCCAGGGACTGGAAGAGGGCCGCGTGTTCGGAGTCGACCGGGATGATCTGGCCGGGCTTGGCGAGCGCCTTGACCAGCGGGCCGCCCACGATGAGGGACTCCTTGTTGGCGAGCGCGAGGGTGCGGCCCGCCTCCAGGGCGGCGAGGGTGGGGGCGAGGCCGATGGAGCCGGTGATGCCGTTGAGGACGGTGTGGCAGTCGGAGGCGGCGAGGTGGGTGGCCGCGTCGGGTCCGGCGAGTATGTCGGGGAGCGGTCGGCCCGGGCCGTAGTGACTGGTGAGCGCCTCGCGCAGCTGCGGGACGACGTCCTCCCGGGCGACCGCGACGGTCCGCACCCCGAGCCGGTGCGCCTGCTCGGCGAGGAGCGCGACCCGGCCGCCGTTGGCGGAGAGCCCGGTGACCCGGAACCGGTCGGGGTTGCGCAGCACGAGGTCGATGGCCTGGGTGCCGATGGAGCCCGTGGAGCCGAGGATCACCACGTCCTTGGGGCCGTCGCCCGCGAGGGGGTCGTAGACCAGGTGGGGGTCGGCGAGGGGGGCTGGACTGTCGCTCATCGTTCCATTGTGGCCGTAAGGGCCGTGTAGGAGGACAGCGCGTCCCCCGACGGGGGACGCGCTGTCCCGGGCCGTCACCGGATCGGGCGGTGGACGTTTTCCTTCTCGGAGGGGCCGGGGGTGGCGTCGGCGATCCAGACGCCTTCGCCGGAGGGGTCGACGATGCCGTCCTCCAGCCAGGCGTAGGTGCCGGACATGACGCCCTTGACGACCTTGCGGTCCTGGTCGTCGGTGTTGTTCCAGAGGCGGCCGAAGAGTTCCTCGACGCGCAGCCGGGACTGGTGGCAGAAGGCATCGGCGAGCTGGTAGGCCTCGCGGCCGTGGGACTCGGTGCTGCGCAGCAGTTCGGCCCGGACGCAGGCCGCGGACATGGCGAACAGCTCCGCGCCGATGTCCACGATCCGGCCGAGGAAGCCCTGCTTGGTCTCCATGCGGCCCTGCCAGCGGGACATCGCGTAGAAGGTGGAGCGGGCGAGCTTGCGGGAAGTGCGTTCGACGTAGCGAAGATGCGTCGAGAGGTCGACCTCGCGCTTGAACTCGGCGTAGGAGGTGGGAAGTTGTCCGGGGCCTGCGACCAGTTTGGGGAGCCACTTGGCGTAGAAGACGCCGGCGTTCGCGCCTGCCTTCGCCTTGTCGGACAGGGACTTGTCCGGATCGATCAGGTCGCCCGCCACGGAGAGGTGGGCGTCGACGGCCTCGCGGGCGATGAGCAGGTGCATGATCTCGGTGGAGCCCTCGAAGATGCGGTTGATGCGCAGGTCGCGCAGGACCTGCTCGGCGGGTACGGCCTTCTCGCCGCGGGCCCGCAGCGATTCCGCCGTCTCGAAGCCTCGGCCGCCGCGGATCTGGACGAGTTCGTCGGCGACGAGCCAGGCCATCTCGGAGGCGTAGAGCTTGGCGAGGGCGCCCTCGATGCGGATGTCGTTGCGGTTCTCGTCGGCCATCTGGGACGAGAGGTCGAGGACGGCCTCCAGGGCGAAGGTGGTCGCCGCGATGAAGGAGATCTTGGAGCCGACGGCCTCGTGGTGGGCGATCGGCTTGCCCCACTGCTCGCGGGCGGCGGACCATTCGCGGGCGATCTTCAGGCTCCACTTGCCTGCGGCCACGCAGGAGGCGGGCAGGGAGAGGCGGCCGGTGTTGAGGGTGGTGAGCGCGATCTTCAGGCCGGCGCCCTCGGGGCCGACCCGGTTCGCGGCCGGGACGCGGACCTGGTGGAAGCGGGTGACGCCGTTCTCGATGCCGCGCAGGCCCATGAAGGCGTTGCGGTTCTCGACGGTGACACCGGGTGAGTCGGTCTCCACGACGAAGGCGGTGATGCCGCCCTTGTGGCCCTCGCTCTTCGGCACCCGGGCCATGACCACGAGGAGGTCGGCGACCACGCCGTTGGTGGTCCAGAGTTTCACTCCGTCGAGGATGTAGTCGTCCCCGTCGGGCAGTGCGGTGGTGGCGAGGCGGGCCGGGTCCGAGCCGACGTCCGGCTCGGTGAGCAGGAAGGCGCTGATGTCGGTGCGGGCGCACCGGGGCAGGAACTTCTCCTTCTGCTCCTGGGTGCCGAACAGTTTGAGCGGCTGCGGTACGCCGATCGACTGATGGGCGGAGAGCAGCACGCCGATGGCGGGGCTCGCGGAGCCCACGAGGGCGAGGGCCTTGTTGTAGTACACCTGGGTGAGACCGAGGCCGCCGTACTTGGGGTCGATCTTCATGCCGAAGGCGCCGAGTTCCTTGAGCCCGTTGACGATGTCGTCGGGGATGCGGGCCTCGCGTTCGATGAGCGCGCCGTCGACCTTGGTCTCGCAGAAGTCGCGGAGCTGGGCGAGGAACTCCTCGCCGCGCCTCGCGTCCTCGGCGGGGGGCACGGGGTGCGGGTGGATGAGGTCGAGCCGGAATCGCCCGAGGAACAGTTCCTTGGCGAAGCTGGGCTTGCGCCAGTCCTGCTCCCGGGCGGCCTCCGCCACCTCGCGGGCCTCGCGTTCGGTGACGACGGGCTTGGTGGACGGTGCGGACATGCGGGCTCACCTCGTCGCGAATCGGGATCTTGGTGCCGATGCGTTACTGACCGGTGCTACTCGATCGTATGTACCTGATCCCGGGCGAGGTCACCACCCCGCGCGCGGCCGTTCGGCCGATGTCGACGGAACGCGACGCGGTGTCAAGCAGCCGGCGGCCCGGGGGCCCGCGGTCGGTGACCCGGGGGGCCCACGGTCGGCTACCCAGAGGCCCCACGATCGGCGGCCCGGGAGGCCCGGCACCGGCGGCGTACTCGTGTTCGGTGTTCCTGTCGTGGTAGGCAGGAGGCCTCGTCCCGCGCAGGAGTCTCTGTCGAAGCGCTTCGACAGCCTATGGACACCCACTCGCGGGGGAGCTACTGTCGAACCACCCCCACCCCCACCTGTTCGCACTGCGCACTGTCGAAGCGCTTCACAAAGCTTGGAGAGCTGGATGGTCACCCTCGCCGAGGTCGCCCAGCACGCCGGAGTCTCGGCCAGCACGGTGAGCTATGTCCTCAGTGGCAAGCGGTCCATCTCCACGACCACCCGGCACCGCGTCGAGCAGAGCATCCGGGAGCTCGGCTACCACCCGAACGCGGGCGCCCGCGCACTCGCCAGCAACAGGTCGAACATCATCGCGCTGATGGTCCCGCTCCGCACCGACATGTATGTGCCGGTGATGATGGAGATCGCCATCGCGGTGGCCACCACGGCCCGTACGCACGGCTACGACGTGCTCCTGCTGACCGGCGAGGAGGGTCCCGACGCGGTGCGCCGGGTCACCGGCAGCGGTCTGGCGGACGCGATGATCCTGATGGACGTCGAGCTCGACGACGAGCGGCTGCCGCTGCTGCGCGGCACCGACCAGCCGTCCGTACTCATCGGTCTCCCCGCCGACACCTCGGGCCTGACCTGCGTCGACCTCGACTTCCGGGCCACCGGCGCACTGTGCGTGGAGCACCTCGCGAAGCTCGGTCACCGCGACATCGCTGTCATCGGCGAGGCCCCCGCGGTCTACGAGCGGCACACCGGTTTCGCCGAGCGCACGCTCGACGGACTGCGGTCCCGCGCCCTGGAGTTGGGGGTACGACTGCTGCACCGGCCGTGCGACGGCGGGTACGACGCGATGGCCGTGACCGTCGCCCGCATCCTGGACGAGCGCCCTTCCACCACCGGGTTCGTCGTGCAGAACGAACAGGCGGTGGAGCCGCTCCTCGCGCTGCTGCGGCAGCAGGGACGGGCCGTCCCCGAGGACGTCTCGGTGGTCGCGATCTGCCCCGAACAGGTCGCCCTCCAGGCCTCGGTGCGGCTGACCTCGGTCTCCATCCCCGCCCAGGAGATGGGCCGGCACGCCGTGGAACGCCTCGCCGCGAAGCTGGAGGGCCGCGGCGAGGACGAAGTCGTCCTGCTCGAACCCGAGTTGACGGTCCGGTCGAGCACGGGACCGGCGCCTTCGGTGTCCTGACACCACCGGAGCCCGTCCACCGGCTCCCATCCGTCGGACCCCGCCCACCGGATCTCACCCACCTCGCACCACGCGTTCCGTGACTGTGCGGCACGCCCCTGTCCGCATGCCTTCAGGAGCCCCTCTCGTGAACCAGCCTGCCGCAGTACAGCCCAAGGTCAGCCTCGCGCAGTCCTCCCCCACCGTCGGCACGTTCCGGGAGCGGGACGGCGCGCTGGAGTGGAGCGGGCGCCAGGAGACCGTGCGCATCGAGCCCTGGGGCCCGGACGCGGTCCGGGTGCGGGCCCGGCTCGGCGGACCGGTCCTTGAGGGGCTGCCGGGCGCTCTGCTCGACGAGCCGCCGGCCACCGAGAGCACGGTCAAGTCCGGTGACGGGGAAGCCTGGTTGACCGTGGGCCGGCTGACCGTCCATGTCGACGCCGAGGGGCAGCTGCGCTTCCTGCGCACCGAAAACTCCACCGAGCTGCTCGCGGAGGCCCGAGCCCACTTCTGGTGGCCCGGCTCGCGGCTCTACACGGCGGTCGGCAACGGCCACCACCGGCTGGAGCAGCGCTTCGCCGCCTACGACGACGAGAAGCTGTACGGGCTCGGCCAGCACCAGCACGGCAGGCTGGACCAGAAGGGCCTGGTCGTGGACCTGGTGCAGCGCAACGCCGAGGTCGGCATCCCGGTCCTCGTCTCCAACCGCGGCTACACCCTGCTGTGGAACAACCCGGCGATCGGCCGCGTGGAGCTCGCCCACAACGGCACGCGCTGGGTGGCCGACTCGGCCCGCCAGATCGACTACTGGATCACCGCGGGCGACCCGGCGGACGGTCAGCGCCGCTACAGCGCGGTCACGGGCCGTACGCCGATGCTGCCCGAGTGGGCGGCCGGGTTCTGGCAGTGCAAGCTGCGCTACCGCACCCAGGACGAACTCCTCGCCGTGGCACGGGAGTACAAGCGGCGTGGGCTGCCCATCTCGGCGATCGTCTGCGACTTCTTCCACTGGACGCACCTCGGCGAGTGGAAGTTCGATCCGGCCGAGTGGCCCGACCCGGCGGCGATGGTCCGTGAACTGGACGAGCTGGGCATCAAGTTGGTGGTCAGCGTGTGGCCGTCGGTGTCGCCGCTCAGCGAGAACCACCCCGTGATGGAGCAGCGCGGGTACTTCATCGGCACCCAGTACGGCCCGATGGCGCACGCCGACTGGCCGGACAAGGAGGTCGCCTCCACCGTCCAGGTCGCCTTCTACGACGCCACGAACCCGGAGGCCCGGGAGTTCGTGTGGTCGCGCGTGAAGGAGAACTACCTGGAGCCGTACGGCATCACGGCGTTCTGGCTGGACGCGTGCGAGCCGGAGCTGAAGCCCGGGTTCCAGGAGAACCTGCGCTACTGGGCCGGGCCCGGCCTGGAGGTCGGCAACAGTTACCCGGCGGAGAACTCCCGTACCTTCCACGAGGGCCTGACGGCGGCCGGCGAGGAGGTCATCACCCTCAACCGCTCGGCCTGGGCGGGCAGTCAGCGGTACGGCGCCGCGCTGTGGTCCGGTGACATCGGCACCGACTTCGCGACCCTGCGCACCCAGATCGCGGCCGGACTCAACACCGCGTTGTCCGGGATTCCCTGGTGGAACACGGACATCGGCGGCTTCCACGGCGGCGACCCGGACGACCCGGCGTACCGCGAGGTCATGGTCCGCTGGTTCCAGTTCGGCGCGCTGTCGCCGCTGATGCGGCTGCACGGGTTCCGTGACCCGGGGATGCCGCTGGGGCCGGACATGACGGGCGGGCCGAACGAGGTGTGGTCGTACGGGGAGGAGGCCGGCGCGATCCTGGAGACGTACCTGCGGCTGCGGGAGCGGTTGCGGCCGTACGTGCTCCGGGTGATGCGCGAGGCGCACGAGGAGGGGCTGCCGCCGATGCGGCCGCTGTTCCTGGAGTTCCCGGAGGACCCGGTGGCGTGGGGGGTCGACGACGCGTATCTGTTCGGGGGCGATGTGCTGGTGGCGCCGGTGCTCACCGCTGGCGCGACGGCCCGTACGACGTATCTTCCGGTAGGTGCGTCCTGGACCGATGCGTGGACGGGTGTGACGTACGAGGGTGGGACCACGGTGACTGTCGATGCGCCGTTGGACCGGATTCCGTTGTTTTTGCGGGATGGGGCGCGGGTGCCGATTCAGGATGTGCCGCGGTAGGTCGTTTGTCGGGTGCGGCGCCGTCGTGGCTTGTCGCGCAGTTCCCCGCGCCCCTAAAGGCCCTTTCAGTCCCGGCAGATTGACGGCAGGGCTCGGTGCAGGGCCCGCGCGTGCAGCGCGTCCAGGTGGTTCTCGTAGTGGACCTGGAAAGTCGCCAGGGCCAGTTCGGGGCGGCAGGCGAAGGTGCCGCGGTTGTCGGAGCTGTCGGCCAGGGCCTGGACCAGTGCGCTGGTGATCTGGTTGATCTGCTGGCGTACGACGGTCAGGTCCGGCTTGGTGGTCGGGGCCTCGTCTGGGTGGTCGGTCCAGCGCTGGAACAGGCCGCGCTGGACGACCTTGTTGGCCTCGATCTGGTCGCGGAAGATCGTCCGGATCTCGTCCGGGTCGGCGCCGAGCTGCTGGGCCTGGGCGGCCACGTTGTCGAGGACCTGTTGTTCACGGGCCGGGTCGTCGATGGGGCTGTCGGTGCCCCACTTGGCGGCGGCGACGAGGTCGGCGGTGGCCAGGCGCTCGGCGGCCAGCTCGACGACGGGGTGCAGGGGGGACAGGGAGAGTGCGGCGGCGTGGGGGGCCGTCGCGGTGCCGGGGGACGGAACCGCGACCGCGGAACCCGTCGCGGTGAGGACGACGGCCGCGGTCGCGGTCACGGTGATCAGGGCACGTCGGAGGGGGGTGGTGGTACGCATGTCCCCATCAAACCCGACGTACACCCAAGATCAGGTCAACTGCTGCTCACGGTCAGGTTGTTGGTCGTGAAGTTCAGGCCGCCGGAGGAGCTGGTGATCTCGTAGCCGAACTGCACGTCACCGATGGTCTCGTTGCCGAACCAGCCCTTGGTGTCCTTGATCCACTTCAGGATCGGCAGGATGTCGACCGTGCCGGAGCTGGAGTTGGAGGTGCGGACGAAGGAGAAGACCTGGTTGGACCCGTTGGTGCCCTTGTAGACGGTCCAGGTGTGGCCGCCGAGCGACACGTTGCCCTGCGAGGTGCCGAGCGGGCCCACCGCTCCGGTCTTGTTGACCCAGAGCATGATCTCGTAGCGGTAGGCGGTGTCCCAGATGTCGTACGACGTGTTGAACGCGCCGGACGACGGGACCGAGACGTTGTAGTTGCTGGAGAGCGAACCGAGCGAGGTGATCGACTTGTTGATCACCTTCTTGGAGTCCGGGTAGGACTTGATGCCGCCGGTGTTGGGGTGGTTCGCCCAGACGCCCCAGTTGGTACCGGAGTTGGCCCAGATGCACTGGCTGCCGGCGCCGGAGCCCCAGATGTTGTTGTAGAGGGTGTAGCCGTTGAGGCTGGTGCTGCCCCACTGGTCGCAGGTGTTCCAGACGGCGGCGGACGCGGGGGCGGAGGCGAGGCCGACGAGGGCGCCGACGGCCATCGCGGGGGCCAGCATCGTCGTGGTGATCTTGCTCAGGGTGCTCTTTGCCATGGTGTCCCTTTCCATGGGTGGGGGGAAATGCGGGGGGGATTACCACGCCTCCAGACGGATGACGTGGTCTTCCCCGGCGACGAGGCCGAGCGGTTCGGCGCCGGAGGAAGTTCTCAGTTCGACCCGGTGGGTGCGCGTGGGGCGCAGCACCGCGGTCACTTCGGTGGGGTTCCAGGTGAGGTCGAGCTCCGCCCCGAACCGGGTGCGGACACCGCGGAGTTCGCCCCGGGGGCAGCCCGTGGGGAGCACCGGCAGCAGCACCAGCCGGTCGGGGGTGGACTGCACGAGCATCTCGATCAGGACGGCGGGCAGGGTGTGGGCGGCGTCCGCGTTGTAGACGTGCCGGTCGGGGTAGTGCGCGCTCATCAGCGAGTCGTGGAAGTAGTCGCCGTCGAGCACCTGGCTCAGGGCGTGCGCGACCCGTTCGCCGTCCCGCAGCCGGGCGGCGACGAGGGCGTGGTGCAGGTGTCCGTGGGCCGAGTCGTTCTCGGCGCCCCGGAGTTCGAGGGCCCGGTGGGCGGCCTTGGCGAGGTCGGGGGTGTCGTAGGGGGTGATCTCGTCGAGCGGCCAGACGCCGTAGAGGTGGCTGAGATGGCGGTGGTCGTAGGTGTCGTCGAGGCCGGGCCAGGCCCATTCGGCGAGGGCGCCCTCGGCGTTGGTCCGGTGCGGCGGGAGCCGGTCGGCGAGGGCGAGCCAGTCCGCCGCCCTGCCGGGGTGGTACGCGGCGGCCGTGCGCAGGGCGTGCCGGGCGGCCGACAGGTCCATGGCGGCGTTGATCGCGCCCGGGCCGGCCTTCGCGGGCCGGTTCTCGGGTGAGTAGGAGGGGACGACGACGAGACGGCCGTCGTCGTCGGTGCGCTGGAGGAAGTCCTCGTAGAACAGGGCGACTTCGGCGAGCGCGTGGGCCGTTCGGGGGTCCTGTTCGCCGCGGATCTCGTCGTGGTCGACGAGCGGTTTGAGCAGCCAGTCGGCTCCCGCCGTCCACAGGTGCAGCGGGTACTCGCGGTTGAAGTGGTACGTCAGCCCTGACTCGCCGTCGGAGTGCGCGGGGGCTACGGCACCGCGGGCGCCGAAGATCTCGCGGGCGTTGTCCTGCCAGTCCGGCAGCCGGCGGTGGATGAGGGAGGCCAGGGCTTCGGTGACCTCGGGGAGGGCGGCACAGGCCGCCGAGGCCGTCTGGAGGTTGACGTTGGCGTCGTTGGTGAACGCCCCCGACCAGGCCGTGTTCCAGTCGCCGGTCCACAGGCCGGTCAGGCGGGGCGGGTTGAGGCCGCTGGAGGAGAGCAGGTGGTAGCGGCCCGCGGCGAAGAGGCGTTCCAGCAGGGCCGGGCTCCGCGGCCTGCGGAGCAACTCCGAGCCGGGGAGGGCGCGTTCCGCGGGGTCCGCGCCGAGGTCCAGGGTCACGCGCCGGTAGGCGGTTGCGTGCAGTTCGGTGTGGCGGGCGAGGAGGTGGGCGTACGGGTCTCCGTGCCCCTCGGGCAGCAGCTCTGCCAGGGCCCTGGCCTCGGCGAGGACGTCCGGCTCCCCGGTGTGCCGCAGCACCCGGGTCAGCAGCAGGACGGAGTCCGCGCCGGTGATGCGGAGGCCGGGGGGTGTGAGGGCGGTCCGGCCGCCCGTGACCGCGACGAGGGTGACGCCGGTGTAGGCGCGGTCGCCGCCGGGGTAACGGGCCCGCAGGGTGAGCAGGGCGCCCTCGGGGGTGAGGACGGCGCTCTGGCCGACGGCCAGGCGGTGGGGTGCGCCGGGAAGCCGGTGGTCGAGGGAGATGTCCAGGGTGGCGGTGCTGACCTGCTGGACGATGACGTCGTCGGCGCGGGAGACGAAGACGCGGCTGAGACGGTCCTCGGACTCCGCCCGTACGACACCGGTGGCGAAGTCGACGGAGCGGCGGTGGTGGGTGTCCTCGGCGGGGGCCGTCCCGCGCAGCCGGATCTCGTAGGCCGGGTGGAAGGACTGCACCCACTGGAGCGGACGTCCGTCGGTGAAGCCGTCGGCGGCGTCGGGCTCTCCCGCGAGCAGCCGGTCCTGGAGAGCGGGGAGCCGGGCGGCGAGCCGTGGCGGGCGGGCGGTTTCGGCGCCGTTGGGGCGGACCAGGGTGTGGTGGGTGACGACGACCCGCTCGTCCTGCGGATCGCCGAACAGCAGGGCGCCGTGCCGGCCGTTGCCGCTCAGGAAGCCGTCCTCCCAGCGCGCGGCCGGGGCGGGTTCCCAGGTGCCGTGGACGGGGCCGTCGTTCATCGTTCGAGTACCGCCGCTCCGTAGCGGCCCAGCGTCAGCCGGTCGGTGCCGCCCTGCCCCGTCAGCAGGTCCCGGTGCGGGCCGGGCACCTCGACGGTGACCGCCTCACGGCTGTGGTTGAGGAGGAAGAGCAGGTCACCGCGCTGAACCGCCTCGACCCGGTCGGGGAGTCCGGCGAGAGCGGGCCGCACTCCCGCGTCGTGGGCGATCCGGGCGAGCAGCTCGCGCAGGGCGTGCGGTTCGGGGAGCGTGGAGAGGTACCAGGCGCGGCCCCTGCGGAGGATCGCGGGCATCCCGTCGAGCTCACCGCCCTTGTAGGCGGCCTCCGTGACGGCGTCCTCGGTCGCGTCGATCTCCTCGGACCACAGCGTGCCCCGGAAACCGCCCGGTGCGCTCTCGCACTCGGTGTGCTCGCCCGCGTCCAGCGGCCACCACTCGTGCAGGGTGCGGATGCCGAACAGGGCGCGCAGCCGGGCGTCCATGCCGCCGGGGCGTATCCGGTCGTCCTCGTCGGCGATGCCGGTGAGGAAGCCGGAGACAAGGGTGCCGCCCTGGCGGACGTAGGCGAGCAGGTTGTCGATCGCGGTGTCGGTGAGGAGGTAGAGCTGGGGGACGACGACCACCTTGTAGCGGGTGAGGTCGTGGTCGGGGTGGGCGAAGTCGGTGGTGAGGTGGGCCTCCCAGAGGGCGCGGTGCCAGGACGTGAGGATGTCCGCGTGGTCGACCTCGCTGGAGAGCCGGCCGTCCTGGGCGCCGGCCCACCAGGCGTGCCAGTCGTGCAGGATCGCGATGTCGTTGACGGTGTGACTGCCCATCACTTTTGCTGCCAGCAGCCCTAGTTCGGCGCCGAGCTGCTTGACCTCCTGGTAGGTGCGGCCGTCCTCCCCCGCGTGGCTGACCATCCCGGAGTGGAACTTCTCCGCGCCCTGGGGGGACTGGCGCCACTGGAAGTAGCAGACGGCGTCGGCGCCGCGTGCGACGGCCTGGAGGGACCAGAGCCGGTTCAGGCCCCGGGGTTTGGGGTGGTTCACGCCCCGCCAGTTGACCGGTCCCGCGGCCTGCTCCATGAGCATCCAGGGGCCGCGGGCCTGGGAGCGGGTCAAGTCCTGGACGAGGGCGCCCTGTTGGGCCCCGAGGGGATCACGCGGGTCGGGGTAGATGTCGACGGAGACGACGTCCTCCTCCTCGGCCCACCGCCAGGCGTCCTGCCCGGACCACAGCGGCATGAAGTTGGTGGTCACGGGGAGGTGCGGGGTGGCCCGGCGGACGATGTCCCGCTCGGCGAGGTAGCACTCCAGGAGCATGTCGGAGGTGAACCGCCGGAAGTCGAGGACCTGGGTGGGGTTCTTCATGTAGTGCGCGTGCCGGGGCGTGTGCACCTCGGCCCAGTCGCCGTAGCCCTGGCTCCAGAACGCGGTTCCCCAGGCGGAGTTGAGGGCGTCGAGGGTGCCGTAGCGGTGCTGGAGCCAGACCCTGAAGCGGGCGGCGGCCTCCTCGCTCCAGTCGTAGGTGCAGTACTCGTTGTTGATGTGCCACATGGTGAGGGCGGGATGGCCGCCGTAGCGGGCGGCGAGGTCCTCGGTGATGGCGGCGGCGAAGCGCCGGTAGGCGGCGCTGGAGTGCGAGAAGTGCTGGCGTCCGCCCCAGTGCTCGGTGCGGCCGTCCTGGTCGACGGGCAGGGTGTCGGGGTGCAGGTGGCCCAGCCACGGGGGCGGCGAGGCGGTCGGGGTGGCCAGGACGACACCGATGCCGTTCTCGTGCATCAGGTCCATCAGCCGGTCCAGCCAGCCGAACTCCCGCTCCCCCGGCCTCGGTTCGAGCTTCGCCCAGGAGAAGACGCCCAGCGTGACGGAGTTGACGCCGGCGGCCGTCATCAGCCGGACGTCCTCCCGCCAGGTCTCCTCCGGCCACTGCTCGGGGTTGTAGTCGCCGCCGAAGAGGATGCGGCCCCGGGTCGCCGTGCTCAGGCCGGGCATCAGACCGGGTCCCCGTACTGGATGCCCCGCCCGTTCGTGGCGATGTAGACGCGGCCGTACACCCGAGGGTCGCCGCTGATCGTCTCGCCGGTCCAGCCCCACTGATGCCGGTCGTCGTTGATCCGCACCCAGGTTCTCGCCTCGTCGTCCGAGCGGTACACGGCGGTGCTGCTCTCGGTGGAGCCGACCAGGTAGAGCGCCGGGTAGTCGGCACCCTCGGCGGCCTTGCCGAAGCCCAGCGTGTACGCGGCCCGGCAGCTGGTGATCCTGGTGAAGGTCGCGCCGCCGTCGGTGGACCGGTGGAGGCCGTTCGACTTGACGGAGAGCCACAGGTCGCCGACCCGTCCGGGCGCCGCGACCAGCTCGAACTGGGTGTCCCCCGAGGGCAGTCCGGTGGCGCCCGCCGTGAAGGAGAGGCCGCCGTCGGTGCTGGCGTACAGCGTTCCCGTGTCGGTGTCGTAGGCGTAGAAGCGCTTCGGGTCGGCCGGGTCGGCGACCGGCGTGGCGCCCTCGGGGAAGGTCGGGACCTCGGACCAGCCGGAGCCGTTGTCCGTGGAGCGCTGAGCCGGGTACTTGGTGCCGTCCCAGTGCACGAAGGTCCACAGCAGCACACTGCCGTCGGTGTTGACGGCGATCGGTCCCGGCGCGTCCTTGGCGAGGGCGGGCTGGGCCGCGAAGGGCGCCCAGGTCCTGCCTCCGTCGTTGGAGAAGGCACCGTTGCCGTGGTCGCCGAAGCCCGTGCGGACGACGTACGAGGGCTTGGCGGCGGCCTGGGCGAGGCCCGTCGCCGACCCGAACGCGGGGTTGCTCGCCATGCCCCGCGAGGGCGACGCCGTGAGCCGCTCGTGGTACATCACCCCGACGTCCCCGAGCCCGCTGAGCAGGTGCGCCTGCCCGGTCGGCGGCGAGATCAGGTGCCGTACGGCCGTCTCCTCCAGGCCACGGATCTGCGGGGCCCAGTGCTTGAGGTCCCGGGTGCCGTAGAGGGTGGCGCCGGTGCCGTACACGATGTGCTGCGAGTCGTACGGGTCCAGGGCGAGGGCCTGGATCCACCAGCCGAACTTGGGCTTGTCGGCGCCGAAGGTGAGGAACGGTGTCTCGGAGACGTCGAGGACCGCCGAGTCCTTCAGGGAGGTCCAGGTGCGGCCACCGTTAGTGGACCGGTACACGGTGTCGCCGGCCGCCCAGCGGTCGTTGGTGGAGACGACTAGGGTGCCGGGGCGGCGGGCGTCGACGGACACCCCGCCGTAGCCGAAGGTGTCGGAGGAGCCGTCGCTCGTGGTCCCGCCGGGCTTGACGGGCGTGACGTCCGTCCAACTTCCCTTGCCCGTGGCCAGCTTGTGCACACTGCCGTCGGTCTGCCCGTTGGGACCGGGTGCGTCGGCGTAGGTGACGTACAGCTCGCGGGTGTGGCAGTCGTAGGAGGCCCGGATCGGCACCTTGGCGCCGGTGCCGGACGGCTGTCCGGGGACCGCCTCCCAGGTGGTGCCGTCCGAGGTGCGGAACAGGTTGGGGGCGGTGCCGTCGGAGTCGCCCCAGCCGGCGTAGAGGGTCCGGCCGGCGGCGACGAGCAGGGTGACGCCCTGGCCGCTGCCGCTCGGGGTTCCCGGGAAGCCGCTCACAGCTCCCCAAGTGGCCCCGCGGTCCGTGGACTTGAGCAGCCCGTCGTGTCTGGTCCCCAGCCACAGCGTGTCACTGTCACGGGGATCGACGAGCAACCGCTCCCCCGTCCCCCGTCCGTCCTCGTTCCCGCCGAGCTTCACGGTGAGGTCGGTCCGCGCCCAGGTGGCACCCCGGTCCTCGGACCGCAGCACGGCACCGTTGCCGGCCCAGGACTGGGTGTAGGTGCCGAGCGCGAGGTAGACCCGGTCGGGGTGGGCGGGGTCGACGGCCATGGCCTCGACGCCGAGCAGGTTCCAGTCGTCCCACCCGAGATCGTCGTTGAGCGGGATCCAGCGCGCGCTCCGGTCGTCCCAGCGGTAGGCCCCGCCGATGTCGGTACGGGCGTAGGCGAGCCCACGGACCGAGGGGTGGAAGAGCACCCCGCTGACGAACCCGGTCCCACCGATGACGACTTGGCGCCAGCGGTAGGAGGGGGTGGCGGCCGCGGCGACCCCCGAGAAGGACGGAATGACGGTGATCGCGGCGGCGGCCGCGGTCCCGGCAAGAACAGCACGACGGCTAGGACCTGACGCACGCATGACACATACCTCGCTGTGTGAGGAGGGGTGGACACACCCACCCAGGGGCGCGGGGAACTGCGCGACCAGCCAAAGCGAAGCCGCAGACGACGAACGACGGTCAGCCCTTCACGGCCCCCGTCAACATGCCCTTCTTGAAGTGCCGCTGCACGAACGGAGAAGCCACGGCAACCGGGATCAACGCCATCACCATCACGGCCATCTGAAGCCCCAGCGGCGACAACTGCCCCGTACGCACCGCCTGCTGCAACCCCGTAGGGGCCTCCGTGTTCTTCTGCACCAGCTGGATGAGCACGTTCTGCAACGGCATCATCGACTGGTCACTGAGATAGATCGACGCGTTGAACCACGCGCTCCAGTACCCCACCGCGTAGAACAGCGAGATGACGGCCAGCACGGCCCGGGACAGCGGCATGATGATGGTCAGCAGGATCCGCAGGTCCCCGGCGCCGTCGATGCGCGCGGACTCGGTGAGTTCGGGCGAGATGCCCATGAAGAAGGCCCGCAGGACCAGGATGTTGAAGACGCTGACCGCACTCGGCAGGATCAGCGACAGATAGGTGTCCGTCAGGCCCAGCGACTGCACCAGCAGATACGTCGGGATGAGGCCGGCGCCGAAGAACATCGTCGCCATCATGGTCACCAGGAAGAACCGGTGCCCCACGCTCCCCGGCCGCGACAGACCGTAGGCGGCGAGCACCGACACCGTCATCGAGAACAGGGTGCCGAAGAGCGTGACGCCGACCGACACCATGATCGCCCGGCTGACCTGGCCGCCGCTGAGCAGCTCGGTGTAGTTGACGAAGGTGATGCCCTGGGGGATCACCACGAGCCCGCCGACCCGGTCGATCACCGGTTTCGGGGAGAGGCTGGTGACGATCACGATCCACAGCGGACCGAGCACGCCCAGGCAGCACAGGAGGAGGAACCCGCTCTTGGCGGTGAGTCCGGCCTTGCTGGGCTCCTCCTCCCACACCGGCCGGGGCGGCGCCTTGAGGCTGCGGACGAGCTGTGTGTTGAGGCTCATTTCTGGTACACCCCCTGCTCGCCCAGCAGGTGCGCGAACTTGTTCGCGGACAGGACGAGACACAGTCCGATGAGTCCCTTGACGAGGCCGACCGCGGCCGCGTAGCTGAAGTCGCCGTTCTGGATACCCATGTTCCACACGTAGGTGTCGAGGACCTCGCTGGCGCCGGCCCCGACCGCGTACCGCTGGAGCAGGAACTGCTCGAAGCCGACGCTGAGCGCGTCACCGACCCTGAGGACCAGCAGGAGCGCGATCACCGGGCGCAGCGCGGGCAGCGTCACGTGCCACATGCGGCGCCAGCGCCCGGCGCCGTCCATGGCGGCGGCCTCGTACAGGTCGGTGCTGACGGCGGCCAGCGCGGCGAGGAAGACGATGATCCCCCAGCCGGCGTCCTTCCAGACCGCCTGCGCGGTGACCAGGTACTTGAACAGGCTCGCGTTGGTCATGAGGTCGAAGCCGCTCCAGCCGTGGTCCTCCAGCGTCTGGGCGATGATGCCCGCGCCGCCGAAGATCTGCTGGAAGACGGTGACCACGAGGACCCACGAGAAGAAGTGCGGCAGATACATGATCGCCTGGGCCACGGCCCGCACCCGGGGCCTGATCACGCTGTTGATGAGCAGCGCGAGGGCGATCGGGATCGGGAAGAACAGCACCAGCTGGAGGACGAACAGCACGATGGTGTTCTTCGTGGCGCCCCAGAACAGCGGGTCGTCGATCATCCGTGAGAACTGTTCGACCCCCACCCAGGGGCTGTGGAAGATCGCGGTGATGCCGTTGCTGGAGACGTACGGGTCGTAGTCCTGGAAGGCGACGACGTTGCCGAGCAGCGGGACGTAGTTGAAGATCAGGAGGAGGAGCATGACCGGCAGGGTCATGAGGATGAGCGTGCGGTCGCGGCGCAGCCTGACCTTGAGGGGAACCTTCTCTGCCCCGCGGCGCGCCTTGCCCGCCCGGCCCGCCCTGCGCGGCGCCCGCGCTCTGGTCACCGCGGCGGTGACCGCGGCCGTCGGTTCCTCCACGGCCGCGGGCGGACGCGTCCCGTCCGGCCTGCTCCCGGCGGTGAGGGACATCAGTTGCCGCTGCCGTTCTTGTCGATGAGCTCCTTGTACCAGTCGCGCAGCTTGTCGCCGCCGGAGGACTTCCAGGTGGAGATGGCCTGTTGTACGTCGGACAGCTTCTTGTTGCCGCGTACATAGTCGAGCTCCAGCTGCTCGAACTGGCTGGAGAGGTTCGCCCAGCGGGTCGGCTCGACGATGTTCATGCCGTACGTGGACGTCTTCTTCATGAAGGCGCCCATCCGCTGCTGCCACTCGACCTGCTTGCGGGCGACCTCGGGGAAGTCGGGGTGGGCGAAGTAGGCAGCCGGAGCGGCCAGCATCACCCAGGCGTTGAGCACCTCGGAGTTGCCGAGGTCGTTCTTGACCGGGACGCCGTCCTTGACGGTGTAGTGGGTGCCTTCGACTCCGTAGTCGACGAGCATCCGTTCCTTGGTGCCGTAGGGCGCGGCCGAGAAGTTCGCGGCCGCCAGCGCGTTCTCGATCGTGGTCCTGGAGGCGCCCTTGCGGATCATCGACCAGATCGTGGCGGGCTGGGAGGCCCACAGCGTCGGGTCGCCGCCGTCCGCGCCGTACAGGTCGATGGCGTCGATCTGGAGGTCCGGGTTGGACTGGGCCTGCTCGGAGACCTTTCCGTACCAGTCGGCGATGTTCGTGTTGTAGACCAGGATCTGCCCGGCGGTGAACCGCTGGCCCTGATCGCCTGTGCGCGCCTTGTCGTCGGGGTGGACCACGCCCGCGTCGAACAGCTTGCGGACCCACTCCAGGGCCTCGAGGTACTCGGGCGCCTCATGGCGGTAGGTCAGCTTGCCGTCGTCCCCGATGTTCCAGCCGAGCGTCCCGGCGGGGCGGACGCCGAAGTTGCTCCACGCGGACCAGGTCATGTCTCCGCAGGCCCACACCTTGGCCTTGGCGCTGGTGGCCTCCTTGGCCCAGCTCAGGAACTCGTCGGGCGACTTGGGTACCGAGTACCCCTTCTTGTCGAAGACGTCCTTGCGGTACAGGGGAGCGATCCCGGGCGCGGTGGCGGCCGGCATCGGGATGCCCCGCAGCGCACCGCCGAAGATGCCCATGCGCCAGGCGTCGGAGGGGATCGCGGCCAGGTTCGGGTACTTCTTGACCTTGTCGCCCGCCAGGTAGGGGCTGAGGTCCATGAACTTGGCGCTGACCGCGTTGGCGATCTTGCCGACGAGTTCCCAGCCCGGCACGACCACCATGTCGGGTATGGAGCTGGAGGCGAGGACCGCGCCGAGCTTCTCGCCGTAGGTGTTGCCGTCCTGGTTCTGCCAGGTGATCTTGGTGCCCGCGGCGGCGTCGAGCGCGGTGTAGTAGGCGCAGCCGGCCTTCGGCGGGGAGCCCCAGAACGGGGACATGATCTTGAAGGGGGCGCCGGTGCCGAGCTTCGTCGGGACCGAGGTCGTCAGGCCCGCGAGATCGACCTTGCCGGTGTAGCCGGCGGCCGAGCCGTTCTTCGACGGGAGGTCCGGCGTGGCGACGGTGCTGGCGACGTAGGCCGGGAGCATCTTGTCCGCGGCCTTGCCCGACGTGGTCCCCTCCTTCGAGCCGCTGTCCGAACCACCGCAGGCGGCGAGCAGCGGCATCCCCCCGGCCACCGCGGCGGTGGCGACCGCGGTCGAGGCGAGGAAGCTTCTCCGGCTGGGCCCCGAGGAGGCGGCGGAGGAGGAAGCGGCATTCGGCGTCATTGCGTCAACCCTTCATGGCGCACCAGGACACCCGGCGGAAAGCCGTCGGCTGCGGTGTCTCGAGGAGAACTGGCTGAGCTGAAGCGCTGCGTCGATCGCTGCGAAATCCGTAGTCGAAGCGCTTCGATGTTGCTGTGAGGTTAAGTGAACCCCCCGGGGTGCACAAGGGTCGTTCCCAAGATTCCTCCGTGGTACGGGAGGTGACCTTTTCTCATGCACCGCTTGAAGTGACGGTGTCGATCCCTTGACACCCGCCCAGGTGTCGAACCAGCATCGAAGCGCTTCGAAAGCATCGAACCGATCCATCGCAAGGGGATCCCCACGTGACCGCACACCCGCCGCCCACCTCGCCCTTTCGCGACCCCCAGCTGCCGTTCGCGAAGCGCATCGACGACCTGACGGCACGGCTGACCCTCGCCGAGAAGATCGGCTTCCTGCACCAGTTCGCCCCGGCCGTGGAACGGCTCGGCATCGGCGCGTTCCGCACCGGCCAGGAGGCGCTGCACGGCGTCGCGTGGATGGGCCCGGCGACGGTCTTCCCCCAGGCGGTGGGCCTCGGCGCGACCTGGAACACCGACCTCGTACGGCGGGTCGGCGAGGCGGTGTCGAAGGAGGTCCGCGCCATGCGGGCCCGCGACGACCGCGTCGGCCTCAACGTGTGGGCCCCGACGGTGAACCTGCTCCGCCATCCGCTGTGGGGCCGTAACGAGGAGGGCTACTCGGAGGACCCGAAGCTCACCTCGGCCATCGCCACCGCCTACACCCGGGGCCTGCGCGGCGACCACCCCACGTACTGGCGGACGGCCCCGGTGCTCAAGCACTGGCTGGCGCACAACAACGAGACCGACCGGTCCACCACCTCCAGCTCGGTGCGCCCGCGGGTGCTGCACGAGTACGACCTGCGGGCCTTCCGCGAGGCCGTCGAGGCGGGCGCGGTGGCCGGGGTGATGCCGGCGTACAACCTGGTCAACGGCCGCCCGAACCACGTCGGCCCGTATCTGCGCGAGCAACTGCGCACCTGGACGGACGAGGACCTGCTGGTCTGCTCGGACGCGGGGGCGCCCTCCAACCTGGTCGACTCCGAGCACTACTTCGACACCCACGAGGAAGCCACGGCCGCCTCCCTGAAGGCGGGCGTCGACAGCTTCACCGATCACGGCACGGACAGCTCGCAGATGGTCGGCCGGATCGAGCGGGCTTATGAGCAGGGCCTGTTGACCGAGGCCGACATCGACACCGCGGTCCGCCGCCAGCTGTCGGTGCGCTTCCGGCTCGGCGAGTTCGACCCGCAGGACGACCCGTACGCCGACACCGAGGAGTTCGACACCCCGGCACACCGCGCGCTCGCCCAGGAGGCCGCCGAGCAGGCGATCGTCCTGCTCAGGAACGACGGCGTGCTCCCGCTCGCCCCCGGCTCCCGGATCGCGGTGGTCGGGCTGCTCGCCGACGAGTGCAAGCTCGACTGGTACAGCGGCACGCTCCTGCACCGCTCCACTCCGCTGGAGGGGCTGTACGAGCGGTTCGGCGCCGAGCAAGTGGCGTTCGCGGAGGGCGTGGACCGGGTGCGCCTGAAGACCTCCGCCGGGACGTTTCTGCATGTCCCGGCCTCCGACACCGCCGGGGACGAGGTGCGCGGTGCCGGGGGCGCCCTGGACCCGGCGCTGCTCACGGGCCGTACGGATCTGCCGCCGCTGACCACCGACGCGACCGGCACCGAGTTCGCGCTGACCGACTGGGACGAGGGCGTGCTGACGCTGCGCGCCCCCGACGGCCGCTATCTCTCCGTCGCCGAGGACGGCTACCTGCGCGCCTCCGCCGACCAGCCCGGGGGCTGGGTCGTCCAGGAGACCTTCCGCCTGGAAGCGCACGCCGGCGGTCACCTCCTCAGGCATCTCGGCACGGGCCGCCATGTCACGGTCGCCGCGGACGGAGTGAAGGTTGCCGACGGGAACGACGAGAACGGCACGACCGCGGAGACCTTCGAGCTGATCATCGCCGAACGCGGCGAGGACGCAGTGACCCGCGTCACATCCGACGCGGACGTGGTCGTGGTCGTCGCGGGCAACGACCCGCACATCAACGGCCGCGAGACCGAGGACCGCGCCTCCCTCAGGCTCCCCCCGCACCAGGAGCGGCTGCTGCGGGCGGCCCGCGCCGCGAACCCCCGCACGGTGCTCGCCCTGGTCTCGTCCTACCCCTACGCGCTCGACACGTCCGGCCTGGCAGCGGCCCTGTGGACGGCCCATGGCGGCCAGGCGGCCGGCACCGCGCTGGCCCGCGTCCTGGCCGGTGACGTCTCCCCCGCGGGACGCCTCCCGCAGACCTGGTACGAGAGCGACGCCGACCTGCCCGACCTCCTCGACTACGACGTCATCGGCAGTCGCCAGACCTACCTCTACTTCGAGGGCTCCCCCCTGTTCCCGTTCGGCCACGGGCTCTCCTACGCGTCCTTCTCCTACGACGACCTGACGACCCGGATCAAGGACGGCACGGTCCATGTGTCGTTCGCTGTCACGAACACGGGTGAGGTCACCGCCGACGAGGTCGCCCAGCTCTACGCCCGCGCGGTGGATCCGGCCCTGCCCCGCCCACGCCGCGAACTCGTGGCGCACCGGCGGGTGACGCTCGCCCCCGGCACCCGGCAGGAGCTGGCCTTCGAAGTGCCGTTGCGTGCCTTCGAGTTCTGGGACGTGGCGCGGGGCGGATGGCGGCTGGAGCCGGGCCCCTACGAGCTGTTCGCCGGCGCCTCCAGCGAGGACGTCCGGCTGCGGACGACGGTCCTGCTCGACGGCGAGCCCGGCGCACCGCGAGCCGTCCTCCAACAGGGCCTGGAAGGCGCCGACTTCGACGAGCAGAGCGGTGTGGAGATCGTCGACCGGACGCGGTCCGCGGGTGACGCGGTGACGGCGGCCGGGGGCCGTACCGGCGAACTGGTCTACCGGGGCTGCGACTTCGGCACCGGCGCGACCGAGGTGACGGCCCTGCTCTCCGGCACGGGATCGGTCGAACTGTCACTGGACGGGGGCGCGGTGCTCGCCGTGCTGGAGACCGCGGAGTCCGGTTCAGGGCCGTACGACTACACGACCCTCGGCGCCGCGATCGCCGCCGAGGGCGTGCGCAACGTGCGAGTGAGGCTGCGCGGCCCGCTGCGGCTCGCGCGGGTCGACTTCTCCGGTTGAGGGTCCGGACGAGTCGGCACACAAGAAGGGGCCCGGCACCGGAAGGCATCGGTGCCGGGCCCCTTCGGGGCGGCGGGTCAGCGTCGCTGCCGCAACTCTACATGAAAATGGTTCCCATTTGCCAGAGGGGTCCTCGGAGCGCAGGGGGCCCTTGCAGCGCCAAGCGGGTCCTCAGAGCGCCAGGCCGGTCAGCACCAGCACCCGCTCGTAGGTGTAGTCGTCCATCGCGAACTTCACGCCCTCGCGGCCGACACCGGACTGCTTGGCACCGCCGTACGGCATCTGGTCGGCCCGGTAGGAGGGGACGTCGCCGATGACGACACCGCCGACCTCGAGCGCCCGGTGGGCGCGGAAGGCGGCCTGGACGTCATGGGTGAACACGCCCGCCTGGAGGCCGTACTTGGAGGCGTTGACGGCGGCGAAGGCCGCGTCCTCGCCGTCCGCCTTCTGCACCGTGAGGACGGGTCCGAAGACCTCCTCGCAGGAGATCGTGGTGTCGGCCGGGACATCGGTGAGGACGGTCGGCGCGTAGGAGGCGCCGTCGCGGTCGCCGCCGGTGAGCAGGGTGGCGCCGGCCTCGACGGCCTCCTTCACCCACGACTCGACGCGCCTCGCGGCGTCCTCGCTGACCAGCGGGCCGACGTCGGTCTTGTCGTCGGAGGGGTCACCGGTGACCTGGGCCTCGACGGCGGCGACGATCCGCGGGAGCAGCCGGTCGTACACCGAGGCGTCGGCGATGACCCGCTGCACCGAGATGCAGGACTGGCCGCCCTGGTAGTTGGAGAAGGTCGCGATACGGGTCGCGGCCCAGTCCAGGTCCGCGTCGGAGGCGTAGTCGCCGAGCACGACCGCGGCGCCGTTGCCGCCCAGCTCCAGCGTGCAGTGCTTGCGCGGCACCGAGTCCATGATCGCGTAACCGACCTTCTCGGACCCGGTGAAGGAGATCACCGGCAGCCGCTCGTCCTGGACGAGGGCGGGCATCCGGTCGTTCGGAACCGGCAGGACGCTCCAGGAACCGGCGGGCAGCTCGGTCTCGGCCAGCAGCTCGCCGATCAGGAGGCCGGAGAGCGGGGTGGCCGGGGCGGGCTTGAGGATGATCGGCACGCCGGCCGCTATCGCCGGGGCGATCTTGTGGGCGCAGAGGTTGAGCGGGAAGTTGAAGGGCGCGATGCCGAGCACGACGCCCTTCGGGAAGCGCCGGGTCAGCGCGAGCCGGCCCTGACCGCCGAGATCGGTGTCGAGACGCTGTGCCTCGCCGCCGTTGAACCGCCGGGCCTCCTCGGCCGCGAACCGGAACACCGACACCGCGCGGCCGACCTCGCCGCGGGCCCACTTGACCGGCTTGCCGTTCTCGGCGGAGATCAGCTGCGCGATCTCCTCGGTGCGCTCGACGAGCCGGCGGCTCACGTGGTCGAGGGCGGCGGCGCGGACGTGGGCGGGGGTGGCGGCGAACTCGTCCCGTACGGCGTACGCGGCGGCCACGGCTTCCTCGGTCTGCGCGTCGCTCGGCACACTCACCGTGCCGACCAGCCGGCCGTCCCACGGGGAGGTGACGTCGAAGGTGTCCTCGCCGGTGGCCTGACGGCCGGCGAGCCAGAAGGCGGTGGTGGAAGTCATGCCTCCACCGTAGGGCCGGGAGGCCGGAATCAGATTTGTCCGGGGTGGAGCAGTGACGGGGATCCGCACTCCAGCCCGGCCTACTCCGTCGTGGTCGCCACTCCGGCCCGGCCTACTCCGTCGTGGTCGCCTTCAGTGCCAGCCACAGCTCCATGCGGACGTCCGGATCGTCCAGGGAGCGGCCCAGGATCTCCTCGACCCGGCGCATCCGGTAGCGCAGGGTGTGCCGGTGGACGCCCAGGTCGGCGGCGGCCGCGTCCCACTGCCCGTGCCGGGAGAGCCAGGCCCGCAGGGAGGCGATCAGGTCGCCGCGGCCGGTCGCGTCGTGTTCGTACAGGGGCCGCAGCAGGCTGTCCGCGAACGCCCTGACCGCGTCGTCGGCGAGCAGCGGCAGCACGGACCCGGAGGCCAGCTGCTCGTGCTCGGCGTAGAGCCGGCCCCGCCGCCGGGCGACCGACAGCGCCTGTTCGGCCTGCTTGTATCCCGCGGCGGCGGCGATCGGCCCGACCGGCGCGGAGACCCCGATCACCAGCTCGTCCTCGTCGCGGACCGCGACGGGCCGGCCCTGGGCCCCGGCGCCGCCCTGCGCGGGCTGTTCGCGTGCCGCGCCGGCCCGCGAGGCCTCCAGCTCCGCCGCGTGGTCCGCGCAGGCGGCCACCGCGGCACCGCCGTCCGCGGCCAGCACGACCAGTCGCCGGCCTTCGCCGTCCGCCTCGGGCACGACCAGCACGGCCTCCCCCGCCCGCGCGGCGGCCGACTCCACGATCTCGGTGAGCGCCGCCAGCGGATCGCCGTTCGGGCCGCCGAGGGCCGCCGGGCCCGTCGCGGTGGCCTTGGCGTCCAGGTGCGCGTGCGAGTCGACGGACATCCGCACCGCCGCCGGTTCGGCGACGACCAGCCGGAAGGGTGCGTCCAGGAGCCCGCCGTAGAGGTCGCCCGCGACCGTGCGCGCGTGCTGCGGCTCCCCCGCGAGCAGCATCCGCAGGACGGCGGCGCCGATCCGCTGCTCGGCGGCGTGCAGGGAGCGGGAGCGCTCGGTGGTGAGGGTGAGCAGGGCGATCGCCGAGTGCACCGCGTACCGCTCGGCGGTGCCGGGGGCGGCGGCCGTGCCGACGGCCAGCGCGGCACGCGGCCGGCGCCCGGTGCCGAGGGTGTGCAGTTCCACCCGGTCCTCGTCCTCGGGGCCCGCGACCACGGAGGAGGCGGGTGCGGGCCGCTCCCGCAGCCGTTCCACGTCGGCGGTGATCCGCGCGGCCCGGCGGCCCGCCCACTCCGGGGCGGTGGCGACGACGGCGCCCGAGGCGTCGTAGAGCGCCGTCCAGCCGTTCACCTGGGAGGCGAGGGCGGCGAGCAGCCCCTCCGGCCCGTCGGTCAGGGCCTGCCGGGTGAGTTCGCGCTGGGCGGCGAAGCCCGCGGTGACGGAACGGTACTGGTCGGCCGCGATCGCCGCGGAGACCGCCTTGCTGATGGCGAGGAAGGGGGTGCGGCGCGGCACTTCGAGCAGCGGCAGCCCCTCGTCGCGGGCGGCGTCGACGAGGGCGGCGGGGATGTCCTCGTAGTTCACGCCGACGGCGAACCCCAGTCCGACGACCCCCGCCCCCGCCAGCCGCTTCACGTACCGCCGCATGGCCTCCGGGTCCTCCGCGTCCAGCTTCAGCGCGGTGATCAGCAGCAGCTCGCCGCCCTCCATGTAGGGCACGGGATCGGCGAGCTCGCTGACGTGCGCCCAGCGGACGGGGACGTCCAGCCGGTCCTCGCCCGCGCGCACGGTCAGCTTGAGCGCGGAGTGGTGGACGAGCGAGGCGAGGGTGGGAGGCATGCGGCCTGGGACCTTCGGAGAGGTGTGAGCTCGGGTGCTCGGGTATGAGAGGCGTGATCTTTTGGCCGCCGTGTATGAACGGCCTGTGAGAAGTCTGCCTCACTGTACGGTCCTCAGGTCACCTCATCCCCGCAGATCCACCAGCAGCGGCGGCGCGTGTTCCCCCTTCACGCTGGTCAGGGACAGCACCGCGTGCCCCGGCGGCACCCCGTGCGCGAGCTCGGACGCGGACCAGCGCTCCCGCTCGACCTGCCGTACGGTCACCGCCCGGGCGGTCGGAGCCTTGCCGGTGATCACCTGGCGCACCGCGTGCAGCACCTTGCCGGCCGGGGTCTCCGCGATGATCTGCCGGTCGGTGACGTCCCGGGCCTCGATCCACTCCTTGCCCCACACCTCGGCGAAGTCCTGCCCGTCCCACGGGGTGAGCCCCGACAGCGCCATCCGGCACCCGGTGGCTCCGAGGAGGGGGCCGCGCAGGGGCCGGGGCACGTCGTCGAGGGTCCGCAGGGTGAGGACGACGCCCGCGTTGCCGGACCGCAGCCGCTGGATGCCGCGCACGGCCTCCGGCGTCACGACCCCGGTGGCGTCGTCGAGGACGAGACAGGCGAACAGCGACCGGTCCTCGCGCACCGCGACACTCGCCGTGAACTGCGCGAGCACCAGCCGCGCCAGCATCCGTGAGGCGTCGGCGTGCCCGCGCTGGGGCAGGTCGATCCGCACCCGCACCGGATGGTCCAGGGCCTTCAGCGAGAACGGCCGCGACTGGCCCGACGTGTCGAAGAACGCGGCGAAGGCGGGCCGGTCGAGCAGCGCCACCCGGTCCGCGAGAATCCCGCCCACATCCCCCGGATGCCCCATCTGCCGCTCCCGCGCGTCCAGTTCACGCAGCAGCGACTCCTGCCCGGCGGCCTGGAGCCCCGTGCGCAGCGCGGCCAGCGGCGCGGGCGCGCCGTCGAGCAGCTGCCGCAGCTCCGGTACGGAGGGGAAGCGGCCGTGCACCGCGCGGAACGGTCCGAGCAGCTGGGCGAGGACGGTGGTGGAGCGCCGGGTGTCGCCGCCCTGGTGCGGCTCGGCGAGATCCCCCACGAGTGCTTCCGCGAGCACGGCGGCGGCCTCGTCGGGGTCGGTGGTGCCCCCGTAGAGGTCGAGGTCGTACACCGACTCCGGATTCCCGATCTGTACGACGACGTCGTAGGCGTCGGCCGGTCCGAGCCCCGCGCCCGCCGCACCGACCACCACGACGGCGGCCCGCCCGGCGAGGGCGTGCAGGCACAGCGACTCGACGAGCGGCCTGACGACGGTCCCGGTCTTCCCGGACCCGGCCGGTCCGACGGCGACCAGCGAGGTGCCGAGCAGTTCGGGGTCGAGGCCGAGCCCGGTGCCCCGGTAGGCGTACGGGTTGCGCGCGTCGTCCGCGGTGGTCCCGAGCCGCACCTGCCCGGTCAGCAGGTCGTGCCGGGCGATCCGGCCGGGCAGGTCGCGGGCGCCGGAGGGGTGCACGCAGGCGGCGGCGCCGTCCTTCAGAACGGTGCCGGTGAAGGTGGCGAGACTGAACCGCCCGGTGCGGACGCCCTGCCAGGCCCGCAGGATCCGGGCATGATCCACATCCCGCATCACCCCGGCCCGAGCCTCAGCAGCAAGCCGCTCCGCGGCATCGACGGCACCGGCGGCACGGAGCTGGGGCCACTCGACGGGGTCCTCGGCCGGAGCGGGGGCGGCCGGCTGCTGCGGCAGTGTGCGGCGCAGCCTCGGGGTGACGAAACGGCGCCATACCTCGCCCCAGCGGCCCAGCTTGCCCACCGCCACCATGATCACCAGGGCGATCAGCAGCTCGTATCCCTTGTAAAGGACGAAATTCCAGGTCTCGTTGCTGGTGTAGCGCCAGGAGTCGGGGACCAGCAGCTTGAACGGCAGCGCCCACCAGGCGCCCAGATAGCCGTTCTGGAGCAGCGACCAGACGAGCCAGCCGACCAGGAACGCGATCAGCGCTCCGGTCAGCAGCTGGCGGCCGGGTACCTCGTCGGGCTCCTCGGCCGGGCGGGGCCGGTACCCGAACCGCCACACCCCCGGCACCGCCTCCGGCCTGGGCGTCCGCAGCCAGGTCAGGAAGGCCGAGCCGTCCTGGGGCCGTGCCGAAGGCGCTTCCGTGGGCATCGGCGGCATCACGGAGCGTGCTCGTGGCACAGGATTCGCATGCGTACCCCGCGCGTCCTGCGTCCCGTCGCTGTCCATCGCCCCTGCTCCCTGACCAGCCGTTCCGTCCACCGTCAGCGGTCAATCTAACGCGGCCGCAAGGGGAGTTCACCGATTGCGCGGCCGAGGCGTCACACCGCCGCGGAAACCGGCTATGTCCACCACGGACAACAGACCGCTCGGACAACGCCCACATGGAGCATGCCCACCCCCCACCGCCCGCCCTAGCCTGCGAGAAGAGAAGGTAAGCGTCGGCAACACCCCAGGAGCCCCTCATGACCGCACTTCCGCAGGAGCGCCGCCTCGTCACCCCCATCCCCGGCCCCAAGTCGCAGGAGCTCCAGGCCCGCCGCCTCGCCGCGGTCGCACAGGGCGTGGGGTCCGTGCTGCCCGTGTTCACGGCGCGCGCGGGCGGCGGGATCATCGAGGACGTCGACGGGAACCGGCTCATCGACTTCGGTTCCGGCATCGCCGTGACCAGCGTCGGCGCCTCCGCCGAGGCCGTCGTCCGCAGGGCGGCCGCCCAGCTCGCCGACTTCACCCACACCTGTTTCATGGTCACCCCCTACGAGGGCTACGTGGAGGTCGCCGAGGCCCTCGCCGAGCTCACCCCGGGTGACCACGAGAAGAAGAGCGCCCTGTTCAACTCCGGCGCCGAGGCCGTCGAGAACGCCGTCAAGATCGCGCGGGCGTACACCAAGCGCCAGGCCGTCGTCGTCTTCGACCACGGCTACCACGGCCGCACCAACCTCACCATGGCGCTGACCGCGAAGAACATGCCGTACAAGCACGGCTTCGGACCCTTCGCGCCCGAGGTGTACCGCGTCCCCGTCGCCTACGGCTACCGCTGGCCGACCGGCCCCGACAACGCCGGTCCCGAGGCCGCCGCGCAGGCCGTCGACCAGATCACCAAGCAGGTCGGCCCGGAGAACGTCGCCGCGATCATCATCGAGCCGGTCCTCGGCGAGGGCGGCTTCATCGAGCCCGCCAAGGGCTTCCTGCCGGCGATCAGCGAGTTCGCCAAGGCCAACGGCATCGTCTTCGTCGCCGACGAGATCCAGTCCGGCTTCTGCCGCACCGGCCAGTGGTTCGCCTGCGAGGACGAGGGCATCGTCCCGGACCTGATCACCACCGCCAAGGGCATCGCCGGCGGTCTTCCGCTGGCCGCCGTCACCGGCCGCGCGGAGATCATGGACGCGGCGCACGCGGGCGGCCTCGGCGGCACCTACGGCGGCAACCCGGTGGCCTGCGCCGGTGCGCTCGGCGCCATCGAGACCATGAAGGAACTCGACCTCAACGCGCGGGCGAAGGCGATCGAGGCCACCATGAAGGCCCGTCTGACCGCCATGGCCGAGAAGTTCGACGTCATCGGCGACATCCGCGGCCGCGGCGCCATGATCGCCATCGAGCTGGTCAAGGACCGTACGACCAAGGAGCCGAACCCGGAGACGACGGCCGCGCTCGCCAAGGCCTGCCACCAGGAGGGCCTGCTGGTCCTGACCTGCGGCACCTACGGCAACGTGCTGCGCTTCCTGCCCCCGCTGGTCATCGGCGAGGACCTGCTGAACGAGGGCCTCGACATCATCGAACAGGCCTTCACCCGGGTCTGACGGCACAGCCGGGACCCAGCGGGATTCCGGGGCTGAGGTGGCGAGGGTCAGAGGGTGTGAAGAAGTGGTGCGAGGTGACGGTGAGGGCGGGATTCGGCCTGTCGTACGCCGTCGCCCTGCCGTAGGTTCTACCCAGATGAGAGATACACCCCGCCCACAGGGGACTGTGGGCGACGCCAGGCCGGGGCCTCCCCAGCTTCGACCTGGTCGTGCCCTCGCGCACACTGCTGGAGCCTCTGGCTCCGGATCTCCTCACCGATCGGACAGTCGCCCGCCCCAAACCCCCCGGGGCGGCCGACGACCCGATCTGATCGGCCGCCCCGGAACCACCCCCCCTGTTCCGGGGCGGCCGGCCTTCCTCATCCTCCTTCTCGGCATTCCGGCCCTCCTCTTCGCCCTGGTCACCTGGCAGGTCGTCGAGGACGGGCCGCTTCTGCGTGTCGACGAACGGGTCAGCCGCGCACTGATCCACCCGGACCGCGCCTCGGCGCTCCTGGCCGACCTCGGCAACATCGGCGTCGCGGTGCCGGTCCTGGTGGCCGCGATCCTCTTCTCGGCCTGGCGTGGCCGCCGTGCCGCCACGGACCGCTGGTGGTTCCCGCCCGTCGCTGCGGCCGTCCTCATGGCCCTGGTCCCGGCCCTGATCGTGCCGCTCAAGGAACTCACGGACCGCCCGGGCACCCCGGTCGTGCCGCCCGCGACCGGCTACTTCCCCTCCGGGCACACCGCCACCGCGGCCATCGCCTACGGCGCCGCGACCCTCATGGTCCTCCCGTGGCTCCGCACGCCCCGCTCCCGCCGAGCCCTGGTCCTCGGCTGCACCCTCCTCGTCCTCGCCGTCTCCTTCGGCCTGGTCCGCCACGGCTTCCACTGGCCCCTGGACGTGGTGGCCAGCTGGTGTCTGTCGGCGGTGCTGCTTCAGCTACTGGCGATGGCTCTCAGGCGCTACGGTCAGGGTCCGACACAGGACGAGAGCGCATAGCCGGTCGCGAGACGGGGCCGGGACCGGGGGAAAGCACCATGCCCGACGAGCAGCACCAGGTGACGGTCACCTTCGAGAACCACGACTTCGCACTGACCCCGTCACCGGGCGAGGTCGTCCTCCCCCTGTACGGCCGCAAGATCCACCACGATCCCCGGTGCGGCCATCTCACCGACGGCGACAGGCTGCCCCGCTTCCCGGACCCCGACCGACTGCTGTGGCGGCGGCTCATCGACTCGGCACCGTCGCACGACACGGGGGGCCGCACCGCGTTCGCCCGATCTGTCGGCCTTCTCGGCGGCTCCGGGCAACCCCTCACCAGCGCATGCAGCTGCGTACTGCGCCCCATCTCGCCTCACCAGGCCGCGACGATGCGGCCGTGGCCCCTGGACGAAGCGGTTCGCGCCTTCGCCGGCGACCGCTTCGCGGAGGAACTGCGCGCGATGAAGGGGGCGGCCGAGGACGTACGCCGTGCCTTCCCCTGGGAGGACTGGCCGACCCTGCCGCTGGAGCGGTACGCCCTCGGGCAGGGGGACAGCGCCAACACTCGGCCGTACTGCTATCAGCTGGAGTTCGGCAGCAAGGCACTCGGCAGCATCGCCGGTGGCTCCTCGACCAAGCACCTCATCTACCAGCGCAGCCAGGACGGTTCCTGGTGGCACGACTCGCGCTACGCCGACGAGCAGGAGGCCTGGCAGGCCGTACGGTCCGGGATCGTCGCGGCCGTGACCGCCGCCCGCGAGGGCCGGATCGCCGACATCGACACCATCGACGCGGTGCGTTCGGGCCCCGCCCTGGTCGCCAAGACGCTGCGGATCTACGCGCCGGAGACCTCCCTCGCGGTCTACGGCCACGACGTCGTACGGCACTTCGTCCACCATCTCACCGGCGAGCCCGTGCCCAAACTGGACCGTTTCGCCCTCCACGCCCGGCTAAAGGAGGTCATCGACGCCGAGGAACGGTTCGTGGGCTGGCCGTACGACCTGGTGGTGCTGTTCCTGTACTGGTGGACCAACCCGGTCCGGACGCAGCAGATTGTGAAGATCGCGCCCGGCGCGAACGGCTCGCTGTGGGACGAGTGCCGGGACGGTGGCTACATTGCGGTCGGCTGGGACGAGGTGGCGGACCTGCGCTCGTTCGCCGACAAGGACGAGTTCCTGGCGGCGTTCATAACCGCCTACACGGACGAGTACAACGGCTACCAGTCGAAGATCTCCGCGAAGGCCAACGAGGTCTGGAAACTCCAGAGTCTGAGGCCCGGCGACTTTGTCGTCGCCAACAAGGGGACGAGCGAGATCCTCGGTGTGGGCCGGGTGGCGGGTGACGGCTACACGTGGCGGGAGGACCGGGCGCAGTACCGGCACACGGTCGAGGTCGAATGGGACGACAGCTTCGCGGGACGGCTGGAGGAACCCGAGCGGTCATGGGCGACCGTCACCGTCAAGGACGTCTCGGCCCAGGTGTGGAGCAGGATCCGGCGGGCCAAGTCGGCGGCACCCTCCGTCGAGGACGATCCGGTCTCCGATCCCGTCGAGGCCGCGCGCCCTCTGGACGCCGGGCTGGCCCCGCTCGCCGAGGCGCTCGACCGGCGGGGCCAGGCGGTGTTGTACGGGCCGCCGGGCACGGGCAAGACCTACACCGCCCTGCGTTTCGCGGTCCGTTGGCTCGGTGAGCTCTGCAGCGACCTGCCGGAGGTGGACCCGTACGCGGAGCCCGGCGCCCGGGCCTTCCGGCGCACGCTGGACGCGTTGACCGCGGCGGGCCGGCTGACCACGGTCACCTTCCACCCCGGCTACGGCTACGAGGACTTCGTGGAGGGCTTCCGTCCGGTGAAGGGCGGGCCCGGCGGTCTGATGCTGGACCGGGTCGACGGGGTGTTCAAGCGGGTGTGCCAGGCAGCCGCCACCGACCCTGGCCACCCTTACCTGGTCGTCGTCGACGAACTGAACCGCGGCAACCTGCCGAAGATCTTCGGCGAGTTGATCACCCTGCTGGAGAAGGACAAGCGGGGCTGCCAGGTACTGCTGCCGCTCAGCCAGGAGCAGTTCACCGTGCCGGACAACGTGTACCTGGTCGGCACCATGAACACGGCCGACCGCTCCATCCGGATGCTGGACGCTGCCGTCCGCCGTCGCTTCGCCTTCCTGGAGCAGCTCCCCGACTCGGCGCCCCTCCAAGGGTGCCATGTGGAACAGTTGCACCTCGCCGACCTGCTCGATGCGCTGAACCAGCGCATACGGACCCATCTCGACCGCGAGAAGCAGATCGGGCAGGCCTTCTTCCTGCCGAACGGAGCCCCGGTCGACACCGTGTCCGGGCTGGCCGCGATCGTCCGTGACGAGATCCTGCCCCTCCTCCAGGAGTACGCCTACGACGACTACTCCCTGCTCGCCGTCTTCCTCGGCGAAACGCTGGTCGATCTGGAGGCGCACACCGTGCGGGATCTCAGCGACGAGGGGCTGGTCACCGCCCTCTACACCGAACTCCAGGTCAAAGCGGGGGCGGTGGAGTAGCTCCGTGGCGACACTGCGGGGAAGCGGACCGCGCCGGATCGATCTGCGGGAGTACGAGACCAGGGTCGTCGAGGGGATCCGGCTCGGCCCGGCCGACCATGCCCTGTGCGCGAGCGAGCAGCTCGCATCGCGCCTCGCCGTCCGGGAACTCGCGGGCGGGAGGCTGGAGGTGACCGCGGGCCCCTCTGTCGGGGTGATCCGGTTCGACGCCTGCGAGATCCGGATCCTGCCCAAGTACCTCGGCGGCGAACTCGACGTGCTGCGCATGCTGGAGTACGCGGCGGGCCGTGGGATCCCGCCGCTCGACGCCACGCGGACGGTGCGCGAGGGCGCCCCGCATCTGCGGGACCTGGTCGCCCTTCTGCTCACCGAGGAGTGCGAACGTCTGCTGTCCCGCGGAGTGCGCCAGGACTACGTCACCACCGAGGACGACCTTCCGGCCGTACGCGGCCGAATCCTGCCGGACCGTCAACTCATGCGGCACTACGGTCGGCTGGACCGGCTCGCCTGCCGTTTCGACGAACACGACACCGACATCCTCGACAACCGTCTCTGCGCCGCCGCGGTCGATCTCGCGGCACGCACGGCCGGAAGTCCTGCCGTACGTGCAAGGGCCCGCCGCGCGGCGACCAGCTTCGCGCGAGTCGCACCCACCCGGCTGGGTGACCTCCGGTCCGCGCTGGCCGGACTCGACTACCACCGGCACAACACCCACTACCGCAGCGCCCACCGCTGGGCGGCCCTGCTGCTGTCCGGCGGCGGTGTCGCCGACCTCCTGGCGCCGGGTCCGCTCGCCTCGCGGGCCTTCCTCGTGGACATGAACGTCCTGTTCGAGGCGTTCCTCACGCGTCTGCTGCGCGAGGCGGCCACCGGCACCGGACTCACCGTGCGCGACCAGGCCCGGCACCGGGGAGTGCTGTACGACGAGCGAACGGAACGTCCCTACGGGGAGGTCCGCCCGGACGTGCTCGTCACCGGGACCGTCGACGGCGAGCCGCTCTGCCGTCCGGTCGACGTGAAGTACAAGCTCTACGACAGCAGGAAGCTGAGCCCCTCCGACCTCTACCAGGCGTTCCTGTACGCGCACGCGCTGGCCCGGCAGCCCTCCGGCGGCCCGCCGACGTGCGTGCTCATCCACCCCGGGAGCGTCTCGGCGACACGGGGGAACATCGCCGTACGCCGCTGGGACGGCACCACGTCCGCCCGGGTGCGCTCCGTGTCCCTGCATCTTCCTTCGGTGCTCGGCGCCCTGGAGGACGCCGAGCGGGCCTCGACGCTCGCGACGGTGTGGTCGGCGGTTCTGGAGTGACTGTCACCATGTCGGTCATGGCGGTGTGAAAGTCGGCACCGCGTGGTGGGAGCCCGGACAGGGTGCGCGTGTCAGCCTGGACGGTCACGTCTGGGCACACTGGGCGTGGTCGCTGCCGGCGGGGGACGCCCGCAGCGCCGCACTCCCACTGCGCACAGGACCGTACGGTCCGCGTCGGCCGCACGGGCGGCCGACGACAGCGCGGTGGTGCGTCGGATCAGCCGTCGTTCTCCGTCGCCAGGCCCGCCGCCGCCTCGTGCATCGCCAGTTCGAGCAGTGCCGGGTCGGTGAGGGTTCCCGAGCCGTCCGGCGGGACCAGCCAGCGCACGCCGGCGCCGGCCACCCGGCCCGGATACGGCACCACGATCCAGGTACCGGCGCCCGCCGTGCGGATGCCGGTGCCCAGCCAGCGGGCCGCGGTCCCCGGCGGCACGAAGAAGCCCATGCGCGCGTCGCCGAAGTCGACGAGCACCGGGCCGAGCTGGTCGAGGATGCGGGTGAGGACGTCGAGCGTGGGATAGCCGAGCTCGCCCGGCAGGATCAGGACGTCCCAGGCCTTGCCTGCTGGCAGCAGGGCCACCCCGAGGGGGTTGCGCTCCCACTCCCAGCGGCAGGCCTCGGGATCCGGTGCGACGGATGCCAGCCACTCGACCGCCGTCTTCGCCCCAGTCATGAGAAGACCTCCCTGTCTCTCGTCGACGCTGTTCGCGTCACGAGGGAGAGGAAGGTCCCCTGGCAGGCATTACGCGGGTTCTGACCACCCGTTGGAGTGAATCAGATCACATACGATCGTTCAGCTGTCGAATCCCAGGCCGAGCTTGTCCATCGTCCTGAGCCACAGATTGCGCCGGCCCCCGTGCGAGTCGGCGCGGGCCAGCGACCACTTGGTCAGCGCGATGCCGGTCCAGGCGAAGGGCTCCGGCGGGAAGGGCAGCGGCTTCTTGCGGACCATCGCCAGCGAGGTCCGCTCGGTGCGCTCCCCGGCCAGCAGATCCAGCATCACGTCGGCGCCGAACCGGGTCGCGCCGACACCGAGGCCCGTGTAGCCGGCCGCGTAGGCGACCCTGCCCTGGTGGGCGGTGCCGTAGAACGCGGAGAACCGCGAGCAGGTGTCGATCGCGCCGCCCCACGCGTGGGTGAAGCGCACTCCCTCCAGCTGCGGGAAGCAGGTGAAGAAGTGCCCGGCGAGCTTGGCGTACGTCTCGGGCCGGTCGTCGTACTCGGCGCGCACCCGGCCGCCGTAGGAGTAGACGGCGTCGTAACCGCCCCACAGGATCCGGTTGTCGGCGGAGAGCCGGAAGTAGTGGAACTGGTTCGCCGAGTCCCCGAGCCCCTGCCGGTTCTTCCAGCCGACCGCCGCGAGCTGCTCCTCGCTCAGCGGCTCGGTCATCAGCGCGTAGTCGTAGACCGGCACGGTGTACGCCCGTACCCGCTTGACCAGGTTCGGGAAGATGTTGGTGCCGAGGGCCACCTTGCGCGCCCTGACGGTCCCGTACGGAGTGCGTACGGCCATGCCGGCGCCGTACGACTTCAGATCCAGGGCCGGCGTGTTCTCGTAGACCCGGACGCCGAGTCCCAGACACGCCCGCTTCAGGCCCCAGACCAGCTTGGCCGGGTTGAGCATGGCCACGCCCCGGCGGTCCCACAGCCCCGCCTCGAAGGTGGGCGAGGCGACCTGTTCGCGCGCGGCGTCCGCGTCCAGGAAGTCGATGCCGTCGGCGAGGCCCTTCTCCCGGAGCTCCTCGTACCAGTCGCGCAGCTCCCACGCCTGGTACGTCTCCGTCGCCACGTCGATCTCGCCGGTGCGCTCGAACTCGCAGTCCAGGTCGTGCCGGGCGACTGCCTTCTCGATCTCGTCGAGGTTGCGGGCGCCCAGCTCCTGGAGCTTCACGATCTCGTCCGGCCAGCGGGTCAGCCCGTTGGGCAGACCGTGCGTGAGGGAGGCCGCACAGAAGCCGCCGTTGCGACCGGAGGCGGCCCAGCCCACCTCACGGCCTTCCAGCAGGACGACGTCCCGCTGCGGATCGCGTTCCTTCGCGTTGAGCGCGGTCCACAGCCCGCTGTACCCACCGCCGACGACCAGCAGGTCGCAGGTCTCGGCGCCGGTGAGGGCGGGCTCGGGGTGCGGCCTGCCGGGGTCGTCCAGCCAGTACGGGACCGGCTGGGCTTCGGAGAGTGCCTTCGTCCAACGGCTCATGGCGCTCGGGGCCATGATGTCAACTCCCTACAGGGGGCTCGTGAAAAGGGCTTACGCCTTTTGCTTGTTACGGCGGTTGCTGATGACCATCGAGGTGAGCACCAGGAGTACGGCGACCAGGAACATGGCCGTACCGATCACATTGATCTGCACCGGGGTTCCACGCTGCGCCGAACCCCAGACGAACATGGGGAAGGTGACGGTCGAGCCCGCGTTGAAGTTGGTGATGATGAAATCGTCGAAGGAGAGCGCGAAGGACAGCAACGCGCCCGCGGCGATTCCGGGGGCCGCGATGGGCAGGGTCACCCGGAGGAAGGTCTGGACGGGACTCGCGTACAGATCCCGGGCTGCCTCCTCCAGGCGCGGGTCCATCGACATCACGCGCGCTTTGACAGCGACGACGACAAAGCTGAGGCAGAACATGATGTGGGCGATCAGGATCGTCCAGAAACCCAGCTGTGCGCCCAGGTTGAGGAAGAGGGTGAGCAGCGAGGCCGCCATGACGACCTCGGGCATCGCCATCGGCAGGAAGATCAGCGAGTTCACGGTGCCCCGCGCGCGGAACCGGTACCGGACCAGCGCGAAGGCGATCATGCTGCCGAGGACGGTCGCGCCGACCGTCGCCCAGAAGGCGATCTGGAGGCTGATCGACAGCGAGCCGCACATGCCGGCGACGCCGCAGGGGTCCTTCCAGGCGTCCGTGGAGAACTGCTGCCACTGGTAGTTGAAGCGGCCCTTCGGTTTGTTGAAGGAGAACACCGTGACGACGATGTTCGGCAACAGGAGATATCCGAGGGTCAGCAGTCCCGCGATGACGACGAAATGGCGCTTGAGCCAGTTGACGAGGGCCATTTAAACCAGATCCTCCGTCCCGGACTTGCGGATGTAGAAGGTGACCATGAGGAGAATCGCGGCCATGAGGATGAAGGAGAGGGCTGCGGCCGTCGGATAGTCCAGAATCCGCAGGAACTGGGTCTGGATGACGTTTCCGATCATGCGTGTGTCGGTCGAGCCGAGGAGTTCGGCGTTCACGTAGTCACCGGCCGCCGGGATGAAGGTCAGCAGCGTCCCGGACACCACGCCCGGCATCGACAGCGGGAAGGTCACCCTGCGGAAGGTGGTGACCGGCTTGGCGTACAGGTCGCCGGCCGCCTCGTGGAGCCGTCCGTCGATGCGCTCCAGGGAGGTGTAGAGCGGCAGGATCATGAACGGCAGGAAGTTGTACGTCAGACCGCACACCACCGCGAGCGGCGTGGCAAGGACACGGTCGCCGGCGGTCCAGCCGAGCCAGTCGGTGACGTCCAGGACGTGCAGCGTGTTGAGGACGCCGACGACCGGGCCGCCGTCCGCGAGGATCGTCTTCCAGGCGAGGGTGCGGATCAGGAAGCTGGTGAAGAACGGCGCGATCACCAGGATCATGATCAGGTTCCGCCAGCGGCCCGCGCGGAACGCGATCAGGTACGCCAGCGGGTATCCCAGCACCAGACAGAGGATCGTCGCTGCACCGGCGTACAGGATCGACCGCAGGAACTGCGGCCAGTACTCGGACAGCGCGTCCCAGTAGGTGGCGAAGTGCCAGGTGACCTTGTAGCCCTCCTCCAGGGAGCCCGTCTGCACGGACGTGGAGGCCTGGTAGATCATCGGCAGCGCGAAGAAGACCAGCAGCCAGAGGATGCCGGGCAGCAGCAGCCAGTACGGCGTGAAGCGGCCCCTTCTGCGGGGCGGCTTCTTCTCCGGCGCGGTCGGCGAGAGAGGCGGGGGCGCCTCGGTGAGCGTCGCCATCAGACCGTCGCCTCTTCCTGGATGCCGGCGTCGATGTCCTGGGCCGCGTCCAGACCGAAGGTGTGGGCCGGGTTCCAGTGCAGGACGACCTCGGCGCCGGGCACCAGGCGGGCGTCGCGGTCGATGTTCTGGGCGTAGACCTCGAACTCGGGACAGACGGGGCTGTCGATGACGTACAGCGTGGAGACGCCGATGAAGGAGGAGTCGGCGATCGTCCCGGTGATGCGGTTGCGGCCCTCGGGGATCTCCCCGGCCTGGTCCGCGTGGGTGAGGGAGATCTTCTCGGGCCGGACACCGACGAGCACCTTGCCGCCGGTCGCCGCGGGCCCGGAGTAGCGCGCCTCGGGCAGGACCAGCTTGCCGCCGCCGGCCTTCAGGACGATCTCGCCGCCGCTCTTCGAGTCGACCTCGGCCTCGATGAGGTTGGAGGTGCCGAGGAAGTTGGCGACGAAGGTGGTCTGCGGGTTCTCGTACAGGTCGGTCGGCGAGCCGAGCTGCTCGACGCGGCCCGCGTTCATCACGGCGACCGTGTCGGCCATGGTCATGGCCTCCTCCTGGTCGTGCGTGACGTGCACGAAGGTGATGCCGACCTCGGTCTGGATGCGCTTGAGCTCCAGCTGCATCTGACGGCGCAGTTTGAGGTCGAGGGCGCCGAGCGGTTCGTCGAGGAGAAGCACCTTGGGCGTGTTGATCAGCGCCCGCGCCACCGCGACCCGCTGTTGCTGGCCACCCGACAGCTGGTGCGGCTTCTTGCGGGCCTGCTCACCCAGCTGCACGAGCTCCAGCATGTCCTCGACCTGCTTCTTCACCGACTTGATGCCGCGCCGGCGCAGACCGAAGGCGACGTTCTCGAAGATGTCGAGGTGCGGGAAGAGGGCGTACGACTGGAAGACGGTGTTCACCGGCCGCTTGTAGGGAGGCAGCCGGGTGACCTCCTGGTCGCCGAGGTGCACGGTGCCCGTGGTGGGCTCCTCCAGACCGGCGATCATGCGCAGGGTGGTCGTCTTGCCGCAGCCGGAGGCGCCGAGCAGGGCGAAGAAGGAGCCCTGGGGCACGGTCAGGTCCAGCGGGTGCACGGCGGTGAAGCCGTTGTCGTACGTCTTGCTGATACCGGAGAGGCGGACGTCGCCGCTGGTGTCCTTGGTCATCTTCGTCACGCCCCTGTGAGCTTCGCGAACTTCTGCTGGTAGGCCGTCTCTTCCTTCGAGCTCAGTGCGCGGAAGGCGTGGGACTTTGCCTGCATGGCCTTGTCGGGGACGATCAGCGGGTTGCTCGCCGCCGTCTTGTCGATCCTGGACAGATAGGGCACCACTCCCGCGACCGGGCTGACGTAGTTGACGTAGGCGGCGAGTTCGGCGGCCGGTTCGGGCTCGTAGTAGTAGTCGATGAGCCGCTCTGCGTTCGTCTTGTGCCGGGCCTTGTTGGGGATCAGCATGTTGTCGGTCGACGTCATGTAGCCGCTGTCGGGGATGACGTAGCCGACGTCCGGGTTGTCCGCCTGCAGCTGGACGATGTCGCCACCCCAGGCCACGCATGCGGCGAAGTCGCCCTTGGTGAGGTCGGACGTGTAGTCGTTGCCGGTGAAGCGACGGATCTGTCCCTTGTCGACGGCCTTCTGGAGCCGGGCGATGACGGCGTCGTAGTCGTCGTCGGTGAACTTCGCCGGGTCCTTGCCCATGTCCAGCATGGTCATGCCGACGGTGTCACGCATCTCGGTCAGGAAGCCGACACGGCCCTTGAGCTTGGGATTGTCGAGGAGGTCGGAGATCGACTTCACCTCGACGCCGTCGAGGGCCTTCTTGTTGTAGGCGACGACGGTCGAGATGCCCTGCCACACGTACGAGTAGGCGCGGCCCGGGTCCCAGTCGGGGCTGCGGAACTGGTCCGAGAGGTTGGCGAAGGCGTGCGGCAGGTTCGACGCGTCCAGCTTCTGGACGTAGCCGAGCCGGATCATGCGGGCGGCCAGCCAGTCGGTGAGGACGATCAGGTCGCGGCCGGTGTCCTGGCCCGCGGCGAGCTGCGGCTGGATCTTGCCGAAGAACTCGTCGTTGTCGTTGATGTCCTCGGTGTACTTGACCGTGATGCCGGTCCGCTTGCGGAACGCGTCCAGCGTGGGGTGGTGCTTCTCGCTGTCGTCCACGTCGATGTACTCGGGCCAGTTGGAGAAGTTGACCTCCTTCTCCTTGGCCGAGTGGTCGTCGGCGGACTGGCCGCCCTGTGTCTTGCCGGCCGCGGGGATGCCGCAGGCGCTCAGTGCGCCGAGGCCACCGACGGTGAGCGCGCCGCCCGCGGAGGCGCGCAACAGGGACCGGCGGGTCATCGCCGCCCGGCCGTTGCGAAGGCTGCGCCGCATCGCGGCCGCCACGGCCGGCGACAGGCGGTCGGGCTCGTACTGCTCCATGCGCTGGTGCCCTTTCGGGAAGGTGGGCGGCCGCTGGTCGGGCGGCCTGAACGATGGCTATCGGTCCCCGAAGATCGTGCGGTGCCAGTCCTTCGCGGCCACCGCGGTGTTGTCGAACATGACGTGCTTGATCTGCGTGTACTCCTCGAACGAGTACGAGGACATGTCCTTGCCGAAGCCGGACGCCTTGTACCCGCCGTGCGGCATCTCGCTGATGATCGGGATGTGGTCGTTGACCCACACGCACCCGGCCTTGATCTCCCGCGTGGCGCGGTTCGCCCGGTAGACGTCCCGGCTCCAGGCGGAGGCGGCGAGCCCGTACGGCGTGTCGTTGGCGAGCCTGATGCCCTCGTCATCAGTATCGAACGGCAGCACCACGAGCACCGGCCCGAAGATCTCGGACTGGACGATCTCGCTGTCCTGGGCGGCGTCGGCGACGAGGGTGGGCTTGTAGTAGGCACCCTTGGCGAGCTCTCCCCCGGGCACCTCCCCGCCGGTCACCACGCGCGCGTAGCCACGCGCACGGTCGACGAACCCGGCGACCCGGTCCCGCTGGACGTGTGAGATCAGCGGCCCGAGATCGGTACCGGCGGCGAACGGGTCGCCGAGCCGGACGGTTTCCATGAGGGCGGCGGTCCGCTCCACGAACGCCTCGTACAGCGGTCGCTGCACGTACGCGCGCGTGGCGGCCGTGCAGTCCTGCCCGGTGTTGATGAGCGCGCCGGCGACGGCCCCGTGGACGGCGGCCTCCGGATCGGCGTCGTCGAACACGACGAAGGGAGCCTTGCCGCCCAGCTCCAGATGCAGCCGCTTGACGGTGGCGGTGGCGATCTCGGCGACCCGCTTGCCGACCGCGGTCGACCCGGTGAAGGAGGTCATGGCCACGTCGGGATGGCCGACGAGACGCTCCCCGGCCTCCTTCCCGGTCCCGGTGACGATGTTGACGACCCCGGCGGGGATCCCGGCGTCGACGGCGGCCTGCGCGAAGAGCAGGGACGTGAGCGGAGTGATCTCGGCGGGCTTCAGGACGATCGTGTTGCCCGCCGCGATGGCCGGAAGGATCTTCCAGGCGGCCATCTGGAGCGGATAGTTCCAGGGCGCGATGGACCCGACGACCCCGATGGCCTCACGCCGCACGTACGACGTGTGGTCCCCGGAGTACTCCCCCGCGGACTGCCCCTGAAGATGCCGTGCGGCACCGGCGAAGAAGGAGGTGTTGTCGATGGTCCCCGGGACGTCGAACTCCCGGGTCAGCTTCAGCGGCTTCCCGCACTGGAGGGACTCCGCGCGGGCGAAGTCCTCGGCCCGGTCGGCGAGCACGGCGGCGAACCGGTGCAGGGCGTCGGACCGCTCACCGGGAGTGGCGCCCGCCCAGCCCGGGAAGGCCGCCCGGGCCGCGGCGACGGCGGCATCCACATCCGCCGCGCCCGCCAGTTCATAGCTGAGGACCTCCTCCCCGCTCGCGGGGTCGACGACCGCGTGCGTCCGCCCGGAGGTCCCCCTGGTGAGACGCCCGCCGATGAACTGCGCGCCCTCGGCGAAGCGCTCCTGGGCCGCGAACCGGTCCGGGGTGGCACTGCCCGGCTTGTGCATGTCGCTCTCCTCCGCCGTGACCCCTCGGCTCCCGAGGGTGGGTGGCGTAGCTCCAGCTCGATTTGAGTGCCGATCCTGACAGAGCAATGACACTCCTACAAGTGATTCCGTTGTTGCCTTTCGGTTACGCGACGGAATCTGTCGACCAGGTGTCGAGTCGCCCCCGAAAAGGCAGGACGGAGTGTCAGTGGTGCCTGTCAGACTCGCGTGCATGGGGAAGATCACGGGGAAGATCGACACGCAGGACGCCCTGGTCAAGCAGGTCCGAGCAGGCGCACACATCAAGTATCTGCACTTCTGGGGACACCGCCCGCGTCCGGACGGCCGCGTCGGCGCGAGCTGCCTGAGCCAGTGGTGGCCGTCACCGTTCGTGGTGGCCGGAGTGACCTATGCGACCGCCGAGCACTGGATGATGGCGGGCAAGGCGCGGCTTTTCGAGGACCGGGAAGCGGAAACGCGGGTGCTGTCCGCCGGGCACCCGGCCGAGGCCAAGAAGGCGGGCCGTCTGGTGCGCGGCTTCGACGAGCAGGTCTGGCAGCGGGAGCGCTTCGGGATCGTCGTCGAGGGCAGCGTCCACAAGTTCGCGGCCCACGACGACCTGCGCGCGTTCCTCCTGGGCACCGGCGACCGGGTGCTGGTGGAGGCCAGCCCGGTCGACCGCGTCTGGGGCATCGGCCTCGCCGCGGACGACGAGGCGGCCGGCGACCCCGAGCGCTGGCGCGGCCCGAACCTGCTGGGCTTCGCGCTGATGGAGGCGCGGGAGCGCCTCAGAGACGCCTGATCGGACGTCAGTGCTGCTGGGCCGCCGCGGCGGCGGGCAGGGAGCCGTCGTAGTAGTCGGGCTCGTCGTCGGAGTTGACGGCGGCCACGATGACGAAGGCCATGAAGACGAGCACGATCAGACCGAGGATCGTCCCGATGATCCCGGTGATGAAACCGGCCTGCGCCTGTCCCCGGTTGGTGGCCTCACCACGCTCGGCCCGCTTGCGTCCCTTGATGCCGAAGACGATGGCGAGGACACCGAGCGCGAGCGAGAGGATGCCGTAGAAGCAGAACAGGGCGCAGGACAGGATGCCCAGCACCATCGCGGCGACACCCATCCCGTTCTGCGGGGGCACGGGCGGGGCCCAGCCGTAGCCCTGCGGGGCTTGCGGGGCCTGCGGATAGCCGGGGTATCCGTATCCGGCCCCGGCACCGGGACCGCCGGGCGCGATGGGAGGCGGCGGCACGAAACCGGGCCCACCGGGTCCCTGCTCGGGGGCGGGGTAGCCGTAACCGGGGGTGGGGGCCGCGGGGGCGGGGGGCGGAAAGCCGTACCCGTCACTGGGCACCGACGTCACGGTGTTCTGATCGTGCACGGAGGGCGGCGGCGGGCTCTTCTCCAACGAGGGCCCACTCTCGGGCGCGGCCCACGGGTCCCGCCCACCCTCCCCACCCGACTGCATTCCGTCCGTCATGCCCATGTCCCCCTAGGTCGTTCGTACGCCCATGCTACCCGGCAGGCCGGCCGGGGTGGGCTTGAGCAGGGGGGATGCGGGGTTCGGTTGTCCGGCGGGTGCGGGTCCGTCGTGGCTGGTCGCGCAGTTCCCCGCGCCCCCGCTGCGCTGGGCTTGGGCCGGGCGCCTAGGGGGGTGCCGGGTTCACTTGTCGGGCGGGTGCGGGTGCGTCGTGGCTTGTCGCGCAGTTCCCCGCGCCCCTGAGGAGTTGCAGTCCACGTGCGCTACGACGGCACCGTTCGCCGCGTACGGCGTGAAGGGGACGGGGTGGGGGGTGTCCGCCCGCAGCGGCCGGCGTCCGGAACCGGGCCCCTGATCGAGAGACCGAGCCGCCGGACCGAGGACGGACACCCCCCACCCCGGCACCGACCCACAACGCACCCGCACGCGCTACACAAGCCCCCACCGAACCGCAACGGGCCGCCGCAGGCATCCAGGGGCGCGGGGAACTGCGCAAAACGCCCGCCCCCACCCACCCCGCAGACAACCAACCACCCACAACCCCCACCCCACCCCCCGTCCTACGATGACCCCACAGATCAGCCGATCAGGGAAGGCCCGCATGCCGACGACACCCGACACCAACCCCCACCCCCTCTCCGCCTTCATCGCCGAACTGCCGAAGGCCGAACTACACGTCCACCACGTCGGCTCCGCCTCCCCCCGCATCGTCTCCGAACTCGCCGCCCGCCACCCCGACTCCAAGGTCCCCACCGACCCCGAAGCCCTCGTCGACTACTTCACCTTCACGGACTTCGCCCACTTCATCGACGTCTACCTCAGCGTCGTCGACCTGATCCGCACCCCCGAGGACGTCCGGCTCCTGACCTTCGAGGTCGCCAGGGATCTCGCCCGCCAGCAGGTCCGCTACGCGGAGCTCACCGTCACCCCGTTCTCCTCCACCCGCCGCGGCATCGACGAGCGCGCGTTCATGGAGGCGATCGAGGACGCCCGCAAGGCGGCGGAGTCCGAGTTCGGCACGGTCCTGCGCTGGTGCTTCGACATCCCCGGCGAGGCCGGCCTGGAGGCCGCCGAGGAGACGACCCGGCTCGCCACCGACGACCGCCTCCGCCCGGAGGGCCTCGTGAGCTTCGGGCTCGGCGGCCCCGAGATCGGCGTCCCCCGCCCCCAGTTCAAGCCGTACTTCGACCGGGCCATCGCCGCCGGCCTGCACTCCGTCCCGCACGCCGGCGAGACGACCGGCCCGGAGACGGTGTGGGACGCCCTCACCCACCTCCGCGCCGAGCGCATCGGCCACGGCACCAGCTCCGCCCAGGACCCGAAGCTCCTCGCGCACCTGGCCGAGCACCGCATCCCGCTGGAGGTGTGCCCCACCTCCAACATCGCCACCCGGGCCGTCCGCACCCTCGACGAGCACCCGATCAAGGAGTTCGTGCGGGCCGGGGTCGTCGTCACGATCAACTCCGACGACCCGCCGATGTTCGGGACCGACCTCAACAGCGAGTACGCCGTGGCGGCGAGGCTCCTGGACCTCGACGAACGCGGCCTGGCGGAACTCGCGAAGAACGCCGTCGACGCGTCCTTCCTGGACGAACCCGGCAAGGCGAGGATCAAGGACGAGATCGACAGCCGCACCGCCTCCTGGCTCGCCCCCTGAGCCCACCGCAGCGAACCAACCGCAACGAACCAACCGCAGCGAACCCACCACAATGGGCCCATGCAGAAGCTGACGGCCGTGGCACACCGCGGCGCCCCCTACCGCGTCCGTGAGAACACGATCGACTCCCTGCGTACCGCGCTCGACCTGGGCGCGGACGCGGTGGAGGTCGACGTACGGCTCACCAGGGACGGCGTGCCGGTCCTCCTCCACGACCACACGCTGAAACGGCTGTGGGAGCACGACCGTCCGCTGCTGTCCCTGTCCGCGGACGAGGTGCGCGGGCTGACCGACGGCCGGGTGCCGACGCTCGCGGAGGCGCTGCGGGCCACCGAGGGCGACCGCCTGATGCTGGACCTGCCCGGCACCCGCGAGGTGCGGGTCGCCCGCCGCATCGTCGACGTGGTCCGGGAGGAGGGCGCCCAGGACCGCGTCTACTACTGTGCCGACGCCGGCGCCATGCTCGCCGTCCGCGAGGCCGACCCGTCCGCGGAGATCGCGCTCACCTGGACGAGCCTCGCACCCCCGCGCCCCGCCCTGCTGAACGCGGTCAAGCCCCGCTGGCTCAACTACCGCTTCGGCCTCATGGACCGGGACCTCGCCGAACGCATCCACACGGACGGGTATCTGATCTCCGTGTGGACGCCGGACACCCGCCGCTCGATGCGCCGGCTCGCCGAGATGGGCGTCGACTCGATCACGACCAACCGCGTGGACCTGCTCTGCGCCCTGCGGGCGGCCGACACCGCGGGGTAGCACCCCTGAGCCCGGCAGTGAAGGCGCCCCGGCCTCCGCCTCCGCGACAGCAGTTCTTCTCCCCTAGGGGGTTTCTCCGGGCAACTCCCTTGCAGGAAGCGCGAGTTGCTCAGGGTTCCACCAGGGTCGAGGCCCTCCTCCGTGAGGATCCCGCTCTCTCGACGGCCCCGCAGGATGATCACACAGCCATCCACACCCCCAGGAGCCGACCCGTGCCCGACTTCCGTCGCAGAAGCCTCCTCTCCGGCGCCCTCGCCGCACCCCTGGCCGTCGCCCTGCCCGCCTCCCCGGCGGCCGCTCGCACCGCCTCCGGGCCGGACGCCGAGGCGTTACGCGCCGCGATCGCCGGGCTTCCGGACGCGGACGCCACCGCCGCCCTGGTGCGGGTCGGCGGCCGGGACGGCAGATGGCGGGGCAGTGCGGGCGTGCACGACCTGGAGAGCGGGCGGCCCGCCGACCCCGACGCCCGCTTCCGGGCCGGGTCGACGACGAAGGTGGTGACGGCGGCGACGGTACTGCGGCTGGCCGCCGAGGGGCGGATCGACCTGGAGGGGCCGGTCCAGGACTGTCTGCCCGGTCTCCTGGGCAGCCGGTTCCGGCCGGTCACCGTCCGGCAGTTGCTGAACCACACCAGCGGCATCCCGGCGGGCGACGGTCTCGGCACCACCTTCGAGGAGGTGTACGCCCGCCGCTTCGAGACGCTCGACCCGCAGCGGGTGGCCGCGTCCGCGGGCGCCAAGGAGCCGGAGTTCTGCCCGGGTAGGCGGCAGCACTACCTCAACATCAACTACACGTTCCTCGGTCTGCTGATCGAGCGGGTGACGGGGCGGTCGTACGCCTCGGAGGCCGCCCGGCTGGTGCTGGCGCCGGCCGGGATGCGGGACACGTACTTCCCGGGCACCGACCCGCGCATCCTCGGTCCGCACAACCGGGGCTACCAGGCGGTGCGGAGGGCAGACGGAACCACGGAACTCCTGGACGTCACGGAATGGAACCAGGCGGACCGGTTCGCGGCCGGGGACATGATCTCCACGACCGCGGACCTGGAGCGCCTGCTCACCGGTCTCTTCCGGGGCCGGATCGTCCCGCGGCCGTTGATGAAGGAGCTGTTCGCGGTCCCGGCGGACATCACGGGGGCGAGTTACAGCGCGGGCGGCCTCCAGCGCTTCGAGTCCGGCGGGACCGTGTACTGGGTCAAGACCGGTGGCCGGTACGGCTACAACTCGGCGATCGCCGGCACCTGCGACCTGCGCCGCACGACCGTCTACTCGGTCAACTCCACCGACGCGAAGAGCGAGGACGCGAACCCGGTCGTCGGCCGGATCGTCGCGGCCGCGCTCAGGTAGCGGGCACGGCCCGGACGCCGGGCGGGGTGAGCGCCTCCAACTGCTTGATCTTCCTCCGTACGACATACAGCGGGACCACTCCGAGCACCCCGAACGCCATGTCGAGCACGCTCCACCAGAACGGGATGCCCCGGATCGGTCCGCAGATCAGGGCGAGCGGGATGATCCCCGCGCAGGCGATCATCCCGAACTCGACGACCCAGATGTTGCGGACCGGGTCGCGGTAGGGGCCGTAGAAGGCGACCGCGATGACCAGGTGGGCGAAGGCCAGCCAGTCCGTGCCGTAGAGGAGGAAGGGATAGTCGGCGTCGGCGGTGTCGAGTCCGTGCCGGACCCGGGTGATCCAGTCCGTCAGGGCGTCCGGCGCGGGCAGGTGCCGCAGCACGTCCTCGGTCCACCGCAGTTCGTGGACCAGCGGGAACGCGGTGACCCCGCTGAGCACCAGGCAGACGACGAAGACCACCAGCCATGCGCGGATGCCCCTGAGTTGGGCGGCTCTGTCACTCATGGCAGCAGCGTACGCCTGGAATTGAACATGTTCAAAACATTGAGTGTCGCTACCTGGGCGCTCTCACAACCCCACGATCGCGTTCCACCGCTTGGCGAACCCGACCCGCTCCTTCGACGTGATGTCCCGCGCGATCACCAGCCGTTCGCGCATCTCCGCGTCGGGGAAGATCAGGGGGTTCTCGGCGAGCGCGGCCGTGTCCTCGTCCTTCGACGCGGCCAGGACCTCCCGCGCGGCCGGGACGGGGCAGACGTAGTTGACCCAGGCGGCGAGTTCGGCGGCGACCTCGGGCTCGTAGTAGTAGTCGATCAGCCGCTCGGCGTTGGTCTTGTGAAGGGCCCGGTCCGGGATCATCAGGGAGTCCGACCACAGCTCCGCGCCCTCCTCGGGGACGACGAAGCGGATGTCGGGGTTGTCCGCCCGGAGCTGGATCACGTCCCCGGAGTAGGCCTGGCAGGCCAGGACGTCGCCGGTGACGAGGTCCTTGGTGTAGTCGTTGCCGGTGAAGCGGCGGATCCGGCCGCCCCTGACGTACGTCTCGACCTGGTCGCAGACCTCGTGGAAGTCGTCCGCCGTCCACCGGGTGATGTCGACGCCGTTGCCCTGCATGAGCAGCGCGAAGGCCTCGTCGAGACCGGAGAGCAGGGTCACCCGGCCCTTGAGGTCGCTCGCCCAGAGGTCCTTCACGTGCCGGATCTCGCGGCCCAGCTTCCTGCGGTTGTACGCGATGCCGGTGATCCCCGACTGCCAGGGCACGGTGTACCTGCGGCCCGGGTCGAAGGCGGGTGAACGCAGCAGCGGGTCAAGGTACTTCGCGACGTTCGGCTGCCGCGCCCGGTCCATCTCCTGCACCCAGCCCAGCCGGACGAACCGCGCGCACATCCAGTCGCTGACGACGACGAGGTCGCGCCCGGTCTGCTGGTGGTTCATCAGGGCGGGGCTGATCTTGCCGAAGAACTCGTCGTTGTCGTTGATCTCCTCGACGTAGTCGACGGCGATCCCGGTGCGTTTGCCGAAGGCGTCCAGCGTCGGCCGCTTCGTCGAGTCGGAGTCGTCCGTGTCGATGTAGAGCGGCCAGTTCGCCCAGGTCAGCCGCTTGTCGGCGGCGGAGCGATCGGGGACGGCCCGATCGCCCGCCGACACGTACGCAGCGGGCACACCGCAGCCGGCGAGCCCGCCCAGCACGGCCCCGCCACCGAGGGCGCGCAGCAGGGTCCGACGGGAGAGCGGAGACGTCCGCGGTGCGAGGGGCATTGCGGCAGCATGCCGCCCCGCACCGCGCACCGACAATCGACGCAGCGTCAAGCGGAGCGGTGCGCGACGGACACCTTGTCAAACCTCAAGGCACCGGATCAGCTGCCCCACCCAGGGGCGCGGGGAACCGCGCGACCGACCCCCACGCACCCGCAGCCGAACAAGCACCCGCCCGCCCCGAAGACCTACGCGTCCAACGACGTCATCACATGCTTGATCCGCGTGTAGTCCTCGAACCCGTACCCCGACAGGTCCTTGCCGTAGCCCGACTTCTTGAACCCGCCGTGCGGCATCTCCGCGACCAGCGGGATGTGCGTGTTGATCCACACGCACCCGAAGTCCAGCCTCTTCGACATCCGCATCGCACGGCCGTGGTCCTTGGTCCACACCGAGGACGCGAGCGCGTACTCGACCCCGTTGGCCCAGGACACGGCCTGCTCCTCGTCGGAGAAGGACTGCACGGTGATGACCGGCCCGAACACCTCGTTCTGGATGATCTCGTCGTCCTGCTTCAGCCCCGACACCACGGTCGGCGCGTAGAAGTACCCCTTGTCACCGACCTGGTGACCGCCCGCCTCGACCTTCGCGTGCGCGGGCAGCCGGTCGATGAAGCCGGAAACCTGCTTGAGCTGGTTCGGGTTGTTGAGGGGACCGAACAGCACGTCCTCGTCGTCCGGCTGCCCCGTCTTCGTCTCGGACGCGGCCTTCGCCAGCGCGGCCACGAACTCGTCGTGGATCGAGGACTGCACCAGCACGCGCGTGGCCGCCGTACAGTCCTGACCGGCGTTGAAGAAGCCCGCGACGGAGATGTCCTCGACGGCCTTGGCGATGTCGGTGTCCTCGAAGACGACGACCGGCGCCTTGCCGCCCAGCTCCAGGTGCACCCGCTTCAGGTCCCTGGACGCGGACTCGGCGACCGACATGCCGGCCCGCACGGACCCGGTGATGGAGGCCATCGCCGGGGTCGGGTGCTCGACCATCAGCCGGCCGGTGTCCCGGTCACCGGTGATGACGTTGAAGACGCCCTTGGGCAGGATCGAGCCGATGATCTCGGCGATGAGGACGGTCGACGCCGGCGTCGTGTCCGACGGCTTCAGCACGACCGTGTTGCCCGCGGCGATCGCCGGCGCGAACTTCCACACGGCCATCATCATCGGGTAGTTCCAGGGCGCGACCTGCGCGCAGACGCCCACCGGCTCGCGGCGCACGATCGAGGTCAGGCCCTCCATGTACTCACCGGCGGACCGGCCCTCCAGCATCCGCGCCGCACCGGCGAAGAAGCGGATCTGGTCGACCATCGGCGGGATCTCCTCGGACCGCGTGAGCCCGATCGGCTTGCCGGTGTTCTCCACCTCGGCCGCGATGAGCTCCTCGGCCCGCTCCTCGAACGCGTCGGCGATCTTCAGCAGGGCCTTCTGCCGCTCGGCGGGCGTCTTGTCCCGCCAGCCCGGGAAGGCGGCAGCCGCGGCGGCCATCGCCGCGTCCACGTCCGCCTGCCCGGACAGCGGCGCGGTCGCGTACGCCTCACCGGTCGCGGGGTTGACCACGTCCGTGGTCCGTCCGTCGGCGGCGTCCCGGAACTCACCGTCGATGTAGTTGCGCAGACGACGCAGCTCGGTGCTCACTGCCGGCCTCCTGAGGGGGTTTGGAACTGTCCACTGGCTGAGACACCCACCCTAATCGGGCGGCCCACGTTTTCAACACCCCCGATCGCGCCAAGGCTGCGAAATCCGCAGGTCTCGGTAGCGTAAACAACGGATTTCATCGCCTCGGCCTTGCGGAAGTGTCGAGACGTCGTGCACAGTGACGTCGTGGCCAGTCGAAGCACAGACCCCAGGGACTCACGGGTCGTCCGCGAGTCCAGGAACGGCACCCCGCATCTGGATGCCGTCTCCCTCGCCATCATCGAACAGCTCCAGGAGGACGGCCGCCGTCCGTACGCCGCGATCGGCAAGGCCGTGGGCCTCTCCGAGGCGGCCGTGCGCCAGCGCGTCCAGAAGCTGCTCGACCAGGGCGTGATGCAGATCGTCGCCGTCACGGACCCGCTCACCGTGGGCTTCCGGCGCCAGGCGATGGTCGGCATCCACGTGGAGGGCGACGTGGAGTCCGCGGCCGAGGCCCTGACGGCCATGCCGGAATGCGAGTACGTGGTGATGACCGCCGGCTCGTTCGACCTCATGGTGGAGATCGTCTGCGAGGACGACGACCACCTCCTGGAGGTCATCAACCGCCGTATCCGGGCCATCCCCGGAGTGCGCTCCACCGAGAGCTTCGTCTATCTGAAGCTCAAGAAGCAGACCTACATGTGGGGAACCCGATAACCGTGAGGACCCGATAACCGTGAGCTCCAAGGACCTCAGCCGCACCGCGTACGACCACCTGTGGATGCACTTCACCCGCATGTCGTCGTACGAGAACTCCCCGGTCCCGACCATCGTCCGGGGCGAGGGCACCTACATCTACGACGACAAGGGCAAGCGCTACCTCGACGGCCTCGCGGGCCTGTTCGTGGTGCAGGCCGGTCACGGCCGCACGGAACTCGCCGAGGCCGCCTTCAAGCAGGGGCAGGACCTGGCGTTCTTCCCGGTGTGGTCCTATGCCCACCCGAAGGCCGTCGAACTCGCGGAGCGCCTCGCGCAGCACGCGCCCGGCGACCTCAACAAGGTCTTCTTCACCACCGGCGGCGGCGAGGCGGTCGAGACCGCCTGGAAGCTCGCCAAGCAGTACTTCAAGCTCACCGGCAAGCCGACCAAGCACAAGGTCATCTCCCGCGCGGTCGCCTACCACGGCACCCCGCAGGGCGCCCTGTCCATCACCGGCCTGCCGGCCCTCAAGGCCCCCTTCGAGCCGCTGGTCCCGGGCGCCCACAAGGTCCCGAACACCAACATCTACCGCGCCCCGCTGTTCGGCGACGACCCGGAGGCCTTCGGCCGCTGGGCCGCCGACCAGATCGAGCAGCAGATCCTCTTCGAGGGCCCGGACACGGTCGCCGCGGTCTTCCTGGAGCCCGTGCAGAACGCGGGCGGCTGCTTCCCGCCCCCGCCCGGCTACTTCCAGCGGGTGCGCGAGATCTGCGACCAGTACGACGTCCTGCTGGTCTCCGACGAGGTCATCTGCGCCTTCGGCCGCCTGGGCACGATGTTCGCCTGCGACAAGTTCGACTACGTCCCGGACATGATCACCTGCGCCAAGGGCATGACCTCGGGCTACTCCCCGATCGGCGCCTGCATCATCTCCGACCGCCTGGCCGAGCCGTTCTACAAGGGCGACAACACCTTCCTGCACGGCTACACCTTCGGCGGCCACCCCGTGTCTGCCGCGGTGGGCCTCGCCAACCTCGACCTGTTCGAGCGCGAGAACCTCAACCAGCACGTCCTGGACAACGAGGGCGCCTTCCGCTCGACGCTGGAGAAGCTGCACGACCTGCCGATCGTCGGCGACGTCCGCGGCAACGGCTTCTTCTACGGCATCGAGCTCGTCAAGGACAAGACGACCAAGGAGTCCTTCAACGACGAGGAGACCGAGCGCGTCCTGTACGGCTTCCTCTCCAAGGCCCTGTACGACAACGGCCTGTACTGCCGTGCCGACGACCGCGGCGACCCGGTCGTCCAGCTCGCCCCGCCGCTGATCTCCGACCAGGGGACCTTCGACGAGATCGAGCAGATCCTGCGCGCGACCCTCACCGAGGCCTGGACGAAGCTCTAGCCGTCGGCGGTCCGACCGCATATCCGGCTTATACGGCCCGGGGTGCGCCCGTCCGAGTGACAGGCGCCCACCCCGGGCCGTGTGCTGTACGGCGTCCCGCCCCCGTCTCCTTAGCGTGCCTGGTAACCGATCGGCCCTGTCTTCGTTCCCCCGCACGGGGGATCAGCACGGCACTACGGATCTGATACGAGGTGTACGCCCATGGAGGCCCCGCCCGACAACGACGTGCTCTGGGCACGCTCCCTGCACTTCACCCACCGCGACGGCTCGCCGGCGCTCCAGGGCGTCTCCCTCGGAGTGCGCGAGGGCGAGATCCTCGCCGTGAGCGGCCCGCGCGGCAGCGGCAAGACCGCGCTGCTGAGATGCCTGTCGGGGCTCACCCCGGCCCAGCGCGGCGAGGTCTGGTTCAACAGCGCGCCCGTGCACACCATGGGCCCGATGACCCGGGAGCGGCTGCGCCGGGACCGCTTCGGCTGGATCGACCCGGCCCCGGTGCTCGTCCCGGAGCTCAACGCCTGGGAGAACGCGGCCCTGCCCCTCATGCTGCGCGGCACCGGCCGCCGGCGGGCCCGGACGGCCGCGCTGGAGTGGCTGGAGCGCCTCGACATCGGCGACCGCACCCGCAGGCGCCCGCACGAGCTGACCCAGTCCGAGCGCCAGCGCGTGTGCATCGCCCGCGCCCTGGCCCCGGCCCCGTCGGTGCTGTTCGCGGACGAGCCGACGGCCCCGTTGCACCGAGCGGACCGCGGCCACGTCCTGCGCACGCTCACCACTGCGGCCCGCTCGCACGGCATCACCGTGGTCCTGGCGACGCACGACACCGACACCGCTGCGCTGGCGGACCGTACCGTCACCCTCCTGGACGGCCGCCGGGTCAACACCGTGCACCTGCCCCCGATGGCCGACCCGGAAGGCCGTACCGCGTGCTCGCTCTCCGTCTGACCCGGGGCGCCCGTCCCGCCGTACAGCTGCGCCGCCTGCTGGTGGCCCTGGCGTCGGCGGGCACGGGCTTCCTCCTCCTGTGCACCCTCGGCCACGCGATGAGCCACCCCGCGGACCCGTCCGGTTCCCTGCTGCGGCTGGCCTGGTGCCTGACCCCGCTGGCCGCCACGGTCCATCTCGCCCTGGCGGTGGCCCGCACCGATCCGGGCACCCGTCCCCGCCCCGGCCTCGCGGCGATCGGCCTGGGCCCGGCCCGTCTGATGGCCGTGTCGGCGGCGACCACGGCCCTGTCCAGCCTGCTCGGCTCGATGCTGGCCCTGCTGTTCTTCCTCCACCTGCGCGGCGACCTGACGGGCATGCCCTTCGACGGAGCGGCGGCGGACTTCCTGGCCGCGGGCTCCCCGCTGCCCCTGCCGGCCGCCCTGACCCTGCTGGCCCTGGTCCCGGCGATCGCGTCGGTGACGGTGGCGCTCGTCCTGCGCCCCCGGGACGACCGGCCGGCGTCGGCGAGGAGGGAAGCACGGTCGTACGGCCGCTTCGGGGCGTACGGCCGGACCACGGCGAGGGAGCCGTTCGGAGCGTACGGCCGTTTCCGCGCGCGTCTGGGCGCGGGAGAACCCGGAGACGGGGCCAAGGCCACTGCCGCCGCCGTGGCGGAGGAGCGGCGCCCGGCTCTCGACGACGGCACCGCCCTCCCCCTGGCGCACGGCCACGGCGATCTTGCGCCCGGCCACGGCGGTGCCCTGGACGGCACCCTCCCAGCGGCCCCCGAGGAAGCTCCCAAGGGCCTGCCCTGGGGGATCGCCGTGCTCGCCGCCGGCCTGGCGGTGGAGGCCTACGCCCACCGCACCGCCGGCTCCGCCCACACCCCGCTCCCCGCCGGCCTCACCGGAGCCCCCTCCGTCCTGGTCGGCTGGCTGCTCACCGCCGTGGGTCTCGCGGTGGCCGGCCCCGGCCTCACCCACCTGTGCGGTCGCCTCCTCCAGTCGACCCGGCCCGGTGCCCTGCGCCTCCTCGCGGGCCGCGTCCTGATGGCGGAGGCCACCCGCATCGGCCGCCCCCTCGGTGTCGTGTGCGCGGTGGCCTCCGGGACCTACGCGATGGCCCTGCTGTACGACCCCACCGGACCCGAGGTCGGCCCCCTCACCACCGTCGGGGTGCTCCTGGTGACCGGCTGCACGCTCGCCACGCTCCTCACGGCCGCCGTCGAGGCGAAGCAGGCGAGGTCGGACACGACCGCCGCCCTCCTGCGGCTCGGCGCGCCCGCCACGATGCTCCGCAGCGCGGCGGCCCTGCGCGCCGGTGCCCTGCTGGCCCTGTTCGGCCCGCTCACCCTGGTCGTGGCCGAGCTGGCGGCGCTCCCGCTGACGCCATAGCCGAAGGCCACCGAACGCCGCCGAGAAAATCTCTCCCCCACCGATGAGTTCCGCCGCACCCGCCCGTCTACCCCCCGTATCGCACGTACCCGATGGGAGAGATTCCGATGACCGCTCCGGCCTACCAGCAGATGATCTTCGTCAACCTGCCCGTGAACGACCTCGACGCATCGAAGAAGTTCTACACGGAGCTCGGTTACACGCTCAACGAACAGTTCAGCGATGACAAGGCGGCCTCTGTCGTGATCAGCGAGACCATCGTCGCGATGCTGCTCACCAAGCCGTTCTACGCGACCTTCACCAAGAAGGAGATCGCGGACCCGACGAAGTCCAGTCAGGTGCTGCTCTGTCTGAGCGCCGAGAGCCGCGCCAAGGTGGACGAGCTGGTCGAGAAGGCGGTCGCCGCGGGCGGCACGGCCAACGACGACGTCCAGGACCAGGGCTTCATGTACGGCCGTTCCTTCGACGACCTCGACGGCCACGGCTGGGAGGTCGTGTGGATGGACCCGGCGGCGATCCAGGGCTGAACCCGGGGCCGGAACCCGGCGTGCGAGCATGGGCGGGTGCAGACGAGCCCCGCCCACGCGGCACACCACGACGACCGTGAGATCGAGACGCTGGAGGAGTTCGACGCGGTCGTCTCGGCCCGCGGCGCGCTGACCGGATTCCGCGTCCAGGCGGTCGATCTGACCGACCGGACAAGGGAGTTGCTGGCCACCGACACCGCGGGCACCGTCTTCCTCGGCTGCCCCATGCGGGAGAACGCGGCGGCGAAGATCCGCCACGACGGGGCCCTGGTCTTCCCGCCCGTGCCGGGCCTCCCCTTCGATCCCTACCGCGGCCTCCTCTACTCCCCCGACGAACTCTTCGACGGGCTGGACAAGGGCTACGAACAGACCCCGGACGCCCTCGCCTACGCCTGGTTCCAGCGCACCAAGGCCGACCGCGACATATACGCGTCGACCCTGCGCGCGGTCCACGACGACGCCGTCTCCGACGCCCTCGACGAACTGCTGCCCGGCGCGCGGGTCGTGGGGGTGATGGGCGGCCACGCGATGGCGCGCGGGACCGAGGAGTACGTCGGCGCCGCCCGCCTCGGGCGTGAACTGGCCCGCGCGGGGCTCACCGTGGCCACCGGCGGCGGACCGGGCGCGATGGAGGCGGCCAACCTCGGCGCCTACGCGGCCCCCTTCGAGGACGCCATGCTGGAGGAGGCCTGCGAACTCCTCGGCGCGGCACCCTCGTTCACGCCCTCGATCACCGACTGGGCGCGCGCCGCGTTCGAGGTCCGCGCCCGCTGGCCCCGCGGCGGCGGTTCGGTCGGCATCCCCACCTGGTTCTACGGCCACGAGCCGCCCAACGCCTTCGCGTCGCACATCGCCAAGTACTTCGCCAACGCCACCCGCGAGGACGGCCTGCTGGCCCGCTGCAACGCCGGGGTGGTCTTCCTGCCGGGCGCCGCCGGGACCGTGCAGGAGATCTTCGACAACGCGACACCCAACTACTACGAGTCGCGCGGCGAACCTACCCCGATGGTCCTCGTGAACCGAGCGCACTGGACGGAGCGGCTGCCGACCTGGCCATTGCTCCAGGCGCTCGCGCGGGAGCGCTCAATGGAGGCCCGAATCGCCCTGGTTGACCGGATCGAGGAGGTGCCGGGAGCGCTGAAACGTCTCGCTGTGTAATAAGAAGGTAAAGCCAACGGGTATAGGGTGCCTACACGTTGACACTACTTATGCAGCGCTTATAGACCTGTGAGACTCGTGGGGACGGTGATGACACATCACCATCCCGTCCACCCCCCGCATTTGCGCACCCCGTGAAGGACGAACGTGGCATTCACGCCCATATCCCGCCGTACCTCCCGCGCCGCGCGCTTCCTCGGCGTCGCCGCCGCCTCGACCGCGATCGTGCTCGGCGCCTCCAGCAACGCCCTTGCCTGCAACATCAAGGAGTTCTCCGCCGAGGCCAAGTGTGACGGCACGCAGGGCGTCATCAGCGTCACGGACGTGGACCGGACCGGCGTCGAGGCGACCGTCTCCGTGTACCTTCAGAGCAACGGCGGCGACGCCAAGAAGGTCGGCGAGAAGACGGTGAAGGGCTCCAAGAAGGGCACCACCATCACCTTCGAGGAGGACTGGGCGCCCAACGCCGAGTACCGCATCCACGTCGAGGCCCTGCCCTACATCCAGGGCGAGAACATCACGCCCAACCTGATCACCCCGGCGACCGCCTGCAAGACCGAGGACACGCCGACCCCGACGCCCACGCCCACGCCCACCCCGTCGGACTCCGCCAGCACTCCGGCCGAGGACACCCCGACCCCGTCCGCGACCCCCTCGGCCTCGGAGGGCACCACCGCTCCGGCCACTGTCGAGAGCAACGCCCCGTCGGCCGCGGTCGGCGACTCCAACCTCGCCGAGACCGGCGCCAACTCCAACACCGGCCTGATCGCCGGCATCGCGATCGCGCTCGTGGCGATCGGCGGCGGCGCGGTCTTCTTCGGCCTGCGCCGTCGTGGAGCGAGCAGCTCCCGCTGACGCGCACACAGCAGTACGGCGGCCCGCTCCCTCAACGGGGGCGGGCCGCCGCCTTGTTCGTCGGAACCCTTTTCACCGGAGACCCTGCTCACCGGGTGGTCCGCCAGGCTCCGGTTCACCCGAAACTCGCCCGCTCCAGCCAGAACTCCAGCAGCTTCCGCTCGCCGAGCACCTCCAACCGGGGGCTGTCCAGCGGCAGTCGGCGGTAGAAGGCGAGCATGACGGAGGTCAGCGGCCCGCGCAGGGCGACGGTCGCCTTCTCGTGCCCGCGTCGCCAGTCGATGACGTCCTCGGTTAACCGGATCAGCCACTCCGCGTCCAGTTCCGCGCCCGTGTCGGTGGCGTGCAGATGGATGCTGCGCCCCGGGCCCCGCAGCTCCCGTGACTCGTCGTCCGGCATGGTCCGCTGCGCGAACTCCACGATCTCGAGCCACTCGTCGATGGCGTCGGCGGCAATCTCCGGGGCGACCTCATAGGGCTGGCCGGCGGCGAGCGTGGCATCGGCACGGTGGACGGTCAGCTCGTGGACCATCCGCCGGGCCCAGAACCCGGAGGTCGGAACCCCGGCCCAGGACCACACCCCGGTGTCCGGTCCGGCCTCCCGCAGCGTGGCGACGAGTGCGTCACCGGTCTCGGCGAGCCACGCGTCGAGCTCACCCGCGTCCTCGGGCCCCTCCCCCAACCGCACCTGGTCCTCGGGCACTTCCTCCTGGACCCGGGTCCGCACCATCAGCTCCACCCAGCGCAGGGCGCCCCCGGTGTGCCGCACCAGTTGCTCCAACGACCAGTCCGGACAGGTCGGCACGGTCACCGACAGATCGGCCCCGGAGGTCACCACGGCCCTCAACAGACCCACCTGGTGGGCGATCTCGTCGCAGTAGCGGTCGTGCGTGAGCAGCGTCATGCCGGGCACTGTAGGTCGCCCTCGTCAGCCGAGCACCACAATTTCGGCGGCATCGAACCCCACCCCCACCGCGTCCCCGACCTCCGGCGCCTCGCGCAGGGCGCACGCGGCTTCCAGGCGGGGTCCGTCGTCCGCGGGTTGCAGGTGCACGGCGACATGGGTGCCCTTGAAGGTGCGTGCGGCGACCGTGCAGGGCAGCCCCTCGTCGGCCGGCACCAGTCGCACGCCCGCGGGGCGCACCAGCACGCTCCGGACTCCCTGCGCGGCCCCTGGCGGCACCGGGACCTTGCCCCACACCGTGTCCGCGGCCTCGCCGGTGACGGTCCCCTCCACCACGTTCTCGAAGCCGAGGAAACGGGCCACGAACTCGTCCACCGGCCGCTGCCACACCTCCAGCGGCGTACCGGACTGGGCGATCCGTCCGTCCCGCATCACCACGACCCGGTCGGCGAGCGCGAAGGCCTCGCTCTGGTCGTGGGTGACCGCGAGCACCGTGGTGCCCAACCGCCCGAACAGCTCCCGCAGTTCGACGACGAGCCGCTCCCGCAGCGAACGGTCCAGCTGCCCGAGCGGCTCGTCGAGCATCAGCAGCCGGGGCCGGGGAGCCAGCGCCCGGGCCAGCGCGACCCGCTGCTGCTCACCGCCGGAGAGCGAGGCGACGGCCCGGCGGGCGGCGCCCGGCAGCCCGACGAGGTCGAGCAACTCCCGCACCCGCTCAGCCTGCTGCGCCTTGGGGACGTCACGCATCCGGAGTCCGAAGGCCACGTTGGCGCCCACGTCCCGCTGCGGGAACAGCTGGTGGTCCTGGAACATCAGGCCCACCCCGCGCCGGTGCGCGGGCACCCCGGACTGGTCCCGCCCGTCGAGCGACACCCGCCCTCCGTCGAGCGGTTGCAGGCCGGCCACCGCCCGCAGCAGCGTCGACTTGCCGCTGCCGCTCGGTCCCAGCACGCACACGACCTCGTGCTCGGCGACATCGAGCCCGACCCCGTCGAGCACGGCCCGCCCGCCGAACCGTACCGTCGCCTCCGCTAGGCTCAGCAGCATCAGAACTCCCCGGTCCGGTCGGTCCGCAGCCGTTCGAGGACCAGCAGCGCCACCGCGCACACGATCATCAGGATGGTCGAGAGGGCCATCGCCTGGCCGTAGTTGAGGTCACCGGCACGGCCCAGCAGCCGGGCCACGGCGACCGGCAGGGTCGGGTTGTCGGGCCGTGCGATGAAGACGGTCGCCCCGAACTCGCCCAGCGACACGGCGAACGCGAACCCCGCCGCGATCAGCAGCGCCCGCCGCACCATGGGCAGGTCGACCTCCCGCCACACCCGCCAGGGCGCGGCCCCGAGCACGGCCGCGGCCTCCCGCAGCCGGTGGTCCACCGCCCGCAGCACGGGCAGCATGGTCCGTACGACGAACGGCACCCCGACCAGCGCCTGCGCGAGCGGCACCAGGATCCAGGACTGTCGGAGGTCCAGCGGCGGCTCGTCGAGGGAGATCAGGAACCCGAAGCCGACGGTCACCGCGGACACCCCGAGCGGCAGCATCAGCAGCGCGTCGAAGCCCCGTACCCATCGCCCCGCGTCCCGTCGCGTCAGCGCGGCCGCCGCGAGCCCTCCGACCACCACCGCGATGACGGTCGCGGCGAGGGCGTACTCCAGCGAGTTCCCGATCGCCTCGATCGGCGCGACGAGGAAGACCCCGCCGTCGCTGTGGGTGAGCGCCCGGTAGTAGCCGAAGTCGGGGGCGCCGAGGGAGCGTTGCACCAGCACGGCGAGCGGCAGCACCAGGAGGACGGCGACGACCGCGAGGACCCCGGCCAGCAGCGCCCACTCCCCCGCGCCGCGCGGCCGCCGGGCGGTGACGGACGCGTCCACGAGCCGGAGCGCGCTCTCCCTGCGCCGTACGGTCCACGCGTGCAGGGCGAGGACCGCGCCCACGGCCACGAACTGGATGATCGTCAGCACGGCGGCCGTGGAGAGGTCGAAGATCTCGGAGGTCTGGCGGTAGATCTCCACCTCGAGGGTGGAGAACGTGGGGCCGCCGAGGATCTGGACCACACCGAAGGAGGTGAAGGTGAACAGGAAGACCATCAGCGCGGCGGCGGCCACGGCGGGCCCGAGCGCGGGGAGGGTGACCTTGCGCCAGGCGGTGAGCGGGGACGCGCCCAGCATCCGCGCGGCCTCCTCCTGCCGGGGGTCCAGCTGCGCCCACAGTCCGCCGACGGTCCGTACGACGACCGCGTAGTTGAAGAAGACGTGCGCGAGCAGGATCGCCCACACGGTGGTGTCCAGCCGTACGCCCCACCACTCGTCCAGCAACCCGCCCCGGCCGACCAGGGCCAGGAAGGCCGTACCGACCACGACGGTCGGCAGCACGAAGGGCACGGTGACCACGGCCCGCAGGATCTGCTTGCCGGGGAAGTCGAAGCGCGCGAAGACGTACGCGCCGGGGAGCGCGACCAGCAGCGTGAGCGCGGTGGAGACGAGCGCCTGCCAGGTGGTGAACCACAGGACGTGCCGGATGTCCGGCTGACCGAGAACGTCGGTGATCCGGCCGAACTGCCAGCTCCCGTCCGTGTCGAGGCCACGCCTGACGATCGCGGCGACGGGCAAGGCGAAGAAGACGGCGAAGAACGCGACGGGCACGGCCATCAGGCCGAGCCGTGCCGCCGCGCCCCTCCGGCTCACCTGAGGACGAGCGAGGTCCACGACTTGACCCAGTCGTCACGGTGTTCGGCGATCCTGGCCGGGTCCATGGTCTCGGGATCCTTGGCCTGCGGACCGTACTTCGTGAACTCGGCCGGCACCTGGGCGCCCTGCACGACCGGGTAGACGAACATGTTGAGCGGCATGTCCTGCTGGAACTCCTTGGTGAGCAGGAAGTCCAGGAACGCCTTGCCACCCTTGGTGTTCTTGGCGTTGCTGAGCAGCCCCGCGTACTCGATCTGCCGGAAGCAGGTGCCGTCGGCGACTCCGGTGGGCGCGGTGGCCGGCTTCGGGTCGGCGTAGATCACCTCGGCGGGCGGCGAGGAGGCGTAGGAGACGACGAGCGGCCGGTCGGCCTTGGCCTTCTTGCCGCCGGCCGACCCGGAGAACTCCTCGTTGTAGGCCTGCTCCCAGCCGTCGACGACCTTGACGCCGTTGGCCTTGAGCTTCTTCCAGTAGCCCTGCCAGCCCTCGTCCCCGTACTTCGCGGCGGACCCGAGGAGGAAGCCGAGGCCCGGGGAGGAGGTGGAGGCGTTCTCGGTGACGAGGAGGTTCTTGTAGGCGGGCTTGACCAGGTCGTCGTACGACGTCGGCGGCTGGAGCTTGTGCTCGCTGAACCACGCCTTGTCGTAGTTGACGCAGATGTCGCCGGTGTCGATGGGCGTGACCTTGTCCCCGTCGACGCGGTACCCCGCCTTGATGGTGCCGGCGCCCTTCGCCTCGTACGGCTGGAAGAGGCCGTTGTCGAGCGCCCGGGAGAGCAGGGTGTTGTCGACGCCGAAGAAGACGTCTCCCTGCGGGTTGTCCTTGGTGAGGATGGCCTTGTTGACGGCCTGCCCGGCGTCGCCGTCCTCCAGGACCTTCACCTTGTAGCCGGACTTCTTCTCGAAGTCGGCGAGGACGCCCTTGGAGACGGCCCAGGAGTCGTGGCTGACGAGGGTGACGGTCTTGGAGCCGGTGCTGCCGGAGCCGGAGGAGGAGTCGGAGGAGGACGAGGACCCGCACGCGGACAGCGTGACGAGACCGAGGCCCACGACGGCAGCGAAAAGCTTCTTGTTGTTCACGGTGATGACCGAACTTCCTACCCAGAATGACCTGGGCGAGGTTCAGAGGGTCTGCGGCCCGGTTGCCGCACTCTCAGCGCTGTTGCGCTCCCCTGTCGGATATGAAGGTGTACGTACAGTCGCCAGACTACCGCTCGGTGGCCGCGAGCTGGCCACAGGCCCCGTCGATCTCCTGGCCGCGGGTGTCCCGGACGGTCACCGGCACGCCGTGCGCGGCGATCGCCTCGACGAAGGCCTTCTCGTCCTCGGGCCGCGAGGCGGTCCACTTGGAGCCCGGGGTCGGGTTCAGCGGAATCAGGTTCACGTGCACGGGCTTGCCCCGGAGCAGCCGGCCGAGCCGGTCACCGCGCCAGGCCTGGTCGTTGATGTCCCGGATCAGCGCGTACTCGATGGAGAGCCGCCGCCCGCTCTTCTCGACGTACTCGAACCCGGCGTCGAGGACCTCGCGCACCTTCCACCGCGTGTTCACGGGGACGAGGGTGTCGCGCAGCTCGTCGTCAGGAGCGTGCAGGGAGATCGCGAGCCGGCACTTGAACCCTTCGTCGGCGAACCGGTGAATGGCGGGCACGAGCCCCACGGTGGACACGGTGATACCGCGCTGCGAGAGCCCGAGCCCGTCGGGGGCGGGGTCGGTGAGCGCGCGGATGGACTGCGTCACGCGCTTGTAGTTGGCGAGCGGCTCGCCCATGCCCATGAAGACGATGTTGGAGAGCCGCGCGGGCCCGCCCGGCACTTCCCCGTCCCGGAGCGCCCGCATGCCGTCGACGATCTGGTGCACGATCTCGGCGGTGGACAGGTTCCGGTCAAGACCGGCCTGCCCGGTGGCGCAGAACGGGCAGTTCATCCCGCAGCCGGCCTGCGAGCTGATGCACATGGTCACCCGGTCCGGGTACCGCATCAGCACGGACTCCACGAGCGTCCCGTCGAACAGCCGCCACAGCGTCTTGCGCGTGGTCCCCTGGTCGGTCGACAGATGCCGTACGACGGTCATCAGCTCGGGAAGCAGCGCCTCCCGGAGCTTCTCGCGCGAGCCGGCGGGGATGTCGGTCCACTCCGCGGGGTCGTGCGCGTACCGCGCGAAGTAGTGCTGCGAGAGCTGCTTGGCCCGAAAAGGCTTCTCCCCGATCCCGGCCACCACCTCCTTGCGCTCGACAGGAGTGAGGTCAGCGAGATGCCGCGGCGGCTTCTTGGCTCCGCGGGGGGCGACGAAAGTGAGTTCTCCGGGTGCAGGCATAACCCTTCCAGTGTGGCAGATCATCGCCGGGGGCCCAGGCCGGAGCGGGGTGGGGGTGGTCACCTGCGGGGGCCGACTGTTGGCGTCGGTCGGCTTCGGACGGCCCAGGGACGGCTCAGGGCGCTTGCTCTACGAGTGGAACAATTGCTCCGGGGGTGCGAATGGACACGCTATTCCGGAAAGGTGTTCAACCCATCGACAGCGATCGCTGAAGCAGCAGCGTGAACAAAAGCCAAGTACTCCGTGTGAAATTTCTGGCTCAACTCATTCAGCGAAGCTATTGCCTCCGGGGTACCACCGCCGTCGCGTCGGAACTGGACGAGGCACTCATGGACTTTAGCTTTGAATTCCAAGAACGCTACCCGGCAGTCCGCAGCTGCCTGCGTTACCTTTGGCGGTCCTTCGACAGCAACCTGTGCATAGCGATGGCCGTGAGAGTGGTCGTCCAAACGCGTGGAATCGTAGGCTTCCCGAGCAGCCCTCATCCTGTCTTCGAAGGCCGTGGGATATCTGTTTCCAGCAACGACCTGGAGGCTACTAGTGGCCGTGACTAGTTTGTTGTAATCCTTGATCACTTCCTCCGCGAGTGCGAGGTAGGCGACTTTCCTTGGCTCTCTGAGAATTCGCGCGTGTTCGGCCTGAAGCTGAGAGCGCGCTTGTGAGCGGGCCAGAAGTGCAGCCCCGATGCCTGCACCTCCAGTGCCTATAGCCCCTACGGCAGCACCCAGTACAGCTGCGAGCCCTGCATCCATTTCTGACATCCCATCTGACCCGCCATAAGGCTTGCCGGCGCCGGCCGTTCATCGGTTCCCTTCCTACGTTCGGGACCCATACCCACGACGGCGCCATCACATCTCGACCGGCCCACCACCACTGTCCCCAGCTCGCATCCCGTCTGTGTACGAACGACCTGGACGTTCAGAAGATCCACACGCCGAAGGCGGCGACCGCCAGGCCGGCGATCACGAAGCAGCCGCCGGTGAGGGTGACCGGCAGGATCTGGCCGCGTCGGCGGGAGGGATCCAGGCTCCGGTAGGTGCTGATCGCCGCGTACCCGCCGATCAGGGCGGCGGCCGTACCGGCCAGCAACAGCAGGTACCCGAAGAAGTCGGCCCACGTGAGGGGATGGTGCTGGCTGGGAGTGAACACGGCCGCGAGGAGGATCATCGACCCTCCCCTCGCTGTCCCGTCCTAGACCAGCGCGACACCGGCGTACCCGATCGCGAGCCCGACCGCGAGGATGAACGGTCCGATCACGAACGACCCCCATTTCCTCTCACCGGGGCCGCGCAGCAGCGTCACGGTCGCGTAGGCGCCGGTGACCGCGATCGCGCCCCCGAACACGAGCAGGAGGAACCCGAGGAACATGGCCCAGGTGTAGGGATGGTGCGGGGTCGGGGTCCACACCGCGGCAAGCGTCACGTAGCTCAGAGCCCTCACTGGTCCTTCTCGTCCTTCGCCAGTTGTTGAAGATCCGCCTCGATGCCGGAGCCGGCGGCGTACACGGTGGTGTTCAGGGTGGTGCCGACCGTGGTCGTGAACGCGTCGTCGGCGAGCCTGCCCCGGTCACTGAGGTGCTCGCCGCCCAGGCTGCCGTGTTGCTCCAGAGCATGGTTGACGCCGTGGTTCTGGGCGTTCCCGAAGGCCCCCGTGGCCGCGTTGGTCAGGGCGTCCTGGGCGGTCGCCGCGCCACTCGCACCGCCGACGGCGTCGGCCGTGTAACCGCCCGCCACGTTGCCGGCCGCACCGTTGAGCGTGGTGCCGAGGAGCCCCTCCCCCCGCAGAATGTCGCCTGCCGTTCCCGTGAGACGCGCTCCGACGGCGCCGGCGACCCCGCCGAACGCGGCTGTGCCGGCCGCGGCCCGGCTGCCGTAGGTGAGGTCGTCCCCGACGGTCACCGGCTGCCCGTGGGCCGCCTGGTTCAGCATCATGCTTCCCGAGTCGGCGACGAAGTTGGTGGCGAAGGTCCCCGTGAACCTGGCGGTGAAGCGCCCGAGCCCGGAGAGCAGTTTCACCAGGTTCGCCGCCTTTTCCGCGCTCAGCGCGTCGCAGCGCTCCAACAGCCCGGCCACGCGCTCCGCGGCCGAGGTGAACAGCCCGACCAGGTCCACGATCCTGGCGACCCGCGCCGCCACCGCCGTGTTCGCGACGAGGTCGGAGATGAAACCCGTGAAGAACGACAGCGCGACCCCGGCGATCTCCATCTCGGCGATCTCGACGCAGATGTCGATGATCTCCTTGTTGATCCCGTCGATCTCGTCGGCGTACGAGCGCAGCCCGTCGGCGACACGATGGAGGTTGGCGGCGACGTCCTGGACAACCTTCTTCTGCTCGCTCCAGTGCCGCTCGAAGGCATCCCGGGCGGCCCCGTGCCACCCCTGCCGGTCGACCCCGGCGATCGCGGAGTCCACGGCCCGTACGACATCCGTCAGCTCGGTGCCCATGGCGTCCCACGAGCGGGCGATCGCCCGGAGCGTGTCGCCGTCGCCGCCCGGTAGTTCCACACCGGCCGCCTGGAGGATCTCCAGGACCTTGCCGTCGATCCAGTCGTTGACGCTCACGGACGGCCGCCCGAGGCCGCGGAGTGCAGATACCCGAGGGCCGTCCGGTCGGAGTCCGCGTAGTGGGTGGCGTTCAGCCGCAGCCGGTCGCCGTCGCTCCTGAGCACGTCCGGAAGGTGTCCGAGCGCCTTGACGGTGTTCTCCAACAGCTGCCGGTACTTCTCCGACGCCCCGTCACAGATCCCCAGCAGCCCGAACGCCTGCCCTGTCTCCGCCGCGCTCCCCGAGAAAGACCCGAGGGGCCCTGCGAGCCCCGTCGCCTCCCGGTCGAACCTGCCCGCCAGATCCGTCAACGTCTCGGGGTCCACCCCGAACTGCTCGCTCATCCCGCTCCCCCGTTCGAAAACCGACGCGGCGGTCAGCATCCCGGACGAACTCGCGCGGAAACGGCCCTTTTTACGTATGCGAAGCAAGCCCTGACACACAATTTGCGCCACTCTGGCCTGCGCCTTGCCGGGCTTGGCGAAATGCAAAGAACCTACGACGCGGCCCCCGTCCTGAACAGGACGGGGGCCGGGAACGCCGTACGGGTGAAGTCAGCTCGACCCCACGAACAGCACCATCAGCAGCCACACCACCGGTGCCGTGGGCAGCAGCGAGTCCAGGCGGTCCATGATGCCGCCGTGGCCCGGCAGCAGGGTGCCCATGTCCTTGATGCCGAGGTCCCGCTTGATCATCGACTCGCCGAGGTCACCCAGCGTCGCGCTGGCCGCGACCGCGAGGCCGAGGAGCAGGCCCTGCCACCACGAGCCGTCGTCGATCAGGAACTGCATGCACAGCGCGCCCGCCGCCATCGCGAACGTCACTGCTCCGACCAGGCCCTCCCGGGTCTTGCCGGGGCTGATGCGCGGGGCGAGCTTGTGGGTGCCGAAGCGCCAGCCGACCGCGTACGCGCCGGTGTCGCTGACGACGGTCAGGAGCAGGAAGGTCAGAACCCGCAGCGCCCCGTCCTCGGCCGCCAGCATCATCGCGACGAAGGTGGCCAGGAACGGGACGTAGAACGCCGCGAAGACACCCGCCGTGACGTCCTTCAGGTAGCCCTCCGGCGGTTCCGTCATCCGCCAGACCAGGACCGCCAGCGCCGTGAGCGCCATGGCCACCCAAGCGCCCTCCGCGCCCCGGACGTACCCGGCGACGACCATCGCGGCCCCGCCGAGCGCCAGCGGCACCAGCGGCGCCTTGATGCCCTTGCGCTCCTGGAGCCTGCTGGTCAGCTCCCACAGACCCACCACGACGGCGACCGCTATCACGCCGACGAAGACTGCCTTGACGAAGAACAGGGAGGCGATGATCACCACACCGAGCCCGACGCCGACCCCTATGGCCGCGCCCAGATCCCGGCCCGCGCTCTTCTTCTGCGGCGCGGGCGCCGGCTGCGAGGCGTCGGGCATGGGCTCCGGATCCTGCTTCTGCGGCGCCGCGAAGGGCTGCGCCGGCGTGGTCTCGTCGCGGACGGTGGTGTCCCGGAACGTCTCGTCCCGGAACAAGGGACCGCTCAGCCGAGCGGCCCCCCTGTCGTCATCCTGGTCTCCGCCGTACGCGGGTCCGTCGGGCACGATGGGCATGGGGCGAGTGTGCTGCGCGTCATGCGCATCGTACGCGGGACCCGCCGGGGCAGCCCCCTGGACAGGCCCCTGGTCGGACGGCCCCCAGTACCCGGCGTGGGGCGGAGTCGCCCAGGAAGAGTCGTTCATCAGACCTCGAGCAGCTCCGCTTCCTTGTGCTTCAGGAGCTCGTCCACCTGGGCGACGTACTTGTGCGTCGCGTCGTCGAGCTCCTTCTCCGCACGGCGGCCCTCGTCCTCGCCGATCTCGCCGTCCTTGACGAGCTTGTCGATCGAGTCCTTGGCCTTGCGGCGGACCGAGCGGATGGACACCCGGGAGTCCTCGGCCTTGCCCTTGGCGACCTTGATGTAGTCGCGGCGGCGCTCCTCGGTGAGCTCGGGGAACACCACTCGGATGATGTTGCCGTCGTTGCTCGGGTTGACGCCCAGGTCGGAGTCGCGGATCGCCTGCTCGATGTTGCGCAGTGCGGTCTTGTCGAACGGGGTCACGACCGCCATGCGCGGTTCCGGCACGGAGAACGAGGCCAGCTGGTTGATCGGCGTCGGCGCGCCGTAGTAGTCGGCCACGATCTTGTTGAACATCGCCGGGTGCGCACGACCGGTACGGATCGCGGCGAAGTCCTCCTTGGCGACCACGACGGCCTTCTCCATCTTCTCCTCGGCCTCGAGGAGGGTCTCTTCGATCACCACTTGCTCCTGCGTGTCTTGAGTAGGCCCGGCTGCTGTTCCGAATGCGTGGGGGCGGCGGCCGGCTGCGTCGCGTCTTCTTCCTGCACGGTTCCCGACCGGCAGGACATTGTCCATCCCCCGGTCAGGGACCGGGTGTCTCTCGGTTCAGTCCCGGCTGTCCTGGTCGCCCACCAGCGTGCCGATCTTCTCACCCTTGACCGCGCGGGCGATATTGCCCTCCGCCAGGAGCTCGAACACCAGGATCGGGAGCTTGTTGTCGCGGCACAGTGTGACGGCGGTGGCGTCGGCGACCTTGAGGTCGCGGGTGATGACCTCGCCGTAGCCGAGGGCGTCGAACTTGACCGCGTCGGGGTTGGTCTTCGGGTCGGAGTCGTAGACCCCGTCCACGCCGTTCTTGCCCATGAGCAGCGCCTCGGCGTCGATCTCCAGGGCGCGCTGGGCGGCGGTGGTGTCGGTGGAGAAGTACGGCATGCCCATACCGGCGCCGAAGATGACCACGCGGCCCTTCTCCAGGTGGCGCACGGCGCGCAGCGGGATGTACGGCTCGGCGACCTGGCCCATGGTGATGGCGGTCTGCACCCGGCTGTCGATGCCCTCCTTCTCCAGGAAGTCCTGGAGGGCCAGGCAGTTCATCACGGTGCCGAGCATGCCCATGTAGTCGGAGCGGGCCCGGTCCATGCCGCGCTGCTGGAGCTCGGCGCCGCGGAAGAAGTTGCCGCCGCCGATGACGACGGCGATCTCGGCGCCGTCCCGGACGACGGCGGCGATCTCGCGGGCGATCTTGTGCACCACGTCGGGGTCCACACCCAGGCCGCCGCCACCGGCGAACGCCTCTCCGGACAGCTTCAGCAGAAACCGGCCGCGTACTTTGCCGTCGTCGCTCTTCTGGGCCTTGGTGGTCATGGGGATCCCGCCTCTTTCACCTGTTGCACATACGAAGAAGGCCATTGCCGGTTGGGAACTGGTTCGCATCCCATGCGCGGCAATGGCCTCCTCGTCAGATCTGCTGTCGTCCGCCACGCGCGTGCGTGGCGGCGTACCGCACGACTGCTGACGACCCTATCGGGCCCGCGCGTCGCTCGCGGTACGGACTCAGATGCCGACCTTGATGCGCGTGAAGCGCTTCAGGGTGACACCGGCCTCGTCCAGGACCTTCTGGACCGACTTCTTGTTGTCCAGCGCGTAGGGCTGGCCGAGCAGCGTGGCGTCCTTGAAGAAGCCGTTGAGGCGACCCTCGACGATCTTCGGCAGGGCGGCCTCGGGCTTGCCCTCGGCGCGGGTGGTCTCCTCGGCGACGCGGCGCTCGGACTCGACGACCTCGGCCGGCACGTCCTCCTTGGAGAGGTACTTCGGCGCGAAGGCGGCGATGTGCTGGGCGACACCGCGGGCGACCTCGGCGTTCGGCTTGTCCAGCTCGACGAGGACACCGATCTGCGGGGGCAGGTCGGGCATCGTGCGGTGCATGTACGCGGTCACGAAGCCGTCGGCGAACTGCGCGAAGCGGTCCAGGACGATCTTCTCACCGAGGTTGGCGTTGGCCTCGTCCACGAACGCCTGGACGGTCTTGCCGGCCTCGATCTCGGAGGCGAGCAGGGCCTCCAGGTCGGCCGGGGAGGTCGCGGCGACGTGCTCGGCGATCTGGTTGGCGACGGCCTGGAACTTCTCGCCCTTGGCGACGAAGTCCGTCTCGCACTTCAGCTCGACCAGGACACCGGAGGAGTTGTCGTCGGCGATGATCGAGACCACGGCGCCGTTCTCGGCGGAGCGGCCCTCGCGCTTGGCGACGCCCTTCTGGCCCTTGATCCGGAGCGCCTCGACGGCCTTCTCGACGTCGCCCTCGGCCTCGTCCAGCGCCTTCTTGCAGTCCATCATGCCGGCGCCGGTGAGCTCACGGAGCTTCTTGACGTCGGCGGCGGTGTAGTTCGCCATGAGTCTGTGAATCTTTCTCGAAGTCGGGAGATCTGCCCGGTCCACGATCCACACGCGGATGAGGATCGCGAACCTATGGGTGAACGGCGGGAGCGAACCGGATGTCGGCCGCTCCCGCCGTCAACGCTGACTGATCAGGCCTGCTCGGCCTCGGCGGCGGGAGCCTCGGTGGCCGGAGCCTCAGCAGCCGGGGCCTCAGCAGCGGCCTCGGCCGGAGCCTCGGCGGCAGGGGCCTCTGCGGCCTCAGCGGCGGGAGCCTCGGCAGCCGGGGTCTCCTCGGCCTTCTTCTCGCCACCCTCGAGCAGGTCGCGCTCCCACTCGGCGAGCGGCTCGCCCGCGGCCTTCTCGCCCTTGTCACCGGTGGCGACGCGCGAGCGGCTGATGAGGCCCTCGGCGACGGCGTCGGCGATCACACGGGTGAGCAGGGTGACGGAGCGGATCGCGTCGTCGTTGCCCGGGATCTTGTAGTCGACCTCGTCGGGGTCGCAGTTGGTGTCGAGGATCGCGACGACCGGGATGTTGAGCTTCCGGGCCTCGCCGACCGCGATGTGCTCCTTCTTGGTGTCCACGATCCAGACGGCGCTGGGCACCTTCTGCATCTCGCGGATACCGCCGAGGGTCTTCTCGAGCTTGGCCTTCTCACGCGAGAGGACCAGGAGCTCCTTCTTGGTCAGACCCGACGCGGCGACGTCCTCGAAGTCGATCTGCTCGAGCTCCTTGAGGCGCTGCAGACGCTTGTAGACGGTCGAGAAGTTGGTGAGCATGCCGCCCAGCCAGCGCTGGTTGACGTAGGGCATGCCGACGCGGGTGGCCTGCTCGGCGATGGCCTCCTGCGCCTGCTTCTTCGTGCCGACGAACATGACCGTGCCGCCGTGGGCGACGGTCTCCTTGACGAACTCGTAGGCGCGGTCGATGTACGACAGCGACTGGAGCAGGTCGATGATGTAGATGCCGTTGCGCTCGGTGAAGATGAAGCGCTTCATCTTCGGGTTCCAGCGACGGGTCTGGTGACCGAAGTGGACGCCGCTCTCCAGCAGCTCCCGCATCGTGACGACGGCCATGGCCGTTCTCCTTGGTGATCTCGGTTGTACCGCGGGTGCCGGAGGGCACTCGCGCCTGACGCCCGCGACGCGCCGTGCCACAGAGGACCGAGAGGCGCTGACACCGACCGCTTGACGGCCTGATGTCGGGGCGTGCGAAGTCGACCCGGTCACCCGGATCGCCAGAAGAAGTGTACGGGACCCGCGGGGTACCGGGTGACGCCGTTGTCCACAACCGGGGAGCAGTCCACAGGTCCCGGCCATGACCGGTGCGGGTACGGGACGGTTTCCGCATGCGAGTGAAGCGATGCGGACGATGTATTGCGTGGCTGGTGCTGGGCTTTCTGCTGTTCCTGACGGCACCGGCCCCCACGTCCTGGCCACCTCTTCTCACCCCGACGGCCACGGACACCTCGGTGCCGGCGATCGGCCGCGCCTGGCCCGTGGGCATCCGCCCGGCGGTCCTGCGCGGCTGGGAACCTCCGGCGACGGTGTACGGCCGCGGCCACCGCGGCGTTGATCTGGCGGCGCCCGCGGGAACCCCGGTCAGGGCCGTCGCCGCGGGCCGGGTGTCCTTCGCGGGCCGGGTGGCGGGCAAGGGGGTGGTGTCGGTGGACCTGACGGGCACGGACCTCCGGACGACCTACGAACCGGTCACGGCGTCGGTCGCGAAGGGCGACGAGGTGGCGGCCGGCGAGGTGGTGGGAACGGTGAACGCCACGGGCTCCCACTGCACGACCACCTGCGTGCACTGGGGCCTGCGGAGAGGCGAGACCTACCTGGACCCGCTGTCCCTGCTCCCGCCGTGGCTGTTGCACAGGGGGCCGTCGAGGCTGTTGCCCGTCCTGGGAGTGCCGCTACCGACGTAGGCGCCGGCCTGCTGCACGCACCCAAGGGGAGTGGCAGCCGCTCTCAGCCCCGCACGCCCCGCAGAGCCATGGCCACGGCAGCCTCGGTCACCACATCAGGTTCCTCGGCGGCACCCAGCTCGATCCTCCGGACAGCCGCGTCCACCACTCCCTGCACGAGCATCGCCGCCAGCCGGGGCTGCTCGTGTCCCATCTCCCCCAGCGCCTCGACGATCAGCGCGACCAGACCCCCGTGCGCCGCCCGGATCTTCTCCCGGGCCCCTGCCTCCAGCTCGCTCGCGGAGATGGCGACGACGGCCCGGTGCCTCCGGTCCCCCACCAGCGTGAGCTGCTGCCGCACATACGCCTCGACCTTGCCCTCGGGCGAGGACTCCCGCTCCATCGCCGCCGCGACCTCCGCGGCCCAGACGGGGAAGTCGACCTCGCACAGCTCCTCGACCACGGCGGCCCGCGACCGGAAGTACTCGTACACCGACGACCGCGCGAGGCCCGTCCGCTCGGCGAGGGCCGGGAAGGTCAGCGCTTCCGTCCCGCCCTCGGACAGCAGGGACCGAGCCGCGTCCAGCAGGGCGGCTCGCTGCATCGACCGGTGCTCGGCCACGGAGGCCGCTCGAATCCTTGGCACGTCAACCACTGTACGGACGCGGCCCCGCGGACGGGAGTCACTCCGGTCGACCTGCCGTCGCCGTAAAGCCGTACCGCCAGGTCAGCGGCCGAAGGCAGCCAGCTTCGCCCGCAGCTGGAGCACCGACTTGGTGTGGATCTGGCTGACCCGGCTCTCGGTCACGCCCAGCACATTGCCGATCTCCGCGAGCGTGAGGCCCTCGTAGTAGTACAGGGTCACCACGGTCTTCTCCCGCTCGGGCAGGGTGTTGATCGCCCGGGCGAGAAACCGCCGGAGCTCCCGGTCCTCGGCGACCTCCACGGGGTTGTCCGCGGCGGTGTCCTCCAGGGTGTCCATGAGGCTGAGCCGGTCGCCGCCCTCGCCCCCGACATGCAGCAGCTCCTCCAGCGCCACCACGTTGGCCAGCGACAACTGGCTGAAAACCGCGTGCAGATCGTCCACCGCGATGCCCAGCTCGCCGGCGACCTCGCCCTCCGTCGGCGTCCGCCGCAGCCGCGCCTCCAGCGTGGCGTACGCCCGCTCGACGTTGCGTGCCTTCTGCCGCACGGACCGCGGGATCCAGTCCAGCGCCCGCAGTTCGTCGATCATCGCGCCCCGGATCCGGGTGATCGCGTAGGTCTCGAACTTGATCTCGCGGTCGATGTCGAACTTCTCGATCGCGTCGATCAGCCCGAAGACCCCGGAGGACACGAAGTCCGCCTGTTCGACATTGGGCGGCAGGCCGACGCTCACGCGTCCGGCGACGTACTTCACGAGCGGTGAGTAGTGCAGGATCAGCTGCTCGCGCAGCCGCTCGTCTCCCGACGCCTTGTACGACCGCCACAGCTCGTCGAGTGTCGAGGGAGCGGGCGGCCGCACGCTGCCACCGTCACGGGCGGCTGGGGGGATCGCCGCCCGGTCGGATCCGGAAGTGTGCTGGGGCATTCGTCGCCTTGTGCCGTTCTGCTGTGAAGTACGCGTTGTACGTGATGTACGTGGAGTGCGTCGGAATCCCCGTGAGCGTAGCGTGACTGAAGTGTCGCAGTGCGCAAACAGCGTGGCGGAGTGCGTGCCCGGACGCGTCCCTTCGGTGACTCACTGCAGCCATAACCGTCGCCCTGTGTGATCACCGGAACACCCCAACTGCTGTAATTCCCAAGGTTGTCGGGGGTTCCCCCGGACGGCCGAACACGCTCGGTCAGCGTGGGCTGCGGCCACCCCGGACCGAGATCACCGCTTGGCGTGTCAACTTCCAGCCGTCGCCGTGTCGTTCGACGTAACCAAGTGCACGGAGTTCGTACAGTCTCGCGATCGCGTCGTCCCCGGTCGTCTGCGCACCCCGGGCGATCTCGGCCACGCCGGCCTCCCGGTGCCCGGGCAGCGCGGACAGCACTCTCCGCGCCGCCGGGGCCAGGAGGTCCCGCGGCAGCACGGGTCCGCGCCGGTCCGGGGCCAGCTCCCCCATGTCGCCGACGAGCTCCACGACTTCCGCGGCGTCCGTGACCAGCGTGGCGTCCTCGCGCAGCAGCTCGTGCACCCCGGCGGACAGGCTGCTGGTGGCGGGCCCGGGCACCCCCATCGTGTGACGGCCCAACCGCCGAGCCGCCCGCGCGGTGACCAGGGAGCCGCTGCGGTGGGCTGCCTCGACGACCACGGTGCCGCGGGTGAGGGCGGCGATCACCCGGTTCCGCAGCACGAATCTGCTGGGCGTCGGATGCTCGCCGGGCGGCAACTCCCCGACCACCAGACCCTGTTCGGCGATCCTGTTGATCAACTGGGTGTGCCCGCGCGGGTAGGGCCGGTCGACCCCGCAGGCCAGCACGGCGACGGTGGCCCCGCCGGCGCCGAGAGCACCGCGGTGGGCGGCGCCGTCGACTCCGTAGGCACCGCCGGAGACGACCACCCAGCCGCGCTCGGCGAGCCCGGTGCCGAGGGTGGCCGCCATGTGGGCCCCGTACTCCGTACAGGCACGGGCCCCGACGACCGCGACGGACCTGAGCGCCCACATTCTGAGGCCGGCCCTCCCTCGCACCCAGAGCCCGATGGGCCGCGCGTCCCCGAGGTCGTCCAGCTGGCCGGGCCACTCCGTGTCCCCGGGCACGACGAACCGGGCACCGGCCTCGTACGCCTGACCGAGGTCCCGCTCCGCGTCGGCCACCCTGGCCCGGGCCAGCAGCCCGCCCCACCGCTTCTCACCCACCCCGGGCAGCGCCTCACCGCCACCCCGCAACCGCGAGGCCACGGCACCCGCTCCCCACTCCCGAATCCACCGCCCCCCGACCTCGTCCCCGGGCTCCATGACCCGGGCGAGGAAGACCCGGTCGATCAGCTCACCGTCGTTCACGTCAGCGCCCCGATGGCCATGGGCACCCCGCGCGGTACGCCGGTGCGCAGTTGCAGTGCCAGGGCGACGTCGGTCGCGTCCGGGCGGTCGTGTCCGACGAGATCCGCGACTGTCCAGGCGACCCGCAGGACACGGTCGAGCCCCCGCGCGGTCAGGACGCCGCGCTCCAGGTTGCGCTCGGCCTCGTCCATCGCCCCCGACACGGCGTGCCAGCGACTGCGCAGCTCACGCCCGGGCACCTCGCTGTTGGTCCGCCAGGGGGTGCCGGCGAAACGCGTCGCGGCCCTGTCCCTGGCAGCGCGCACCCGGTCGGCGACCACCTGGGTCGACTCTCCCCGGGCACCCCGCTGGGTGAGCTGGTCGCGCGTGACCCGGTCCACCTGGACCCGCAGGTCGACCCGGTCGAGCAGCGGACCGGAGAGCCGTGCCTGGTAGCGCCGGATCGCCGAGGGCGGGCACTCGCAGAAGTCGTCGGTCTGCGAGAAGCGTCCGCAGGGGCACGGGTTGGCCGCGAGCACCATCAGGAACTTCGCCGGGAACCTCACGACGCCCGCGCTGCGCGCGATGACCACGTGCCCCGCCTCCAAGGGCTGGCGCAGCGCGTCCAGCGCCTGGGTGTTGAACTCGGGCGTCTCGTCCAGAAAGAGCACCCCGCGATGAGAGAGCGAGACGGCGCCCGGCCGGGCGATGCCGGGACCGCCGCCGACCAGGGCCTGCATGGTGGCGGAATGGTGCGGGGCACAGTAGGGGGCGACGTCGATCAGGGGCTTGCCCGGCGGCAGCAGCCCTGCGACCGAGTGGACCGCCGTCACTTCGAGGGACTCCTCCCTGGCCAGCCGGGGCAGGACGGCCGGCAGCCGCTCCGCGAGCATGGTCTTGCCTGCGCCGGGCGGCCCCTCCAGGAACAGGTGATGGCTCCCCGCCGCCGCGACCTCCACCGCTGTCCGCGCCGAGATCTGACCGACCACGTCGGCCAGGTCGTGCCCATGGTCCTGCTGGGCAGCTCCCGCGCTGTGCATCCCGGTGGCGGCCCCCGTACCCGGCACGCGGAGACCGGCCAGCAGCGGGTCGGGGCGGCCCGGCTCGTCCGGCGCCTCCTCGGGCACCGGCTCGTCGGCGAGCACGGCGATCAGCTGCCGCAGGCTGCGCACCCCGAGAACGGAGACGCCGGGCACCAGTGAGGCCTCCGCGGCGGCGCACTCCGGCACCACGACCTGCTCGTAACCGGCGCCCGCCGCCGCCAGCACCGCCGGCAGGATGCCCCGGACGGGACGCACCCGGCCGTCCAGGCCCAGTTCTCCGATCATCACGATGTCGGCGAGCACCCGCGGGTCGATCCGCTCGGAGGCGCCCAGCACCGCGCAGGCAACGGCGAGGTCGAACCCCGAACCCGCTTTCGGCACCGATGCGGGGCTGAGCCCCACCGTCAGCTTCTTCTGCGGCCATTCACCGCCGGAGTTCACGACGGCAGCCCGCACCCGGTCCCGGCTCTCCGTCAAGCTCTTGTCCGGCAGCCCCACCAGCGTGAACGCCGCCACCCCCGGCTCCAGGTCCGCCTGGACCTCGACCACGACCCCCTCGACGCCCACCAGCGCCACCGAGCACGTACGAGCGAAACCCATCTCAGGCCACCCCCCGCGCATGCTCGACCACGGGCGCGCCGCGCCGGGGCAGGACCACGCCCACCAGGTCGATACGGACACCTCCCGGCGGTGCCCCTCCATGGGCGTGGATCCAGCACGCGGCGAGGCCCCGCAGCCGCTCCGCCTTCTCGGGGGTCACCGCGGCCATGGGGTGCTCGAAGGCCCCCGTGCGCCGTGTCTTGACCTCGCAGACGACCAGGACCTCCCCGTCCCGCGCCACGATGTCGATCTCACCGGTCCTGCCACAGCGCCAGTTGCGCTCCAGGACGGTCATCCCGGCCTCGGTCAGCCGCCTCGCGGCCAGACTCTCGCCGTACTTGCCGAGTGCACTGCGTGCGTTCATGTCGGCACCACCTCCGGCACCGACGATCACGCAATCCCGCCCACCGTGTTGATCTTGGTGGACTACTCAGCGGTTGTGGAAAACCCCGTCACCCACACGGGTGAAAAACACCCTGCCCGGGTCACCCGCCCGGCAGCTCCAGGTCACTCTTGTTCAGCTCCTCGATGTTCACGTCCTTGAACGTCAACACCCGGACCTGCTTCACGAAGCGAGCCGGCCGATACATGTCCCACACCCACGCATCCGCCATGGACACCTCGAAGAACACCTCACCCTGGACCGAGTGGACCTGCATCTCGTAGTCGTTGGTCAGGTAGAAGCGTCGCTCGGTCTCGATCACGTATTTGAACAGACCGACGACATCGCGGTACTCCCGGTAGAGCTTCAGCTCCATCTCGGTCTCGTACTTCTCGAGGTCCTCGGCGCTCATGGCATGTTCCCCTTCAGCCGTGCGATCCCACTATTGTGCGCCAGCCCCGTCAGCCCCTAGACGATTTCGGTGTCGAGGGTCACGGGTCCGGCCGGGGGGCCTTCGTCGAGCAGCCTTCGCAGCAGCTCGGCGAGTCTGGTCGGATACACCGTCTCATGTGCCCGGGTCAGTTCCTGACACGTCCACCAGCGCGCTCCGGCGACGCTGCGCCGCTCCAGCTCGGTGAGGCCTCTCGCCTCGGTGGCCGTCTGCGTCGTACGGGCCAGGTAGTACCACTCGTCCTGGTCCCAGCGGCGGCCCGCGAACGGGAAGGAGCACGTCCGCCGCCAGAGCACCGGCCCGAGCTCCACCTCGGTGATGCCGGTCTCCTCGGCGAGTTCCCTCAGCGCGGCCTCTTCACGGGTCTCGTCGCCCTCGAGTCCTCCGCCCGGCGTGAACCACCAGTCGTCGGAGGGGTCGTCCGGTTCGTGCCCGTGCAGCAGCAGGATCCGGTCCTCGGGATCGAGCAGCACCACCCGGGCCACCTTGCGCAACCCGCCCTCGTGCGCCTCCGCGGCCCCACCCGGAGCTTCAGCCGAGGCTCCTCCGGCCGAGAACGCGTCCGATTCCCCCTTCGAGGCCTGGCCCGAGCCCGCAGACCCGGCCGCGGCGGAAGCGGGGCCCGACGACCCACCGGCCGCCCCGGCGGAAGCCGCCGAGCCCAAAGACCCGCCCCCCACCTCAGCGGGCACCGACGGGCTCCGTCCGTACCCGCTGCCGCCTGGCGAGAAGGCTCGCGACCGGACCGTACGCACCGCCGCCCAGGACCAGCACGGCGCCCACGACGATCAGCAGCAGGATCGTGTTCAGCGGGCCCGGCGTGGAGAGGGCACCGAGTTTGCCGAAGCCGGTCGGACGCTCCAGCATGCCCTTCCAGGGCCAGACGACGGCGTCCACCCGGGCCTCCACGGCGCTGCGCGCCACCGTGCCCTGCGCCGCGTCGGTGAGGTGCGCGGAGGAGTCCAGTGAGCCCTGCCGCTCGTCACCGAGGAGGAAGAGCCGGCCCTGAGGCACCTTCACGGTCGGGATGGCCTTGTCCTCGACCAGGCCGCCCTTGAGGTACGGCTCGTCGATCTCCTTGCCGTTCACGGTCAGCTTGCCGTTCGTGCAGCAGGCGACCGTGTCCCCGCCGACCGCGACGACGCGCTTGACCACGAGGGCGCCGGTCACCCACGCCTTGTCGTTGAAGACGACGACGTCGCCCCGGCGGATCTCGTCCGCGTCGACGCGCTGTCCGAGCACCCGGTCACCGGCGGCGATGGTGGGAGACATGGAGCTGGTCGGCACGGTGAACGGCCGGTAGGCCAGCGCCCCCCAGGCGAACCCGCCCAGGAACAGCACGATGCCCAGCGCGACGGCCAGACCGGACAGTCGCTGTCCGGTCCGGCTGCCCGCCGGGCGTGTGCTGGTGCCACCGCTGCGCGGGGCCGTACGTATTGCGCTCTCGCCACCCATGGGTCCGCACCCTACCCGGCGGTACCTGACGGGGTCAGCCCTTCCCGGCCGCCCGAGGTCGCAAGCTCCGCAAAGCTTTCACCAGGGAGGTCCTGCGCCCGAGGGAACGCTCAACCGACACCTTCGCGGCAACGCTCTCAGCGAGACCGCTCCACCGAAGCCTTCCGGCGCCGCCACAGCACCACCGGCACCGCGCCCACGAGCGCGACCCCCTGCGGCGCGAACGTCAGGGCGGCGGACGCCGACGCCTGGTCGTTGATCCCGGCCTGGCTGAAGGTGTCCGGCTTCGGCAGGGTGCCCCAGCGGTTGACCGGCCAGGCCTTGACGATGGCGCGGCCCACGACGTCGTCGACCGGGACCATGCCGTGGTGCGAGTCCGACTGGTTGTAGCGGGAGTCCCGGGAGTTCTGCCGGTGGTCGCCCATCACCCAGATGTAGCCCTTGGGCACCTTCACGGTGAACTGGCCGCCCTGGTCGTCCTGGCTGCACGGAGTGTTGCCGGCGTAGACGTACGACGACTCCTCCAGCGCCTTGCCGTTGACCTTCAGCGGGCCGGTGCCCGAACAGGAGACCGTGTCACCGCCGACGCCGATGACACGCTTGATGAGGTCCTTCTCCTCGGCGGACGGCATGAGGCCGATCCAGGAGAGGAACGTCTGTACGGCGTTCGGGTCCGCGGTCGGTTCGCCGGCCAGCCAGTTGTCGGGGTCGTGGAAGACGACGACCTCGCCGCGCTCGGGCTTGGAGCCGAACCACGGGGTGAGCTTGTCGACCAGGACGCGGTCGCCCTGCTGGAGGGTGTTCTGCATCGAGTCGGAAGGGATCGAGAAGGCCTGCACCAGGAACGTCTTGATCAGCAGCGCGAGCACCAGCGCGATGACGATCAGGATGGGCAGCTCCTTCCAGAAGGAGCGCGGCTTCTTCGCCTTGGGCGCCGAGTCGCCCGTCCCGCCGCCACCGGTCCTGGGGGGCTCGTCGACCGGCGGGCCGTCCCCGCCCGCGGCCGGGTCATTCCCGAAGGTTACGGCGCCCTCCGCGGCCGGGTCGGCTGCGTCCACGGGGCGTCCGCGGTGCTCCTCGCCGTCGTGCCCGGACCGTGCGCCAACCGCCACATCCCCCACGCCAACTCCTCACTCTGTGCCGCCGCCTGCCCCATGTACGGCGCAGGCCCACCACTCCCATAACGAGCGGGAGTTCCGCAGGGCTCGGGAGTTGGATCGCTTGGTTCGGATCCTCGGGAGCAACCCTAAGCGACGCCCGGGAGGCTGTGGTCGCCCCGGACGCCGAGTCGGCAACGGAAGAGTAAGTTTTCGGTTCGTCCAGCATGGTCCAGTGCCCGAAAGGCCATGCGATGACCCTGGCCCGTCCCACCACCGAGTCCAGGGACACGGTGCCGCCGTAGTCGGTGTCCTGGTGCGCGCGGGAGTCCGCGGAGTTGGCGCGGTGGTCGCCCATCACCCACAGCCGCCCCTGGGGGACGGTGATGTCGAACGGCTGGGTGGACGGGGCGTTGCCGGGATACAGGTAGTCGGTCTCGCTCAGGGGGACGCCGTTGACGGTCACCCGCCCCTGGGTGTCACAGCACTTGACGCGGTCCCCGCCGACGCCGACGACCCGCTTGATGAGGTCCTTCTCGTTGTCCGACGGCAACAGGCCGATGAAGGTGAGGCCTTCCTTGACCTGCTTGACGACGACGGGGTCGGCTTTCCTCGTGGTGGTCTGCTCGTCCTGGAGCCAGCCGCCGGGGTCCTTGAAGACGACGACGTCCCCGCGCTTCGGCTCGGAGCCGAACCACGGGGTGAACTTGTCGACCAGGACGCGGTCGCCGATCCGGATCGTCTGCTCCATGGATCCGGACGGGATCACGAACGCCTGGACGAGGAACGTCTTCAGGACGAGCGCTATCAGGACGGCCACGCCCACGAGGAGCGGTATCTCCTTGACCGCGCCGCGCCGTCTGCGCCGCTTGACCTTGCGCTGGAGTTTGCGGCGCTCCGCGCGCGAGCGGCCGCCGCCGGGGCTGGTGGAACGCCGGACGCCGGTGGGCAGGAGGTTCTCGGCGGGCGTGGTCGACACACCGCGCGGTTTGCCGCGGTTACCCATCCGCACCCTCCGCGTCGGCGCGAACAGGCACGCGTGCGTACGCCGCCGCGCGACGCAGCCGGGTGGCGTGGTCGGCCGGCCAGATGATCCAGTCGGCCCGGCCGAGGACGTCACCGACGGGGATCATGCCGCCGCCCGGAGAGCCGAGATGGTCGCGGGAGTCGCTGGAGACGCTGCGATGGTCGCCGAGGACGAACAGCGTGCCTTCGGGCACCTCGACGTCGAAGGGCACCGAGGACGGAGCGTCACCCGGGTACAGGAAGCCCGACTCGTCGACCGACCGGCCGTTCACCTCGACCCTCCCCTTCTTGTCGCAGCAGACCACATGGTCTCCCCCCACACCCACCACGCGCTTGATGTAGTCCCCGTCCCCGAAATACCCCGATCCGTCGAACACCACCACATCACCGCGCTGCGGCTCGGCACCGAAACGGTACGCCAACCTATTTACGAGAACGCGGTCCCCGACCCTCAATCCGTTTTCCATGGATCCGCTAGGAATCTGGAAAGGTCTGACCACGAACGTACTGATCAGCAAAAGAAAGACCAGGCAGAGCAGCAGGGACAGGGAGATCCGGCCGCCGGGCACCCACTCCGTGATCCTCGACACCAACGCGAAACGCGACCGTCCCTCCGCGGTCCCTGGTGCGGGACGGGAGGAGCGGTCGCGCTCCGTCTGCTGTGCTTCGGTGTCCATCGGGGCCAGATGCTATCCGGCCCCGCTGTGACCTCCGAAAAGCGCTCAGTTGTCGCGCTTCTCCTTGATCTTCGCGGCCTTGCCGCGCAGCTCACGGAGGTAGTACAGCTTGGCGCGACGCACGTCACCGCGGGTGACGAGCTCGATCTTCTCGACGATCGGGGTGTGCACCGGGAAGGTGCGCTCGACGCCGACGGAGAACGAGACCTTGCGGACCGTGAAGGTCTCGCGGACACCGGCACCCTGGCGACGGATGACAACGCCCTTGAACTGCTGCACACGGGAGCGGTTGCCCTCGATGACGCGCACGTGGACGTTGACGGTGTCACCCGGGCGGAAGGCCGGGATGTCGCTGCGCAGCGACGCGGCGTCGACGGAGTCGAGCAGGTGAGACATTTCGTCTGCTTTCTTCGCCCATGCCACAGGTCATCGGCGGTAGTCGTGTTTCGTGAGGATGCTGTCCGTGTCGGGGCGGGCGTCGTGTCCCCCTGTGGCAGGGGCGCACGCCGGACGACGCACAACAGCGACCTATTGTTCCATGCCTTCTGGCCTGCGCCAAAATCGCCCGTAGGGCTCGCCCTCCGGGTCGGGCGCCCAGCCCAGGATGGAGAGCATCTCGCGGTCCTTCTTGTCGAAGGCCTTGGGGTCGCAGCGCTCGATGAGGTCGGGCCGGTGGGCCGTCGTACGCCTCAGGGCCTCGTCGCGCCGCCAGCGGGCGATCTTGCCGTGGTGCCCGCTGAGCAGCACGTCCGGGATGCCGCGGCCGCGCCACTCGGGCGGCTTGGTGTAGACCGGCCCCTCCAGGAGGTTGGCCATCGCGCCGGGCGCGAAGGAGTCGTCCTGGTGCGACTCGGCGTTGCCGAGGACCCCGGGCAGCAGCCGCGCGACGGCCTCTGTGACGACCAGTACGGCCGCTTCGCCGCCGGCGAGGACGTAGTCGCCGATGGACACCTCGTAGACCGGCATCCTGGTCGCGTACTCGTCGATCACCCGGCGGTCGATGCCCTCGTAGCGCGCGGGCGTGAAGATCAGCCAGGGGCGCGCGGAGAGCTCGACGGCGAGTTCCTGGGTGAAGGGCCGGCCGCTCGGGGTGGGGACGATGAGGGCGGGCGCGTGGGAGCCCGTCTCGTATCCGTCCGCCAGCGCGGAGTCCAGCGCGTCCCCCCAGGGCCCGGTCTTCATGACCATGCCCGGTCCGCCGCCGTACGGGGTGTCGTCGACGGTGTTGTGACGGTCGTAGGTCCAGGCACGCAGGTCGTGCACATGGACCTGGAGCTGCCCACGCGCGCGTGCCTTGCCGACGAGGGAGACGTTCAGGGGTTCGAGGTACTCGGGGAAGATCGTGACGACGTCGAGCCGCATCTCTTACGACTCTTCCCGCGAGGAGACGATCTCTGCCTGGTCGTCGATCAGCCCGGGCGGCGGGGTGATGACCGCCTTCTGCTCCTCCAGGTCGATCTCGGCGACGATCTCCTCGACGAAGGGGATCATCACCTCGCTGCCGTCGGGCCGCTCGACGATGAAGAGGTCCTGGGACGGCAGGTGCGAGATCTCGGTGATACGGCCGACCTCGACGCCGTCCGCGGTGACCACATCGAGGTCCATGAGCTGGTGGTCGTAGTACTCGTCCTCCTCCTCCGGCAGCTCGTCGGGGTCGACGTCGGCGATCAGGAGGGTGTTGCGCAGGGCCTCGGCGGCGGTGCGGTCCTTCACGCCCTCGAAGCGCAGGAGGAGCCGGCCGCTGTGGACGCGGCCGGTCTCGATCGTGAGGGGCCCCGTGGCGGCGGGATCGGTGGCGAGTACGGCACCGGGGGCGAGCCTGAGTTCCGGCTCGTCTGTACGTACCTCGACGGTGACCTCGCCCTTGATGCCGTGGGCGCGGCCGATCCGTGCGACTACCAGCTGCACTGTGCTTGCTCTCCTGTCCTGCGACTACGGACCCTCATACGACTACGGGCCGGGGACGGCCCGATGGCCCTCCCCGGCCCGAGCCGGTGCTGCGTTGCGTCAGCGGACGTGGTCCACGTCGACGAGGTCGACGCGGACACCGCGGCCGCCGATGGCGCCCACGACGGTGCGCAGGGCGCGTGCGGTGCGGCCGTTGCGGCCGATCACCTTGCCGAGGTCGTCGGGGTGGACCCGGACCTCCAGTACGCGCCCGCGGCGCAGGTTGCGCGAGGCGACCTGCACATCGTCAGGGTTGTCGACGATGCCCTTCACGAGGTGCTCGAGAGCCTCCTCGAGCATGCTCAGGCCTCGGTCGACTCGGACTCGGCGGCAGCCTCGTCCTTCTTCTCAGCCTTCTTCTTCTGGGTGATGGCCTCACCCTTGCCCTCGTCGTCGCCACCGAGGGCGTCGAAGACCGGGCGAGCGGCCTTCGGCTCGGCGACGAGCAGCGGAGCCGGAGCCGGCAGGCCCTTGAACTTCTGCCAGTCGCCGGTCAGCTTGAGGATGGCGAGAACCGGCTCGGTCGGCTGCGCGCCGACACCCAGCCAGTACTGCGCACGCTCGGTGTCGACCTCGATGCGCGAGGGGTTCTGCACCGGGTGGTACAGGCCGATCTCCTCGATCGCACGACCGTCACGACGGGTACGGGAGTCGGCGACGACGATGCGGTAGTGAGGCGAACGGATCTTGCCCAGACGCTTCAGCTTGATCTTGACTGCCACGGGAGTGGGTTCTCCTGGTTTTGACGTGGTTGGGCACGGCGAGATTGCCGCGTGGGGTTGCGGTACCCGAGTGCCCGATGGACGCGTCAGCCGGAGGCGAGAGGGTTCCTGTGCGGCTGTCGAGTACAGCTAGCCATTGTGCCACACCCCGCGACTCGCTTCGGACCGAGGTCACGCGCGAGCATGCCTGAGGGGCACCCGGCACTCCGGGTGCCCCGTGGCCGACCGCGGCTGCCACGAGCAGCCGCGATCTCAGCTTGCCGCCGCGCCCACGATCTCGGGGATCCGGAACGGCTTGCCGCACCCCCCGCAGACGATCGGCGCCTGGGCCAGCACGGAGGGGACGACCCGGACGTTGCGGCCGCAGTCGCAGACCGCCTTGACCCGGACCCCGCCCCCGGAGGAACCGTGCCGGGCAGCCGGACCGCGGAAGGAGCGTGCGGTGTCGGCGGAGGTCGCCGCGGTGTGGGCCTTGAGGGCGCGCTGGAGCCGCTCGATGGTCGGGCGGTACCGGCGCTTCGCCTCGGGGGTGAGCGTGACCAGCGAGAAGCCGCTGCTGGGATGCGGCTCCTCGGGGTGGTCCAGGCCCATCTCCTCGGCGATCGCGAGGAATCTGCGGTTGTGGTAGCGGCCGGCGCGGGAGGTGTCGCGAATGCCTCGCGCGGCGGCGATGCCGTGGACTGCCTCGTGAAGCAGTCGCTCGAAGGAGAGCTCGTGACCGCAGGCGGACGACGACTCCCCGATCAGTGACTCTGGCGCGGCAAGGTCGGGCAGCTCGGGGTGGTACCGCTGAATGTCGGCCCACGCCTCTGCCAGCTCTGCGGCGAGAACAGGTGGTGTCTGTGTCGTGCTCACGTAATGACAACGAGCCAGAGTGCTGCTGTGTTCCTATTCCGGGGCATCCCAAATAATTTGCACGTACCCGTCAGTTGCCGCTGATGCGTGGAGACGAGGGCGGGTGCGCTGATCTGCGGAGAAGCCTCGCAGCTCATACCAAGCCGGTACGTAGCGTGAGGTACGCACCGGCGCGTAGATCGTGTCCACGCGCCGGTGCGGTGGTGATCCGTGGACGTGCAAGAGGCGTTTCGGTCGCTCTCGCACCGAAGTGCGCTGCCTCAGTAAGCGCGTGCGACGACCGCGACGTTACCGGGCGCGTCGTCGGCGCCCGGCACCGACCCGTCCTCCGCGACCAGACACCGTACGGTCACCGCGTGCTCGGCCAGCCTGGCCTCGCCCTCTTCGCCGAGGACGGCCCACGGGATCCGCGCCCAGCCGCCGGCGACAGCGGCCTCGACGGCCTCCTCGAACGTCGACACGTCGGCCGTACGGGACATGCGGCGCTCCCGGGACTGGGCCAGCAGCAGCGCCTGGTCCTCCTCGAGGGCGGCCGGGACGAGCCGTACGAGATCGTCGAAGGCGATCGCCTCCTTGCCGCCCGGAATGCGCCGGGCCACCATCGCGGTGCCGTTCTCCAGGTCACGGGGTCCGACCTCGACGCGGACCGGCACGCCCTTGAGCTCCCAGTCGACCGCGCGGCGGCCGAAGGGGGTGTCGGTGCGGTCGTCGACGTGGACGCGCAGGCCCGCCGCCCTCAACCGGTCGCCGAGTTCGCGGACCTTGGCCAGAACCGGCTCGTCCCCCTTGATGGCGAGCACGACGACCTGGGTCTGCGCGAGCCGGGGCGGGACGCGCAGGCCGTTGTCGTCGCCGTGCATCATCACCAGGGCGCCGATCATGCGGGTGGTGGAGCCCCAGGAGGTCTGCCAGACGAGTTCCTGGGCGCCGTCCTTCGACAGGTAGGTGGTGTTGAAGGCCTTGGCGAAGTTCTGGCCCAACTCGTGGCTGGTGGCCATCTGGAGGGCCTTGCCGTCGCCCATCATCCCTTCGAGGGTGAGGGTGTTGATGGCCCCGGCGAACCGCTCCTTGACGGTCTTGCGGCCGGGGACGACGTCCATGGCGAGGACGTTCGTCATGAAGTCCTCGTAGACCTGCCGGTGGATGTGCGAGGCGAAGTCGCGCGCGTCCTCCTGGGTGGCGTGCGCGGTGTGGCCCTCCTGCCACAGGAACTCGGTCGTCCGCAGGAACAGCCGGGGCCGCAGCTCCCAACGCACCACGTTCGCCCACTGGTTGATCAGCAGGGGCAGGTCGCGGTAGCTCTGCACCCACTTCGAGAAGTACTCGTTGATGATCATCTCGGAGGTGGGGCGGACGACGGCGGGCTCTTCGAGCTCCTTGCCGCCGCCGTGGGTGACGACCGCGAGTTCGGGCGCGAAGCCCTCGACGTGGTCGGCCTCGCGGGTGAGGTAGGACTGGGGGATCAGCAGCGGGAAGTACGCGTTCTGGGTGCCCGTGGCCTTGATGCGGGCGTCCATCTCGGCCTGCATCCGCTCCCACAGCCCGTAGCCGTACGGTCGGATGACCATGGTGCCGCGCACCGGACCGTTGTCGGCCAGTTCGGCCTTGGTGACGAGATCCTGGTACCAGCGCGGGAAGTCGTCCGCCCGGGGTGTGAGAACAGGTGCCTTTGCCATGGCGCGATGTTACGGGCCCACGTTGCCGCCATGTGAATTCTTTTCGCCTGCACCGCCCCCCGGGCAAACGGGGCCCTTCACCCTCTGGACGAGCGGACGAGTGGGGAGTTACCTGGCATACGGGGGAAGTGCGAGACCACGTCACGGGGGCTACGGAACCGAGCACAGAGTCAACCGACGGCGGAATGGGGCGCTTATCCATGACACCTACGCTCGTGCGGCAGCACCGGACCTCGGCGGGAGACACCTCCCGCGCGGACCTCGGCGCACGCGCGCGTGACTGGTCCGAGATCCAGGAGCGGATGCTGGTTCCGCTGTACGAGGCCGTCTACGAGCGACTGGAAGTGGGCCCGGCGACGCGGCTGTTGGGCCTCGGCTGCGGCAGCGGACTGGCCCTGCTGATGGCGGCCTCCAGAGGCGCCGCGGTCGCCGGTGTCGAGGCCGGCTCCCCGGAGCGCCTGGCCCTCGCGCGGGAGCGGTTACAGCCGGAGACGGGGGCTTCGCGCGCGCGAAATCGCCCCCGCCTCGCCACGGGGACACCCGAGGACGTCACCGACGCCGGGGCGCCGCCGTACACCGTGGTGACCGCTTTCGAGCCGATCGGCTGTCTCGCGGGTGACTCGGAGGGGCTCGGGGACCTGCTCGCCTCGGCGACGCCGCTCGCCGCGCAGGGGGCGGCCGTGGTGCTCGTGGGGTGGGGGCCGCCGGAGCGGTGTGCCACGTCGTCCGTGCTGCGGGTGGCCACCAAGCTGGCGGATCCGCTGCGGGGCACGGCCCGTTGGCGCCCGGCACTGCGCGACGACCTGGAGGAGGTCGCCGAGGGGGCCGGGCTCAGGCCCGACGGCTCGGGCCGGGTGGCCTGTCCCTTCGGGTACGCCGACCTCGACAGCGCGCTCAAGGGGCTGCTGTCGACCGGGCTGTTCGACGCGGCGATCGCGGCGACCGACCAGGCTCAGGTGGACGAGGAGGTGACGGAGGCGCTCCATCCGCATCAGCGCCCGGACGGCACGGTGTGGATGCCGAACGTGTTCCGCTACCTGATCGCGCGCACGCCGTAACCGTCGCCCTCCGTGCACGGCGCGGGGGCGCCCCTCCGAAGAGGAGCGCCCCCGGCGATACGGCCGACGACTCAGCCCATGAACTTCTTGAACTCGTCCGGCAGCTCGAAGTCCTGCGGAGCCTGCTGGCCGGGGACCCCGAAGGCGCTGCCGCCCTGGGCGGCCTTGCGGGCGGCCTCCTCGGCCTCCTGCTGCTTGCGCTTCATCGGGTTCCCGGAGCGCTGCTTGCCCTTGGCCTTCTTCGGCTGCTTCTTGGCGCGGCCGGGGCCGCCGCCCATGCCCGGGATCCCCGGCATGCCCGGCATCCCGCCGCCCTGGGCCATGCGGGACATCATCTTGCGGGCCTCGAAGAACCGCTCGACCAGGTTCTTGACCGCGCTGACCTCGACACCGGAGCCCTTGGCGATACGGGCGCGGCGCGAGCCGTTGATGATGGTCGGCTCCTGGCGCTCGGCCGGGGTCATCGACTTGATGATCGCTGCCGTACGGTCGACGTCCCGCTCGTCCAGGTTGTTGATCTGGTCCTTGATCTGGCCCATGCCCGGGAGCATGCCGAGCAGCTTGGAGATGCTGCCCATCTTGCGGACCTGCTCCATCTGGGCCAGGAAGTCGTCCAGGGTGAAGTCCTGGCCCTTCTTGGACGCCAGCTTGGAGGCCATCTTCTCGGCCTCTTCCTGACTGAACGTCTTCTCCGCCTGCTCGATCAGGGTGAGCAGGTCACCCATGTCGAGGATGCGGGAGGCCATCCGGTCGGGGTGGAAGGCGTCGAAGTCCTCCAGTTTCTCGCCGTTGGAGGCGAACATGATCGGCTTGCCGGTGATCTGCCGGATCGACAGGGCCGCGCCACCGCGGGCGTCACCGTCGAGCTTGGAGAGCACCACGCCGTCGAAGCCGACGCCGTCGCGGAAGGCCTCGGCGGTGTTGACCGCGTCCTGGCCGATCATCGCGTCGACGACGAAGAGGATCTCGTCGGGGCTGACGGCGTCGCGGATGTCCGCGGCCTGCTGCATCAGCTCGGCGTCGATACCGAGCCGGCCGGCGGTGTCCACGATCACGATGTCGTGGACCTTCGCCTTGGCGTGCTCGACGGAGTCCTTGGCGACCTTGACCGGGTCGCCGACGCCGTTGCCCGGCTCCGGGGCGTAGACCGCGACCCCGGCGCGCTCGGCGACGACGCTGAGCTGGTTGACGGCGTTGGGGCGCTGGAGGTCGGCGGCGACGAGCAGCGGCGAGTGGCCCTGCTCCTTCAGCCAGTGGCCGAGCTTGCCCGCGAGGGTGGTCTTACCGGCACCCTGGAGACCCGCCAGCATGATCACGGTGGGCGGGTTCTTGGCGAACCTGAGGCGCCGGGTCTCGCCGCCGAGGATCGTGACGAGTTCCTCGTTGACGATCTTCAGGACCTGCTGGGCGGGGTTCAGCGCACGGGAGACGTCGGCGCCGAGGGCCCGCTCCTTGACGTTCTTGATGAACGTGCGGACGACGGGCAGGGCCACGTCCGCCTCGAGGAGCGCGATACGGATCTCGCGCGCGGTGGCGTCGATGTCCGCCTCGGAGAGCCGTCCCTTGCCGCGCAGGTTCTTGAAAGTCGCTGAGAGGCGATCGGAAAGAGTATCGAACACGGCGCTCGCGGTCCTCGGGGTCGGTGGCAGCTGGGAATCGCCCTCCAGGGTATCCCGGCGACATGGCTCGCCGGGATCCCCCGGTCAGCCCCGCAGGGTCTCCTCCAGCTTCCGGGCCACGGAAGCCGCCTCCGCGCTCGCCAGCGGGGCCCCCTTGCCGTCGGTCACGTAGAACGCGTCGACCGCGTTGGCGCCCAGGGTCGACACATGCGCGCTGCGCATCCGCACCCCGGCGTCCTCCAGCGCCTGCCCGATGCGGAACAGCAGTCCGGGGGCGTCCTGGGCGCGCACCTCGATGACGGTGGCGTGCCGGGAGGCCGCCGCGGCGACCGCCACGCGCGCGGGGGGCGCGACGACACCCCGGCGCCTCGGGTAGGCGGCGTCCCGCTCGGCCAGCCGCCCGGCGATGTCCAGGGAGCCGTCCAGGGCCCGAACGAGATCGGCGCGCAGCCGGGCCGCCTGGGGCAGCGAGCCGTACTGGGCGGCGACCCGCCAGTTCAGCAGCAGCACCGAGCCCTCGACGCCGTCGGGCAGCTCCAGGGCGCACAGTTCCGCGGTGCGCACGGTGAGCCGGTGCACCGCCAGCACTCCGGCCACCGCGGGCAGCACACCCGGCTGGTCCGGTACGGCGATCACGAGCTCCACGCCGAGCGGCTCGGGGTCCCCGGCCGGCTGGTCCTCGGCGGTCACGGGCGGTTCGGTCTGGGCCCGCAGCGACAGCACCGGTCCGCCGGTCGCGACCGCCTCGATGGCGAGCCGCTCCTGCTCGGCGGTGGGCGCCGCGGCCTCGGGCTCCTCGGGGGCGTCCCCGGCGAGCACCGCGGCCACCCGCTTGACCAGGTCGGCGACGAGCGAGCCCCGCCAGGACGACCAGGCGGCCGGACCGGTGGCCAGCGCGTCGGCCTCGGTCAGCGCGTGCAGCAGCTCCAGCGTGCCCTGCGACCCGACCGCCTCGGCGACCGAGCGCACGGTGGCCGGGTCGTCCAGGTCCCGCCGGGTGGCGGTGTCGACGAGCAGCAGGTGGTGGCGTACCAGAGCGGCGAGTACGGCGACGTCGTCCCGGTCGAAGCCGATCCGGCCCGCCACGTCACGGGCGATGATCTCGCCGGCCACCGAGTGGTCGCCGGGCCAGCCCTTGCCGATGTCGTGCAGCAGTGCGGCGACCAGCAGCAGGTCGGGGCGGTGGACGCGGCGGGTGAACTCGGAGGCGCGTACGGCCGTCTCGATGAGGTGCCGGTCGACGGTCCAGATGTGCACGGCGTTGCGCTGGGGGCGGCAGCGCACCCGCTCCCAGTCGGGCAGCAGCTGGGTGATCAGGCCCTCCGCCTCCAGGGCCTCCCAGACGTCGACGGTCGAGGGGCCGGAGCCGAGCAGAGTGACGAGCTGTTCGCGGGCCTCGGCGGGCCAGGGCGTGGGCAGCGGGCGGACGTTGGCCGCCATGCGCCGCACGGCGTGCAGGGAGAGCGGGAGTCCGGCCTGGGCGGCGGCGGCCGCGGCGCGCAGCGGGAGCACGGGGTCGCGGTCGGGGCGGGCGGCCCGGGCGAGGACGACCTCGCCGTCCTGCTCCACCACGCCTTCCGCGAGCGGGGAGCGTTCGGGGACCGGCTTGCCGCCGCCGAGCATGGCGCGCAGGCGCGGCCGCACGGAGCGCGACCTGAGCACGCGCCCCACCTCGCGCCAGGTGACGTCACTGGCGTAGGAGATGACCCGGGCGGCCTCGTAGACCTGGCGCAGCAGGGTGTCGGCGTCCAGGAGGCCGAGTTCGGCGGCGACCTGGTCCTGCTCCTGGAGCGCGAGCCGGTCGGTGGCGCGGCCGGTGGCCAGGTGCAGGGCGTCCCGGACGTCGAGCAGCCGGCGCCGGGCGTCGTCGAGGCCCTCACGGGGCGCGTCGGCCAGCCAGGAGGCGGCGACGGCGCGCAGGGCGGTCGCGTCCCGGAGTCCGCCGCGGGCCTCCTTGAGGTCGGGCTCCAGCAGGTACTGGAGTTCGCCCTGGCGCTCGGCACGCTCGGCGCACAGTTCCTGGAGTTCGGGGAGGCGCTTGGGCGCCTGGTTGCGCCAGTCGGCGAGGACGGCCGTGCGCAGCCCGGCGGTCAGGCCCAGGTCGCCCGCGAGGTGACGGGCGTCCAGGAGACCGAGTTGGACTTTCAGATCCTCTCCGGCCGTCTTGCGCGCCTCGCCGGGCGTGCGCACCGAGTGGTCGAGGGCGAGGCCCAGGTCCCACACCGGGTACCAGATGCGGTCGGCCAGGGCGGCGACCGCGGTCGGGTCGCTGCCGTCGTGCAGCAGGACCAGGTCCAGGTCGCTGCGCGGCGACAGCTCGCCGCGGCCGTAGCCGCCGACGGCGATCAGGGAGACCCCGCGCGGCTGCTCGGAGCCCGCGGAGAACAGGCCCGCGAGCCAGTCGTCCGTCAGCTCGGAGAGGGCGGAACGGCGCGGCGGCCCGGACCGCGCCCCCTCCTGGAGGAGGCGCAGCCGGGCCGCCGCGTAGCCGCTGGGTCCCGAGTCCTCTACGTCCTTGTGCACGTCCGTGCTCGTCACCCAGCCGCTCCTGTTCTGTTCTTCGGTCAGAGCGCGTCCGGGCCGCGCTCGCCCGTCCGGACCCGTACGGCCGTCTCGACCGGCAGGGACCAGACCTTGCCGTCACCGATCTTGCCGGTGCGGGCCGCCTTGACGATGACGTCGATCAGCTGCTCGGCGTCGTCGTCCTCGGCGAGGACCTCGATGCGGATCTTCGGGACCAGGTCGACGGTGTACTCGGCACCGCGGTAGACCTCGGTGTGGCCCCGCTGACGACCGTAACCGCTCGCCTCGGTGACCGTCAGGCCGTGGACCCCGAAGGCCTGGAGGGCTTCCTTGATCTCGTCGAGCCGGTGCGGCTTGACGACGGCGGTGATGAGCTTCATGCGTCCACCTTCTTGGACTCGGCAGCGGCCGCGACGGCGACCTTGGCGGAACCGCCGCCGGCACCGCTGAAGTCGTATGCGGTCTCGGCGTGCTCGGCCTGGTCGATACCGGAGACCTCTTCGTCCTCACTGACCCGCATACCGATGGTCTTGTCGAGGAGGAAGGCGAGGATCGCGGAGGCGATCAGCGAGTAGGCGAGCACCGCGAAGACACCGGCGCACTGCTTCCAGAACTGGTCCATGCCGCCGCCGTAGAAGAGGCCCTTGACGTCGGACTGGCCCTTGCCGCTGGCGAAGAAGCCGATCAGCAGGGAGCCGAGGACACCGCCGACCATGTGGACACCGACGACGTCCAGGGAGTCGTCGTAGTTGAACCGGTACTTCAGGCCGACGGCCGCGGCGCAGCCGACACCGGCGATGGCGCCGATGGCGATCGCGCCGATCGGGGTGATCGCACCGCCGGAGGGGGTGATGGCGACCAGACCGGCGACCGCACCGGAGGCGGCACCGAGCGTGGTGAACGCGCCGTGGCGGATCTTCTCGTAGGCGAGCCAGGCGAGCATGGCGGCCGCGGTGGCGATCTGGGTGTTGACGAACATCAGCGAGCCGACGCCGTCGTCGTTGCCCAGCCAGGAGCCGGCGTTGAAGCCGAACCAGCCGAACCAGAGCAGACCGGCACCGAGCATGACCAGCGGGAGGCTGTGCGGGCGCATCGGGTCACGCTTGAAGCCGACGCGCTTGCCGATGACCAGGATCACGCCGAGCGCCGCGGCACCCGCGTTGATGTGGACCGCGGTACCACCGGCGAAGTCGATCACTCCGAGCTCGAAGGCCCAGCCGCCGGTGCCCCAGACCCAGTGCGCGACCGGGAAGTACACGACCGTCGCCCACAGCAGGACGAACAGCGACCAGGCGGAGAACTTCACCCGGTCGGCGAGGGCGCCGCTTATCAGGGCGGGCGTGATGATCGCGAACATCATCTGGAAGACGGCGAAGGCGAAGACGGGGATCGTGTACCCCGACCAGATGTCGGCCTTGTCGATGCCGGTCCAGCCGAAGAAGTCGTTCTCCCAGCCGATGAGCGAGCCGTGGTCCGTGCCGAACGCCATGGAGAAGCCGTAGACCACCCACAGGATGGTGACGATACCCATGCTGATGAAGCTCATCATCAGCATGTTGAGGGTGCTCTTGACCCGGACCATGCCTCCGTAGAAGAAGGCCAGGCCCGGGGTCATGATCAGCACCAGGGCGGAACAGATCAACATGAAACCTGTGTTGGCCACGGACAGCTTGTCCGCGGCGAGCGTGATGGCTGGTGCCATCGGCGTCTCCTCGTCGTTGGTACGGCCCCGTGCGGGCAGAGCCTGAGCGGTCTTTGAGGGGGTGGACCGGTTATGCGCCATGAGATTGGCGCAGCGCGGTTTCGGTGGAAGCCCCTCGTTGTTTCGCCGCCATGACGAAGGTGCCTGGTGTGTTACGCGTCGATGAACTGGCAGATTCGGGCCGCGTCGATCGTTATCGTGGCGCAACCTTCGTAGAAGGAAAGAAACCGGCCGCGGTCGGCCTTCCGATGACCTGGCATGGGGGAGCCGAGTCGGGCAGTTCGGGAGGGCCGGCCGCGGCCGGGGTTACGGGGATCCGCGGGGTCTCAGACGGCTTCCGCGGTCTCGGGCAGTTCGACGGCGAGCTTCTCGGTCAGGTCCACGACCTCGGCGAGATCACCGAAATCGCGTACGGCGGTGTCGACCGTCTTTCGAATACGAGTGTTGACGCGCTCGGAGCGGACTTTCTTGGCGATGCCCATGGCCTGTTCCACCAGCCCCGCGCTCTGTTCGGGCTCGCGCCGCAGCAGGTGCACGGTGGCCATGCCGACGAGATTGAGTGCGTACGACCGCTGGTGCTCGGTGTCGTCGGAGAAGAGTTCCACGGCCCGCTGCATGAGGGGTTCCGCGAGCGAGGCGTAGGTGGGGCTGCGACCGGCGACGTAGGCGAGGTCGCGGTAGGAGTGGGAGTTCTCGCCGTACAGCTCGGCCTCGGAGAAGAAGCGGATCCAGTCGGGATCCGGCTCGTCCCAGTCGTCGGCGTCGGCGAAGGTGTCCTCGGCCATCCGGACCGCACGCTTGCACTTGCCCGGCTGGCCCATGTTCGCGTAGGCGCGGGCCTCCATCGCATACAGCATGGACTGGGTGCGCGGGCTCGCGCAGTCCCGGCTGCCGTACTGCGCGAGGTGGATCAGCTCCAGGGCGTCCTCGGGCCGCCCCAGGTGGATCATCTGGCGGCTCATGCTGGACAGGACATAGGAGCCGAGCGGCTTGTCGCCGGCCTCCTTGGCCGCGTGCAGGGCGAGGACGAAGTACTTCTGGGCGGTGGGCTGGAGGCCGACGTCGTACGACATCCAGCCCGCGAGCTCGGCCAGTTCGGCGGCGACCTTGAACAGCTTGCGGGTGGTCGTCTCGGGCTGGGGCTCCTGGAGCAGGTCGGTCACCTCGTGCAGCTGGCCGACGACGGCCTTGCGGCGCAGCCCCCCGCCGCACTGGGCGTCCCACTGCCGGAACATCACGGTGGTGGACTCGAGGAGGTCGAGCTCGGGCCGGGAGAGCCGGCCGGCACGGCGGGCGGCGGCCGGGTCGGGCTCGCGGTGCGGGGTGGCACCGGGGCCGGGGACCAGCCAGCGCTGCATGGGCTCGACGAGGGACGGACCCGCGGACAGGGCCAGCGAGGTTCCGAGGAAGCCGCGCCGCGCCAGCATGAGGTCGCTGCGCGAGAACTCGCTGAGCAGGGCCACGGTCTGCGGGCCCGTCCAGGGCAGGTCGACCCCGGTCGTGGACGGCGACTGGCGGGCGGCGCGCAGTCCGAGGTCCTCGACGGAGACGACGCATCCGAACCGCTCGGAGAACAGCTCGGACAGGATCCTGGGGATGGGTTCGCGGGGGTTCTCGCCGTCCAGCCAGCGGCGCACCCGCGAGGTGTCGGTGGAGATGTGATTGGCGCCCAACTGGCGCGCTCTGCGGTTGACCTGGCGGGCGAGCTCGCCCTTCGACCAGCCGCTGCGCACGAACCAGGAGGTGAGCAGCTCGTTGGGTCGCTTGTCGGGCTGCGCGGTGCTCCCGGTGCCCGTCCCGCTTCCGCTGTTGCCGCCCACTGGAACGCCCCCATTCCCTGAGACCACTTGTCGCCGAGTGCGCCAAGCCTTATCAGAATGCCGGTAAATACAGCCGTTCGTCCGGCAGTTGTCAGCCTTCGAACGGGGAACCTACTTGCCTCCGGCATACCCACAAGTGCATGTGCCCCCAGGACTTGTGCACTCAAAGTAATCCTACGATCACGCGTCCAGCCATGGCGATCCTGGAAACGCCACCATTCGCCACCCCTTCGAATGAACTCACGGTCGCCTCCACACGATTCACTTGACATAGACCGAGCGGGGGTGGGCGGAGCGGTGCACGCAGGGGCGCGCAGCACCCGGCACACCACCCGGGGCACTTCCGGGCGCCGCCATCGCCCGGAAGAGGAAACGGAGAGTGACTGGCCGCGTCCGTCTCGTAACCACCGGCGCGGTGAACCCGTTGGAGGGGGCATGGGCTTCACGATCGGCGGTATTCGGGAGATTCGTACCGGTACGCGCAGGCGCGGCCGCTCCTCGGAGTGCACCGCCGTCGCCGAGTTCACCGGACTCTGGGGCTGGGACGTCGTCCCGGGCGCGCGGGCCGCTGCGGGCGCCTGCTCCTGCGGACGCCCGGACTGCCGTCTCCCGGGCGCCCACCCACTGGACTTCGCGCCCCAGGTCCCGGCCGGCGCCACCCTCGACGACGTGTCCAAGGCGTGGTCGGAGTTCCCCGGCGCCTCCGTGATGCTGCCGGTCGGGCGGGCCTTCGACGTCATCGAGGTCGCCGAGCCGGCCGGGCGCCGCGCCCTGGTCCGCCTGGAGCGCATGGGCCTGCCCCTGGGCCCGGTCACGGCCACCCCCGAGGGCCGCGCCCAGTTCTTCGTCGCCCCCGGCGCCGCGGCCGACCTCACCGAACTCCTCTACCGCATGGGCTGGGACGACGCGACCTCCCTGGACCTGCACGGCCTCGGCCCCGGCGCGTACATCACCGCTCCCCCGTCGGACCGCGGCGGTCTGGGCCCCGTGCAGTGGCTGCGCCCCCCGTCGCTGGACACGGCGACGAAACCCCCGGCGGCGAGGCTGCTGCTGGGCACCCTGGCGTACGTGGCACACCGGTCGCGGGCGTAGCCGAACGCCGGCACGTACAGCCGTACAGCCGTACGCAGCGAAGCGCCCGCTCCCCACTGCACCTTGGGGCGGGCGCTTCTTCGCGTACGGGGGTACCGGGACTTCTTACTCGCCGATAAGCGCATCCACGAACGCCTCCGGCTCGAACGGCGCCAGGTCGTCCGCGCCCTCGCCCAGCCCGATCAGCTTGACCGGCACGCCCAGTTCGCGCTGGACCGCGACCACGATGCCGCCCTTGGCGGTGCCGTCCAGCTTGGTCAGGACGATGCCGGTGATGTCGACGACCTCGGCGAAGACACGGGCCTGTACCAGGCCGTTCTGCCCGGTGGTGGCGTCGAGGACCAGCAGCACCTCGTCGAGCGGCGCGTGCTTCTCCACGACCCGCTTGACCTTGCCGAGCTCGTCCATGAGGCCGGTCTTGGTGTGGAGGCGCCCCGCGGTGTCGATGAGGACCACGTCGACCCCCATCTCCTTGCCCTCCTTCACCGCGTCGAAGGCGACGGAGGCGGGGTCGCCGGCCTCGGGCCCGCGCACGGTGTGGGCGCCCACCCGCTCGCCCCAGGTCTGGAGCTGGTCGGCGGCGGCGGCTCGGAAGGTGTCGGCGGCGCCGAGGACGACGGTCCGCCCGTCGGCCACGAGCACACGCGCGAGCTTGCCGGTGGTGGTGGTCTTGCCGGTGCCGTTCACGCCGACGACCATCACGATGCCCGGCTTGCGGTCGTCCGGCTCGGTCCGCACCGTGCGGTCGACCTCGGTGCCGACCAGCTTGAGCAGCTCCTCACGGAGCAGTCCGCGCAGTTCGTCCGGGGTGCGGGTGCCGAGCACCTTGACCCGCTCGCGCAGGCCGTCGACCAGCTCCTGGGTGGGGGCCACGCCGACGTCGGCGGTGAGGAGGATGTCCTCGATCTCCTCCCAGGTGTCGTCGTCGAGGTGCTCACGCGACAGGAGCGTGAGCAGCCCCTTGCCGAGCGCGTTCTGCGAGCGGGAGAGCCGGGCCCGCAGCCGGACCAGACGTCCGGCGGTGGGTTCCGGGATCTCGATCCCGGCCGCCGCCGGGAGCTCTTCGGTGACGGGCGGCGCGGAGCCGTCCGGGAGATCCACCTCCTCAATGGTCCGGCGCGCTTCGTCGCGCGGCGTCTCGGCCTCGTCGCCGACGTGCGGCTCGGCCGGAGGGGCGGTGATGTCGGGCGCGGCGGGGGGCGGCGGGGGCAGCGACTTCTTGCGCCGGCTGCCGACGACGAGCCCGCCGAGCACACCGAGCACGACCACGGCGATGACTACAGCAAGGATGACGGTTTCCATAACCCGTCCAGTATCCATCCCTGCCTCCCGGGGGAGGGTCAGCGGCCACGCCCGGGACACGGACCGGTCACGGCCGCCCGGGCCTCCGATCACGGCCGCCCCGACCGTGACCACGGCCACCGGCGCACCCGCGACCATGGCCATCTGACGTGCCGTCAGCTACCGTCCCCCGCACCAACCGCCCGGTGAAGGAGGCCCCCATGCCCGTCACGGTCGTCCGGTTCAACCTCGTCGAGCCCGGCGCCACGCCCGCCTCCCTCAGCGCCCGCTACCGGGCCGCGGTGGACATGGCCGCGTACGCCGACGAGCACGGCGTCACCACCGTGCAGACCGAGGAGCACCACGGCGTCGACAACAACTGGCTGCCCTCGCCGTTCGCCTTCGCCGGCGCGGTGTTCGGGGCGACCCGGCGGATCGCGGTCACGGTCTCCGCGATCATCGGCCCGCTCCACGACCCGCTGCGCCTGGCCGAGGAGATCGCCGTACTGGACCTGCTGAGCGGCGGCCGCCTGGTGACGGTGGCAGGGATCGGGTACCGCCCCGAGGAGTACGCACTGTTCGACGTGGAGTGGCGGCGCCGGGGCCGGATCCAGGACGAGCTTCTGGAGACCCTGCTCAAGGCCTGGACCGGCGAGGAGTTCGAGTACCGCGGTCGTACCGTACGGGTCACCCCACGCCCTCTGACCGACCCGCACCCGCTCCTGCTGGTCGGCGGTTCCTCGAAGGCCGCGGCCCGGCGAGCCGCCCGCCTGGGTCTGCCCTTCTTCCCCAGCGCGCATCTGCCGGAGCTGGAGGCGTACTACAAGGAGCGGCTCGTCGAGTACGGCACGGAGGGCTGGACCATGATGCCGACCGCCGAGACACCGCTGCTGCACATCGCCGAGGACCCGGACGAGGTGTGGGACCGGCACGGCGAGCACTTCCTGCACGAGGCCCGCACGTACGCCTCCTGGCAGTCCGGTGACATCCGCTCGGCGGTGCGGTCGGCGGCCTCGTCGGTGGACGAGCTGCGCGCGGAGGGCGTGTACCGCATCCTCACGCCGGACCAGTGCGTGGAACTGGAGCTGGACAACCTCGTCCTGCATCCCCTGGCGGGCGGGATGCCGGTGGCGGAGGGCTGGCGAAGCCTGCGGCTGTTCGCGGAACGGGTGATCCCGGCGCTGGGCCGTTGAGCGGCTCGGTGTCACGGGGCGCATGCCTCTGCTGACCGCACCGACGACTCCGCCGCCCCCGGGCCGGACGGTTGTCCGGTCGGGGGCGGCGGGAGGTTCGGGAAGAGGGGCAGCGGGGTGGTGGCCCCTCCCCCCGGGCTCGTGGTGGGCCGTCAGCCCATCTCCTCCAGCTTCTTGCCCTTCGTCTCCTTGACGTACTTGAGGACGAACGGGATGGAGAGCGCGGCGAAGACCGTGTAGATCACGTAGGTCGCGGAGAGGTTCCAGTCGGCCAGCGACGGGAAGCTCGCGGTGATGGCCCAGTTGGCGATCCACTGCGCGGACGCGGCGACGCCCAGGGCCGCGGCGCGGATCCGGTTCGGGAACATCTCGCCGAGGAAGACCCAGACGACGACACCCCAGGACAGGGCGAAGAAGAGGACGAACACATGGGCGGCGATCAGCGCGGTCCAGCCCTGCGCGGCCGGCAGCTTGCCGTCGACGAGGTCGAAGGAGAACGCCCAGGCCTCGAGCGCCAGACCGATCACCATGCCGACGGAGCCGATCAGGGCGAGCGGCCGGCGGCCGACGCGGTCCACGAAGATCATGGCGATCACGGTGCCGACGATGTTGATGATCGACGTCGTGAAGGAGTAGAAGAACGAGTCCGTCGGATCGACACCGACCGACTGCCACAGCGTCGAGGAGTAGTAGAACGCGACGTTGATGCCGACGAACTGCTGGAAGACCGACAGGCCGATACCGACCCAGACGATCGGCTTGAAGAAGAAGGAGCCGCCGAGCAGGTCCTTGAAGCTCGACTTGTGCTCGCTCTTCATCGCGTGCTCGATCTCGGAGACCCGGGCGTCCAGGTCGACGTTGTCGCCCTCGACCTCGGTGAGGATCTCCCGGGCACGCTCGTGCTTGCCGACGGAGATCAGGAACCGCGGGGACTCCGGGATCGCGAAGGAGAGCAGACCGTAGAGGACGGCCGGGATCACCATGACGCCGAGCATGACCTGCCAGGCCTCGAGACCCATCAGCTTGCCGCGCTGGTCGCCACCGGCGGCGTTGAGCAGACCCCAGTTGACCAGCTGCGAGATGGCGATGCCGACGACGATCGCGGCCTGCTGAAAGGAACCGAGACGGCCGCGGTAGGCCGGCGGGGCGACCTCGGCGATGTAGGCGGGGCCGATGACCGAGGCCATGCCGATGGCGAAACCGCCGACGATCCGCCAGAACGCCAGGTCGTACAGCGCGAAGGGCAGTGCCGAGCCGACGGCGCTGACCGTGAACAGCGCGGCGGAGATCTGCATGCAGCGGATACGGCCGATGCGGTCCGCGATGCGTCCGGCGGTCGCCGCGCCGATCGCACAGCCGATCAGGGCGATGGCGATGACCTGCGCCAGGGCCGCGGAACCGATGTCGTAGCGGTCCCGGATGGCCTCGACCGCGCCGTTGATCACGGAGCTGTCGTAGCCGAAGAGGAAACCGCCCATCGCGGCCGCCGCCGCGATGAAGATGACGTGCCCGAGATGATCGGGATGAGCCGCTCCGGCTCCTGACTTCTGCGCCTGCGCTGTGCTGGTCACGTTCAACTCCTAAGGCCATCGGCAACGCTGCCTGACAGCAAGAACAACGACGACGACCCTATGTCTTCAAGTTCCGAAAACAACAGCTGGAGACGTGTGAGAAAACAGGCACTGGTGAGGATGTTGAGTTCAAGGAATGAACGAATGGAAACGGGGTACCCGAGGGGGCTAGCGCAGTCGCTGGCTGATCACCTTCGACACCCCGTCGCCCTGCATGGAGACGCCGTACAGCGCGTCGGCGACCTCCATCGTCCGCTTCTGGTGCGTGATCACGATGAGCTGCGAGGCCTCCTGGAGCTCCTGCATGATCCGGATCAGGCGCTGGAGATTGGTGTCGTCGAGCGCGGCCTCGACCTCGTCCATGACGTAGAACGGGCTCGGCCGCGCCTTGAAGATCGACACCAGCAACGCTACGGCGGTGAGGGACCGTTCGCCACCGGACAGCAGGCTGAGCCGTTTGACCTTCTTGCCCGGCGGCCGCGCCTCGACGTCCACGCCGGTGGTGAGCATGTTGTCGGGATCGGTCAGGATCAGCCGCCCCTCGCCGCCCGGGAAGAGCCGGCTGAAGACGCCCTCGAACTCCCGGGCGGTGTCCCGGTAGGCCTCGGTGAAGACCTGCTCGACGCGCTCGTCGACCTCCTTGACCACCTGAAGGAGGTCGGCACGGGTCTTCCTCAGGTCCTCCAGCTGCTCGCTGAGGAACTGGTGCCGCTCCTCCAGGGCCGCGAACTCCTCCAGCGCGAGCGGATTGACCTTGCCGAGCTGCTGGTAGGCCCGCTCGGCCGCCTTGAGCCGCTTCTCCTGCTCGGCCCGGTGGAACTGCCTCGGCCGGTTGCGCGGGTGCTCGGGGTCCTCCGGCAGCTCCTCGCCCTCGGCGGGCAGGGAGGGCGGCACCAGCTGGTGCGGGCCGTACTCCTCGACAAGGCCCGCAGGCTCGACGCCCAGCTCCTCCAGCGCCTTGGTCTCCAGCTGCTCGATCCGCATCCGCTTCTCGGCACCGAGCACCTCGCCCCGGTGCACCGAGTCGGTGAGCTTGTCGAGCTCGGCCTTCAGGTCCCGGCCCGCGGTGCGGGCGGCGGTCAACTCCTGCTCCCTGAGCGCCTTGGCGGCGTCGGCGGCGGTCCGCTCCTCGCCCGCGCGCGCGAGGGACACCTCGACATGCGCGAGCAGCTGCCGGGCGCCGGAGGCGACGGCTTCGGCGACGGCGGCCTCGTGCCGCAGCCGGGCCCTGCGCTGTTCGGCACGCGCGCGTGCGTCGCGCTCCGCGCGGGCGGCACGGTCCAGGGAGTCGGCCCGCCCCGCGAGTCCCTTGACGCGTTCCTCGTGGGTACGGACCTGGAGGCGGGCCTCCATCTCGGTCTGGCGGGCGTTGGCGCCGTCGGCGGCGAGACGGTCCCGCACCGAGGTGTCGGGCTCCTCCTCGACCGGCATCTCCTCGGCGACGGCGAGCCTCTCGGCGAGTTCCTCGACCTCTTCGAGGGCCCTCTCCAGGGACTCCTGCGCACGGGCGGCCGCTGCGGTGGACCGCTCGGCCTCACCCGCGGCGCCCTTCGCCTGGCCGGCGAGCCGGCCGAGCTGCTGGGCCACGGCCGACTTCTCCCGGTCCGCGGCCCGGCGCCGCTCCCCCAGCTCCTCCACACGGGCGGCGCATGCCCTTCGGTTCTCCACGGCCGTGTGCTGGGCCTCGGTGAGCTCCTCGCAGCGGATCGCCAGCTCTTCGAGTTCCGCCGCGGCTTCGTCGACGGAGGCCTGTACTTCGAGGAGGCTGGGGGCGCCGGCTGAGCCGCCGTGGGCGAAGTGGGCGCCGAGGAGGTCGCCTTCGGCGGTGACGGCGGTGAGGTGGGGGTTGGCGTAGACGAGGTCTTCGGCGTCTTCGAGGGTGCCGACGACGACGATGCCGTGCAGGAGGCGCCTTACGGCGGGCAGGAGATCGGAGGGGGCGCGGACCAGATCCGCCGCGTGCTGATGGGTGGCGTCCGCGGGTCCGTCGTGGCTGGTCGCGCCCCGCGGCGGAGCCGCAGATTGATGCAGCCCCGCGCCCCTGAAAGCGCTCTCCGGAGCGCCCGCCAAGAGAAGCGACGCCCGTCCCGCGTCCTGTTTCCGCAGCAGGCGGATCGCTTCTGCCGCCGCCGACGGGGAGGTCACCGCGAGGGCGTCTGCGGCTGCCCCGAACGCGGCGGCCAACGCCACCTCGTGGCCCGGCGTCACCGTCAGAAGTTCGGCGGCCGGACCCAGCAGGCCGGTGAGACGGTCCTTCGCTCCGAGCAGTGCGCCCGTGCCGTCCTTCCTCCGCAGCCCCATCGCCAGCGCCTCATGGCGGGCCTGCGTCGCCGCGCGTCTGCGTTCCGCCGCCGTGGCCGCCTCGCGGGCGGCCGTCAGGGCGGACTCGGCCTCGGCGAGCCGGCGCTTGGCCTCGTCATGCTGTTCCGCCAGCTCCGCGTCGCCCGCGTCGAGGCCGTCCACCTCCGCCTTGAGCGCCTCGTACTCCTCCTGCGCGGCGAACGCCCGCTCCTGGGCCTCGTCCCTCGCCGCGGCCAGGCGGTCGATCTCGGCCTGGGCGGAGGCGGCGCGCGAACGGGCCGCGTTGACCTGGCCGTTGAGACGGGCGAGGCCCTCACGGCGGTCGGCGATGGCCCGGGCCACGTCCTTGAGCCGCCGCTCCTCCTGCACGAGCTCGCGCTCCAGTTCGGAGCGGTGCGCGACCGTGTCCTCCAGCGCGTGCTCGGCCGCTTCCAGGGCCGCCTCCAGCTCGGCCTCCTGTTCCCGGATCCGCGCGGCCTCGCGCTCCATGTCCTCGGGGTCCCGCCCCCGGCGCTCCTCGGGAGGCGCCGAGGTCGCGCTCTTCACGCGCGCGTCGGCCAGCGAGATCGTGCCGCGGACCCGCTCGGCGAGCTGGGAGAGCTCGTACCAGGTCTGCTGGGCCCGCTGGAGCCGGGGCGTGAGCTGGCGGACCTCGTCCTCCAGGAGTGCCTCGCGCTGGAGGGCCTTCTTCAGCTCCTGCTCGGCGGCCTCCTTGCGCTCCTTGAGCGCGGCCTCGTCCGCGACCTCGGTCCTGAGCGCCTGCCGCAGCCGTACGAGATCGTCGGCGAGCAGCCGCAGACGGGCGTCCCGGAGGTCCGCCTGGATGACGGCCGCCCGCCGGGCCACCGCCGCCTGCCGTCCCAGCGGCTTCAGCTGGCGGCGCAGCTCATCCGTGAGGTCCTGCACGCGCGCGAGGTTGGCCTGCATCGCGTCCAGCTTGCGGAGTGCCTTCTCCTTGCGCTTGCGGTGCTTGAGGACACCGGCGGCCTCCTCGATGAAGGCGCGGCGGCCGGTGGGGTCGGCGTGCAGGACGGAGTCGAGCTGGCCCTGGCCGACGATGACGTGCATCTCGCGGCCGATGCCGGAGTCGGAGAGGAGGTCCTGGATGTCGAGGAGACGGCAGGTGTCGCCGTTGATCTGGTACTCGCTGCCGCCGTTGCGGAACATGATCCGCGTGATGGTGACCTCGGCGTACTCGATGGGCAGCGCCCCGTCGGAGTTGTCGATGGTCAGGGACACCTCGGCGCGGCCGAGCGGCGGGCGCCCGGTGGTGCCGGCGAAGATGACGTCCTCCATCTTGCCGCCGCGCAGCGACTTGGCGCCCTGTTCGCCCATGACCCAGCTGAGGGCGTCGACGACATTGGACTTGCCCGAGCCGTTGGGCCCCACGACACAGGTGATCCCCGGCTCGAACCGGAGCGTGGTCGCCGAGGCGAACGACTTGAACCCCCGGAGGGTCAGGGCCTTGAGGTGCACGCCGCTGGACTCTACCTTCCGGGGGTGTCTCACTCCATGAACGCGCTCTCCCCCGCGGTTTCACCGTTGAACATGCAGGGCACACCAAACGTTAAGAGGGTGAAAGGATGCGCGGGGGAAAGAAAGAAGGGACGCCGAAGCGTCCCTTGCAAACTCTGACAACTTAGCGGTTGGTACGAGCCGCTCGACCACTGCGTGAGCTGTCGTGGAGCAATGCAGCGATCAGGTGAGCGCAGGCTCCGCCTGGTGTGCGTCGATGCTCTCCATGATCCTGTCGTGAGAAGCGGCAGCCGCGAGCGCGTCGTTCTCGGCCTGGATCCGTACGAGCTCGGATTCCAGGTCCTGGACGCGCTGCTGGAGCCGTCGCATCTCGGCGAGGAGTCGAGGGTCGGAGCCGCCGACGTAACCGAGAAGCGCCTTTGCCATGATGGATGGTCCTCCACACTGAGTGACCGACCGAAGCGGTGTGGGTCGTGAGGGATTCGCACCCGCGGTGCTTGACACTTTTGAGTTCATGCTGCCGTTCAACCATGCCAAACAGCTAAGGTGCGCGGGGTGCTTTCAGCGTCTCACCAAAAAGTTTGACGGTCAACACGATCACGCCCCGTATTGGCGGGCAACCCGGTCCGGCGCGGCCTGGAACGGCGGCGCGGCGGCACGCTCGGGACCCCCGGGGCGTGGCGATCAATCTTAGGTGCGGAGCCTGCCACGGCGGGCGCTTCTTGGCAACCACCAGCACCTTTCCGCTGCGGGCAGGTGCCAACGACACATCCCTGCGCCTCCACCGGGGCCGTTCCACAGAAACGGCTCATCGGATGGCGAAGCCGTCGTAACCCCCGCGAGGTGTGTCCCAGATCTCGGTGACGCCGTCCACGCGACCGGGCGTGTCGTCACCCAGGAGCCAGTCCAGGAGCCCTTGGCAGCCCGCGCGGGGCCCCTCCGCGACCACTTGGACGCGTCCGTCGTCCAAATTGAGAGCAAAACCACTCAGGCTGCCGATCTCGAGAGCCTTGGCCCGCGTGAACCAGCGGAAACCCACACCTTGGACGCGTCCGCGCACCCAGGCAACCAGTCGTACATCCTCGCTCATGGGTGCAACCTAACCGGCCAATGTCTCTCCGGACACACCCTCCCCTGGCGCCATGCGGTACTGTCCGCAGCCAATGAATCTCATACGAAACTCACTCGATCGTGTGGGTTTTGTGACTTGGTTGACCGGGGGGACGTGTCGACCTCAAGAACAGACGAGGAAGGCAAGGACATGGGACGCCACCGACGCTCCGCCGCCGGCCGCGCCGCCACGGGCCGCGCCACGGGGGTCACAGAGACGTACAGCTCCCACCGGAGCGGCTTCGACCCGCAGGACTCGTACAACTTCGCCTCGGCGAGCACGACCGCTTACTCGAGCCACAACGAGCCCGACCCCTACGCGCGCAGTGACGCCTACCTGTTCGCGTCCGAGGAGGAGTACGCGCTGTACCGGGGCGAGGACTACACGCCCGCCGACGGCTCCCGGCCCGGCCGCTCGCGCCGCCGGCGCAAGAAGAGCCTCGTGACGCCGGTCAAGACCGGTCTGCTCGGGGTCTCCGCGGCCGTCGCGATCGGCACCGTCGCCGTCGCCACCGGGGTCGTGCCCGGCCTGGACAACTACAAGATCGGCGGCAGCACCAAGACCGGCGGCGATGTGCAGGCGGCCGGCTCGCCGACGAACACGCCCGCCGAGCAGGGCGGCACCTCCGGCGGCGCCGCCGAGGGCCGCGAGGACGGCAGCTCCACGAGCCGTGACGCCCGGCGCTCCCCCTCCCCCGCGCCCGCCCCGTCCACCTCGACGGCCGCGCCGACCGAGAAGCCGACGGAGAAGCCGCAGGCCACGCCCAGCAAGAAGCCGAAGGAGACTCCCAGCCAGAAGGAGCGGGAGCCGGCCAAGAAGGAGACCACCGCGCCGGTGGAGGTCTCCACGGAGGCCGCTGCCGCCGCCGAGGTCCTCCAGCTCGTGAACGTCGAGCGGGCCAAGGTCGGGTGCAGCCCGGTCTCCGCCAACAGCGCGCTGGCCGGCCTGGCCGAGGACTTCAGCAAGGCCATGGCCGCCCAGGGCTTCTTCGACCACACCGACCCGAGCGGCGCCTCGCCGTGGGACCGGGCCTCGCTGGCCGGGATCACCAACCTCGGCGGCGAGAACATAGCCCGGGGCCAGTCCGACCCGGCGGGGGTCATGGAAGCCTGGATGAACAGCCCGGGCCACCGGGCCAACATCCTGAACTGCGACTTCAAGACGCTCGGCGTCGGCGTCCAGTTCGGGGCCGGCGGCCCCTGGTGGACCCAGGACTTCGGCTACTGACGGAATCCCGCTCCCAGGTGGCACTAACTATTGGTTAGTGCCACCCGTGGGTTAGCGCTGTACGCTGGCGACATGGACACCACGCAGCAGCCCGTGGAGCCGCAGCTCCCGTACGACGTGTTCGCCAAGGCCTGTCCCTCGCGCGGCACCCTGGAGCATGTGACGGGCCGCTGGGGCGCGCTCACGCTCGGCGCCCTGTACGAGGGCTCGCTGCGCTTCAACGAGCTGCGCCGCCGGGTCGACGGCGTGAGCGAGAAGATGCTCTCCCAGACCCTCCAGTCCCTGGAGCGCGACGGCCTGGTGCACCGCGAGGCCCAGCCGACCAACCCGCCCCGGGTCGACTACGAACTGACCCCGCTCGGCCACGAGGTCGCCGAGCGCCTCCTGGGCCTCATCCACTTCGTGGAGGGCCGCATGGACGACGTCCTGGCCGCCCGGGAGCGCTACGACGTGACGCGCGGCGCCCGCTGACAGCTCGGGCAGAAGTAGCTGGACCGGTTCATCCAGGGCCGTCGGCGCATCGGCGTACCGCACCGCTTGCAGGGCAGCCCCTCACGGCCGTACGCGTCGAGGGACCGGTCGAAGTACCCGGACTCCCCGTTCACGTTGACGTACAGGCTGTCGAAGCTGGTGCCGCCGACGTCCAGGGCCGCGGTCATCACCTCCCGCACATGGCCGAGGAGTTCGGCCGTGCGCGGGCGCGTGAAACCGGCGGTCGGGCGCTCGTAGTGGATGCGGGAGCGCCAAAGCGCCTCGTCCGCATAGATGTTGCCGACCCCGCTGATCAACGACTGGTCCAGCAGGGCGCGTTTGATGGTGGAGCGCTTGCGGCGCAGGGCCTGGTGGAAGGCCTCGTCGTCGAAGAGCGGGTCGAGGGGGTCGCGGGCGATGTGCGCGATGACGTCGGGCAGCCCGTCGGGGGTGTTGTCGTGCAACGACAGCCCGCCGAAGGTGCGTTGGTCCACGAAGCGCAGTTCGGTGTCGACCTCGTCGGCGAACCTGACGCGGATCCTGAGGTGCTTCTCGTCGGGCGCGGCATGCGGCTGCACCAGCAGCTGACCGCTCATGCCGAGGTGCGCCAGGACCGACTGGTCGGTGTCCTCCAGCGGCAGCCACAGGTACTTGCCGCGACGACTCGGGGTGCCCACACGGTGCCCCTTGAGGCGGTGCGCGAAGTCGTCCGCGCCGGCCAGGTGACGCCGTACCGCACGCGGGTGCAGCACCTCGGCCTCGGCGACCGTGCGGTGGGCGACCCACCGCTCGAGACCGCGCCGTACGACCTCGACCTCGGGCAACTCGGGCATGGGGCTCCCCCGTCACGGACCGGTGTATGAGCCGAGCGCCCGCCCCGGTGTACCGGGACAGGCGCTCGACTGCGCTGTACTTCCGGACGCGCTGTTTCCAGGCGTCAGGCGGAGACGGACGACGGACCCTCGTCGTCCTCGGAGGCTTCTGCCGCTTCGATGACTTCGACAGCCTTCGCTGCCGCCGCCTTGGCGCGCTCGTCCGCGGCGGCCCGGATGGACCTCCAGGCGGACTCCGCGGCCTGCTGCTCCGCCTCCTTCTTGCTGCGGCCGGTGCCGGTGCCGTACGAGACGCCTCCGACGCGGGCGGCAGCAGTGAAGGTCTTCTCGTGGTCGGGGCCGGTCTCCGTGACCAGGTACTCGGGCACACCGAGTCCTTCGGTCGCGGTGAGCTCCTGGAGACTGGTCTTCCAGTCCAGGCCGGCACCGAGGTTGGAGGACTTCTCGATCAACGGGTCGAAAAGCCGGTGGACGAGCTCGCTCGCCGCATCGAGACCCTGGTCGAGATAGACAGCGCCGATCACCGCTTCCAGGGTGTCGGCGAGGATGGACGCCTTGTCCCGGCCGCCCGTGCCTTCTTCACCACGGCCGAGCCGGATGAAGGAACCCAGGTCGAGCCCACGGCCGACCTCGGCCAGCGCACGCGAGTTGACCACCGCGGCCCGCAACTTGGCCAGCTGGCCTTCGGGCAGGTCGGGGTGGGTGGTGTACAGCGTGTCCGTGACCACGAGCCCCAGCACGGAGTCCCCGAGGAACTCCAGACGCTCGTTGGTCGGCAGACCGCCGTTCTCGTACGCGTAGGACCTGTGGGTCAGCGCACGCACCAGAAGGGCGGACTCGAGCTTGTACCCGAGCCGCCCTTCCAACAGCGTGTGGGACGAGGCCTGGTTGTCGCCCGAGTTCTTCTTCGGAGTGGACACAGTGCCTCTCACCAGCCGCTCAGACCTCGAGGACCTGGCGCTTGTTGTAGGTGCCACAAGCGGGGCACGCGATGTGCTGCAGCTTGGGCTCGTGGCAGCGCTCGCACGCAACCAGGGTGGGGACCGCAGCCTTCCACTGCGACCGGCGGTGGCGCGTGTTGCTGCGCGACATCTTCCGCTTCGGAACAGCCACGGCTACTTCTCCTGCTTCTCGTCGACGCCCGCTTCCGCGTCAGCGCCGCTCATCTCGTCCTTCTCGCCGTCTTCGAGTGAACCGGCGAGTCCCTGCAATGCCGCCCAACGGATGTCGACGGCGTCATGGTGGTGGTCCGGGTCGTCCGTGAGCCGTGCTCCGCACTCGGAGCACAGACCCAGACAGTCGTCCTGGCACACCGGCTGCATCGGCAGTGCGAGCACCACCGCATCACGCAGCACGGGTTCGAGGTCGAACAGGCCGTCCTCGATGAAGAGCCTGTCCTCGTCTTCCTCGGCGTCGTCGGCCGGTTCCGCCTTTACGCGGCCACGGTCGTCGGCGTCAGGGTACGAGAACATCTCCTGGAAGTCCGCTTCGAGCGCAAGCTCCAGCGGCTCCAGACACCTTACGCACTCCCCCTTGGCCTGTGCACGGGCGGTGCCTGTGACAAGCACCCCTTCCATGACCGACTCCAGGCGGAGTTCGAGCTCGACCGGGGCGCCTTCCGGCACTCCGATCACTCCCTGGATCCCGAGATCCTTGGGGGCGTCGATCTCACGGGTCAGGCGCTGGAGCGCGCCAGGACGCCGCCCCAGCTCGTGTGTGTCGAACACGAGAGGGTTGCGGTGGTCGAGGCGCGCGTTGGGAGCCATTCCTGCTTTCGATCTTCGAGCTCAGAGGGACGCCGCCCTTCGGTGTTCCCGGGCAGCGTTGATCGCGGACGTACACGCGACCGAAGAGCCAGGATACTGGACCTTTCGCTCACGGCCCAATCCGGTGCTCTCCTACCGGTCCGTCACTGGCCGCGACCCTGCTCGTAGGCCCTCAGCTGCTCCGGCGTGATCATGCCGGTGTCGAAGAGGCTGGTCTCGTCCAGGGCGTAGGACTGGTGGGCCTGCTGAGCCTGGTGGGCCTGCTGGACCTGGTTCGGGTCGTAGGCCTGCTGCTGGTCGTACCCCTGGTAGCCGGCGGCGTACGGGTCGGCCTGCTGGTAGCCGTACGGGTCCTGCTGGGCGTACGGGTCGGGCTGCTGCTGGTAGCCCGCGTAGGCGTCGGTCTGCTGCTGGTAGCCGTACGCCGCCTGCTGGGCGTACTCCTGCTGCTCGGCGGCGGCGCCTGCCGCCTGGGCCGCCGCCTGGCTGTCCCGCTCGGCGAGGGCGGCGAGGTCGGCCAGGTAGTCGGCGTCGCTGGAGTGCTGGACCGTGGACAGGTCGTCGGCGAGGGCGCCGAGGTCGTCCGTGGCGATACGGCCGTGCAGTTTCTGCCGGCCCCGGCCGACCGCCTCCAGGGTCTTGGCCAGGACCGCCTCGAAGGCCCCGAGCTTGGCGTCGACGTAGGTGTCGGCGTCCTTGCGCAGGGTCTCGGGGTCGTGGCTGCGCTCGGGGGCGTCCTCGTCCTCGTAGCCGTTCTCGTCGAGGCCGGGACCCGTGCCGAGGAGCTTCTCGCGGCCGCGGCCCACCGAGCCGAGGGTCTTGGTGAGGACGACCTCGAAGTTGGCGAGCTTGGAGTCGACGTAGTCGTCGGCCTCGGCGCGGACCTCCTCGGCCTCCCGGCGGGCCTCGTCCAGGATCCGGTCGGCCTCGGCCTGCGAGCGGCGGGCCACCTCGGTGTCGGAGATCAGCGAGCCGCGCTCCTGATGTGCCTGCCCGATGATCCGCTCGGCCTCCTGGCGGGCCTGCTCGACCAGCTGCTCGCGGTCGCCGATCAGCTCCTGGGCCTGCGCGAGGGAACCCGGCAGGGCCTGGCGCAGCTCCTCCAGCAGCGCGAGCAGTTCGGCGCGGTTGACCATCACCGAGGCCGACATGGGCATCGACCGGGCGCCGGAGACCGTGGTCACGATCTCGTCGAGCTTCTTCTGCACGTCCACCTGGGCTCGCCACTCTCTACAGCTGTGTTGGAGACGGACGGGACGACTGTAGCCCCATCAGCCTTTGCGGAGGCGCTCGTTCAGCGCTTCCAGGACCCTCGGGGGTACCAGGTGGGAGACGTCTCCGCCCCAGGTCGCGACCTCCTTGACGAGCGAGGAGGACAGGAAGCTGTAGGTGGGGTTGGTCGGCACGAAGAGGGTCTCGACACCGCTGAGGCCGTTGTTCATCTGGGCCATCTGGAGTTCGTAGTCGAAGTCGCTGACCGCGCGCAGGCCCTTGACGATGGCCGGGATGTCGCGCTCCTTGCAGTAGTCGACGAGGAGGCCGTGGAACGCCTCGACGATCACGTTGCCGTACTCGGCGGTGACCTCGCGGATCAGGTCGATCCGCTCGTCGATCTCGAAGAGGCCCTTCTTGGACTTGTTGATCATCACCGCGACATAGACCTCGTCGTACAGCCTGGAGGCGCGGGAGATGATGTCGAGATGTCCGTTGGTGATCGGGTCGAACGACCCGGGACAGACGGCGCGGCGCACTTGAGATCCCTCGCTCTCCGGTCCGGTCATCGTGCGTCTTCGCACGTAGAGGCGTTGTCGCCCATGGCGGCGCGACCGTACCAAAACGTTCCCTCGCCGTAGCGACGGGCCTTGACCGCCTCGAAACCGGGCGGCCAGGCGAATTCGCCTCCTCTGGTACTGCGCTCCACGGTGACCAGGGCCTGAGGCGCTAGCCAGTGTTCCGCCCGGAGTGTGAGGAGAATCTCCCGAAGATCGTGATCCGTGACGCGGTAGGGCGGATCGAGGAAGACGATGTCGTACGGCTGCGCCGGCGCCGGTTGCTGGATGATCTGTTCCGCTTTGCCCGCGCGCACCTCGGCACCGGGCAGACCGAGGCTTTTGACGTTCTCCCGGATCGTGCGGGCGGCGCGCGCGTCGGCCTCGACCAGGAGGGTGTGGCTCGCGCCGCGGGAGAGGGCCTCCAGACCCACCGCGCCCGAGCCCGCGTACAGGTCGAGGACCCGCTCGCCGTCCAGGGGGCCGCCCAGGAGGGACTGCCAGGTGGAGAGGAGCCCTTCTCTGGCGCGGTCGGAGGTGGGGCGGGTGCCGTTGCCCGGCGGGACTGCGAGTCGGCGTCCGCCGGCCCGGCCGGCGATCACGCGGGTCATCTTCGGTCCTTGTTCGGGGAGTGGTTACGGGGTCAGTTTCTCAGCCCTTCTCCAGGTACTGCTCCCTCTCCTCGTCCAACAGCGCGTCCAGGGCCGTGCGCAGGCCGGGCAGGCCCTTCAGCTCCGGGTCGGCCTCCACGACCGCCGTCGCCTCCTCCCTCGCCTCCGCGATGATCTCCTCGTCCTCGATCACGGCGAGGACGCGCAGGGAGGTCCGGGCGCCGGACTGGGCCTGGCCCAGGACGTCGCCCTCCCTGCGCTGTTCCAGGTCGATGCGGGAGAGTTCGAAGCCGTCCAGGGTGGACGCGACCGCGTTCAGGCGCTGGCGGGCGGGGCTCGCCTCCGGCATCTCCGTGACCAGCAGGCACAGGCCCGCCGCGGAGCCGCGGCCGACCCGGCCGCGCAGCTGGTGGAGCTGGGAGACGCCGAAGCGGTCGGCGTCCATGATGACCATGGCGGTGGCGTTCGGGACGTTGACGCCGACCTCGATGACCGTGGTGGCGACCAGGACGTGGGTCTCCCCGGCGGCGAAGCGGCGCATGACCGCGTCCTTGTCGTCGGGGTGCATCCGGCCGTGCAGGACCTCGACCCTGAGCCCGCTGAGCGGGCCCTTGGTCAGCTGGTCCGCCACCTCCAGGACCGCGAGCGGCGGGCGCTTCTCCGCCTCGTCCTCGGGGGACTTCTTCCGGCCGGACTTCTTCGGGTCGTCCTCCTCGTCGCCGATGCGGGGGCAGACGACGTAGGCCTGGTGGCCGTTCTCCACCTCCTCGCGGACCCGCTCCCAGGCGCGGCTGAGGAAATGGGGCTTGTCGGCGGCGGGGACGACATGGCTGGCGATCGGGGAACGGCCGGCCGGGAGCTGGTCCAGGACGGAGGTCTCCAGGTCGCCGAAGACCGTCATCGCGACGGTGCGCGGAATGGGGGTGGCCGTCATGACGAGGAGATGGGGCGGTTGCTTGCCCTTGCCGCGCAGGGCGTCCCGCTGTTCGACCCCGAAGCGGTGCTGCTCGTCGACCACGACCAGGCCCAGGTCCTCGAACTGCACCTTGTCCTCGATCAGCGCGTGCGTGCCGATCACGATGCCCGCCTCGCCGGTGACCAGGTCCAGCATCGCCTGCCGGCGCGCGGCCGTCCCCATCGAACCGGTGAGCAGCACGACCTTGGTGGCATGCTCGGCCCCGCCCAGCATGCCGCCCTCGGCCAGTTCCCCCATCATCTCGACGATCGAACGGTGATGCTGCTGGGCGAGCACCTCGGTGGGCGCGAGCATGGCGGCCTGCCCACCCGCGTCGACGACGGCGAGCATGGCGCGGAGGGCCACCATTGTCTTTCCGGATCCGACCTCGCCCTGGAGCAGGCGGTGCATCGGATGGTCAGTTGCCAGGTCGTCGAAGATCTCCTTGGAGACCTTCTGCTGGCCTTCGGTGAGGGTGAAGGGGAGGCGGTCGTCGAAGGCGGCGAGGAGGCCGTCGGGGGCCGGTTTCCGCGGGACCGCGGGGAGTTGGGCGTCCGCGTGGCGGCGGCGGGCCAGGGCCACCTGGAGGACGAAGGCCTCGTCCCACTTGAGGCGGGCCTGGGCGTCGGCGATGTCGGCCTTGGTGTGCGGGCGGTGGATCTTGAGGAGGGCTTCGGGCAGGGTGACCAGGCCCCGGCCCTCGCGCAGGGACGCCGGGAGGGGGTCGAGCGCCTCCTGCGCACTCGGCAGGACCGTCTGGATCGCCTTGCCGATCTTCCAGGACTCCAGCTTGGCGGTGGCGGGGTAGATGGGGATCAGGGCGCCCGCCCAGGTCTCCACCGACTCCGCCGCCTCGTCGTCGGCGCCGCGCAGCAACTCGTAGGCGGGATGCGCCAGTTGGAGGCGGCGGTTGAAGAGGGAGACCTTGCCGGCGAACATCGCGCGGGTGCCCGGCAGGAGTTCCTTGTGGGGCTTGTGGACACCGCTGCCGAAGAAGACCAGTTGGAGGCGGCCGCTGCCGTCCGTGATGGTGACCTCGAGACGCTGGCCCTTGCCGCGCGGTGCCTTGGCGGAGGCGAAGCTGTGCAGCCGGGCGTCGGCGACCTGGGCGACCACGGTGACGTGCTCGTCGAGGGGGAGGTCGGCGAGGTGGGTCAGCTGCCCCCGCTCCTCGTACCGGCGCGGGTAGTGGTGCAGGAGGTCGCCCACGGAGTGCAGGCCGAGATGCTCGGCCATCACCTTCGCGGTGGCGGGGCCGAGCACCTTCTTCAACGGTTCTTCCAGTGCGGGCACGAGATCCATTGCACACCACGCCACTGACATTCCCGTATACGTCCTGGGAAACCCCTGGTCAGACGGCTGGTTGGGGATTTAGGATGACGCGCTCCGGCCATCCCCCGCGGTCACCGCCCCACCCGGGACCGCCCGACCCCGCGCCGCGCGAACGTTCCCCCCACCGGCGCTGCGACGATGGATTCCCAGACCTCACAGTCATCACAGACACCCCAGGTACCTCAGCAACCTCATACGTTCCAGGTCGACCTGCGCGGTCTGGTGGACCTCCTCTCCCATCACCTGTACTCCAGCCCCAAGGTCTACCTGCGCGAGCTGCTCCAGAACGCGGTGGACGCCATCACGGCCCGGCGGGCCGAGGAGCCGGACGCCCCGGCCAGAGTGCGGCTGTACGCCGAGGAGGGCGCCCTGCGGGTCGAGGACTCCGGGGTCGGGCTCACCGAGGCGGACGTGCACAACCTGCTGGCCACCATCGGGCGCAGTTCCAAGCGGGCCGAGGGGCTCCAGGAGGCGCGCTCCGACTTCCTCGGGCAGTTCGGCATCGGGTTGCTGGCCTGTTTCGTGGTCGCCGAGCGGATCCGGGTGGTCAGCCGCAGCGCCCGGACGCCGGACGCCCCGCCCGTGGAGTGGACGGCGAGCGACGACGGTTCGTACCGGGTGCGGACGCTGCCCGCCGAGGCCCGTCCGGAGCCGGGGACGACCGTGTACCTGGTCGCGCGCGCGGGCACCGGTGAGTGGCTCGCTCCCGACCGCGTGCTCCAGCTGGCGCGGGACTTCGGCTCCCTGCTGCCGTACGACGTCCGGGTCGGCCAGGAGGCGGTCACCGATCTGCCCGCCCCCTGGGACCGTCCCTACCCCTCCCCGGCCAACCGCAGGGTGGCCCTGGCCCGGCACTGCCACGACCTGTTCGGCTTCACCCCGCTGGACTCGATCGAGCTGAACGTGCCGCTGGCGGGGGTCAGGGGCGTCGCGTACGTCCTGCCGTCCGCCGTCAGCCCCGCCCAGCGGGCGACCCATCGCGTGCACCTCAAGGGCATGCTGCTGACCGAGCGGGCCGAACAGCTGCTGCCCGACTGGGCGTTCTTCGTGCGCTGCGTCCTGGACACCGACAGCCTGCGGCCCACGGCCTCGCGCGAGTCGCTGTACGAGGACGAGACGCTGGCCGCCGTACGGGAGGCGCTCGGGGAGCGGATCCGGTCCTGGCTGACGGGGCTGGCCGCCGGGGACCCGGAACGGCTCGCGGCCTTCCTGTCCGTGCACCACCTGGGCGTGAAGTCGCTCGCGCGGCACGACCGGGAGATGCTGCGCACCATGCTGCCCTGGCTGCCGTTCGAGACGACCGACGGGCGGCTGTCCCTGGAGGAGTTCGCCCAGCGGCACCCGGTGGTGCACTTCACACGGACCGTCGAGGAGTACCGGCAGGTCGCGCCGATCGCCTCCGCCCAGGGCATCGGGGTCGTCAACGGCGGTTACACGTACGACAGCGACCTGGTCGAGGCGTTGCCCTCGGTGCGGCCCGGGACGGTCGTCACCGAGCTGGACGCGGACACCGTCACGGCCCACATGGACCTGGTCGATCCGGCGGAGGAGCTGGCACTGTCCGGGTTCCTGGCGGCCGCGCGGGCCAAGCTCGATCCGCTGGGCTGTGACGTGGTCCTGCGCGCCTTCCGGCCGCTGTCCGTGCCCGCGCTGCACCTGGACGACCGGGACGCCCGGCACGAGCAGGCGCGGGCGGACGCCGAGGAGCAGGCCGACGACCTGTGGGCGGGCATCCTCGGCTCACTGCGCGGGAGCGCCCCCCGCGCGCGTCTCGTGCTGAACCATCTGAGCCCTCTGGTACGGCGGATCGGTGCGCTCGGCGATCCGGAACTGATCGGCACCGCCACCGAGTCCCTGTACGGGCAGGCGCTGCTGATGGCCCAGCGCCCGCTCAGGCCCGCGGACTCGGCGTTGCTGAACCGGGCCTTCATCGGCCTCCTGGAGTGGGCCACGAACGGCGAGGAGGGCCGCTGATGAGCGGTTTGGACGGGGAGACGGCGTTCGATGCACTGCGCCGCGCGATGGCGGAGAACTCCGAGGAACCGGAGGGTCCCGCCCGCAACGCGCGCGCGGAGCAGCTGCTCGCCGAGGCGGAGAAGCTGAACATCCCGCTCGCGGTGATCGAGGCGCTCGGACACCAGCTGAAGGTCTACAACTACAGCTCCGAGAAGGCCAAGATGTTCGTCCCCTTCGCGCGGCTGCTGCGCATGTGGGACGAGCGCCCCGAGGACTTCGACGAGTACGAGACGCACACGCTGCACTGGGTCTTCAAGTGGATGACGGCCGGGATGCTCGACCAGCCGCACATCCCGCTGGCCGCGATGGAGAAGTGGCTCGGCGAGATGGAGCACCGCTACCGGCTGGCGGGACATTCCGAACGGGCCGTGCGCAGCGCCGAGTACAGCGTGGCCGCGCATGTCGGGGACCGGGCGCGGGCCGAGCGCGCGTACGCCGCGTGGCTGGCCGCGGACCGGGACGCCATGGCCGACTGCCACGCCTGCGAGCTGCACGAGCAGGGCTGGTGGCAGGTGCGGCAGGGCCGGGACGCGGAGGCGCTCGACCTGTGGGCGCCGGTCCTGGAGGGCGAGTTCACGTGCGCCCACGAGCCGCACGCGGCCCTCGCCTCCTCGCTGGCGCCGCTGCTGCGGCTGGGGCGTCTGGAGGAGGCGCGCGCCAACCATCTGCGGGGCTTCCGGCTCGTGCGGTCCATGGAGAGCATGCGCGGCGCCTACGCGGACCATGTCGAGTTCTGCGCGCTCAGCGGCAACGAGGCGCGGGGCCTGGAGCTGCTCGCGGAGCGTCCCGCGTACTTCACGGACGACGGTCATCCGCGCAGCAGGCTGGACTTCATGGCCGTGGTGACACTGCTCATGGACCGTCTCGTCGAGCTCGGTCCGGCCGACCGGCCGGTGCCGGGGCCTTCGGGCCGGTCCTGGACCGCGGCCGAACTCGCCGCCCACGCGCGCGAGGAGGCCCTCGCGCTGGCCGCCCGCTTCGACGAACGCAACGGCACGGCCCATGTCAGCGAGCGGGCACGCACGCGGATGGCGCAGCGGCCGCTGGTGGACCGGCTGCCGCTCGGGGTGCGGGCGGCCCGGACGGTCGCCGCTCCCCCGCCGGCTCCCCCGGCCCCCGTGCTCGCGCAGGAGCCCGATCTGCCCGCGCTGATCGCCGAGGCCCGACGGTTGTCGGACGCCCTCCAACCGAACGCCGTGGAGGCGTGGGCGGCGGTCGCACGGGCCGCGCAGGACGTCGAACTGGACCCGCGCGACCGTGCCGAGACAGTCGATCACGAGGCCATGGACCGCGGCCCCGAGGGCGCCGCACTCTTCGAGCAGGCCGCCGAGCTGTACGCGCAGGCGGGCGACCCCGGCGAGGCACTGGCCGCACACGCGCGTGCGGCGTACGTCCGGGCCCTGGCCGGAGAGGTCGACGAGGCGCTCACGGCGGTCGCCGAGCCGTACGACGATGTCCTCGCGCTCTACGCGGCGGACGGCACCGGCGTACGGCAGACCGCGTCGGTGGTGATGTCCCGGGCCCGGATCCTGATGCGGCGGGTGCAGGAGGCCGGGGAGGGCGCCGAGGAGACGGAGGGCGCGGAGGGCGACGTCCTCTCCGAGGCGGAGCGGGCCGTGCGGGAGGTGCTTGCCCTCGTGGAGGGGCGCACCGAGGACGACGTACGGCTCGCCGCGCGGGTCGCCGAGGCCCGGGCGATGCTGGCGGAGCTGGCCGCGCGGACCGGGGACGTGGAGTCGGCGGCGGACCTGTTCGCACGGGCCGCGGCGGGCTTCGTGGAGGCGGGGCTGCCGTGGTTCGCGGTGGAGTACGAGGCCCGTCTGGCCGGACTCCTGCACCACCTGGGCGACCTGGCCGGGACCGAGCGGACGCTGCGGGCGGCCCTGGAGCACGGCGGGCCGCATCTGGAGCCGGTCGGACGGGCCCAGCTGCGTCTCCAGCTCGCCGAGGTCGTCGGGGGCCGGGGACTCGCCGAGGAGGCCGCCGAGCACGCCCTGGAGGCGGCGCACTGGGCCGACGAGGCCGGTGAGGGCCGGACGCTCGGTGCCTGGGCCCGGCACCAGCTGGGTGGCTACCTGGTGCGGCTGGGGCGGTGGGCCGAGGCCGCTGAGGTCCTGGAGTCGGCGCTGTCCGACCTGCGCCCCGAGACGCACGGCGACGGGGTGGTCGTCCAGACGCAGTGGTGGCTCGGTGACTGTCTCAGCGAGCTGGGCGAGCACCGGGAGGCGGCCGAACGGCGTCTTCAGGCGGCGGAGACCGCCCGGCACTGGCCGGAGCAGCACGACCACGCGACGCTCGCCCACCTCGCCGCGGAGTCCCTCGGGGCCGCGGGGCTGCCGGCCGAGGCGGATCGGGCGTACGCCCGCGCGGGTGGCCTGTGGCGTGAGATCGGCAATGTGCACGGTCTGATCCGCTCTCTGCGGGCCCGGGCGTGGCTTGCGCTGCGGGCCGAGGACGGGGCGGACGCGGCGCGGGAGTTGATGGCGCAGGCGGTCCGGGAGTGCGAGGCCGCGCTGGGCGACGCGGGGACCGACGAGGAGGTCCGGGCCCGGCTCATCGGCGAACTCGGGCACACCCACCGGCAGTTCGGAGACCTGCTGGCCCGTTCGGTGTCCGAGGACGCCGAGGACGACTCGATCCGGGCGGTGCTGGAGGAAGCGCTGACTCAGGTGGCCGAGTCCATCGTGCTGTTCGCCTCGCTCGGCGAGGACGCCCTGGACGCCCGGACCGGCGCCGAGCTCGCGGCCGGCTGGCTGGCGGCCGACCTGAGCCGCCCGGCGGAGGCGGCGGCACGCGCGCGTGCGGTGCTGGCCGCTTATGGCTCAGATGGCTCCGACAGCTCCGATGGCTCCATCTCCGGCGACGAGACGACGGAACGGGATCGTCGCGACGTCAACGACGAAACGGCACAGGCCCGTCGCGCCGAGGCCGCCCAGATGCTCGCGCTCATGGAGGAGCAGATGGAGGAGCAGCAGGACTGACCCGGGCGCCCCCGGATCCCCGGCGCCCGGTCTACTCGACCCCGATGAGCAGTACGGCCCCCTGCCGCCCTCCGCGGTACACCACCGTGTCCACGGCGAGGTACGCCTCCCGCACCCGCGTCTCCAGGTGGTCGGCGACGGTCTCGGGGGCCTCGTCGCCGAGGACGAGGGTGACCAGTTCGCCGCCGGCCGAGAGCATGCGGTCGAGGACGCTCTCGGCGGTGGCGGTGACGTCCGAGCCGATCACGGCCACGTCCCCGTCGATGAGACCGAGGACGTCACCGGCCTGGCAGATGCCGGCCATGGTCCAGGACTGGCGTTCCGCGACGACGACCTCGGCGTGACGGGTCGCGCCGGCCGCCGAGGTCATCTGGACGACGTCCTCGTCGAACCGCCGCTCCGGCTCGTGCACGGCGAGCGCCGCGATGCCCTGGACCGCGGAGCGGGTCGGGATCAGCGCGACCCTGATGCCCTCCGCGCGGGCCTGCTCGGCCGCCGCGGCGGCGGTGTGGCGCAGGTCGGCGTCGTTGGGCAGCAGTACGACCTCGCGCGCGTGGGCGCGTCGTACGGCCTGGACGAGCTCGCCGCTCGCGGGCGGCTCCCCGGGCCGGGCGAGCACCGTGGTAGCGCCGGCCTCGGCGTAGAGCCCGGCCAGGCCCTCGCCGGGCACGACGGCCACGACGGCCCGCTGGGCGCGCTCGCGGGGCGGCCGTTCGGCACCGGTGGTGTGGACGTCGCCGACGCCGAAGTGGGTGATCCGTATCCGGTACGGCCGGCCGGCCTCGACGCCCGCCTCCACGGCGGCGCCCGCGTCGTCGACGTGCACATGGACGTTCCACAGTCCGTCGCCGCCGACCACCACGAGGGACTCGCCGAGTCCGTCGAGCCGCTCCCGCAGCCGTGCCACGGCGGTGTCGTCGGCCTCCAGGAGGTAGATCACCTCGAAGGCGGGACCTCCGGTGTCCGGGCCGTCGGCGCACTCGTCCAGGGGGGTCGCGGGGGCGTCGGACACCTCCGCGACGATCTCAGGGGACGTGACGGCCGTACCGCCCGCCCCGCGCGCGTGCTCCGGATGGGCCGTCACCGGGACGGCTCTCGGCGTCTCCCCGGTGAACGTCTCCACCAGGGCCGCCAGTACCGCCACCAGCCCGCGCCCCCCGGCGTCCACCACTCCCGCCCGCTCCAGGACGGCCAGCCGGCCGGGGGTCTCGGCGAGGGCGGCGCGGGCCCCGTCGTAGGCGGCCCGTGCGACCGTCCCGCAGTCGCCGTCCGTCGCCTCGGCCGCGTCGGCGGCGGCCGAGGCGACGGTGAGGACCGTGCCCTCGACGGGGTGGGCGACGGCCTGGCGGGCGGAGTCGGCGGCCTGCCGCAGGGCGAGCCGCAGTCCCTCGCCGTCCGTGTGAGGCGTCTCACTGTCGGCGGCCAGCACCTGGGCCATGCCGCGCAGCAACTGGGCGAGGATCGTGCCGGAGTTGCCGCGGGCGCCTATGAGGGCGCCGTGCGCCATCGCGCGCGCGGCGTCGGCGAGTGCGGGTTTCCCCAGGTCATGGGCGTTGTGGGCCTCGAAGACGGCCTCCACGGCCGCGGCCGCGGACTCCGCCGTGAGATACAGGTTGGTGCCGGTGTCCCCGTCGGCGACGGGATAGACGTTGATCGCGTCGATCTCCTCGCGCGCCCGACCCAGCGCCCGCAGCGCGAGACCGCACCAGGTGCGCACCGCGAGAGCATCGAAGAATGTCTGCGGCACCTGCGCCACCTGCGCCTCCTCGGGCTGCTGGACTGGACGCAGCGTAGACCCCGGGCGGGCGTCCGCCGGAAGAGGGCCGGGAGCGAGTGCCTGATCAGCCATGGTAGTTTCGTTCTACTGGCGCAGTCGTTGTATGCTGCTCCGGTTGCCCGATCCCGATCGGGCCATTCCCCTGGCAGCGCCACTCAGATCTTTGATCCTGCGATCTCGATCCCGGCCCGCCCGGGATCCCACCGTAAGTGCATCTGAAGTCTTTGGAGTGACCCGTGGCTGCCAACTGCGACGTCTGTGGCAAGGGGCCGGGCTTCGGCAACAGCGTGTCCTTCTCGCACCGCCGTACGTCCCGTCGCTGGAACCCGAACATCCAGCACGTCCGTACCGTGATCGGCGGGACGCCTAAGCGCCTGAACGTCTGCACCTCGTGCATCAAGGCCGGCAAGGTCTCGCGCTGACGCACCGCTGAAGCGCGCGGCCACTGCTGGTTCGCTGCAGAGCCGGTCCACCGGAAGGTGGGCCGGCTTTTTGCTGTGTTCATGTACTACGCGTCGGCGTCCTGACGGAACCGCCATCCATGATCCACCGGTCCGATCCCGCCGCCCAGCGCGAAGCCGGACGCGATCGCGCCGGTGACGTAGTCCTTCGCGTCCGCCACCGCCTCCGGCACGGACCGGCCCTTGGCGAGCTGGGAGGCGATCGCGGAGGCGAGCGTGCACCCCGTGCCGTGCGTATGGCGGTTGTCGTGGCGGGGCGCGCGCAGCCAGTGCTCCTCGGAGCCGTCGGTGAGCAGGTCGACGGCGTCCCCGCTCAGATGGCCGCCCTTGATGAGCACCCAGGCCGGCCCGAACGACAGGACGGCGTCGGCGGCCTCTCTCATGCTGGCCTCCGACTCGACGCGGACGCCGGTGAGTTGGGCCACCTCGTCAAGGTTCGGAGTGGCGACCGTGGCCACCGGGAGCAGCTTGCGCCGCATGGACTCCAGGGCCGTGGAAGCCAGCAGGGAGTCCCCGTGCTTGGAGACGCCGACCGGGTCGACCACACTCGGGACACCCGTCGAGCCGAGCAACTCGGCGACGGTCTCGACGAGTTCGGCCGAGGCGAGCATCCCGGTCTTGACGGCCTGGACGCCGATGTCGTCCACGACACTGCGGTACTGCGCCCGCACCGCCTCCACCGGCAGCTGCCAAGCGCCCTGCACGCCAAGGGAGTTCTGCGCGGTGACCGCGGTGATCACGCTCATGCCGTGCACGCCCAGCGCGAGCATCGTCTTCAGGTCGGCCTGGATGCCGGCCCCGCCGCCGGAGTCGGAGCCCGCCACCGTGAGCACGAGCGGCGGCCTCACGACTCGATGTCCTCGCCGAAGTGGTCCCAGCCGCCCTTGCTCGTCCAGGGCGCCCCGTCCACCGTCACCTGGGGCAGCGCCGAGGGGTTGAGGACCTCTCCGATCACCTTCCAGCGGGCCGGCAGCTTCACGTCCGGGTGGAAGGTCGCCACGATCGCGTGGTCCTCTCCCCCGGTCAGCACCCACTGGATGGGGTCGACCCCCACGGCCTGCCCGATGTCGTTCATCTGCGAGGGGATGTCGATCGCGCCGGAGCGCACGTCGATGCGGACCTTGCTGGCCTCGGCGATGTGTCCGAGGTCGGCGATCAGTCCGTCGCTCACGTCGCACATCGCGGTCGCACCGAGCGCCGCGGCGGCCGGACCCGCGTGGTACGGCGGCTCGGGGCGCCGGTGCGCCTCCACGAACGCGCGGGGCGAGCGGAAGCCCCGGGCGAGCACCGCGTACCCGGCCGCGGACCAGCCCAGCCAGCCGGTCACCGCGACGAGGTCGCCGGGCTGGGCGCCGGCCCGGGTGACGGGCTCCTGGCCCCGCAGATCGCCGAGGGCGGTGATGGAGACCATGATCGTGTCCCCTCGTACGACGTCCCCGCCGACCACCGAGGCGCCGGCGACCTGGCACTCGTCGCGCAGGCCGTCCATGAGCTCGGAGGGCCAGGTCACGGGGAGTTCGGCGGGCACGACCAGGCCGAGCAGCAGGGCGGTCGGCACCGCGCCCATGGCGGCGATGTCCGCGAGGTTCTGCGCGGCGGCCTTGCGGCCCACGTCGTAGGCCGTGGACCAGTCACGGCGGAAGTGCCGGCCCTCCAGAAGGATGTCGGTGCTCGCGACGACCCTGCGGTCGGGTGCGGCGACCACCGCGGCGTCGTCGCCGGGGCCCACCCGGACCGCCGGGGTGGTGGTGAGACGGGAGGTGAGCTCCCTGATGAGCCCGAACTCCCCGAGCTCACCAACAGTGCCCTTCATGGCCCTTACGCCCCTTCTGTGCCGTGCCGTGCCCGGTCGCGCGTCATCAGTGTCCTCGATACGGTCGAGGGGACCGTGAACTTCTGTCGTGTCCGCACCCCGGCGCGGGCGTCCACGCCCCCGCGGGTCTCCCCGTGGTGAGCGACGACGCGATACCGTGGCGTTCCTTTTCCCCACATGATCCTCGTGGCCGCCCTGGAGGTTCCGTGGTACAGGCGTACATCCTGATCCAGACGGAGGTCGGCAAGGCGTCGACCGTCGCCGAGACGATCAGCAAGATTCCTGGAATCATCCAGGCCGAGGACGTGACAGGACCGTATGACGTGATCGTCCGCGCGCAAGCCGACACCGTAGACGACCTGGGCCGGATGGTGGTCGCCAAGGTCCAGCAGGTGGACGGCATCACTCGCACCCTGACCTGCCCGGTGGTCCATCTGTAGCCCCCGTCTACCCTTGGCCGGTGATTTATTTCCGTCGCCGGCTCATCGGCCTGCCCGCGCTCCTCACCCTGATCACCCTTGCGGGCTGCTCCTCAGCAGACGACGGCGCCCGGGCCGCGGTTCCCAGCCCGGGCACGGAAGTCACCGGGCTGTGCGAGAACCTCGACAAGGCGCTGCCGTCCAAGGTCGACGGTCAGGATCGCCGGGACCCCGAGCCGGCATCCGCGCTGACCGCGGGCTGGGGTGACCCGGCGATCATACTGCGGTGCGGTGTACAGCGGCCCTCGAAGATGGACGATCCGGAGGCCGACGGGGTGGAGGTCAACGGGGTGGGGTGGCTGCTGGAGAAGCAGGACGACGGTTCCTTCCGCTTCACCACGACCCTGCGGAAGGCGTACGTCGAGGTGACGATCCCCGCGAAGCGCACCGGGAACGGCATGGCACCGCTGGTGGATCTGGCACCGGCCGTGAAGAAGGCGATCCCCGCGGGGATCGCCGACTAGGCCGGGCTGACGCGGGGTCCGGACCGGCCGGCACAGAACCAGATTCAGATCCTGACCCGGCCCCGGACCCGGCCCCGGAGCAGCCGACCGTGCCCCGCTACCGCAGCCCCGTAGACCTCCGCAGCGCCGCCTCGATCAGCCTGCTCACCAGCTCCGGGTAGCTGATCCCGCTCTTCTCCCACATCTGCGGGTACATCGAGATCGGTGTGAAGCCGGGCAGGGTGTTGATCTCGTTGATGACGAACTCGCCGTCCTCGGTGAGGAAGAAGTCCGCGCGGACCAGCCCCTCGCAGGAGGCCGCGTCGAAGGCGTCGACCGCGAGCCGCTGGACCTCGGCGGTCTCCTCGGGCGTGAGCGGCGCCGGCACGATCCCCGGGGTCGAGTCGATGTACTTCGCCTCGAAGTCGTAGTACGCGTGCTCCTGCGGCGGCGGGATCTCGGCCGGGACGGACGCGCGCGGGCCGTCCTCGAACTCCAGGACACCGCACTCGATCTCGCGCCCCCGCAGCGCCGCCTCGACGAGAATCTTCGGGTCGTGGCTCTGCGCCTCGGCGATCGCCTCGTCCAGGCCGGAGAGGTCGTCGACCTTGGTGATGCCGATCGATGAACCCGCGCGCGCGGGCTTCACGAACAGCGGCCAGCCGTGCTCGCCCGCGAAGTCGACGATCTTCTTGCGGGCGGCGGACTCGTCCCGCTCCCACTCCCGCGGCCGGATCACCACGTACGGGCCGACCTTGAGCCCGAAGGAGGTGAACACCCGCTTCATGTACTCCTTGTCCTGGCCGACGGCCGAGGCGAGCACGCCCGAGCCGACGTACGGGACTCCGGACAGCTCCAGAAGGCCCTGGAGGGTGCCGTCCTCGCCGTAGGGGCCGTGCAGGACGGGGAAGACGACGTCGACCTCACCGAGCGCCTTGGGCACCGATCCGGGCTCGCTGTAGACGACTTCGCGGTTCGCGGGGTCCACGGGGAGCACCACACCGCCCTCGTGCGACTCGGCGAGTTCCGCGACGTTCGGCGTACGGCGTTCGGTGATCGCCATGCGTTCCGGTTCGTCGGCGGTGAGCGCCCAGCGGCCGTCCTGGGTGATGCCGATCGGCAGGACGTCGTACTTCGTCCGGTCGATGGCCTTGAGGACGGCGCCGGCGGTGACCACGGAGATCCCGTGTTCGGAGCTGCGCCCGCCGAACACGACGGCCACGCGCGGCTTGCGAGGCGGCTGCTCAGGGCTCTGGGGGAGGTTCTCGGTGCTCATATCGCGTTGAGAGTACCCGTTGGTAGTGCCCCGATACAGCGTCCGCCCCGGTGGTGGACGAGGCGAACGGCGAGGCCGTAGCTCAGTGTCGCTCGGGCTTCGCGCTGCGCGACATCAGCTCCTTGACGGCGACCACCGGGGACTTGCCCTCGTGCACGATGCCGACGACGGTCTCGGTGATGGGCATGTCGACGCCGTGCCTGCGGGCCAGATCCAGCACGGACTCACAGGACTTGACGCCCTCGGCGGTCTGCCGGGTGACCGCGATGGTCTCCTGGAGGGTCATGCCCTTGCCGAGGTTGGTGCCGAAGGTGTGGTTGCGCGACAGCGGCGAGGAGCAGGTCGCCACCAGGTCGCCGAGACCGGCGAGTCCGGAGAAGGTGAGGGGGTCGGCGCCCATCGCCAGGCCCAGACGGGTCGTCTCCGCGAGACCGCGCGTGATGAGCGAGCCCTTGGCGTTGTCGCCGAGCCCCATGCCGTCCGCGATGCCGACGGCGAGCCCGATGACGTTCTTCACGGCACCGCCCAGCTCGCAGCCCACCACGTCCGTGTTGGTGTACGGGCGGAAGTACGGCGTGTGGCAGGAGGCCTGGAGACGGGTGGCGACCGCCCCGTCGGTGCAGGCGACCACGGCGGCGGCCGGCATCCGGGCGGCGATCTCCCGGGCGAGGTTGGGCCCGGTGACCACGGCGATGCGGTCCTGGCCCACCTTGGCGACGTCCTCGACGACCTCGCTCATCCGCATGGCGGAACCGAGTTCGACGCCCTTCATGAGCGAGACGAGGACGGTGTCGGGGGCGAGCAGCGGGGTCCACTCGGCGAGGTTGGCGCGCAGGGTCTGCGAGGGGATCGCGAGGACGGTCAACTCGGCGTCGCTCGCGGCCTCGGCGGCGTCCGCGGTCGCCCGGAGGTTCTCCGGGAGTTCGACGCCGGGGAGGTAGTCCGGGTTCGTACGCGTGGAGTTGACCGCTTCCGCGAGTTCGGGACGCCGCGCCCACAGGGTGACCTCGCACCCCGCGTCGGCGAGCACCATGCCGAAGGCGGTACCCCATGAACCGGTGCCGAAGACGGCCGCCTTGACGGGCTTGCTCACTTGCTCTTCTCCCCCTCATGACCGCTCTGGGCCTGGGTCCGGCGCCGCTGCTCGATCCGCTCGCGGCGTGGGTCGTACGCCGTCCCGGGCGCCTTCTCGCCGCGGATGATCTCCAGCTGGGCGGTGATGGCGGCCATGATGACCTCGGTGGCCTCCTTCAGGAGGTCCTGGGTCATGTCCTTGCCGTAGAAGCGCGTGAGGTCCACGGGCGGGCCGGCGAGGACGTGGTGCGTCTTGCGCGGGAAGAGGTGGAGCTTCTTGGCGTAGGGCGGCAGCACCTCGTTGGCGCCCCACTGGGCGACCGGGACGACCGGGCACTTGGTCTGGAGGGCCACGCGCGCGGCGCCGGTCTTGCCGATCATGGGCCACTGGTCGGGATCGCGGGTGATGGTGCCCTCGGGGTAGAAGGCGACGCATTCACCGCGCTCCACGGCCTCGATCGCGGCCCGGAAAGCGCTGAGCGCGTCGGTGCTCTCGCGGTAGACGGGGATCTGGCCGGTGCCGCGCATGACGGCGCCGACGAATCCCTTCTTGAAAAGACCGCTCTTCGCGAGGAATCGAGGAACGCGCCCGGTGTTGTACTGAAAGTGCGCGTACGCGAAGGGATCGATGTGCGAATTGTGGTTGACCGCGGTGATAAATCCGCCGTCGGCCGGAATGTTCTCCAATCCGCGCCAGTCCCGCTTGATCAGAACCACGAGCGGCGGTTTGGCGATCACCGCTGCCAGGCGGTACCAGAAGCCGATTCTGCGGCGGGGCACGCGGACACCTTCCTCTTGGGCCGGGGGGCCGGACAAGTGTCGCCCCGGGCCGTCTGTCTGTCGAGAACACCGTACGCCCCGCCGCCGACACCGCCAGATGGGCCGCGTGACGACTGAGTGACAATGACCGTGAGAAGAGAAGGACGGAACGCTCGTGCTGTGGACGTTGGTCATCCCGCTGAAACCCCTGGCGCGGGCCAAGAGCAGGCTCTCGGACACGGCCGGGGACGGGGTGCGTCCGGGCCTGGCCCTCGCCTTCGCCCAGGACACCGTGGCGGCCGCGCTGACCTGCCCGGCGGTCCGCGATGTGGCGGTCGTCACGGACGACGCCCTGGCCGGCCGTGAACTGGCGGCCCTGGGCGCCCGCATCGTCCCCGACGAGCCCCGGGGCGGCCTGAACGCGGCTCTGCGGCACGGAGCGTCCGCGGTGCGGTCCGCGCGCCCCGAAAGCGCTTTGGCGGCCCTGAACGCCGATCTGCCGGCGCTGCGCCCCCTGGAATTGGCCCGGGTCCTCGACGCGGCCGCGGAATTCCCGCGCGCTTTTCTCCCGGATGCGGCGGCCCTCGGCACGACCTTGTTGGCCGCGGCGGCGGGCGAGGAATTGCGCCCGGCCTTCGGCCCGGATTCCCGACGCCGTCACCACACCTCGGGGGCCGCGGAACTCCGTCTCGACGACGTCGATTCCGTACGGCAGGACGTGGACACCGGCGAGGACCTGCGGGCGGCGCTGGCACTGGGGGTCGGCCCCCGGACGGCCGCCGCGGCGGCGCGGTTGCTGATACCCGGGCAGTAGGCTGCGGCCATGCAGGCGACCGCTTACACGTACGACCCCGAAAGCCGCAGCGGGCAGGTGCTGCTCGACGACGGCACCCCGGTGCCCTTCGACGCGCCGGCGTTCGACGCGGGCGGCCTCAGACTGCTGCGTCCCGGTCAGCGGGTGCGGATCGAGATGGCCGGTGACAAGATCACCCTGGTGACCCTCCAGACGTTCTGAACAGGCCTTGCCCCTCTGAACAGGCCTTGTGACCCTCTGAACAGGCCTTCCGAACGCCTTTGCACACGCCGCGGGCCGGACTCCGTCACGGAGTCCGGCCCGGCGCGTGAGTGCCCCTGTGCCCTTACCTCTTGCGGGCCGTGGCCTTCTTGGCGGTGGTGGTGCGGGCGGCCGACTTCTTGGCGGGCGCCTTCTTGGCGGTCGCCTTCTTCGCCGGGGCCTTCTTGGCCGTCGTCTTCTTGGCGGCGGTCTTGCTCGCGGCCGTGGTCTTGGCGGCGGTGCCGGTCGCCTTCTTGGCGGGGGCCTTCTTCGCCGTCGTCTTCTTGGCGGTGGCCGTGGTCTTCTTGGCCGTCGTCTTCTTCGCGGTGGTCTTCTTCGCCGCGGCGGTCTTGGCGGTGGTCGCCTTCTTCGCGGCGGCCTTCTTGACCGTGGCCGAAGCCCCGCCGGTCAGGCTGCCCTTGGGCGCCTTCTTGACCGCGACGTCGTTCTTCGGGAGCTTCTTCGTGCCGCTGACCAGGTCCTTGAAGCCCTGGCCAGCGCGGAAGCGCGGAACGGAGGTCTTCTTGACCCGAACCCGCTCGCCCGTCTGGGGGTTGCGGGCGTAACGCGCCGGGCGGTCGACCTTCTCGAACGAACCGAAGCCGGTGACCGAGACACGGTCGCCAGCGACCGTCGCGCGGACGATGGCGTCCAGGACCGCGTCGACCGCGTCGGCGGCCTGCTGGCGGCCGCCCACCTTGTCGGCAATCGCTTCTACGAGCTGCGCCTTGTTCACGTCTTCCCCTTCGGAGACATTGCCCGAACGAAAGTGTTCAAGCGTTTTCGCACGTTAGGCAGATATATACCGCAAATCAAACACGAAACGGGCTTATCACCCTTGTGCCGCAACGAACTCGGCCGCTCTGGACTTGTTCAGCGTTCCTCTTCCGGGATTCGACCCGCGTCGAGGTCAGCGGTGAACCGCTCCAGACGCCTTGTCGCTTCGACGACGTCGTGCTTGGCCGCGGCCGTAATGACCAGCAGCTTCCGGGTCAGCGCCATCCGTACGCCCTCCGGGACTTGCAGTGCGCGCACTCTTGCGTGCGCTTCCTTGAGTTGGTCCGCGACTGCCGCATAGAGCTCGAGTTGGCCGTCGTGTTCCATGCACAGATTGTGCCATCTGGGGCGAGTTGTCGCCTGCCAGGGGTGCAACTGCCGCCTGAAACGGCCTTCCGGGCAGATGGGGAAGCCACGGTGACAAGGGACGCGTACCCCGACAACACCCGTCTTAACGTGGGAAGTTGAGCGGGCGTGTCGCAGCGCGCCGGGCCGTGCGGGAACAGACACGGCCGTACCCCCGATCGGGCTGATCGGGGGTACGGCCGGGGGTGTTGGGGTGGCCGAAACTCGACCTGTTCAGTTGCTCCGAAGGAGGGGTGGCGGCACCCCGGGGGGCGCCCCCGGGGTCAGACCTGAAGCGTCCGCGGCTTGAACGAGGGCCGCTTGGCCTCGTACGCCGCGATGTCCTGCTCGTTCTGGAGGGTGATGGAGATGTCGTCCAGGCCGTTCAGCAGCCGCCAGCGGGAGTTCTCGTCCAGCTCGAAGCTCGCCGTGATGCCCTCGGCGCGCACCTCGCGGGCCTCGAGGTCGACGGTGATCTCGGCCTCGGGGTCCTTCTCGGTCAGCTCCTGGAGCGCGTCCACGATCTTCTGGTCCAGAACCACCGTGAGCAGGCCGTTCTTCAGCGAGTTGCCGCGGAAGATGTCGGCGAAGCGCGAGGAGATCACGGCCTTGAAGCCGTAGTTCTGCAACGCCCACACCGCGTGCTCACGGGAGGAACCGGTGCCGAAGTCGGGGCCGGCGACCAGGACCGTGGCGCCCTCGCGCTCGGGCTGGTTGAGGATGAATTTCTCGTCCTTGCGCCAGGCCTCGAACAGCCCGTCCTCGAACCCGTCCCTGGTCACCTTCTTGAGCCAGTGAGCAGGGATGATCTGGTCGGTGTCGACGTTCGAGCGACGCAGCGGAACGGCCCGGCCGGTGTGTGTGGTGAATGCTTCCATGACTCTCAGACTCCAGCGGCGGCAGGGGCGTCGGACAGGTCGGCAGGCGAGGCCAGGTGGCCCAGTACGGCGGTGGCGGCCGCGACCTGCGGCGACACCAGGTGCGTACGGCCGCCCTTGCCCTGCCGGCCCTCGAAGTTGCGGTTGGAGGTGGACGCGGAGCGCTCACCCGGGGCCAGCTGGTCCGGGTTCATGCCCAGGCACATCGAGCAGCCCGCGTGCCGCCATTCGGCGCCGGCCTCCTTGAAGACGACGTCCAGGCCCTCGGAGACGGCCTGTAGACCGACCCGCGCGGAGCCGGGGACGACCAGCATCCGTACGCCGTCGGCGACTTTGCGGCCCTTGACGAGCTCGGCGGCCGCGCGCAGGTCCTCGATGCGGCCGTTGGTGCACGAACCTACGAAGACGGTGTCCACCTTGATGGAGCGCAGCGGCTGTCCGGCCTCCAACCCCATGTATTCCAGGGCCTTTTCGGCGGCGAGGCGCTCCGAAGCGTCTTCGTACGAAGCAGGATCGGGGACGTGGGCCGAAAGCGGCGCGCCCTGGCCGGGGTTGGTGCCCCAGGTGACGAACGGCGACAGTTCGGCGGCCTCGATGACGACCTCGGCGTCGAACTCGGCGTCCTCGTCCGTCTTCAGGGTCTTCCAGTACGCGACGGCCGCGTCCCAGTCCTCGCCCTTGGGGGCGTGCGGACGGCCCTCGAGGTAGTCGAAGGTGGTCTGGTCGGGGGCGATCATGCCCGCGCGGGCGCCGGCCTCGATCGACATGTTGCAGATGGTCATGCGGGCTTCCATCGAGAGCTTCTCGATGGCGGAGCCGCGGTACTCCAGGACGTAGCCCTGGCCGCCGCCGGTGCCGATCCTGGCGATGATCGCCAGGATGAGGTCCTTGGCGGTGACGCCGTCGGGCAGTTCGCCGTCGACCGTGATCGCCATGGTCTTCGGGCGGACCAGGGGCAGCGTCTGGGTGGCCAGCACGTGCTCCACCTGGGAGGTGCCGATGCCGAACGCCAGACCGCCGAAGGCGCCGTGCGTGGAGGTGTGGGAGTCGCCGCAGACCACGGTCATACCGGGCTGGGTCAGGCCCAGCTGCGGGCCGACGACGTGCACGACGCCCTGCTCGACGTCGCCCAGCGGGTGCAGGCGCACACCGAACTCGGCGGCGTTCTTGCGCAGCGTCTCCAGCTGGACCCGGGAGACCGGGTCGGCGATGGGCTTGTCGATGTCGAGGGTCGGGGTGTTGTGGTCCTCGGTCGCGATGGTCAGGTCGAGCCGGCGCACCGGGCGTCCGCTCTTGCGCAGTCCGTCGAAGGCCTGCGGGCTGGTCACCTCGTGCAGCAGGTGCAGATCGATGAAGAGGAGGTCGGGCTCGCCCTCGGCGCGCCGGACGACGTGGTCGTCCCAGACCTTCTCCGCGAGTGTCCTACCCATCGCTTTCCCTCCGGCCGGCGAGATCGTCCACCGGCCCAACTAGAGATCTTGAGGAGACGGCACCCGGCCCCAGTTCACGGGCGCCCGTCACCAGGCCCGTACGGTCACCGGGCCGCTGTGCCTACAAGGGTTGCGCGTCTCACGGAAAAAGGAACTTGCGTTTCACAGAGTGAGACGTGAGTATCGTTTCATGGACAACAGTAGCGGCGTCGGCGTTCTGGACAAGGCAGCCCTTGTCCTCAGCGCCCTGGAGTCCGGTCCGGCCACCCTCGCGGGTCTGGTCGCGGCGACCGGACTGGCTCGACCCACGGCCCACCGGCTGGCCGTGGCTCTGGAACACCACCGCATGGTGGCACGCGACATGCAGGGCCGTTTCATCCTGGGCCCCCGGCTGGCCGAGCTGGCCGCCGCGGCGGGCGAGGACCGCCTCCTCGCGACCGCGGGCCCGGTGCTCACGCATCTGCGGGACATCACCGGCGAGAGCGCGCAGCTCTACCGCCGCCAGGGCGACATGCGCATCTGCGTCGCCGCGGCGGAGCGCCTGTCCGGCCTTCGGGACACCGTCCCGGTGGGCTCGACGCTCACCATGAAGGCGGGCTCCTCCGCGCAGATCCTGATGGCCTGGGAGGAGCCGGAGCGCCTGCACCGCGGCCTCCAGGGCGCCCGCTTCACGGCCACGGCCCTGTCGGGCGTACGGCGCCGGGGCTGGGCCCAGTCCATCGGCGAGCGCGAGCCGGGCGTCGCGTCCGTCTCGGCGCCCGTACGCGGCCCGTCCAACCGCGTGGTGGCCGCGGTCTCCGTCTCCGGCCCGATCGAGCGCCTCACGCGCCACCCCGGGCGCATGCACGCACAGGCGGTCATCGACGCGGCGGCCCGTCTCTCCGAGGCCCTGCGCCGCACGGGTTGAGGGCGGTTCCCTGTCGGACCGGGCCGGCCTCAACGCCGCGGCAGGCCTGTGCGCCGACGGGGACATGTCTCACCTTCTCGGGGTGCGCGGGGAACCGCGCCCCTGACGCCTCATCCACGTCGCCCTGCGAGCGAAGAGCCCGAACAGCTCGTGCCGTACGCCGAGTTGGTGCATCGGGCGGCGACCCTGGACCGAGTGATCCCGGACGCAACGAAGGCCCTCCGCCGAAGCGAAGGGCCTTCATCTCGTACCCCCGACCGGATTCGAACCGGCGCTACCGCCTTGAGAGGGCGGCGTGCTAGGCCGCTACACAACGGGGGCGTGGAGCCTGTAGGCGGTGATCACACCACCACAGGTCCGAGCTGGTCTACCTGGACTCGAACCAAGACTAACTGAACCAGAATCAGTCGTGCTGCCAATTACACCATAGACCAATGTGGTTTAGACCAGTGCGTACCCCCGACCGGATTCGAACCGGCGCTACCGCCTTGAGAGGGCGGCGTGCTAGGCCGCTACACAACGGGGGCCCTAGCGATCCTGCATGAGAGTCAGCGGGTGCGACCCGGACTGACCCTCCGGGAAGGATCTGTACCCCCGACCGGATTCGAACCGGCGCTACTGCCTTGAGAGGGCAGCGTGCTAGGCCGCTACACAACGGGGGCTTCGCGGAGTTGATCTCCGCTTGCAGATACTGTGTTCAATTCAAAGCATCTGCGAGCTGGCCTACCTGGACTCGAACCAAGACTAACTGAACCAGAATCAGTCGTGCTGCCAATTACACCATAGGCCACTGGAACGCAAGCCCCTGCGGGGATCTTGTTCTAGTTCTGCTCCTCCGGTTTCCGGCCTTTCGGCCCGCTCCCCGGCGGCGCAGGAAGAACATTACCCGAAGGTGGACGGGGCTCCAAAACGGGTATCCGCGCCGAGGATCGTGGGGAGTTCGGCGAGGGAAGCGATGCGGTGGGTGCCGTCGGGGGCTTCGACGGTCGCGTACATGCCCTCGCGGGCGATCCAGACCGAGAGCAGCCCGGCGTCCGCGGCACCCCGCCCGTCGATCTCGGGGTGATCGCCCACGTACGCCACCTGGTGCGGATCCAGCTCCAGGGCGTCGCAGGCCGCGAGGAAGGCGCCGGCCTCGGGCTTGGAGACGCCCAGCTCGGCGGCGCACAGGATGACCTCGAAGCGGTCGTGGACGCCGAGCACGCGGAGCTTGTGGTCCTGGACGTGGATGCTGGAGTTGGACAGCACCGCGTGCCGGTGGCTGGCGGCGAGGGCGTCCAGCGCGGGCAGGACGTCCGGGAAGAGGGACCAGGCGGTCTCGTAGTGAGCGATGTAACGCTGGAACCAGGCGTCGGCCTCGGCGTCGGTGAGCTCCTCGCCCAGGAACACCCGGACCCGGTCCCGACGCTGGCCCTGGAAGTCGACCTCCCCCGCCGAGAAGCGCGCCCACTGCGCGTCGGTGACCTCCCGCCACCGGTCGATCGCCTGCTCGACGCTGTCGTGGGCCGCCAGCAGCCCCTCGGCCGCCAGGTGCAGCCCCATTCCGATCCGGTCGGCCCCCCTGTAGTCGAAGAGAGTGTCGTCGACGTCCCAGACCACGGCCCGAATGCTCATGATCCGACGGTAACCCGGGGTACGGGGCCGCGTCCGGGGATTGCCGCCCCGCAGGAGGGGTCGGGCGCGACGAAGAAGTCCGTGAGGAAGCAGGTGACCTCGCCGGACGCCGAACGCCCGATCCAGGTCGGGCAGAAGCCGTCGCCCCAGCCGGAGGTGAACGCGACGAGGGTGCGACCGGTGGAGGGGGACGTCACCAGGTGCGGGCCTGGGGACCACGCCGTAGCCGTAGAACTCGTCGTCCTCGATGTCGGCGAGGTCCTGGTCGGGGCGCAGGGCCAACTCCCAGGTGGCGGTGGGTTCGGCGACGGCAACCCGGGCCGGCGGCGGGGCGTCGCTGGCACACTGGGGTCATGAGCGAGTACCGCGTCCAGTTCACCGTCGAGGCCCGTGCGGCCTACGACGCCCTGCCCCCCTCGCGTCAGGCCCACCTGGACAGGGCTGTGCGGATACTGGCGCGTGACCCTTTCCGTAAGCACTCGACCGCACAGTTGGGGCCCGACGAACATCTGCGCAAGGCGTACGTCGCTCCGGGCGTGATGCTGGAGTACATGGTGGCCGGCGCCGTCATGGTCGTCGTCGTGCTGGAGATCTTCGACGAGAGCGCCTACTTGATCGACGAGGCCGACGCGCAGTGACCGCAACACGAAGGGGCGGTACCCGGAGTTCCGGGTACCGCCCCTTCGTGCGGGTGCGCCCTACGCCGCCAGCTTCTCCAGGGCCGCGTCGATCCGGGCCAGCGTGGTGTCCTTGCCCAGGACTTCGAGGGACTCGAAGAGGGGCAGGCCGACCGTGCGGCCGGTGACCGCCACGCGGACCGGGGCCTGGGCCTTGCCGAGCTTGAGGCCGTGGGTCTCGCCGGCGGCCAGGACGGCCTCCTTGAGGGACTCCGGCGAGCTCCAGTCGGCCGACTCCAGCTTCTCGCGGGCCGTGCGCAGCAGGGCGTCCGAGCCCTCCTTCATCGCCTTCGTCCAGGACGGCTCGTCGAAGACCGGCTCCGGGAGGAAGAGGAAGTCGACGTTGTCGGTAATCTCCGAGAGGACCTTGAGGCGGGTCTGGGCGTGCGGGGCGATCGCCTGCCACTTCGTCTCGTCGAAGTCCTCCGGCGCCCAGGGCGCGAAGGGGGCCTTCAGCCAGGGCGCGCAACGCTCGGTGAAGTCCTTCACGTCGAGCATCCGGATGTGGTCGGCGTTGATCGCCTCGCACTTCTTCAGGTCGAAGCGCGCCGGGTTGGGGTTGACGTCCGCGATGTCGAAGGCCGCGATCAGCTCGTCGGTGCTGAAGATGTCCTGGTCCGCGGAGAGCGACCAGCCCAGCAGGGACAGGTAGTTGAGCAGGCCCTCGGGCAGGAAGCCGCGCTCCCGGTAGAGGTTGAGGGACGCCTGCGGGTCGCGCTTGGAGAGCTTCTTGTTGCCCTCGCCCATGACGTACGGCAGGTGGCCGAACTGCGGGACGCCCTTGGCCACGCCCAGCTCGATCAGCGCCTTGTAGAGGGCGATCTGGCGGGGGGTGGAGGAGAGCAGGTCCTCGCCGCGCAGGACGTGGGTGATCTCCATCAGGGCGTCGTCGACCGGGTTGACCAGCGTGTACAGCGGGGCGCCGTTGGCGCGCACGATGCCGTAGTCCGGGACGTTCTCCGGGGTGAAGGTCAGCTCGCCGCGGACCAGGTCCGTGAAGGTGATCGTCTCGTCGGGCATGCGGAAGCGGACGATCGGGGTGCGACCCTGGGCGACGTACTCGGAGACCTGCTCGGCGCTCAGGTCGCGGCAGTGGCCGTCGTAGCCGGACGGCTTGCCGGCGGCGCGGGCGGCCTCGCGGCGGGTGTCCAGCTCCTCCTGGGAGCAGTAGCAGTGGTAGGCGTGGCCGGCGTCCAGGAGCTTGGCGGCGACGTCCTTGTAGAGGTCCATCCGCTGCGACTGGCGGTACGGCGCGTGCGGGCCGCCGATCTCGGGGCCCTCATCCCAGTCGAAGCCCAGCCAGCGCATGGAGTCGAGCAGCTGGTTGTAGGACTCCTCGGAGTCGCGGGCCGCGTCGGTGTCCTCGATGCGGAAGACGAGCGTGCCCTGGTGGTGCCGGGCGAAGGCCCAGTTGAACAGGGCGGTGCGGACCAGGCCCACATGGGGGTTACCGGTGGGCGAGGGGCAGAAACGTACGCGGACGGGTGCGCTAGCCACGCTTGACAACCTTGTTGGTGAGAGTGCCGATGCCTTCGATGGTGACGGCGACCTCGTCGCCGACGGTGAGCGGCCCGACGCCTGCCGGGGTGCCCGTGAGGATCACGTCGCCGGGGAGCAGCGTCATGGCCTCGGAGATGTTGACGATCAGATCCTCGATCGGGTGGATCATCTCGCTGGTGCGGCCGAGTTGGCGCTGCTCGCCGTTGACGGTGAGCTGGATCGTCAGGTCGGCGGCCGTCCCCAGGTCCAGGTCGGTCTCCACCCAGGGGCCGAGCGGGCACGAGGTGTCGAAGCCCTTGGCCCGCGCCCACTGCTTCTCGCGCTTCTGGACGTCGCGCGCGGTGATGTCGTTGGCGCAGGTGTAACCGAAGATCACGTCCTTGACACGCTCGCGCGGGACCTCGCGGCACATGCGGCCGATGACGACGGCCAGTTCGGCCTCGTGGTGGACGTCCGCGGAGAAGGAGGGGTACTGGATCTCGTCGCCGGGGCCGATCACCGAGGTGGACGGCTTGAAGAAGGCGAACGGGACGTCCGGCACCTCGTTGCCCAGTTCCTTCGCGTGGTCGGCGTAGTTACGGCCGTACGCCACGACCTTGTTGGGGAGCACCGGGGGCAGCAGCCGCACCTTGCTCAGCGGGACCTTCGTACCGGAGAGCTGGAAGTCCGCGAACGGGATGCCCTTGATGATGTCGAGGACGAGTTCGTCCGGCTTGTCGCCCTCGACCGCGCCGAAAGCGACATTCCCGTCGATGGAGAATCTGGCGATGCGCACGGGATCTGGGCGCCCCTCACTGAGAACTGTGCGTACGTGGGCCGGCCGGCGGGTGCGACGGCCGACTCTGGACGGCTCCAGGCTAACCGGTCCGGGCTCTTGGCCGTCGGGCGGCGGGGCGGGTGGACGGGCCGCGAGCACCCGGCACTCCCCGGCCATCCCCTGGCCAGAAACCGCTTGTCGTGATCGCTTCACCCTCTTTAGGGTGATCTCCGCGAATGCCGCTCAGCGCATTCACACAAGAGGGGATTCCATGAAGTCGAAGCGTAAGGTGCTCTCTCTCGCCATGGCGGTTCCCGCTGCGGCCGTGGCGGTTCTGGGTGTGGCCCCGATGGCGCACGCGGAGGCCAGGGAGACCTGTCCCACCTGGGCGAACGACTGCGCCGTCTTCTATTACAACAGCGGCCTCTCGGGGTCGCGCACCGCTTTCACGGACGACGGCGTCCCCAATCTTGCGGGTTACACGTACCTGTCCTCCGGGAGCGGCAAGGGACAGGCCGTGAAGAACAACGCGGCGTCGTTCTGGAACGCGAGTGTCGACCACGTCGCCACGGTGTTCTTCAACAGCAATTACAGCGGCGCCTGCGACACGTTCGCCCCTCTGGCGGATGCCACCAAGCTCGCCAGGACGTACAACGAGAACGCCTCTTTCGATTTCAACCGGAACGGCACCAACTGCTACAAGTGGAATTGACCCGCCCGCTCATGAGGCGCCTGGCGATTCCCGTCCTGTCCCTCGCGCTATTGGTCGGCTGCGCCTCGCACGAGCCGTCGGCCTCACGTATGTCCAGCGACTCCCCCTCCGCACCGGAGAGCATCCCGAGCCCATCGTCCCCTGCACGCGCGAGCTACACCTTCCGGCTCCCTCTCGCCGAGTACAGCTACAGCGACGCCGACTACGAGGTGATCCGGGCGGCCGAGCAGGTCCTGGCCCGTGACTGCATGAAGGACTTCGGCCTCTCTTACAGGCCCGCGAAGAATCCGGCCCCGGCCGGGGCGCAGGACCGCCGGTACGGGTTGACGGACAGGGCGAGCGCCGAGCGGTACGGATACCGGATGCCGCCGCAGCCGGATACGCCGAAGGTGAAGCTCACGGAGGACCAGATCAAGGTCCTCTACGGAAACAGGTCCGCGCCGGCGGCCGCCTCGAAGAACCCGGAACTGCGCTACCGGGGAAAGAAGGTGCCGGACTCAGGCTGCCTCGGCGCGGCGGTGCTGGGATTCCGGAAACCCTACGAGGACGAGGCCGGAGCCGAGGTGGCGAGCCGGATATCGACGGCGAGCTACGAGAATTCCCAGAAGGCCCCGGAAGTCCGGGCGGCCTTCGGGAAATGGTCTTCCTGCATGAAGCAGCAGGGATACGACTACGCCTCCCCCATGGAGGCGATGGCGGCGCCCGAATTCCTTCGGGGCACGGTGTCGGCCGCCGAGAAGAACACGGCCGGGGCCGACGTCTCCTGCAAGGAGAGGACCGGACTTGCGGATGTCTGGTTCGCCGCGGAGTCCTCGATCCAGAAGGACATGATCAAGGCCGACGCCGGGGCGCTGCGGAGACTGGGCGAACTGCACGAGAAGAAGCTTCGCGCGGCGCGGAAGATCCTGGCCGGGTCCTGACATAAAGAAGGCCCCCCGGTCTTCCGGGGAGCCCCTTCCGTGGCCCGTGGGCCTCGTCGACTACTCTGCGGCTGCGGAGACCGGGATCTCCATCAGGACCGTCCGCCGCGGGTTGGCGGTCTGGGCCGGGAGATCGAGGGTGTGCTCCGGCTGCTCCGGGGTGTGCAGTTCGCCGGCGTCCTTGACGTGCACCAGCGTCGTGCGCCGCGGGTTGGCAATGTTGCGGAACATCATCGTCGTCTTCACGGTTGTACTCGACCTCGGATGTGGTGGGTTCGACAGAAGCGTCACTCTTGTAAAGCGTCAGGCTATGCGCGCCATTCCCCTCCGCCGTCGCGAAGACTCAATGATCGCCATGTGAGTTTGCTCACTGACCTGCGGGCAAACCGGACAATTACGAGCCTCGACCCACCCCAACGAAACGGACATTGCCCCCCTGAAGCCCTCATTCCGCTCCTGATCATGGCGACTGGGACACCGTCGACCTGTGCGGGACTCGCGGAGAGATGCCCGTTTTCCACCAGAACGGTTTCCACGCCGGGTGACTCCGTCTTCACTAGGTGTCACCTAGGTCACGGTCTGACCCATGGACCTTGTTGGAGATCCTGCACTGTGCTGGAATTCCACGGACCGCTGCGGGATCGAGCCGGCGCACAGGGGGCGCAGGGAAGCGCCGAGCGGCGGTGAGACAGGGGGAGCAGCGCCGGGTCACTCATGATCCACCGGGGTGCGCATTCAGGGCGCTCCCCACAACGCCGACACCGTGCTTCTCCGTTCTGCGGAGAGGTGCCTGGTCCAGAGGTTGCGACGCTAGTGCAGGGACGTTTCAAGAGGGATGGCAGCGCTTCGGCCGAGCCGGAGCGGCACGGCGGGACTGGCCCCAATGTCGGCAGTTCCTCCCCCCAGCACGCCCAGAACCCGGGCCCGGCTCCGTCGGCTGACGGCGGTTCCGGCGGCCCCGGCCGTCTCGGCTCGTCGGCGTCCTCGGGCCCGGCGGCTCCGGCGACACCACCGGTGAAGCCCCCGAAGGGCCCGACCGGCCCCGGATCGCGAATAGCCCTGCGCAACTGGCGGATCTCCACCCGCCTGGTGTCGCTGCTCGCGCTCCCCGTGGTGGCGGCCACCTCGCTGGGCGCGCTCCGCATCAACGACTCCATGGACGACATCCAGCAGCTCGACAACATGAAGCTGCTGACGGAGATGACCAAGCAGGCCACCGAGCTGGCGGCCGCGCTCCAGGACGAGCGCGACCAGTCGGCGGGCCCGCTGGCGCACGACTCCGCGGCGAGCAACATCACGGTCAAGGGCTACCGGGACAAGACGGACCGGGCCGCGACCAACTTCGTCAACGCCGCCGAGGACATCGACACCTCCAGCAAGGACGGCAATCTCCAGGGCGTCCGCGACAGCCTCGTCGGCCTGGTCCGCGACCTGGACACGCTGAACAAGATCCGCACCGACGCCTACGACACCAAGGGCAACGCGACCCAGACGGTGGAGTCCTACCACCGGCTGATCACCCACCTGCTGGACCTCTCCCAGGACATGGCCGAGGCCACCAGCAACCCGGACATGATCCAGCGCACGCGTGCCCTGGCGGCCTTCTCCTCCGCCAAGGAGTACGCGTCCATCCAGCGCGCGGTCCTCGCTGCGGCCCTGCCGGACAACACCAAGACCCTGGGCAACCTCTCCGAGAACGACCGGCTGTACGCCCAGGGCGCCCTCGACAGCGAGGAGTCCGATCTCAGCACCTTCCGGAGCATCTACGGCGACGACGACGCCGAGGCCCTCCTGAAGCCCATCGAGAGCGGCAACTCCACCATCGAGGCCGCCGACCAGTACGCCGACCGCGCCTTCGGCCGGCCGGAGGGCCTGGCCGACCTGGACCGGCGCTCGTACAAGGACTGGGTCGACGACAGCTCGACCAAGATCCAGGAGATGGGCCGCATCGAGCACACCCTGCTCGAGGACATGGAGCAGAAGGCCCGCGAGCTGCGCAGCGCCACCGAGCGCGACGCGATCATCGCCGGTGCCCTGATCCTGATCGTGCTCGGTGTCTCCCTGGTCGGCGCCTTCGTCGTCGCCCGGTCGATGATCCGCTCGCTGCGCCGGCTCCAGGAGACCGCCACCAAGGTCGCCCAGGACCGGCTGCCCGAGCTGGTCAAGCAGCTCTCCGAGTCCGACCCGCAGGACGTCGACACCTCCGTCGAGTCGGTCGGTGTGCACTCCCGGGACGAGATCGGCCGGGTGGCCGCGGCCTTCGACGACGTGCACCGCGAGGCCGTCCGCCTCGCCGCCGAGCAGGCCCTTCTGCGGGGCAACGTCAACGCGATGTTCACCAACCTCTCGCGCCGCTCGCAGGGCCTCATCCAGCGTCAGCTCTCGCTCATCTCCGAACTGGAGTCCCGCGAGGCCGACCCGGACCAGCTGTCCTCGCTGTTCAAGCTCGACCACCTCGCGACGCGTATGCGCCGTAACGGTGAGAACCTCCTCGTCCTCGCCGGTGAGGAGCCGGGCCGTCGCTGGACCCGTCCGGTCCCGCTGGTCGACGTGCTCCGTGCCGCCGCCTCCGAGGTGGAGCAGTACGAGCGCATCGAGCTGGCCGCCGTGCCGACCACCGAAGTGGCCGGCCGCGTGGTCAACGACCTCGTGCACCTGCTCGCCGAGCTGCTCGAGAACGCCACCTCGTTCTCCTCGCCGCAGACCAAGGTCAAGGTCACCGGTCACGCGCTGCCTGACGGCCGCGTCCTGATCGAGATCCACGACACCGGTATCGGCCTCTCCCCCGAGGACCTCGCGGCGATCAACGAGCGGCTCGCCTCGCCGCCCACCGTGGACGTCTCGGTCTCCCGCCGCATGGGTCTGTTCGTGGTCGGCCGGCTGTCGCAGCGCCACGGCATCCGCATCCAGCTCCGGCCGTCCGACTCCGGTGGTACGACCGCGCTGGTCATGCTGCCCGTCGATGTCGCCCAGGGCGGCAAGAAGCCGCAGCCCAAGCCCGGCCAGGCCGGCCCCGGCGCTCCCGCCGCGGCTCAGGCCGCCGCCGGTGTGGCGTCGGCCCGCCGTGGCGGCAACGGTCAGGGCGGTGGCGCGGGCGGCGGTGCCCTCGGCGCCGGTGCCCCCGCGGGCGGCCGGCTGAACGCCGGTCAGGGACCGCGGGCCGCGCTGCCCGGCAGCGGCCAGGGCGGTCGCCCCGGTGCGCCGGGCGGACCGCAGGGCCCGGGTGTCCCCCCGCAGGGCCGGCCCGCTCCGGCGGGTGCCGGGTTCGGCGGCCAGGCGCCGGGCGCCCCGCAGGGCCTCCAGGCCGCGGGTACCGGTGGGCCGGGCCAGGACGCCTTCAGCGCTCAGGACGCCTTCGGCGGCCAGGACGCCTTCGGCGGCCAGGACTCGTTCGGCGGACAGAACTCCTTCGGCGCCGGCCAGGACGCCTTCGGCTCCCGCACCCCGGTCCCGCCGCAGGCGCAGGCCCCGAAGGGCGGCCAGGCTCCCGAGCAGGGCTCCCGGCGCCGTCGGCCGCAGCTGCCGGGTCGCGGTGGTCCGCGGGCCGAGCTGCCGGGCGGCAACGACCAGCCCCGCACGCCCAGTTGGAGCGACGAGAACGCGCAGCCGCCGGTGCCGCGCGCCTCCCTCGACGTTCCGCGCGGCCACGACGAGCAGGACCCGGCGGCCACCTCCCGCATGCCGCGGATCGAGGAGCACCAGAGCCCCGCGGCCACCTCGGAGTTCCCCCGCCCGGACTTCGGCGCCCCGCAGAACACCGGCCAGTTCCCGCGGCCCGGTGCGATCGCTCCCCGGAACGACCTCCCGCGGCCCGGTGCCAACGGTGCGCAGGGCACGGGCCAGTTCCCGCGGCCCGGCGCCAACGGCTCCCAGGACACCGGCGAGTTCCCCCGTCCGGACGCCAACTCCCAGCAGAACACGGGTTCCTTCGTCCGCTCGGACATCTACGGCACTCCGGCCGGGCAGAACGGCGGCTCGGGGCAGTTCCCGGGTCCGCAGGCGTACGACAGCGGTTCCACGGGCCAGTTCGGCGTGCCGGGCTTCGACGGCAGCTCGACCGGGCAGCACTCCCTGCCGGGCCGACAGGACCCCGCGCACACCGGCCAGTTCGAGCGCCCCCAGGCGGGCGGTTCCGACTTCGGTGCCCCGCGGCCGCCCATGCCGCCGCGTCCGCAGCAGCGGCCGGTCCGCCAGGAGCCGGAGGCGCTGCCCCCGGCCTCGGGCCCCGGTGACGGCCGTACTCCGCTGTACGACACGCTGGAGACCAACTGGTTCCACGGCGGTCAGGGCGGTCAGGGACAGCCGGCCAACGGCAACGGCTCCTCCGCCGCGGCCCCGCGGCCGCCGCAGCAGGCGCCCGCCCCCCAGAGTTCCGCTGCGGCCCCGCAGCGGCCCACGGCCTCCTCGGCCTGGCGTTCCTCCCCGAACGACGATCTCGTCCGGCAGGCGGAGCGCGTGCGGCAGCCGGCGGCGGGCGGTGTCACCACCTCCGGTCTCCCGCGCCGGGTTCCCAGGGCGAACCTCGTCCCGGGAACCGCACAGCAGCAACAGCACCAAACCGGTCCGCAGGTCTCGCGTGCGCCTGACGACGTACGCGGTCGGCTGACCAATCTCCGTCGGGGTATCGCACAAGGTCGTCAGGTCGGCGGCAACGGCCAGACGGGCAGTTTCCCGAACCCCACTCACCAGCAGGAGCGTTAGTTGAGCCCGATGAGCCAGGCGGCACAGAACCTCAACTGGTTGATCACCAACTTCGTGGACAACACCCCCGGGGTGTCCCACACCGTCGTCGTGTCCGCCGACGGTCTCCTGCTGGCGATGTCCGAGGGCTTCCCGCGCGACCGTGCCGACCAGCTGGCGGCCGTCGCGTCCGGACTCACCTCGCTGACCGCGGGCGCCTCGCGGATCTTCGAGGGCGGCAGCGTGGCCCAGACCGTGGTGGAGATGGAGCGGGGATTCCTGTTCCTCATGTCCGTCTCGGACGGTTCCTCGCTCGCCGTCCTGGCCCACCCGGAATGCGACATCGGCCTGGTCGGGTACGAGATGGCACTGCTGGTCGACCGCGCGGGCGCCGTGCTCACGCCCGACCTGCGAGCCGAGCTGCAAGGCAGTCTGCTCCACTGACCCGCCCCGGATCCACCCGTCTCACCAAACCACCGTCCGGCCGCCACAATCCCCCCACCGGCCTCACCAGACGGCTTGCCAGACCGACTTGCTGTCCCGCCCGGAGGATTCATGACCCCGCCCACCGCCTCTCATGATCCGTACGCGGAGCCGTACGAGGATGAGGGCGACCAGCCGCTGGTACGTCCGTACGCGATGACCGGCGGCCGGACCCGGCCGCGCTACCAGCTCGCCATAGAGGCCCTGATCAGCACCACGGCCGACCCGGCGGCGCTCATGGGGCTGCTCCCCGAGCACCAGCGCATCTGCCATCTGTGCCGCGAGGTGAAGTCGGTCGCCGAGGTCTCGGCGCTGCTCGCCATGCCGCTCGGCGTGGCTCGGATCCTCGTCGCGGACCTCGCCGAGGCCGGCCTGGTGGCCATCCACCAGCCGGGCGGCGACGAGAACAACGGCGGCGCGCCCGATGTGACGCTGCTCGAAAGGGTGCTCAGTGGACTTCGCAAGCTCTGACGCGGGGCGTGCCACCACCTCCGCGAAGATCGTGGTGGCGGGAGGCTTCGGCGTCGGCAAGACCACGTTCGTGGGAGCAGTCTCCGAGATCAACCCGCTGCGTACCGAGGCCGTGATGACGTCCGCGTCGGCCGGCATCGACGACCTGACCCACACCGGGGACAAGACGACCACCACGGTCGCCATGGACTTCGGCCGCATCACCCTGGACCAGGACCTGATCCTGTACCTCTTCGGTACGCCCGGTCAGGACCGCTTCTGGTTCATGTGGGACGACCTGGTCCGCGGCGCGATCGGCGCGGTGGTGCTGGTCGACACCCGCCGGCTCGCCGACTGCTTCCCGGCCGTCGACTACTTCGAGAACAGCGGACTGCCGTTCGTCGTGGCCCTGAACGGGTTCGACGGACACCAGCCGTACGCTCCCGAGGAGGTGCGCGAGGCCCTGCAGATCGGGCCGGACGCCCCGATCATCACGACCGACGCCCGGCACCGGTCGGACGCCAAGAGTGCCCTGATCACACTGGTCGAGCACGCCCTGATGGCCCGGCTGCGGTAACGCCCTCAGGGTGTGTCGATCAGCACCCAAATCAACAGCGTCATACGGCAGTTGTCGTAGATGTACCGGAGCCGGCTGTGTCCTTGGACACGGTCGGCCCCGGTGTTCATAACGTTTCGGCAGAGGAATCGGGTGGTATGGCCACGCGTGGTTGCCAACCGGTCTCGCTGCGCTCACAACAGCCCCGTCTTTTGACGGGGCTCGCTCTTTATGACCGTTTTATCTGGGGCTTACATCACGCGTAATCCCCGCGTACCAATGTTTGGAGGTGCGCAGGACGTCGTGCTGGAATGCCTGAACTGCCCAATAGTCAAAGACGTACTCACTAGTCGATGACGCACTGGGCTCTGAGAGACTGCGGCACAACGTAGGTGCCGACCCCTCCGAGAGGTTGTTGGTCGAGTGAGGCGAAGCAAGAACGGTCCCGAGCCGTCGGCCCGGGGCAACTTCACCCCGCCGCCGCGCGGAGCGGCGCCCGCCCCTGTGTCCGGTCCGGAACCGACGGCCGCGCCGCCGTCGAGCGGCGGCCGTTTCTCCCCGCGCAACTGGCGGGTGCCGACCCGGCTGAACGCGATCCTGCTCATACCCGTGATCGTCGGCCTCGTCATGGGCGGCTTCCAGGTCAAGAGCTCGATCGACACCTGGCGGGAGGCCGAGGACGCGGAGAACACCGCGCGTCTGGTGCGGGCCTCCCTCAGCTACGCCGACGCCCTCTACCAGGAGCGCGACAGCACCGCGGCCCCGCTGCTGAGCGGCCAGGGCCAGGACAACCCCACGGTCGTGGCCGCCCGCAAGAAGACCGACCAGGCCGCCGAGGTCTTCAACGAGGCCGCCGAGAAGATGCCGAAGAAGGCGGGCCTCGAACGCCGCCTGAAGCTGTTCCGGGACGGCGAGGGCAGCCTCCAGACGCTGCGCGCCGGCGCCTACACCTCCTCCAAGTTCACCGGGGTGAAGACCGAGGAGGGCTACACCCAGGTCGCGCACCCGCTGACCGAGTTCGCCAACGAGCTCGGTCTGGGCACCGGAAACATCACCAGCTACGGCCGTACGGTCTACGCCATCGAGCTCACCAAGGCGGCCCTGTCGCTGCAGCGCTCCATCGGCATGCACCTGCTGATCAAGCCGGGCCCCGGGCTGAGCAGCTTCGCCAGCCAGAAGGTCGCCCTGTCCTCGTACGCGTACCTCGAGGGCATCGCCGTCGAGGAGTACGTCGGCGGTGGCACCGCGGCCGACGCGGCGAAGCTCGACACGGCCAAGAAGCAGATCCAGACGGAGGGTGCGGCGCTGGCCAAGGAGGCCGCCGCCAAGAACCCGAACTACGTGCCGCCGCCGTCCAACCCGGTGGTCATGGTCTCCAGCCTCGCCCAGCTGCCGTCGATGGACCAGAGCGCCCGTGAGTCGCTCGCCAAGGACGGCATCACCGCCGAGAACTGGTGGGCGGTCAACACCCTCAAGTACAACGCGTACCGCCAGATCGAGACCGACCTGGCCGACACCGCGGTGAACGAGGCCGCGGGCATCGCCGACGACGCCAAGCGGGACGCCTTCATCGTGGGTGCCGCCGTCGTGGTCGCCCTGCTCCTCGCGTTCATCCTGGCCGGTGCCGTGGCCCGCCAGATGTCCCGCTCGATGCGCCAGCTGCGCAACGCGGCCTTCGGCATCGCCGAGCAGCGCCTGCCGATGCTGGTCGACCAGCTCTCCCGCACCGACCCCGGCCGGGTCGACACCCGGGTCGCGCCGATCCCGATCAACACCAAGGACGAGATCGGCGAGGTCGCCCGCGCCTTCGACCAGGTCCACCGCGAGGCGGTGCGGCTCGCCTCCGAGCAGGCCCTGCTGCGGGGCAACATCAACGCGATCTTCACCAACCTCTCGCGCCGCAACCAGTCCCTGATCGAGGGCCAGCTGACCCTGATCACCGACCTGGAGAACAACGAGGCCGACCCGGACCAGCTGGAGAACCTCTTCCGCCTGGACCACCTCGCGACCCGTATGCGCCGCAACGGCGAGAACCTCCTCGTTCTCGCCGGCGAGGAGCCCGGCCGCCGCTGGGACCAGCCGGTCCCGCTGGTCGACGTGCTGCGCGCCGCCTCCTCCGAGGTGGAGCAGTACGAGCGCATCGAGCTGTCCGGCGTCCCGGAGGCCGAGATCCACGGCCGCGCGGTCACCGACCTCGTGCACCTGCTCGCCGAGCTGCTGGAGAACGCGACCACGTTCTCCTCGCCGCAGACCAAGGTCCGCGTCACCGCGACCCGGCTGCCCGACGGCCGCATCATGATCGAGATCCACGACAAGGGCATCGGCCTCACCGCCGAGGACTTCGCGGACATCAACCACAAGCTGGCCAACCCGCCGACCGTGGACGCCGCGATCTCCCAGCGCATGGGTCTGTTCGTGGTCGGCCGGCTGTCCGACCGGCACGGCATCCGCGTCCAGCTGCGCCCCTCGGGCGAGCAGGCCGGCACCACCTCGCTGGTCATGCTGCCCGACGCGATCACCCACGGCGGTGGCGGCGAGCACCAGCCGGCCAGCGACGAGTTCACCGTCTCGCAGATCATGCCGGAGCAGCAGTACCAGGGCGAGGACTTCAACAACGGTCTGCCCATGCGTACGGCCGCGGAGCTCGGCTTCGACGACAGCCGCTACTCCGAGGTCCCGGACGACATACGCGAGCTGGACCCGGTCGGCCGCTCCCTGATGCGTGAGGAGCGCCGCGCGGCCCTGGAGGCCCAGAGCCACGACCAGCCGCCGGCCCTCCAGGCCCCGGAGCAGTCGTACACCGAGGCGTTCGACGGTCCCCAGAACGCCCCGCAGGGCGGCGGGCAGAACGGCTACGACGGCAACCGCAACGGCTTCCCCGAGCAGCAGCCCGCCGGGTACGACCAGCAGACGTCGTACGAGGAGGCTCAGCAGGCTCCGTACGAGCAGCAGCCGCAGCCGTCGTACGAGGAGCCGGGGCGCCCGGCGTACGACGAGCCGTACTACGCGCAGAACGGCGGCCTGCCGCAGAACGACCTGTTCTCCACCAACGGCGGCTACCCCGACCCCGCGTATGCGGAGCAGGCCCAGGAGGAGCCCGCCGCGGTGCACGCGGCCGCGCCGGAGACCTTCTCGGGCTTCGAGGAGCGCCGCCACCAGGATGACTGGCCGCAGCCGGACGGTTACCGGGGCGGTTACGCGGACCAGTACGCTCCGGAAACGGAATCCGTGCAGGCCGCTGACGTGAGTGAGCGGGACCGCGTAGGCTTCGACCGTCCGGGGCCGGCCCCCGCCAACGTGGGTCACGAGTTGACCGACGCCGGGCTCCCCCGCCGTGGCTCCACCGGGAGCGGCGCGAACGGCTCGAACGGTACGCGGCACGCGAACCAGGAGTCGCCGGCCTCCGCGCCGGAGAGCAACGGCGGCGGCGACATCTGGCGCTCGGCCAACGACGCGCGGTGGCAGCAGGCCTCCCAGCTCCGGAAGCCCAAGGCGGGCGGGGTCACCTCCTCCGGTCTGCCGCGGCGGGTACCCAAGGCCAACCTGGTCGAGGGAGCCGCCGAGTCCACTCCGCAGGGAGGCCCATCGGTCTCCCGCGCCCCGGAGGACGTCCGGGGCAGGCTGAGCAACCTGCGTCGGGGGGTCCAGCGGGGCCGCAACGCAGGCAGTGAAACGAACGGTCAGGGCTTCGGTTCTGACAGCACCTACAACCAGGAGCGTTAGTGTGAGCCCGATGAGCCAGGCGGCGCAGAACCTGAACTGGTTGATCACCAACTTCGTGGACAACACCCCGGGGGTGTCCCACACGGTGGTGGTCTCCGCCGACGGACTCCTTCTGGCGATGTCCGAAGGCTTTCCGCGCGACCGAGCCGATCAGCTTGCGGCCGTCGCTTCCGGTCTGACCTCGCTGACCGCGGGTGCCTCGCGCATCTTCGAGGGTGGCGCGGTGAACCAGACGGTTGTGGAGATGGAACGGGGATTCCTGTTCATCATGTCCGTGTCCGACGGTTCGTCCCTCGCGGTTCTCGCACATCCGGAGGCGGACATCGGCCTCATCGGCTACGAGATGGCTCTTCTGGTGGACCGCGCCGGTTCGGTCCTGACGCCCGATCTGCGTGCGGAGCTCCAGGGCAGCCTGCTCAACTGACAGACAGACGGTGCGTTTTGACGTCCCGGGGCCGTAAGGTTTCGGGACGCGGCTCCACAGTGATGGGTGCGCGGCGCAGTCGGAGGAGGAGAGAAAGTGGCAACACCCCCAGGCGGTTCATCTGGCAATTGGTCCTACGGGCCCGGCCAGGGTCCGAACGACGGCCAGAACCCGAACCGTTACAACTTCCCCTCCGCACCCAGCCATCGGCAGCAGCCGTACGCGCCCCAGGGCCCCGGTCCTTCGCCGTACGACCAGCCGCCTGCCCCGCGCATCCAGCCCGTGCAGCCGCAGCGACGCTCTGAGCCGGCGCCCGCTGGGGCGTCGAACAACCCCCTGGTGCGTCCGTACGCCATGACCGGCGGCCGGACTCGCCCGCGCTACCAGCTCGCCATCGAGGCGCTGGTGCACACCACCGCGCAGCCGCACCAGATGCAGGGCCAGTTGCCCGAGCATCAGCGGATCTGCAACCTCTGCCGGGAGATCAAGTCGGTTGCGGAAATCTCCGCGCTCCTGACGATCCCTCTCGGCGTGGCCAGGATCCTCGTCGCCGACTTGGCGGAGGCGGGCCTGGTCGCCATCCATCAGCCCGGCGGCGACGAGAACGCCGGCGGCCAGCCAGACGTGACACTGCTCGAAAGGGTGCTCAGTGGACTTCGCAAGCTCTAGCGGCGGTCCTTCCCGCTCCACCACCTCGGCGAAGATCGTGGTGGCGGGTGGCTTCGGCGTGGGCAAGACCACGTTCGTCGGGGCCGTTTCGGAGATCAACCCGCTGCGCACAGAGGCCGTGATGACGTCCGCGTCGGCCGGCATCGACGACCTGACCCACACCGGGGACAAGACGACCACCACGGTCGCCATGGACTTCGGCCGCATCACCCTGGACCAGGACCTGATCCTGTACCTCTTCGGTACGCCCGGTCAGGACCGCTTCTGGTTCATGTGGGACGACCTGGTCCGCGGCGCGATCGGGGCGATCGTGCTCGTGGACACCCGTCGCCTCGCCGACTGCTTCCCCGCGGTCGACTACTTCGAGAACTCCGGGCTTCCCTTTGTGATCGCCCTGAACGGGTTCGACGGGAACCAGCCGTACAACCCGGACGAGGTCCGGGAAGCCCTTCAGATCGGGCCGGACACGCCGATCATCACGACGGATGCGCGGCATCGGGCGGATGCGAAGTCTGCGCTGATCACGTTGGTCGAGCATGCGTTGATGGCTCGGCTTCGGTAGGTTCTTGCGGCTACGGGGCTGCCTCGGACGGTGTTACGCCGTCTGCGGGCAGCCTGTGGCTTGTCGCGCAGTTCCCCGCGCCCCTAAAGACAAAAACGCTGTAGGGCCCCTCTCTTGATGAGAGGGGCCCTACAGCGTCGTACGGGCTAGTGCCAGCTGTGGGGGGCCCTGAAGCCGCCCTCGCGCTCCAGGCGGCGCCAGCGGGCCTTGGGGCGGCCGGGGTGGGACGGGGTCTCGGAGGGCCGGGCTGCTGCGCGGGCCAGGAGGATCGCCGTGATGGCGGCGACTTCCTCGGGCTCGGCATGGCCCTTCTCGACGCGGATGTCAGGGGTGCTCATAGGTCACAGTCTCCGTGAGAGAGGTTTCCGCGAGGGTGACGCGGAGGGTCCGCCGGGTTACTGCGGGGGATTGCCGTGCTTGCGGGAGGGCAGGTCGGCGTGCTTGGACTGGAGCATGGCGAGGGACTTGATCAGGACCTCGCGGGTCTCGGCGGGGTCGATGACGTCGTCGACCAGGCCGCGCTCGGCCGCGTAGTACGGGTGCATGAGCTCGGACTTGTACTCCTTGACCATGCGGGCCCGCATCGCCTCGGAGTCCTCCGCCTCCGCGATCTGGCGGCGGAAGATGACGTTCGCTGCGCCTTCGGCGCCCATCACGGCGATCTCGTTGGTGGGCCAGGCGTAGGTGAGGTCCGCACCGATGGACTGGCTGTCCATGACGATGTAGGCGCCGCCGTAGGCCTTGCGCAGGATCAGCGAGATCCGCGGCACGGTGGCGTTGCAGTAGGCGTAGAGCAGCTTGGCGCCGTGCCGGATGATGCCGCCGTGCTCCTGGTCGACGCCCGGGAGGAAACCGGGAACGTCCAGGAAGGTGACGATCGGGATGTTGAAGGCGTCGCACATCTGGACGAAGCGCGCGGCCTTCTCGGAGGCCTCGATGTCCAGGACACCGGCGAGCGTGGAGGGCTGGTTGGCGACGATGCCGACGACCTGGCCGTCCAGGCGGGCCAGCGCGCAGATGATGTTGCGGGCCCAGCGCTCGTGGACCTCGAGGTAGTCGCCGTCGTCGACGATCTCCTCGATGACCTTGGTCATGTCGTAGGGCCGGTTGCCGTCCGCCGGCACCAGGTCCAGCAGGACCTCGCCGCGCCGGTCGGCCGCGTCGCCGGACTCCGCCCGCGGCGGGTTCTCCCGGTTGTTCTGCGGGAGCATCGCCAGCAGGTAGCGGACCTCGGCGAGGCAGGTCTCCTCGTCGTCGTAGGCGAAGTGGCAGACCCCGGAGGTCTCGGCGTGCACGTCCGCGCCGCCCAGGCCGTTCTGGGTGATCTCCTCACCGGTGACCGCCTTGACGACGTCCGGTCCGGTGATGAACATCTGCGAGGTCTCGCGGACCATGAACACGAAGTCGGTGAGGGCGGGGCTGTAGGCCGCGCCGCCCGCGCACGGGCCCAGCATCACCGAGATCTGCGGGATGACACCCGAGGCCTTGGTGTTGCGCTGGAAGATGCCGCCGTAGCCGGCGAGCGCCGAGACGCCCTCCTGGATCCGGGCGCCCGCGCCGTCGTTCAGGGAGACCAGCGGGGCACCGGCCGCGATGGCCATGTCCATGATCTTGTGGATCTTGGTGGCGTGGGCCTCGCCCAGCGCGCCGCCGAAGATGCGGAAGTCATGGGCGTAGACGAAGACCGTACGGCCCTCGACCGTGCCCCAGCCGGTGATGACACCGTCGGTGTACGGCTTCTTGGCCTCCAGGCCGAACCCGGTCGCCCGGTGCCTGCGCAGCTGCTCGACCTCCTGGAAGGAACCCGGGTCGAGGAGCAGTTCGATGCGCTCCCGTGCGGTCAGCTTGCCCTTGGCGTGCTGCGCCTCGGTCGCCTTCTCGCTGGGGCCGGCCAGGGCCGTCGCACGGATCTCGTGCAGCTCCGCCACTCGCCCGCGCGCGTCCGTCGGCTCGCCCGTCGACTCACTCGGCGCCTCATCCAAAACGGTCATGTAGCGACCTTACGAAGACCCGCGCGGAAAGCGAGCCGTCGACTCCGTACAGTCTCCGGCCCGTTTTCCTGGTGCCACTGAACAGAACCCTGGAGCCATGCAGGCCTTCTGACTGTTCAGGGGGCCTTTCACTTGTAGGGGTCGCACAAAGTCAGTGCGTGAGAGCCACCTCACACACATGGGTGGCGCATACCTCCCCCGGAGTGACGCGCAGCCGGAGCAGACGGCCCGCGGCGAGCACCTCGACCGTGTCGTCGGCGCGGATCACCGAGCGCACCGGCCGGTTCCAGACGATCTCGAGGGGTTCACCCGTTCGGGTGGGTTCGGCCATGCAGAGGGTAGCCGTACGGCCCGTGCGGCGGACCAGCACGCTCGCCGGTGCCGAGGCGGTGAGCGGTCCGGCCGTGCCGGGCCGCCAGAAGTTCGCGGCGGTCAGGCCGAGGCGGTCGACGTGGACCGCCTGGCAGGTGCCGTCGTTGGCGAGGACCGACAGCCAGTGGCGGTCCGCGGCCCGGGCGGCGACGGTTCGGCGGGCGGCTCCGGGCAGCAGGACGTAGGCGTACGTGGCGTCCACGGGGTCGGTGCCGTGGTCGAGCCAGAGGGTCTGCCAGCGCCGGGTGCGCCGTTCGGCCGTACTGCCGGTGTTGATGTCGGACCAGGCGCCGGTGCGGTCCTCGCGCAGGGTGTGCACCGCGTCGGGGACGAGCCAACCGCCGTGTCCCTCCAGATGCGCCCAGCCCGGCCCCCGTACGAAGGCCTGCTCGCCGCCCTCGCCGAGGTTGCGGTTGTCGACGACGGTCTCGACCGGGACGCCGTCCGTGCAGGTGATCCCGGCGCCGAGGCAGATCACGGCGTCCGCGAGGCAGAACCACGACTTGCGGGCCTGGAGCGTCGACTCGAGCCCCTTCAGGTGCTGGCCGATCGCCGCGTACTCGCCGTCGGTGGTGCCACCGACCCAGCGGACGTCCGGCCCGGGCTCGCCCCATTCGCCGCCCGCGCGGTCGGGGAGGCGTCGGGTGGAGACGGTGGTGCCGGGGAGGCGGTACCAGTCGACGGTGGGCCAGTACCAGTCCGTGTACTGGTCGCTGCGCTTCCCGGCCCACCAGGAGAGCATTCCGGCGCCGGTGTGCCAGCCGCGCGGGTTCTCGCCGTTGCCGCACTCGTAGGCGGCGATGCGGTCGCTCGCCATGGCGATATTGACGACGAAACCGGGGCGGCGGTGGACGGCCCGGTCCATGGCGGCGAAGAGACGGTGGCCGACGGGTGCGGGGGCGGCCGGGACCGGTGAGGCGGCCACCGCGTGCAGCCGGGCGAGGTCGGCGACGCCGAACTGGGGGGAGGTCAGGACCGGCGTGACGGTGTCCCGTTCGGTCCAGCCCTTCACCAGGCCGTACCAGCGCTCCCGTGCCGCCGGGCCCGCCCCGCCCGCGAGCAGCGCGACGGCGGCGACGAGGCCGTGGCCGTGGAAGTGGTCGCTGCGCAGGACGTGCCGGTCGTCGGTTTTCAGGTAGCCGCGGCTGATGGCACGGCCGTTGACGCTGTCCATCACCAGCCCGTCGTGGATCAGCGGGGCGAAGGCGTGCTCGACGCTGCCGAGGACGGTCCGCAGGTTCGGGTCGGTCACCTCCCACGCGGAGCCGGCGAGGAGGGTGAGGAGGCGGCCCAGGCCGTCGAGCAGGACCTGGCCGTAGGTGCCGGAGTAGGCGACCCGGGTGTGCTGGACGAAGGACCCGTCGGCGTAGAGGCCGTCGCCCTTCGTGACGTACGGGAAGACCGGCGAGAGGGCGTCGCGGGCCAGGGCGATCCGGTCGGGGGCCCGGCCGAGGATGCCGCGCAGGGCCACCGAGCGGCACAGGTCGACGCGGTTGGCGCCGGTGGAGGTGCCGGAGTAGTCGGTGAGCAGCGTGTCCGGGACGAAGTGGTCCACGGCGGCGCACGCGGCTTCCCGGCGGGCGTCCGTGAGGCGGTCGTACAGTGCGGCCGTGATGTCCATGAGGAGCCGGGGGCTGCCGATCTGCCATTCCCACCAGTTGCCGTAGCGGGTGGTGGAGGGGTTGTAGACGGTGGCGGAGAGGTGGTCGAGGCCGCGCAGGACCGCCGCGAGGAGGCCCTCGTCGCCGGTCGAGCCGGTGCCCTGCTGGACGTAGGCCTGGGTCATGGTCCACAGGCGGCCGTAGCTCAGGGTGATGCCGGCCGGGGGGTCGAAGGGGACGCCGGGCCACAGGGAGGCGGAGGTCGGGACCATGGCGGCGCGGAAGCCGCGGGCGAGCTCGCCGGTCTCGGCGAGGCGCGTGGCGTAGGGCTCGGCCGCGGGGTCGTAGCCGGTGCCGAGGGCGATGTCGAGCCAGCGGCGGCGGAGGGTGTCGTAGGGGTCGTCGGCTGCGGCGGCGCGGGCGGGCGGGGCGGTGGTGGCCAGGAGCGCCGCCGCGAGTAAGACCGCTCTGCGGGTGGGACGCACAGGTGCTCTGCGCTGCGGATTCATACGGGGGCATGTACCACCTGAGGCGATCGCGCCAACACTTCGCGGATGACGTTGCAAGCTTCAAGGAATAGGTCTACGGTCGTTTCCGTTGAGTGGTTCAACGTTCAACATCCTCAGCAAAGGAGCCTCGTCATGACGAACACCGACCTGACCGCGCTGACCGGCGACTACACGATCGACGCCTCGCACTCCACGATCGGCTTCACCGTCCGCCACGCCATGGTCACCAACGTCAAGGGCAAGTTCGACGAGTTCAGCGGCTCGCTGCACCTGGACGGCGGCAACCCGTCCGCGTCGACGGCCTCCATCGACGTCAAGATGGACAGCATCGACACCGGTTCCGAGGACCGTGACGGGCACCTCAAGAGCGCGGACTTCTTCAAGACCGACGAGTTCCCGACGATGACCTTCCGTTCCACCAAGGCGGAGGCGCTGGGCGACGAGGACTACCGCATCACCGGCGACCTGACGATCCTCGGCACCACCAAGCCGCTCACCATCGACCTCGAGTTCAACGGCGCCGCCAAGGACCCCTTCGGCAACGAGCGCGTGGGCTTCGAGGGCAAGGCCGAGATCAAGCGCTCCGAGTGGGGCCTGACCTGGAACGCGGCCCTGGAGACGGGCGGCGTCCTGGTCTCGGACAAGATCAAGCTGCACTTCGACATCTCGGCGATCAAGAACGCCTGAGCCGCCCTCAGCGCTCGCGTCCGTACGTCAGCAGGTGCGCCGGTACGGCAGGTCCGGGAGGTAGGTCTTCCAGGCCGCCTCGGACAGTCCCGAACCGGCGCGTCGGCAGACCTCGCCGATCAGCCGGTCCGGGCTCAGGTCGTAGCGCAGTACGGGGACGTGGGCGCCGGAGGCGTGGAGCCTGCCGTCCGGGGCGAAGGCCAGGGCGCGGATGTCGTCGCCCGGGGTGGGCAGTGCCGTCCCCAGGAGCGTCTGGGACGCCAGGTCCCACAGGTGCAGGGTGCCGCCTGCTCCGGCGACGGCCAGCGTCCCTCCGTCGGGAGAGAAGGCGAGCGCGGTCACGCCGCCGCCGGCATCCGTCGTCGGGTCGGACGTGGTGCCGTCCAGCACACCGAGTCGGGCCCGCGCGGCACCGTCCCAGAGCGTGACCCGGCCCAGCACGTCACCCACGGCCAGCCGCGAGCCGCCCGGGGCGTAGGCCGCGGCGCTGATCAAGTCCTCGCCCAGCACCCGCGGCTCCATGCGGTCGGCGCGCAGGTCGGCGACCAGGCCCTCCTGGGTCACCAGGGCGGCCCCGTCGGGCCGCAGGGCCAGGCGCACGCCCTCCGAACCGGCGGTGACGGAGTCCGCCTCCCGGACGCTGCGCACGGTCCTCACCCGCTGGTGCCGGCGCACGTCCCACACCTCGACGGCAGGCCGTGCCGCGGAGCGGTACACCAGCAGGGTGCGGCCGTGGGTGTCGAGGGCGAGACCGTCCACCGCGAGCGAACCGCCCGGGGCGGCGCCGATCACCACGGTGGTGCGGACCCGGTGGTGCGCGAGGTCCCACACCGTGATCCTGGTCCGGTCGCGCGGCGGCTCCTGCCCCTGCGCGTAGGGGTTGAGCCCGGTCGCCAGGTATCTGCCGTCGCCGCTGAGCGCCGTGAGGTCGGCGCAGGACTCGGTGCCGGGGCACGGCGTGGCGGGCGGCTCGAAGACCACGCGCCCCGCGGGCCCGTCCCGGGTGTCCAGCACCCGCACCCGCCGCTGGCCGCCCGTCTCCACGGAACGGGCCAGGACCCGGCCGTCGTCGGAGAGTTCCGCCCGGTACGCCGTGGACCCCTGCCAGGGCGCGGCCGGAGCGGTGCCGAGGGCCAGTGAGCGTACGACGGTCGCGGAGCCGTTGAGATACCGCACGGCTCCCGTGGTCCGGTCGAAGGCGATGTCGTCCCACTCGTCCGCGTCGATCCGCCGGCTCAGCACGGGCACCTGGGGATGGGCGGCCCGCAGCACGACGAGCCGGTGGGGTCCGGTGGCCACCAGGAAGGTGCCGTCCCCGCCGGGCCACACCTGGGTCAGTCCGTCGGCCGTGAAGGACGGTGTCGCGCGTCCGCTGCGCAGGTCCCAGCCGTGGATCCCGTCGGCGGCGGCGACGGTGAGCGCGCGGCTGTCCGGGGTGAACGCCAGCGCCTGGTCACGGCAGTCGGCGGGCCGCGCCTTCGCCACCCACGGCGCCGAGACCCGGCGCCGGTGCGTGACATCCCAGAGCTCCGGGGCGTGGCCGTCGCCCGTGCACAGGGCGAGCCACCGGCCGTCCGGGCTGGCCGCGACACCGCTCACGCCGCCGGCCGGTTCGGGGAGCCGCAGGGTGGAGCGGCCGGTGTCCGGGTCCCACACGTGCACACTGCCGTCGTCCCAGTCGACGGCGACCAGAGCGTGGGCGGTGTAGGCGAACGGGGTCTGCATGGCGTCCACGCCGGGGAGTGTCCTGGTCACCCGTCCGGTCCGCACGTCCCACAGCTCGACGCGGTCTCCGGCCAGCAGCGCGAGGGTCCGGCCGTCCGGGGCGACGGCGGCCGGGACGCCGTCCATCAGTTTTCCGGGGCCGGGCGCGGAGCGGGTGAGCCGCCGGGTGCGCAGGTCCCAGATCCGGACCCGGTCCGCGGTGACGGACACCACGGACCGGCCGTCCGCCGTCAGCCGGTGCACGTCGTTGCCGGAGCCGTCGAAACCGGCGTCCGCGCCCGGCACCGCGAACACGTCCTCGTCCCGCTGGGCCATCGCCCCGATCAGCGCCGACCGGGTCTCCGTCGTGTCGGCGAGCCGGGCGGCGGCCACGCTGAGCCGCATCGCGGTGCGCGGGTCGGAGAACCGCATGCCGTCGGCCACGGCGGCGATCCGACGGGCCTCGGCCTCCACCTGGCGGCGGTCGCTCGTCCGGTTCTGCTGCCAGGCGGCGGCCCCCGCGACCAGCGCGAGCACGAGCAGCGCGGCGAGGGCCCCGACGAGTCCGCGGCGCCTGCGGCGCTCACCCCGGCGTGCGGCGCTGCTCGCCGTGAGGAAGGCCCGCTCCTGCGCGGTCAGCGAGGCCCCGGCCAGCTGTTCCTCGGCCGTCGCCAGCCGGGTGCCGCGGTACAGGGCGCCGGGGTCCCGCCCCAGGTCGTCCCAGGCCCGGGCCGCCTCGGTCAGCCGGCGGTGCGTCCGCAGTTGCTCCCGCTCCTGCTCGATCCAGCCGGACAGCCGGGGCCAGGCGGTGATCAACGCCTCGTGGGCGAGGTCGACGGTGCCGTGATCGAGGGTCAGAAGCCGGGCACGGACGAGGCGGTCCAGGACGAGGGCCATGTCGGGGGTGGTGGGCGGGGCGGGAGCGGAGGACGGGGCGGGGGTGGTGGGCGGGGCGGGGGCGCCGGGAGGGTCTGCGGACGTCGAGCCGGGCGGCCGACGGACAGCGGTCGGCCGCGCCTCCGTGTCCTCCGGCGGTACCGTGAAGTCGAGTTCCGTCCGGTCGATCGGGCGGCGGGTGTCCTGCGAGCCCTCGCCCGGGGTGATGAGCCGGAGCAGGACGAGCCGGGCGAGTTCCGCGTGGTGCAGGGAGAGGTCCGCCCAGACCTCCTCGGCGCTCTGGGCGATGGCCCCGCGGACACCGCCCGCGGCCTCGTACGCCTCCTCGGTCAGCGCCCGGCCGCGACGGCGGCGCCAGGTCTCGCGCAGGACGTGCGACAGCAGCGGCAGTCCACCGGGCTCGTCGGCGATCTCGTCGACCAGGCGGGCGGTGAGGGCCCGTTCGACGATGTACCCGGCGCCCTGGGCCGGCTTGACGATGACCTCGCGCAGCTCGGCCGGGTCCATCGGGCCGACCAGCAGCCCGGCCTCGCCCAACACGTCCGCCAGGCCCCGGTGTTCGGCGCAGCGGCCGTAGAAGTCCGCCCGTACGGCGATGACGACCCGCAGTCCGCTGCCGGGCTCCCGTGCGGCGAGCAGGCGGTCGAGGAAGGCGCGGCGTTCGTCCGGGTCCCGGCAGAGGGTGAAGACCTCCTCGAACTGGTCGACGACGACCAGGGTGTCGCCCGCGGCCCCCGCCGGCCGCAGCGCGTCCGCGTGGGTGCGGGCCGGGTGGGCCCCCGGGGTCAGGACGCGGATCGCGGCGAGTTCGCGCTCGGCGCGCAGGGCGGGGATGAGTCCGGCCCGCAGGAGGGAGGACTTGCCGCTGCCGGAGGGGCCGAACACCGCGGTGAAACGCCGGTCCCGGACCAGCCGGCACAGCGCGGTGACGAGGCGGTCGCGCCCGAAGTACCGGTCGTGGTCGTCGGGTTCGAAGCGGGCCAGACCCTGGTAGGGCGGCTCCACGTCGTCGTCGAGGCCGGCGGCCGCCTCGCGGACCTCCCGCTCGGCCTCCTTCCAGCGCCGCTCCCACTCCCCCGCGTCGCCGCCGCAGGCCGTGGCGTAGGCCAGGGTCACCTGGAGCGAGGGCAGTTGCTCGCCGGCCGCGGCCTGGGAGAGCGCGGTCACGGAGAAGTGCGCGCGGCGGGCGAGTTCGCGGTAGGTGGGGCCGCCGGCCTCCTGGCGGAGCTTGCGCAGTTCGTACGCGAACCTCGGCACCGGTCCCGCGGCCGGATCGACCGGGGTCTCCCGACGGCCCATGTGCGCTCGTCTCCCCCGTGTCCGCCCACGCCCCGTGACGTGGACGCCTGTTCGTCGCGGCCACCCTAAGGAACCGTCCGGACCCCCCGCAAGGTTCCGCCACGCCCGTCACCAGGGGCTTTCGTTTTGTTCAGAGTGGTGTGCGGTGGCTGCTGAACAACGCGCCGCCCGCTGGACTCGTGGTCACGGGCCCTGTTCCGGAGGCCGTACCGCAGCGTGCGGTCCCCGCGCTCAGACGCCATGAGAGACGACATGACCCTCACCGACAGGCCGGCGACGCCGGCCCCGCACACGGCCCGAGGTGTCCTCACGGGGGTGGGACACCTCGGGCAGACCTCCCCGCCCGTGCAGACGGCCGGACGGCGTGCCGTCCTCGCCCGCCGGACGTGGGTGTACTGGCTCGGGTGCGCGGCCTTCGCGCTGATCCTGGCGACCACGACGGGGCTCGGCCCGCACCGGGTCTGGGGCGCCTGCGCGGCGGCCGGATACGGCACGGCCGCGGTGCTCGCCGTACGGAACTCGCCCCGCCGCGCCGCCGGGGCCGCGCTCCTGGGAGCGGTCCTGGTGCCGCTGGCGGTGCTCGTCGTCTCGGGCGCGGCCCAGTCGGAGGTCGGGGTCGTCGAGCGGTCGGGTGCGCTGCTGCTGCACTCCGGCAGCCCCTACCTCCCGCATCCCGTCCACACGGTGGACTACAACCCGTACCTGCCCGGCATGGCGCTCTTCGGCGTTCCTCGCGCGCTCTTCGGGAACGGTCCGCTCACCGATGCCCGGGTCTGGCTCTGCCTCACCTTCCTGGCCTGCATGGGCGTCGCCGCGGGCTCCGGCCGACGGCAACGCCGGTCAGGCGGCGTGCTGTCGCTGGCCGCGTTCCCCGCGGTGGCCCTGCCGCTGGCCGTGGGCGGGGTGGATCTGCCGGTGGTCGCGCTGATGTGCCTGAGCCTGGCGCTGGCGGGCCGGGGCGGTTCGGGCACGGCGGCCGGCGTGGCCATGGGGGCGGCGGCCGCGCTGAAGTGGACGGCCTGGCCGTTGCTGCCGGTGGGGCTGGTGCTGCTCGCGGTCACGGCGGGGCGCCGCCCGGCGCTGCGGGCGGGTGCGGCCGCGCTGTCGGTCGCGGCCTCGGCGGTCGTGCCGGTCGCCCTCGCCGACCGGCACGCCTTCGTCGAGCACGTGGTGCTCTTCCCGCTCGGTCAGGGCGGCGTCCGCTCCCCGGCGACCAGCCCGCTGCCGGGCCGTCTGCTCGCCGAGTACGCCCCGCACGGTGCCGCGCTCGCGACGGCCGGACTCGTCGCCGCGGCCGTGGGGATGGCGGTGTCACTGCTGATACGACCGCCCCGGACCGTCCGCGCGGCGGCGGACCGGCTGGCGGTGGGCCTGGGCCTGGCCATCTGCCTGATCCCGGCGACCCGCTTCGGCTACCTCGTCCTGCCGTTGGTCCTCGCGGGCTGGTTCCGGTACCCGACCGAAACGGGTGGCACTTGCTCCGCCGATGTGGGGGACCTCGCTGAGTGTCCAGCCCCGAAGCGGCCGGAGGCGCTTGGCTGAATCGCGCCCCTTGTGCGGGAGTTCACGGGATTCTCATAATCCATCAGCAGATTTGACCGGCCCATGTCAGAACTTGGGCGTCCCTTTGCCGCCCAGATTTGGCATGTGCCCGCCAAAGCCACCCCCACCTGGAAGGCAGCACCGTGAACAAACTCGTCACCGCCCTCAAGAGATGTCTGGCGGTCGGAGCCGCCGCGCTCGCGATCGCCAGTCTCCAGCCCCTCTCGTCCGCGCAGGCCGCCCCCGCCCCCGTCGTCGGCGGCACCCGTGCCGCGCAGGGCGAGTTCCCGTTCATGGTCCGGCTCTCCATGGGCTGCGGCGGCGCCCTGTACACCCAGCAGATCGTGCTGACCGCCGCGCACTGCGTGAACGGCACCGGCGCCAACACCAGCATCACGGCCACGGCTGGCGTCGTGGACCTCCAGTCCACCAGCGGCCGGGTGCAGGTCAGGTCGACCTACGTCTACCGGGCCCCGGGCTACAACGGCGACGGCAAGGACTGGGCGCTCATCAAGCTCGCCCAGCCCATCAACCTGCCGACGCTGCCCATCGCCACGACCACGCAGTACAACACCGGCACCTTCACCGTCGCCGGGTGGGGAGCGGCCACGCAGGGCGGTGCCCAGCAGCGGTATCTGCTCAAGGCGACCGTGCCGTTCGTCAGCGACGCCACCTGCCGGTCGTACAGCGGGTACAGCGGGCTCATCGCGAACGAGGAGATCTGCGCGGGGTACACGTCCGGCGGGGTGGACACGTGCCAGGGGGACTCCGGTGGGCCGATGTTCCGGCGGGACGCGAACAACGCGTGGATCCAGGTCGGGATCGTGAGCTGGGGCATCGGCTGCGCCCAGCCGAACGCGCCCGGGGTCTACACCGAGGTGTCCACGTTCGCCTCGGCGATCGCCTCCGCGGCGGCGTCGCTGTGAGGTGACGGGGTTCTTGACGCGGGTCCGGTGCGGTGTGCCGGGCCCGCGTTCTTTCGCCCCCGCCGCCCCTACCCGTCCCATCCTCCAGGGGGGCCGGCCCCCTTCGACCCCCGATTCGGGGGCGCTGCCCCCGGACCCCCGCTCCTCGAACGCCGGAGGGGCTGAACTGCCCCACCGGCTCCGGAGGGGCTGAATGCCCGACCGGCCGGCAACCTCAGAAGCCGCCGCCTCCGAAGTCCCCTCCGCCTCCGCCGAAATCGCCGCCCCCGCCGAAGTCCCCGCCGCCTCCGAAGTCCCCGAAGTCCCCCGAGTCGAAGTCCGCCCCCGACAGGTCGCCGCCCTCGTAACCGGTGCCGAAGTCGCCGTAGCCGGAGCCGTAGTCGGCCGCGTAGGCGGGGGTGGCCATCATGGAGCCGAGGACCGTGCCGACGAGCAGGCCGGGGAGGATGCCGCCGCCGAAGTAGCCGCCCGCCCAGGGGCCGTAGGCCGGGCCCGCGTCCCAGTAGGGGCGGCGGCCCTGGTCGGTGTCGACCTCGCGCATCACCGGGTCCCGGCCGTCGGACAGCCGGGTGGCGTCGGCCGCGCAGACCGGCACCTCGCGTGCGGCACCGCCCGGCGGCGTCCACGTGGCGTCGGTGACGGACGGGCCGTGGCGCGGGTCGAAGAAGCAGGGCACCCGGCGTTCGGGCAGCGGCCGGCCCTCGCGGCGGGCCGCGAGTTGGGCCAGCGAGAAGCGGCCGTCCTCCAGGGCCTGGGTGACCCCGCGCACGTCCTCGGGTCGGGCGGCCGCCGCCATGAGCGACTTCGCCTGGTCGTAGGCGTCGAGGGCGCGCTCGTAGTCGGCGCGCATCACGTCGTCGGCGCCCGCCTCGGCCGGGTGGAAGTCCAGGCGGTCCAGTTCCTCGCCGAACGCGGTGATGTCCTCGTCCACCACCACCCGCAGCTTCTCCAGCGCGGCCCGCTGCTCCTCGGCGTGCCGGCGCCGGTTGCGGCGCACCAGCGTGTACGCGCCCGCGCCGCCCGCCACCAGGACGGCGCCGACGGTGATCAGCGCGGTGCCGGACATCCCGCCGCCGTCGTCCTGCGCGGACCGCCAGGTCGACGGGGCCGAGCCGCCCATGTTGGTGACCGCGGCGGAGGTGAAGTCGGTGAGCTGGGTCCGGGTGTCCTCGCCCTGGACGGTGGTCACCAGGTTGCGCACGGCCGCCTTCGGCAGGACGGCGGAGTCGGCCCGGGCGTCGAAGGCGTCGCCGAGGCGGACCGCGTACAGGCCGGTGATGCCGGTCGCCGTGCGCAGCTTGGTGAAGAGATCCTTCTTCGGGTAGTCGGCGGGCAGCACCGCCACGAACAGCGGTCGGTCCGCCTTGGCGATCCGGTCCGCGAGGGCGTCCGCGTCCTTGGCGGACAGCTGGGCCGCGGCGGCCGGATCGACATAGACGGGATTCTTCCGCAGGGCCTGCCCGATCTCCGAGATGCCGGTGACGGAGTCGGCCGAGGCCCGCGGGGTGCTCGCCGACAGGACGGCCAGAGCCGCCACCACCAGGGTGAGGAGCAGCCCCGGGAGGCTTCGGGCCCGTACCACGGCCTGTGCGCTGGCCTTCATACCTCGACGCTACCCGAAGCCTCCCGGATGAGACCTCCGCGAGGGGCCCCGCCCGAAACCGCGGGGCCCCTCGCCTCGGGCTGACCCGCGGCTCCGCTCAGGCCGCCCGGTACGCCTGCGTCAGCTTCGCCACCGCCTCCCCGTAGCGTCCGGTCAGCAGCAGGTGGTCGGCGTCCGCGAAGGGCCCGGCCACGGCGGCCGTCATCCGCCCGGCCGCCCGCTGCTGGACGATCAGCCGCGCCTCGGCGACGAGCGCACGGCCCGTCCCGTCGGCGCCGGCCCGCTCGGCCCTGCTCGCCGCGGCCCCGAGCGCCTTCAGGGTGCTCTCCCCGCCCTTGGGGACCTCGGTGAGGGTGGTCAGGCCCCAGCCGTACGGGAACTGCGGGTCGTACGCCCGGTCGCCGACGTTGATCGGCAGCTGGGCCTGTGACCGGGGCCAGGTGACGGGCAGCCGGCCGGTGAAGGGCCGCCTGCCGTACAGGACGTCCGCGACGCCGTCGCCCTCGGTGCCCGGCAGCCAGGAGGCGACCAGGGCGTCGATGTCGCCGAGCCGGTCGCCGATGAGCTGCGGCCGTCCGGAGACGATCAGCACCGCGCACTTCATCGCCGCACACACCTTGTCGACGGCTGCCTGGTCGGCGGCGGACAGCGCGAGGTCGTGGCCGTTGCCCACGTCCCCGACGCCCTCGGCGTACGGGGTCTCGCCGACGACGACCACGCCGACGTCATAGCCGCTCAGCGGTGCGGAGGCATCCTTGGAGTACGTCAGCGCCGCGGAGTTCTTCCGCATGGCCTGAAGGATCGTCGTACCGGGCGTGATGTTGCCGGACGCGCCCTGCCAGGTGACGGTCCAGCCGCCGGACTGGTTGCCGATGTCGTCGGCGTTGGACCCGGCGACGTACACCTTCTGGGACGTGCGCAGCGGCAGCACGTCACCCGCGTTCTTGAGCAGCACCTGCGACGCGGCGGCCGCCTCGCGGGCCACGGCCCGGTGACCGGCGGAACCGATCGCCGAGGCGCCGGCGGTGTCGGCGTAGGGCTTCTCGAAGAGGCCCAGCCTGAACTTCTGCGTGAGGATGCGGGAGACGGCGTCGTCGATCCGCCGCTCGCTGACGCGCCCGGCCTGCACCTCCGCGACGAGCGCGGTGCGGAAGTCCTTGTAGGCGTACGGCGCCATGACCATGTCGACGCCGGCGTTGACCGAGGTCCGGACGTCCGAGGCGTAGTCGCCGGGGATCTGGTCGATGCCGTTCCAGTCGCTGATGACGAAGCCGTCGAAGCCCAGCTTCTGCTTCAGCACTCCGTCGATCATGTCGGCGCGGGCGTGCATCTTGACCGGGCCGAGGCCGTCGCCGATGACGTCGAGGGAGGAGTAGGACGGCATGACCGTGCCGATGCCACGCTTCACGGCCTCCTTGTAGGGGGCGAGATGGACGGCTTCGAGCTGCTGCCGGGTGACCGTGGTGACGCCCTGGTCGATGGTGTACGTCCCCGTGGTGGACGAGCCGTAGGCGGTGCCGCCGTCGCCGACGAAGTGCTTGGCGGTGGCGAGGACCTTGTCGTCGCGGTCGAGGTCCTTGCCGTTCCGGGCGCCCTGGAGGCCCTGGATGATCGTCTCCATGGACTCGACGAGGGCCGGGTCCTCGCCGAAGGACTCGTAGGAGCGGCCCCAGCGTTCGTCGCGGGTGACGCAGAGACAGGGCGCGAAGTCCCAGGGGACGCCGGTGGCGCGGACCTCGGCGGCGGTCACGGCCCCGGTCCGCTGGACGAGTTGGGGATTCCGGGTCGCGCCGAGTCCGATGTTGTGGGGCATGACGGTGGCGCCGACCAGGTTGTTGTGACCGTGCACGGCGTCGACGCCGTAGATCAGCGGGATCTGGAACCGCGTGGCCCGCGACCGGAGCTGGAAGGAGTCGATCATCTTCGCCCAGGCCTCGGGGGTGTTGGGCGTGGGGGTCGAACCGCCGCCGGACAGCAGCGAACCGAGGTCGTAGGCGGTGACGTCGGCCCCGCCTCCGACGGCTCCGCGCTCGGCCTGGGTCATCTGCCCGGCCTTCTCCGCGAGGCTCATCCGGGAGAGCAGGTCGGCGACCCGTTTCTGCACGGGGAGCTTGCTGTTCAGATACGGCAGTCCGTGCGCGTCGATGACGACCTGCGGGGTCTCGGCGGGCGGCTTGGCGCCGGTGACGGTGAGCTTGACGGGGATGGTCTCGGCGGCCTCCGCGCCCTTGTCCCGGACGGTCGGGACCTGGATGGTCCGGCCGGCGCCGGAGGCGGTGCCGGCCGGGAAGGTGAGGGTGCCGGAGACGGGGGTGTAGTCCTTGCCGGGGGTGGCGGTGCCGCCGGCGGTCTCGTAGGCGACCGTCACGGGGTCGGCGAGCGGGGCGGAGCCGGTGGTGGCCACGGCGATCTTGATCTTCGCGGTCCCGCCCTCCCGCACCGGGTGGACGACGGAGTCGGTGGTGACGCTCGCGCGCAGGGACTGGTCGGCCCGGCCGTACAACTCGACGCCGTCCATGGCGAATCGGCCGGGTGCGCCGACCGGGAGGGTGACCGCGTAGCCCCAGGTCTCGGTGAGGCCGAGGACGTGGTCGATGCCGCCGACGGGCTGGTAGTCGGTGCGGTAGGTGAAGTCGGTGAAGGGGAGCTCGATCTGCTTCCAGCCGGTGAAGTCGTCGGTGAAGGAGGTGGTCCACAGCTCGGAGGCCTCGCCGTCGGCGCCGCCGTCCTTGAGCTCGAAGGCGACCTTCTTGCCGTTGTTCTGTCCCTCCCACCAGAAGCGGATGCCCTTGCGGGCGGACCAGTCGTGGGCGGGCTCGGCGAAGGCGAAGTCGTGGGTGAAGCCGCCGTAGCCGCTGATGTCGTAGGTGCCGGCGAGCACCTTGTCGCCCTCGGGGGCGTCGCTTCGTGTGCTCAGCTGGAGGGCCGGCGGGTCGTCGGTGTCGCCGCCCCAGGTGAAGATGCCGCCCGCGGGCGGGCTCGCGAAGGGGACCTCGCCCTCGAAGCGGTCGACGGGGACCGGGGGCGGATCGTCGGCCGCCGCGCGGGCGACCGCCACGGGCAGCAGGGAGGTGAGCAGGGCGGCGGAGACGAGCAGGGCGGTTCTTCGCATGGACCTTCCCTCGGCTCTCAGTGGTGCACACAGGACTTACGTCACGGCGTGAGTGAACTGAGAGCACACAGATCCGTCAAGACACTCCGTCGGCCATCGCGGGCCTGGCGAGTTGCGCGACGGCGACCCGACCTGTGGGGAGGGGACGGGGTGTCGTCGCGGTCGCCGGAGTGGCCGCCGCCGTAGGGCTGTTGAGCGGGTGCGAGGCCGAGTACCTGCCGTTGGCCGCGGTGCGGGTCGATGACACGGGGGCGGCCGGGGTCGTGCCGCGGCCCTGCGGGGACGATCGGGTGCTGGGGCCCTCGCTGGAGGGCGTGCCCTCCGACCTCTTCGGTCAGGAGGACCCCGGGCGGAACGTGTCCGGGTGGGAGGCGCCGGGCAGCCGGCGTCCGGCGGACGGCGAGTTCCCGCTCTTCTCACCGCCCGGCGCCTGGCATGTCCTGCCGGTCGGCGAGCAGCGGCTGCTGCCCGGCCACGCCTATCAACTCGCCTTCGGCAAGGACGAGTACAACTACGAGTACTCCGGCGTCGTGACCTTCACGGCCACCGACCTCGCCCGCCTGACGCTCGGTCAGGTCTGGGCCGACGACCGGGCGATGAGCCTCGGCGAGTTCGAGAGGCTCGCCGAGGGCTCCTGCTGAGCGTGGGCTACTCCGCCGGCTCCACCCCGGCCCGCAGCAGGCCGTACGTGTAGGCGTCCTCCAGTCCCTGCCAGGAGGCGGCGATCACGTTCTCCGCGACGCCCACCGTGGACCACTCGCCGGAGCCGTCCGACGTGGAGATCAGGACGCGGGTGGTGGACTGGGTGCCGTGCACGCCCTCCAGGATGCGGACCTTGTAGTCGACGAGCTCGAGCTTGGCGAGCTGCGGGTAGATCTTCTCCAGAGCCACGCGCAGGGCACGGTCCAGGGCGTTCACCGGGCCGTTGCCCTCCGCCGTGGCGACGATGCGCTCGCCCTTGGCGAAGAGCTTCACGGTGGCCTCGTTGGCGTGGGTGCCGTCGGGGCGGTCCTCGACGATCGCCCGCCAGGACTCGACGGCGAAGTACTTCAGGGGCTTGCCCTGGACCTCGGCGCGCAGCAGGAGTTCGAAGGAGGCGTCGGCCGCCTCGTAGGTGTAGCCCTTGAGCTCGCGCTCCTTGACCCGCTCCACCACCCGGCCGACCAGCTCGCGGTCACCGCCGAGGTCGACACCGAGTTCCTTGCCCTTGAGCTCGATCGAGGCGCGGCCCGCCATGTCGGAGACCAGCATCCGCATGGTGTTGCCGACCTGCTCGGGGTCGATGTGCTGGTACAGGTCGGGGTCGACCTTGATCGCGGAGGCGTGCAGGCCGGCCTTGTGGGCGAAGGCCGAGACGCCGACGTAGGGCTGGTGGGTGGAGGGGGTGAGGTTGACGACCTCGGCGATGGCGTGCGAGATCCTCGTCATCTCGCGGAGCCTGCCGTCGGGGAGGACCTTCTTGCCGTACTTCAGCTCCAGGGCGGCGACCACCGGGAAGAGGTTGGCGTTGCCGACCCGCTCGCCGTAGCCGTTGGCCGTGCACTGGACGTGGGTCGCGCCCGCGTCCACGGCGGCGAGGGTGTTGGCGACCGCGCAGCCCGTGTCGTCCTGGGCGTGGATGCCGAGCCGGGCGCCGGTGTCGGCGAGGACGGTGGCGACGACCGCCTGGATCTGGGCGGGGAGCATGCCGCCGTTGGTGTCGCAGAGGATGACCACGGAGGCGCCGGCCTCCGAGGCGGCCCGTACGACCGCCTTCGCGTACTCGGGGTTGGCGCGGTAGCCGTCGAAGAAGTGCTCGCAGTCGACGAAGACCCGGCGGCCCTGCTCGCGCAGGTAGGACACCGTGTCGCGGACCATCTGCAGGTTCTCGTCCAGGGTCGTCCTGAGCGCCAGCTCGACGTGCCGGTCGTGGGACTTGGCGACCAGGGTGATCACCTCGGCACCGGAGTCCAGGAGGGCCTTGACCTGCGGGTCCTCGGAGGCCTTCGCCCCGGCCCGGCGGGTCGCGCCGAAGGCGACCAGCTGGGCGTGCCTGAAGTCGATCTCCTGACGGGCCCGCGCGAAGAACTCGGTGTCCCGCGGGTTGGCGCCGGGCCAGCCGCCCTCGATGAAGCCCACGCCGAAGTCGTCCAGGTGCCGTGCGATGGCCAGCTTGTCCGCGACGGTGAGGTTGATGCCCTCCCGCTGGGCGCCGTCGCGCAGGGTGGTGTCGAAGACGTGGAACTGATCGTCGAGCTCGCTGGTTGCGGTCATGGTCTGAAGGCTCCTGAGAATCGGATCTCGGTCGTACCGGAATGACCGGCTCCACCGCCCCCACATACTCCCTCGCGCTCTCGCCTCCGGCTGCGGGTGGGCCAGAAAAAGCGAAAAACCCCTCGCGGGTGCGAGAGGTCTGCGCGCGGGTCGAGGACGACGGTGTCCACCCGTACCTGGTCGTACGTGGCGGTCACTGCGGACCGGCGCGCCTGCTGCCAATAATCATGGCGAACGAGAGCACGGACGCAGTCTGGCACAACCCCCGCGCCTCGCTCACGCTTGTCTCAGGATTCGGTACCGACGAGCCCGGTGCGTCCGGTGCGCAGATCGCGGACGTGGGCGTCGCTCCGGTCCCCCGGGGTGCTTGCGTACCACCCGGGCGGATGGTCACCCGTCCGCGAGGAGGCTCTCGTCGAGGAACTCCCGTACGTGGCCGAGAACCGTCCCCCGGTCCGTCCCCCGCAGCCCGATCGCCACGTGGATGGAGAACCCGTCGAGCAGGGCCCGCAGCCGGGTCGCGAAGCGGTCCGGGTCCACGGCCCGGAACTCCGTCCGCGAGACCCCCTGCGCGATCAGGGCGGCCAGGTCGCGGTGCCAGGCGTCCTCGATGGCGGCCTGCCGGTCACGGGCGTCGGCGTCGGCGTTCTGCGAGCGGTTCCAGACCTCCAGCCAGAGGGTCCAGTGCGGGTCACGATGGCCGTCCGGGACGTACAGGTCGACGTAGGCGTCGAGCCGTTCGCGGGCGGTCGCCGTGCGGGTGAGCAGCCGGGCGCGCTCGGCACCGAGCCGCCCCTCGCTCCACTCCAGGGTCCGGAGCAGCAGCTCGTCCTTCGTGCGGAAGTAGTAGAGGAGGTGACCGCTGCTCATGCCGACCTCCCGCCCGAGGGCCGCCATGGTGAGTTTCTCCAGGCCGCGTTCGGCGATCATCTCCATGGCCGCGGCGAGGATCCGCTCGCGCGGCGGGGCGGGGGTGCGGCGGGCGGTGGTCATACGGCGGTCACGCGCACGGCGTCGGGCAGGGAGTCCGTCCCGTGCGGGCCGGAGCCGTCGGACTCAGGGCGCGGCGGCGGCTCGGGCAGGAGTCGCAGCGGCCGAAGTCCCAGCGGCCGGAGTCGCGGCGGCCCGGTCGGGCGGAGTCCGCAGGCGGTGCGGGTCAGCACGTTCACCTCTCTGTTCTACCGGACCGTCGCCCTCGGCTGCTGCTGGGTGATGCAGTGGATGCCGCCCCCGCCCGCGAACACCGTCCGCGCGTCCACCAGCGTGACCGTCCGCTCGGGGAACAGCCGCCGGAAGATGCCGGCGGCCTGCTCGTCGCGCGGGTCGTCGAAGCCGCAGAGCACGACGCCGCCGTTGCAGAGGTAGTGGTTGATGTAGGAGTAGTCGGCCCAGTGGCCGTCGGCCTCCAGGACGGTCGGCGCGGGCACCTCGACGACCTCCAGGCGGCGGCCCCGGGCGTCGGTCGCGGACCTGAGGAGCCCGATGACCTCCTGGGTCACCTCGTGGTCCGGGTGCGCCGGGTCGGGTTGGTGGTGGGCCACGACCACGCCGGGGCGGGCGAAGGCGGCGACGATGTCGACGTGTCCCTGGGTGCCGTACCTGCCGTAGTCGCCGGCGAGGCCGCGCGGGAGCCAGATCGCCTTGGTGGTGCCGAGCCTGGCGTGGATCTCCGCCTCGACCTGTTCCCGGCTCCAGCCGGGGTTGCGGCCGGCACCGAGCTGGACGGTGTCGGTGAGCAGGACGGTGCCCTCGCCGTCGACGTGGATCGCGCCGCCCTCGTTGACCAGCGGGCTGCCGAGCACCGGCACCCCGGCGAGGTCGGCGACCTGACGGGCGATCTTCGCGTCGTGCTCCCAGCGGGCCCAGTCCTGGCCGCCCCAGCCGTTGAACACCCAGTCCACGGCGGCGAGTCGGCCTTCCTGGTCGTGGACGAAGGTCGGGCCGATGTCTCGCATCCACGCGTCGTCCAGCTCGCGCTCCACCAACTCGACGTCCGGGCCGAGCAGTTCGCGCGCGGAGGACGCGTGGCCCGGGCCGTGCACCATCGTCACCGGCTCGAAGCGGCGCACCGCGCGGGCGACGGAGGCCCAGGCGGCGCGGGCCCCGGCCAGTTCGTCGTCGTCGGTGAAGGTGGGGTTGGGGCCGGGCCAGGCCATCCAGGTGCGCTCGTGCGGGGCCCACTCGGGCGGCATGCGGTAGGTCATGACAGGTCCACGGGTCCTAGAGGAAGTACAGGCGGTTGAGGGAGACGGAGTCGGCAGGCTCGGAGTGCAGCGGCTCGCCGTCCAGCGTCACCAGGCCGGTGCGCTGGTCCACGTCCACCGCTCCGGTACGGGAGTTGAGGCGCAGGTCGGCGGGTCCGATGCCGCGGGTGCCGCGGACGGCGACCCTTCTCCTGCGGGTCGGCATCAGGTCGTGCCCCTGGTCGAGGGCGGCCTGCGCGACGAAGGCGACGGAGATCTCGGCGGGGGTGGCGCCGTGCGCCCCGAACTGCGGTCCCAGCACCAGGGGTTCACAGGTGTCGGTGGCCGCGCCGGGGTCGCCGACCACGCCGTAGGCCGGGAAGCCGGACTTCAGGACCAGTTGCGGCTTGGCGCCGAAGTACTCCGGCCGCCACAGCACGATGTCGGCCAGCTTGCCGACCTCCAGGGAGCCCACCTCGTGCGCGAGCCCGTGGGCGATGGCGGGGTTGACGGTCAGCTTGGCGATGTAGCGCAGGACGCGTTCGTTGTCGTGCTCGTCGGGCGCGCCGAACTCGGCCTTCATCTTCCCGGCCATGGCGAAGGTACGGCGGACCGTCTCCCCCGCGCGCCCCATGCCCTGCGCGTCCGACGAGGTGATGCCGATCGCGCCCAGGTCGTGCAGCACGTCCTCGGCGCCCATGGTGCCGGCGCGGATGCGGTCGCGGGCGAGGGCGGCGTCGCCGGGGAGGTCGGGCTTGAGGCCGTGGACGGAGACGATCATGCCGTAGTGCTCGGCGACGGCGTCCCGGCCGAAGGGCAGGGTCGGGTTGGTGGAGGAGCCGATGACGTTGGGGACGCCCGCCATCTTCAGCACGTTCGGCACGTGGCCGCCGCCGCAGCCCTCGATGTGGAAGGCGTGGACGGTACGGCCCTCCAGCACTCTCAGGGTGTCCTCCACGGACAGGCACTCGTTCAACCCGTCGCTGTGCAGGGCTACTTGGACGTCGTGCTGCTCGGCGACCCGCAGGGCGGTGTCCAGGGCGCGGGTGTGGGCGCCCATGTCCTCGTGCACCTTGAAGCCGGAGGCGCCGCCCTCGGCGAGGGCCTCGACGAGGGGGGCCGGGTCCGAGGACGAACCCCGGCCCAGGAAGCCGATGTTGACCGGCCAGGCGTCGAAGGCGCCGAAGGCGTGCCGCAGCGCCCAGGGCGAGTTGACCCCGACGCCCCACACGGGCCCGAACTCCTGCCCGATGACGGTGGTCACCCCGGACGCCAGGGAGGCCTCCATGATCCGCGGCGACAGCAGGTGGACATGGGTGTCGACGGCTCCGGCGGTGGCGATGAGCCCCTCGCCGGACACGATCGACGTGCCGGTGCCGACGACGACGTCCACGCCGTCGACGGTGTCGGGGTTCCCGGCCCGCCCGATCGCGCAGATCCGCCCCTCCCGGATCCCGAGGGAGACCTTGCGGATGCCCAGCACGGCGTCGATCACGACGACGTTGCTGACCACGACGTCACAGGTCTCCCGTACGGCGGCGGCCTTGAGGTGCAGCCCGTCCCGCGCGGTCTTGCCGAACCCGGCGAGGAACTCGTCGCCGTACCGCTGCGCGTCCTCCTCGACCCGGATCACCAGGCCGGAGTCCCCGAGCCGCACCCGGTCCCCGGCACGGGGGCCGTGGGCGGCGGCGTACTCCCGGGGCGTGAGCCGCCGGGCCTCAGCGGGATGCCCACCGGGACGACTCATCGGACGACCTCCTCGGAGCGGGCAGCCAGGTCGGGGAGTGCGACAGCGGCGCGGTTCATCGCGGGACCTCCTCGTCACGCACGCCCAGGTATCCGCAGGCCGCAGCCCTCCGCAGGGCCTCTTCCCGCGCTCCCGGCGCGTCCAGCGGGCCGTCGACGAGGCCTGCGAAGCCGATGGCGACGCGCTCGCCGCCGATGGGCAGCAGGCCGACCCGCACGCTCTCCCCCGGTCCGAAGCGCACGGAGGACCCGGCGGGGACGGCGAGCCGCATCCCGTAGGCCGCGGCCCGCGGGAAGTCGAGCCGCGGGTTGGCCTCGAAGAAGTGGAAGTGGGAGGTGACGGAGACGGGCACGCCGGCCGTGTTGGTGACGGTCAGCCGGACGACCGCTTCCGGTTCGGCGTGCGCCGGACCCGGCAGCAGCGCGCCCGGGGCCGCGTCGCCGAGCCCGCCGCCGATCGGGTCGCTGACGACCGCGAGCCGTGAGCCGTCCTCGAAGACCGCCTCGACATGCACCTCGGTGACGACGTCCGCGACGCCGGGCAGCACGTCGTCCGGACCGAGCACCGACCGCGCCCGCTCCACGGCCTCGGCCAGCCGCGCCCCGTCCCGGGCGGCCTCGCACACGGTGTCCGCGATGAGCGCGGTCGCCTCCGGGACGTTCAACCGCAGGCCACGGGACCGGCGCGCCCTGGCCAGCTCGGCGGCCCCGAAAAGCAGCAGCCGGTCGCGCTCGGTGGGAGTCAGCCGCATGTCGCCCCCTTCACTTAGAACGACGCTCAAACTTTTAGAGCGCCACTCTAACCGACCGGCCCTCGGACATGGCAACGGCCCCGGCCTCCGTCACGACGTCGTGACGGAGGCCGGGGCCGGCGAGGGTGGGAGCGCGGGGGCTCAGCCCAGCTTGTGCATCCAGCCGTGCTTGTCCTCGGCCGTGCCGCGCTGGATGTCCAGCAGGGCCCGGCGGAGCCGCAGGGTGACCTCGCCGGGCTCGCCGCCGGACTGCTGCCACTCGGCGCCCGCGCGCTTGACCGTGCCGACGGGGGTGATCACCGCCGCCGTACCGCAGGCGAAGACCTCGGTCAGGGTGCCGTTCTCGGAGTCGCGCTGCCACTGGTCGACGGAGACCCGGCTCTCCTCGGAGCTGTAGCCGAGGTCGCGGGCGACGGCCAGCAGGGAGTCGCGGGTGACGCCCTCCAGGATCGAACCGGTGAGGGTGGGGGTGACGATCCGGTCCCCGTACACGAAGTACAGGTTCATGCCGCCGAGCTCCTCGACCCAGGTGTGCTCGACCGCGTCCAGGTAGCAGACCTGGTCGCAGCCCTTGGCGGCGGCCTCGGCCTGGGCGAGGAGGGACGCGGCGTAGTTGCCGCCGGTCTTGGCGTCGCCCATGCCGCCCGGGACGGCGCGGACGCGGTCCTCGGAGAGCCAGATGGAGACCGGCTTGACGCCACCGGGGAAGTAGGCGCCGGCCGGCGAGGCGATGACCAGGAAGAGGTACTCGTTGGCCGGCTTGACGCCCAGGCCGACCTCGGTGGCGATCATGAAGGGGCGCAGGTAGAGGGACTCCTCGCCGCCGTGCGCCGGGACCCAGGCCTCGTCCTGCTGGACCAGCACGTCACAGGCCTCGATGAAGGTCTCGACCGGCAGCTCCGGCATGCCGAGCCGGTGCGCGGACCGCTGGAAGCGCTCGGCGTTCTTCTCGGGCCGGAACGTGGCGACGGTCCCGTCGGGCTGGCGGTACGCCTTGAGACCCTCGAAGATCTCCTGCGCGTAGTGCAGGACCATGGTGGCCGGGTCGAGGGAGATCGGCGCGTACGGGACGAGCTGAGCGTCGTGCCAGCCACGGCCCTCGGTCCACTTGATCGTCACCATGTGGTCGGTGAAGTGGCGGCCGAACCCGGGGTTGGCCAGGATCGCCTCGCGCTCCGCGTCGGAAAGTGGCGAGGCCGAGGGCTTGAGCTCGATCGTGGGCGTCGTCATGAGTGGTTGTCCTTCACCGGTTGGGTAGTGACGGGCCGCGCTCACGCCCTTGTACTGTCAGTGACCAGTGCTAGGACGTCCGAGCATTCCCTCATTCCGCGGCTCCTCGTTCGATTATCGCAAGCGGGGAGCCAGGGAAGAAACGGCGTGAAATGCGACCCGGGGGATGATGGTGGCACCCGGCGGGGGACATGCGAAAGCCGCCGGGTGCGGGTGACCCGGCGGCTTCGAAATCTTTCGAGTGGTCCGCCCGGTCAGCCGGCTACTCGTACGGCCAGCGCGTCACCGATCTCCGACGTGGAGCGGGCCGGCTTGCCGGAGCGCTCGGCGAGGTCGGCGGAGACCGCCTCGTCGATCCGGGCGGCCTCGGCCTCGAAGCCGAGGTGGCGCAGCAGCAGGGCGACGGACAGGACCGTGGCGGTGGGGTCGGCCTTGCCCTGGCCCGCGATGTCCGGGGCCGAGCCGTGCACGGGCTCGAACATGGACGGGAACTCGCCGCTCGGGTTGATGTTCCCGGAGGCGGCGACGCCGATGCCGCCGGAGACGGCCGCGGCGAGGTCGGTGATGATGTCGCCGAAGAGGTTGTCGGTGACGATCACGTCGAAGCGCCCGGGGTCGGTGACCAGGTAGATGGTCGCCGCGTCGACGTGGATGTAGTCGGTGGTGACCTCGGGGAACTCCTTGGCCACCTTGTTGAAGACGTTCGTCCACAGGTGTCCGGCGAAGGTCAGCACGTTGTTCTTGTGGACCAGCGTGATCTTCTTGCGCGGACGGGCCTGGGCACGGGCGAAGGCGTCCCGGACCACCCGCTCGACACCGAAGGCCGTGTTCACGGAGACCTCGGTGGCGACCTCGTGCTCGGTGCCCTTGCGGATGGTGCCGCCGTTGCCGGTGTAGGGGCCCTCGGTGCCCTCGCGGACGACGACGAAGTCGATGGCCGGCTCGCCCTTGAGGGGCGTGTCGACACCCGGGAGCAGCTTCGACGGACGCAGGTTCACGTGGTGGTCGAAGGCGAAGCGGAGCTTGAGCAGGAAGCCGCGCTCCAGCACACCGGAGGGGACCGACGGGTCGCCGATGGCGCCGAGCAGGATCGCGTCGTGCTTCTTCAGCGCGTCGAGGTCGGCGTCGGTGAGGGTCTCACCGGTGGCGTGGTAACGCTGGGCGCCGAAGTCGAAGTCCTTGGTCTCCAGCTTCACATCCTGCGGAAGGACGGCGGAGAGGACCTTCAGACCTTCGGCCACGACCTCCTGGCCGATGCCGTCACCGGGAATCACTGCGAGATTGATGCTGCGAGACATGCGGGAACCCTACTCCTCGTCCCATGGGATGACATGGCCTGTCCGCGATACGGACAGAGCGGGAGGGCCGGGAGGAGGGCCGGCAGGAGGGCCTGGAGTCAGCCCTTCTCCTGGCGTTCACCCTTAGGAGTGGCGGCCGTTGGGCTTCGCTGGGAACTTCACAGCCATGGACCTTCCCGACTTCGGCATTCCGCCCCAGCTCGCGCGTCGGATGAGCATGGCCGAGCAGCACGAGTACCTGCGGGCGAAGCTGACCCGGCGCCGCACGCTGGTCACCGCGGGCGCGGTGGCGGGCGGTCTGCTGACGGGCTGCTCCGGGGAAGGGACGGCCGCCGCAGGGACCGCCGCCGGCAGAGCCACCCCCTCGGTCCACGGTTCCGCCGTCACCCCCTTCGGCCGCCACCTCGCCTTCGGCGCCGACCCGAGGACACAGATGCGGGTCTCGTGGCAGGTCCCGCTCGCCGTCCGCAAGCCGTACGTCCGCATCGGCCTGCGCCCCGACGACCTCAGCCGGAAGATCGAGGCCGAGCTGCGCGACCTGCACACCCCGGGGCAGAGCGGCGTCCGGCTCGCCCTCGACCAGTACTACCTGCACGCGGCCCTGGACGGACTGCGCCCCGGCACCACGTACTACTACGGCGTCGGCCACGAGGGCTTCGACCCGGCGGACGCCGGACACCGCGCGACCATCAGCAGCTTCCGCACGGCCCCGGCGAGCCCGGAGAGTTTCGTGTTCACGGCCTTCGGCGACCAGGGCGTGGGCACGGCCGCGGCCGCCAACGACAACCTGCTGCTGCGCCAGAAGCCCGCCTTCCACCTCCACGCCGGCGACCTCTGCTATGCCGACGCCAACGGCCAGGGCCTCACCTCGGACGGCTACGACCCGGCGTTCTGGGACCTGTTCCTCAAGCAGAACGAGGGGGTCGCGCGGAGCGTGCCGTGGATGGTGACGACCGGCAACCACGACATGGAGGCCTGGTACTCACCCGACGGCTACGGCGGCCAGCTCGCCCGCTGGACCCTCCCGGACAGCGGCTTCGACGCGCGGTCGGCGCCGGGCGTCTACTCCTTCGTGTACGGCAACGTCGGCTTCGTGGCACTGGACGCCAACGACGTGTCGTACGAGATCCAGGCCAACTTCGGTTACACGGACGGGAAGCAGACGGCGTGGCTGGACCGGCGGCTCGGTGAGCTGCGGGCGGCCAAGGGGATCGACTTCGTGGTCGTCTTCTTCCACCACTGCGCGTACTCGACGTCCTCGCACGCCTCCGACGGCGGCGTACGGGCGCAGTGGCTGCCGTTGTTCGAGAAGCACCGGGTCGATCTGGTGATCAACGGGCACAACCACGTGTACGAGCGGACCGACGCGATCCGCGGCGGCGAGGTCGGCCGCAAGGTGCCGGTCGGCGGGGCCACGGACCCCACGCGGGACGGCATCGTTCACGTGACCGCGGGCGGGGGCGGCCGGGATCTGTACGGCTTCCCCGCGGGCGTGAAGGAGAGCTACGAGGGGCGGGTGCACGACCACGAGTCGGTCGAGACCTTCCACTGGACCAGGTCGAGGCAGGCCCACAAGGAGACCGTGGAGTGGTCGCGGGTGCGCTATCGCGGGTTCTCGCTGCTCTCCGTGGAGGCGCGCAGCGGGGCACGGCCGAGCCTGACGGTGTCGGCGCTCGCGCAGGACGGCAAGCGCGTCGACCATTTCGAGGTGCGGCGCGGGGCGTGAGCACGGCCCGCGCCACACCTCGTGCGGGTGCGGCTCCCGGCTTGGGGCGATCTTGCGGCGATCAGGGTCAGTGGCCGGTCGAGCCGCCGTTGTCACGGCGGTCGAGGGCGCGCTGGAGCGCCGCGGCGGCGTTCTTGCGGTCGGAATCGCTCGTACGGGAGATGTGACGGACTCGACGGCGGGCGGTCGTCTCGGCCATGAGGAATCGACTCCTTCGAAGTACCTGGGAAGGGGATTACGAGACGCCGGAAGGGGCGGGGAGCGCTGGCCGCAGGGGTTGCCTGCATCGGGCCCGGCTCACGACCGCCATTCGCTTGATCGAGCGAGACGTTCGGCTCCTACAAAGCTAAGGGAGGAGAGCCTGTCTGTCTCCACAATTACTCGGACTTCCTACTATCTGAGACGGTGAAGTGGATCACCCCGCGCTGACCTGCGCTTTCACCGAAGGCGCGCACGAAGGGGCCGGGCAACAGCCCGGCCCCTCAAGGTGACTGACGGGAGGTGTCAGCCCATGTGCGGGTAGCCGTACTCGGTCGGCGGGACCAGGGTCTCCTTGATGGCGCGGGTCAGCGTCCAGCGCTGGAGGTTCTGCGGGGCGCCGGCCTTGTCGTTGGTGCCGGAGGCACGGCCGCCGCCGAAGGGCTGCTGGCCGACGACGGCACCGGTCGACTTGTCGTTGATGTAGAAGTTGCCGGCCGCGTAGCGCAGCTTCTCCATCGTGTACGCCGCCGCCGCACGGTCTCCCGAGATCACCGAGCCGGTCAGGGCGTAGTCGGACGCGGACTCCATCTGGGTCAGCATCTCCTCGTACCGGTCGTCCTCGTAGACGTGCACGGCGAGGAAGGGGCCGAAGTACTCGGTGGTGAAGACCTCGTTCTCCGGATCGGTGCACTCCACGACGGTCGGACGGACGAAGTACCCCACCGAGTCGTCGTAGGAACCGCCCGCGACGATCGTGCAGGTCGGGTCCGACTGGGCCCGGTCGATCGCGGCCTTGTTCTTGGCGAAGGCCCGCTCGTCGATGACGGCACCGATGAAGTTGGAGAGGTCGATGACGTCACCCATGGTGATGCCGTCGACCTCGGCGGCGAACTCCTCGCGGAAACCGCTGTTCCAGATCGACGCCGGGATGTAGGCCCGGGAGGTGGCGCTGCACTTCTGGCCCTGGTACTCGAAGGCACCGCGGGTGAGGGCCGTCTTGAGGATCGCGCGGTCGGCGCTCGGGTGGGCGACGACGAAGTCCTTGCCGCCGGTCTCGCCGACCAGGCGCGGATAGGTGCGGTACTTCTCGATGTTGTTGCCGACCGTCTTCCACAGGTGCTGGAAGGTCTTGGTGGAGCCGGTGAAGTGGATGCCGGCGAGGTCCCGGTGCTCCAGGGCGACCTTGGAGACCTCGATGCCGTCGCCGGTGACCAGGTTGATGACGCCCTTGGGCAGGCCCGCCTCCTCCAGGAGCTGCATCAGCAGCACGGCGGCGTGGGTCTGCGTGGGGGACGGCTTCCAGACCACCACGTTGCCCATGAGTGCGGGCGCGGTGGGCAGGTTGCCCGCGATCGCCGTGAAGTTGAACGGCGTGATCGCGTAGACGAAGCCTTCGAGCGGGCGGTGGTCGAGGCGGTTCCAGACGCCGGGGGCGTTGGCCGGGGGCTGCTCGGCGAGCAGGTCACGGGCGTACTTGACGTTGAAGCGCCAGAAGTCGACCAGCTCACAGGGTGTGTCGATCTCGGCCTGCTGGGCGGTCTTGGACTGGCCGAGCATGGTGGAGGCCGCCAGGGTCTCGCGCCAGGGGCCGGCGAGGAGTTCGGCGGCGCGCAGGATGATCGCGGCGCGGTCGTCGAAGGACATCGCGCGCCAGGCGGGGGCGGCGGCGAGGGCCGCGTCGATGGCGTCCTGGGCGTCCTGCTGGGTGGCGTTGGCGTAGGTGCCGAGGCGGGCCTTGTGGTTGTGCGGCTGCACGACGTCGAAGCGCTCACCGCCGCCCATCCGCTTCTCGCCGCCGATGGTCATCGGCAGGTCGACCGGGTTCTCGGCCAGTTCCCTGAGCTTGGCCTCCAGCCGGGCCCGCTCGGGCGAACCGGGGGCATAGCCGTGCACCGGCTCGTTGACGGGGGTGGGGACCTGGGTCACAGCGTCCATGGGTTCCGTAACTCCTTGAACTTGAGCGGGTGTTCGGGGATCAGCCCTTGCTGACCAAGCTGTGGGTGACGAGGCTTCTCAGCCTCGCGAGACCATGCTGCGGACGAAGAAACGCAGGTTCGCCGGCTTCTCCGCGAGCCGCCGCATGAAGTAGCCGTACCAGTCCGTGCCGTAGGCCGTGTAGACGCGCATGCGGTGGCCTTCGGCGGCGAGCCGCAGGTGCTCGTCGCTCCTGATCCCGTACAGCATCTGGAACTCGTACTCGTCCAGCTTGCGGCCGGTCTGGCGGGCGAGTTCCTGGGCGATGGAGATCAGGCGCGGGTCGTGGGAGCCGACCATCGGGTAGCCCTCGCCCTCCATGAGGATGCGCAGGACCCGGACGTACGCCTTGTCGATCTCGTGCTTCTGCTGGTAGGCGACCTCGGCGGGCTCCTTGTAGGCGCCCTTCACCAGCCGCACCCGGCTGCCGGCCGCGGCGAGGCGGCGGGCGTCGGCCTCGGTGCGGAAGAGGTAGGCCTGGATGACACATCCGGTCTGCGGGAAGTCCTTCCGCAGTTCCTCGTGGATGGCGAACATCGAGTCGAGGGTGGTGTGGTCCTCGGCGTCGAGCGTGACCGTCGTACCGATCGCCGCGGCGGCCTCGACGACCGGCCGGACGTTGGCGAGCGCCAGCTCATGGCCGCCGTCGAGGGCCTGGCCGAACATGGACAGCTTGACGGACATCTCCACCCGCTCGCCGAGCCCGAGGTCGCGCAGCCGGTCGACCAGTGCCAGGTAGGCGTCCCGGGCCGCGCCCGCCTGCTCGGGGGTGGTGATGTCCTCGCCGACGACGTCCATCGTCAGCTCCAGGCCGCGGCCGGTCAGCTCCTCGATGATCGGCACCACGTCGTCGACGCGCTCACCCGGGATGAAGCGGTCGACGACCTGCTTGGTCACCGGGGCCGCCGAGATCAGGCGTCGCATCCGGTCGCTGCGCGACGCGGCAAGAATCACGGGACCCAGCACGGGGCACCTCCACAAACCAGCAGATAGAACCACCGTGAAACCTAAGGATCCCTCCGATCGTCGGCCATCGACAGCTGTCACGCATCCGTGCCGCAGATCTCAGACAGATGTATGAAGTGACGGGTTCCGTGGGGGAGAATGCCCGGATGACGACGGATTCCCGAGGCGACTACCAGGAACTGGTCGACGAGATCTCGGAGCTGCTGGGCGTTCCGGCGACCCTGGAGAACCGGGACTTCGAGCTGATCGCCTTCGGTGCGTACGACAGCGAGGACGAGCTCGATCCGTCGGCGCTGGACCCGGTCCGCACCCGCTCGATCCTGACCCGCCGGTCGACCACCGCGGTCCGGACGTGGTTCGAGGGCTTCGGCATCACGCGCGCGACCGCCCCGGTCCGGATTCCGCCCACTCCGGAGGCGGGCGTGTACCGCGGCCGGATCTGCCTTCCCGCACGGCACCGGGGGGTCGTCCTCGGTTACGTCTGGCTCCTGGACTCCGATCCCGGCCCGACCGACCCGCAGCTGGAGGCGGCCATGCGGGTGGCGGCCCGGATCGGGGCGCTGCTCGCGGACGAGGCGCAGCACGGGGCCGACCTCAGCCGGGAGCTGCGGGCCGTGCTCACCGCCGAGCGCGGCTGGCAGGCCGACATGGCGGTGGCCGCCCTGCGCACCGCACTGGGCCCCCGGGGTGACGGCCCGTACGCCGTGGTGTGCGTCGCGCCCTGGCCGTCCGCCGACCCGGACGACGCCCCGTCCGCTCGTACGGTCCCGCACGCGACGGCCCTCTGCACGGTCCCGTGGGGTCCCACGGCCCAGTGGCTGGCGGCCCTGATCCGCCTGCGCGCGACGGACACCCTCACCCCGGCGACCTCGGCGGCGACCCGACTGCTGGAGCGGGCGCGGGGGGTGGAGGCGGGCGGGGCCGACACGGGCACGCACGGCACGGCGGGCACGCAGGGCGCGCAAGACACTTGGGGCACGCAGGGCACGGCGGGCACCTCTGGCACACGCGGCACGGCAGGCACGCAGGGCACGCAGGGCACGCAGGGCACGCAAGACACTCGGGGCACGCAGGGCACGGCAGGCACCTCTGGCACACGCGGCACGGCAGGCACGCAGGGCACCCCGGGCACGCACGGCACCCCGGCCGCGGCGATCGCCCCCCTCGCCGTCGCCGCCGGCATCGCCTCCCCCCGCGTGGCCCTCGGCGACCTCGCCGTCGCCTGGCAGGAGGCGTCGGCCGCGGCTCGGGCCGCGCTCGCGGAGCCCGCGTTCGGCCCGGTCGCGGAGTGGTCGCGGATCGGCCCGTACCGCCTGCTGACGTCCCTGCCCCCGGAGACGGCCCACGACCCCGCCGTACGCCCCCTCCTCTCCCCCGCCCACCGCGAACTCGCCCGCACCGCCGAGATCTACCTCGACTGCGCGGGCCAGGCAGCCCGCACCGCGGCCGAACTCGGCATCCACCGCCAGACCCTCTACTACCGTCTCTCCCGAGTGGAACAGCTCACCGGCCTGGACCTGGACGACGGCGAGCACCGCCTGCTCCTGCACATGGCCCTCAAGGGGGCGAGACTCTAGACCCGGCCGGCGGTCAGCCTCTCGTGCCGTCGATCACCCGGCGCAGGCCCTCCGTGAGCTGGGTGGCGTTCGTCGCGGTCTCCGGGTTGAACAGCCACTGGACCATGAGCCCCTGGAGGAGGGTCTGGTAGAAGCGGCCCTCGGTGTCGACGGCGTCCTTGCCCTGCTGCTCCTCCGGTACGCCGTTGAACAGCGGGAGGAGACCCGAGCGGCCCTGCTCCTCCGCCTCGACGAGCATCCGGCGCACCTCCGGCATCCGGTCGCCCTGGATGATCAGTTCGAAGCTCAGCATCCAGAGCGCCCGGGACTCGCCGACCGCCTCGACGATATGGGTCCACACCTCCTGGAAGCGCTCCAGCGAACCGGGGGCGGTGGCCATGGCCTCCCGCCCTGCCCGGCCGGGGTCGAAGCGGTCGCCGGTCGCCTCGACGAGCGAGACGTAGGCCTGCACCAGAAGCGCGTCCTTAGAGCCGTAGTGGTAGCCGATGGACGCCAGGTTCGTCCCTGACTCCTTGACGATGTCCCGCGCGGTCGTCCGCAGGAACCCCTTCTCCAGCAGACAGCGCTTCGCGCCTTCGAGCAGATCCTCACGGTGTCCCATGCGCCCACCCTATCTAGACAAGCGATTTATACAAGCGTCATGGACAAGCGTTTAAGACGCTCGTATAGTCACCGGCATGACGAACCCGACTCCCACCGGCCCTCTGGCCGGACGCCGCGAATGGACCGCACTCGTCGTCCTGATGCTGCCGCTGCTCCTGGTCTCGATGGACGTCTCCGTCCTCTACTTCGCGGTCCCCGCGATCAGCGCCGACCTGGAGCCGAGCGGCACCCAGCAACTGTGGATCTTCGACATCTACGCGTTCGTCCTGGCCGGCCTGCTGATGACCATGGGCTCCCTGGGCGACCGCATCGGCCGCCGCAAGCTGCTGCTGATCGGCGCGTTCGCCTTCAGCGCGGCCTCGCTGGCGGCGGCGTACGCGCACAGCGCCGAGATGCTGATCGCGGCCCGCGCGGTCCTCGGCATCGGCGGCGCGACCCTGATGCCCTCGACGATGGCGCTGATCCGCACGATGTTCACCGACCCGGGACAGCGCGCGAAGGCGATCGGCCTGTGGTCCGGAGTGATGACGGCGGGCATCGCGCTCGGCTCGGTGATGAGCGGGGTGCTGGTCCAGTACTTCTGGTGGGGCTCGATCTTCCTGGTCAACCTGCCCGTGATGGCCCTGCTGCTGGTCCTCGGCCCGCTCCTGCTGCCCGAGTCCAGGGACCCCGCACCCGGCCGCTTCGACTGGCGGAGCGTCCCGCTGTCCATGGCCGCCGTCCTGCCCGTCGTCTACGGCCTGAAGGAGATCCCGTCCGAGGGCTGGCACGTCGGATACGTCGTCTCGATCACCGTCGGCCTGCTCTTCGCGACCCTGTTCGTGCACCGCCAGCGCACCACGGCCTCACCGATGATCGACCCGGCGCTGTTCCGCGGCCACGGCTTCGCGCCCTCCGTCGTGCTCAACCTGATCGGCTCGTTCGCCATGATGGGCTCCGCGTACTTCACCACGCAGTACCTCCAGTCGGTGCTCGGCAAGAGCGCCCTGGAGGCGGCCCTGTGGGCGCTGCTGCCCTCGGTGCCGATCGGCGCGGCCGCCCCGACGGCGACCGCGCTGGTGCAGAAGGGCGTCAACCGGGCCTACGTCGTCACCGCCGGCTTCCTGATCGGCGCGGTCGGCTACGCACTGCTGGCTTTCACGGGCACCGACTCCCTGTGGCTGGTCCTGGTCGCCTGCGGTGTCCTGGCCTGCGGGATCGTCGTGGTCATCTCGCAGATCACGGACCTCGCCCTGAGCAGCGCCCCGGTGGAGCGGGCGGGCTCGGCGTCCTCCCTGATGGAGACCGCCGGGGAGTTCGGCGGCGCCCTCGGGATGGCGGTCCTCGGCTCGATCGGTACGGCGATCTACCGCCACGACATCCCGAGTTCGGCCCCGGACGCGGCCCGCGAGACGCTGGGCGGGGCGCTGGCCCTCGCGGACCGGGTCCCGGGTCTGGCCGCGGCGGCCCGGGAGGCGTTCACCAGCGGGATGCAGGGGGCGGCGATAGCGGGGGCGGTGCTGCTGGTGGGGGCGGCGGGACTTGCGGCGGTGACGCTGCGGCGGATTCCGGTGCACAGCAAAACGCCGGACGAGCCGAGTTCCCTCAGCCCGTCCGGCGTGTGAGACAGATGTCAGACCAGGTTCACCGCACGCGCGGACGTCGCACCGATCTCCTCGGCAACCTCGGTCAGCACCCCGGCAGGCACCGTGTCGTCCACCGTCAGCACCGCAAGCGCCTCACCGCCCGCGACGGCCCGGGAGACCTGCATACCGGCGATGTTGATCCCCGCCTCACCGAAGATCCGCCCGACCGTGCCCACGACACCGGGACGGTCCTCGTACCGCAGCACCACCATGTGGTCGGCGAGCGCCAGGTCCACGTCGTACTCGCCGACCGCGACGATCTTCTGGAGGTGCTTGGGACCGGCGAGCGTGCCGGACACGGACACCTCCTCGCCGCTGCCGAGCGTGCCGCGCACGGTGACGACGTTGCGGTGGTCGGCCGACTCCGAGCTGGTCGTCAGCCGCACCTCGACACCGCGCTCCTGCGCGAACAGCGGGGCGTTGACGTACGACACCGTCTCGGCGACGACGTCCTCGAAGACGCCCTTCAAAGCAGACAGCTCCAGCACCTTCACGTCGTGCTGGGTGATCTCGCCGTACACCTCGACGTCGAGGCGGACCGCGACCTCGCCGGCGAGCGCGGTGAAGATGCGGCCGAGGCGCTCGGCGAGCGGCAGGCCCGGCTTGACGTCCTCGGCGATGACACCGCCCTGGACGTTGACCGCGTCCGGCACGAGCTCACCGGCGAGGGCGAGCCGCACCGAGCGGGCGACGGCGATACCGGCCTTCTCCTGGGCCTCGTCGGTGGAGGCACCGAGGTGCGGGGTGGCGACGACCTGGTCGAACTCGAACAGCGGGGAGTCCGTGCAGGGCTCCTTCGCATACACGTCGAGACCGGCACCGGCGACCCGGCCCTCCTTGAGGGCGGAGTACAGCGCCTCCTCGTCGACGATCCCGCCGCGCGCGGCGTTGACGATGCGCACGCTCGGCTTGACCTTGCGCAGCGCCTCGTCGCCGATGAGGCCGACGGTCTCGGGGGTCTTGGGCAGGTGGACGGTGATGAAGTCGGAGACCTCGAGCAGCTCGTCCAGGGACAGCACCTTGACGCCCATCTGGGCGGCGCGGGCGGGCTGGATGTAGGGGTCGTAGGCGACGACCTTCATGCCGAAGCCGGACATGCGCTGGGCGACCAGCGCGCCGATGCGGCCGAGGCCGACGACACCGAGGGTCTTCTCGGCCAGCTCGACACCCGTGTACTTGCTGCGCTTCCACTCGCCGTTCTTCAGCGCGGCGTTGGCCTGCGGGATGTGGCGGGCGGTGGCGACGAGGAGACCGCAGGCGAGCTCGGCGGCGGTCACGATGTTCGAGGTGGGGGCGTTGACGACCATCACGCCGGCCTTGGTGGCGGCGGAGACGTCGACGTTGTCGAGGCCGACGCCGGCTCGTGCGACGACCTTCAGCTTGTGCGCGGCGGCGATGGCCTCGGCGTCCACCTTGGTGGCGGAGCGGATCAGGATCGCGTCGACGTCGGCGATGGCCGGGAGCAGTTCGGCTCGGTCCGCTCCGTTGCAGTGCCGGATCTCGAAGTCCGGACCAAGCGCGTCCACGGTCGCGGGCGACAGCTCTTCAGCGATGAGTACGACAGGTTTCGAGCTCACGTGAGTCCTCACAAGTCCATTGCGGACGGCCGTCCCGACGGCCGCAGGCGGTGGAGGGGCTAGCCGCGTGGAAGACGCACGACGTTGTGGGCCTGACGCGTATGTTGTGCGCCAGTGTAGTGGCGCGACGGGGGGCGTATTGCGCCTCCGCGGAAGGATCACCCGGACGTGATCCGCCAGGTTGGACAACGGGACCGGAGCTCACCGCCCCGGCCCCGCCATCGGAGGCTTACGCCTCCTCGTCGACCCACGACATCAGCTTGCGGAGCTGCTTGCCGGTGGTCTCCAGCAGGTGCTCGGAGTCCTGCTGCTTGTACTCGTTGTACTTCTTCAGACCGCCGTGGTACTCGGCCATCCACTCACGCGCGAAGGTGCCGTCCTGGATCTCGGCGAGGACCTTCTTCATCTCGGCCTTGGTGGCGTCCGTGATGATCCGCGGGCCGGTGACGTAGTCGCCCCACTCGGCGGTCTCGGAGATCGACCAGCGCATCTTCTCCAGGCCGCCCTCGTACATGAGGTCGACGATGAGCTTCAGCTCGTGCAGGCACTCGAAGTACGCGATCTCCGGCTGGTAGCCGGCCTCGGTCAGCGTCTCGAAACCGGCCTTG
>NZ_KB911787.1:0-269211 GCF_000383655.1 Streptomyces sp. 351MFTsu5.1 | reverse complement strand
GAGATGGTCACCGACGAGGAACGCGACTACATGTGGGCCGAGTACGCGAAGGACCCACGGATGCGCGCCAACATCGGCATCCGCAGGCGTCTGGCCCCCCTCCTCGACAACGACCGGGACACGATCGAGCTGTTCACCGCCCTGCTGCTGGCGCTGCCGGGCTCGCCGATCCTCTACTACGGCGACGAGATCGGCATGGGCGACAACATCTGGCTCGGTGACCGCGACGCCGTCCGCACTCCCATGCAGTGGACCCCTGATCGCAACGCGGGCTTCTCCACGGCAGATCCGGGCCGACTCAACCTGCCGATCATCATGGACCCCGTCTACGGGCACCAGGTCACCAACGTCGAGGCGTCGATGGCGTCGCCCTCATCGTTGCTGCACTGGACCCGCCGGATGATCGAGATCCGCAAGCAGAACCCGGCGTTCGGCCTCGGCACCTTCACCGAGCTCCAGTCCTCCAACCCCGCCGTGCTGGCCTTTCTGCGGGAGTACGAGGACGACCTGGTCCTGTGCGTCAACAACTTCTCGCGGTTCGCCCAGCCCACCGAGCTGGACCTCCGCGAGTTCGCCGGCCGGCACCCCGTCGAGCTGTTCGGCGGGGTGCGGTTCCCGGCCATCGGTGAACTGCCGTACCTGCTGACCCTCGGCGGGCACGGCTTCTACTGGTTCCGGCTCTCCCGAGTCGCATCCCGCATCGGCCGACGCTCTTGAGCGTGCCGACGAAAGGACGCGTCACCATGCCGAAGACCGCACCCCTCGGCCCGAGACCCGCGCCGGCGAGCGACCTCATGGCCTCGCTGGGCGGGCTGCTGCGCGAGTGGCTGCCGCGCCAGCGCTGGTTCGCCGGCAAGGACCGGCCCGTGAGCGAACTCGGTCTGCTGTCGATGACCGAGCTGTTCCCGGGCTGTCTCCATCTGCTGGTCCACGCCAGTCACGGCGGGGTGCCCGCACCGGGCGGCGGGACCCCGGCCGGGGACTGCTACCAGCTGCTGCTGGGCGTGCGCAAACACCTGACGCCGCGTCTCGGCCGGGCCCTGATCGGCCGCGCGGAGCAGGGCCCCCTGGCCGGGCTCACGATCTACGACGCCCTGCACGACCCGCGTTCGGCCCAGTTGCTCCTCGAACGGCTGCGGCAGCCCGGCGCGGCGGGACCCCTGCGCTTCGAGCGCGCGCCCTCGGTGCCGGTGCCCGCCGGACTGCCCCCGCGGCTGCTGGAGGCGGAACAGTCCAACTCCTCGCTGGTGTACGGCGACGAGTTCATCCTGAAGGTCTTCCGCCGGATCCAGCCCGGCGTCAACCCCGACCTGGAGGTGCCGGTCGCGCTGGCCGGGCAGGGCTGCCGCCGGGTGCCCGCGCCCGTGGCCTGGTTCCGGACCACGCATCCGCAGGAGGCGACGCTCGGCGTGCTCCAGCCGTATCTGCGGGACGCCTCCGACGGCTGGACGCTGGCCCTGCACGCGCTGGCCTCCGGTGACGACTTCACCGTGCAGGCGCACGAGCTGGGGCGGGCCATGGCCGAGGTGCACCTCGCGCTGGCCGCCGCGTTCCCCGGTGACGGGGCCCACGGCGACAACGGCTCCACGGCGGCCGCGATGGCCGAACGCCTGGACTCGGCCGCGCACAGCGTGCCCGCGCTGCGGCCGTTCGTGCCGGGCCTGCGGAGCGCGTTCGGCGCGCTCGCCACCTGCGACGCCGGGCCGCCCGCCCAGCGGGTGCACGGCGACCTGCATCTGGGGCAGGTGCTGCGGGCGGGCCGCGAGTGGTTCGTGATCGACTTCGAGGGCGAACCGTCCCGGCCGCTCGCCGAGCGCTGCACCGCCCAGTCGCCCGTGCGGGACATCGCGGGCATGCTGCGCTCCTTCGACTACGCCGCCCGCCAGCGCCGCCCGTGGCGCCCGGAGTGGGCGCGCCGCTGCCGGGAGGCCTTCTGCGGGGGCTACGCCGCCCTCGCCGGGTGGGACCCCCGCAAGAAGCACGGCCTGCTGCGGGCCTACGAGACCGACCGGGCCGTCTACGAGGTCCTGTACGAAGCGCGACACCGACCCGACTGGCTGCCCGTGCCGATGGCGGCGATCGAGCGCCTTGCCGTGAGAGGAGACTGAGCCGTGGCCCTGCGTGACACTTCACTGCCCGAGCCGTCCGGACCGGCCAGGTGCCTCCCGGCACCGCCGCTCGACGGCACCGACCGGTCCCGGCTGCTGTCGGGCGCCCACCACGACCCGCACGCGCTGCTCGGCGCCCACCCGGTCGCCGGGGGCATCGTGTTCAGGGCGCTGCGCCCGTTCGCCCGGGCGGTGAGCGTCGTGATCGACGGCGAGCGCTGCGGGCTGGCCTCGGAGGGCGACGGCCTCTTCTCCGGTCTGCTCCCCCTCGACGCGATCCCCGACTACACCCTGCTGGTGGCGTACGCGGACGGGGAGCAGGAGGTGCACGACCCGTACCGCTTCCTGCCCGCGCTCGGTGAGACCGACCTCCACCTGATCCGCGAGGGACGCCACGAGCAGCTGTGGAAGGCGCTCGGCGCCGAGCCGATGAGCCACCAGGGCGTCACCGGCACCCGCTTCACCGTATGGGCGCCGAACGCCCAAGGGGTCCGGGTCGCCGGGGAGTTCACCTGCTGGGACGGACAGGCGTTCCCGATGCGCTCGCTCGGCGCGTCCGGGGTGTGGGAGCTGTTCCTGCCCGGGATCGGCGAGGGCACCCGCTACAAGTTCGAGATCACCTCCCGCCACGGCGACCGGTTCCTGAAGGCCGACCCGATGGCACGCGGCACCGAGGTCCCGCCCGCGACCGCGTCCGTGGTGACCTCCTCGCACTACGAGTGGAACGACCAGGAGTGGATGGCAGGGCGGGGCGCGACTCCGGTCCACGAGGCGCCGTTCTCGGTGTACGAGGTCCATCTGCCGTCCTGGCGGAAGGGATTGACGTACCGTCAGCTCGCTGAGGAGCTGCCCGTCTATGTGAAGGAGCTCGGCTTCACCCACGTCGAGCTGATGCCGGTCGCCGAGCACCCCTTCGGTCCCTCCTGGGGTTACCAGGTCACCGGCTTCTACGCGCCGACCTCCCGGCTGGGCTCCGCCGACGACTTCAGGTTCCTCGTCGACGCCCTGCACCGGGCCGGCATCGGCGTGATCATGGACTGGGTGCCGGCCCATTTCCCCAAGGACGACTGGGCGTTGGCCCGCTTCGACGGGGAGCCGCTGTACGAGCCCGGGGACTGGCGGCGGGCGGAGCACCCGGACTGGGGGACGTACGAGTTCGACTTCGGGCGCGTGGAGGTGCGCAACTTCCTCGTCGCCAACGCCGTGTACTGGTGCGAGGAGTTCCACATCGACGGCCTCAGGGTCGACGCGGTCGCCTCCATGCTCTACCTCGACTACTCCCGGGACTCCGGCCAGTGGAGCCCCAACGTGTTCGGGGGCCGGGAGGATCTCGACGCGGTCGCCTTCCTCCAGGAGATGAACGCGACCGTGTACCGGCGGGCGCCGGGTGTCGTCACGATCGCCGAGGAGTCCACGGCCTGGGACGGCGTGACCCGGCCCACGGACAGCGGCGGTCTCGGTTTCGGCCTGAAGTGGAACATGGGCTGGATGCACGACTCCCTCGGCTACGTCAGCCACGAGCCGGTGCACCGCAAGTACCACCACAACGAGATGACCTTCTCGATGGTGTACGCGTACAGCGAGAACTACATCCTGCCGATCTCCCACGACGAGGTCGTGCACGGCAAGCAGGCGCTGGTGTCCAAGATGCCGGGCGACTGGTGGCAGCGGCGGGCCGACCACCGCGCCTACCTGGGCTTCATGTGGGCCCATCCCGGCAAGCAACTCCTCTTCATGGGGCAGGAGTTCGCCCAGGGCGCGGAGTGGTCGCAGGAGCACGGCCCGGACTGGTGGCTGCTCGACCCGGCGTACGATGCCGAGCCGGACCACCGGGGCGTGCGTGATCTCGTGCGCGACCTCAACACCGTCTACCGGGAGACGCCCGCGCTGTGGCAGCGCGACACCGACCCCGGCGGTTTCCGGTGGGTGCTCGGGGACGCGGCCGAGGACAACGTGTTCGCCTTCCTGCGGTTCGACGCGCAGGGCACGCCGCTGCTCGCGGTCTCCCACTTCTCCCCCGCCGTGCGCGAGGACTACCGGCTCGCCGTCCCCGAGGGCTTCCCCCTGTGGCGGGAGGCGCTCAACACCGACTCCGCGCGGTACGGCGGCGGCGACATCACCTGTCCCGACCCGGTCAAGGCGGAGGACGGGGCGCTGCGGCTCACCCTGCCGCCCCTGGCGACGGTGTGGCTGACGCCGGTGTGATCAACCGTCCTGTGGGCAGTCGGGGCGTACGAAAGACACCGGCGTCTCGGCAGAAGGGCGGCACACGTGCGCACCGTCGGAGTGGAGGAGGAGCTCCTCCTGGTCGACCCGGAGAGCGGGGAACCGCAGGCACTGTCCTCCGCGGTCCTCGCCCGGGCCACGCAGGACGAAGCGGACCAGTTCGTGTTCGAGAAGGAACTCCACAACCAGATGCTGGAGTTCGCCACCCACCCGCAGTCGGGGATGGACGCGCTCCACGCGGAGATCGTGCGCTGTCGCAAGGAGGCCGGCCGGCTCGCCGGCGAGAGCGGCTGCGCGGTGGCCTCGCTGGCCACCTCTCCGCTGCCGGTCAGCCCGTCCGTCGCCGTCGGGCGCCGCTACGACTGGATGGCGGAGCAGTACGGCATCGCCACCCGGGAGCAGCTCGTCATGGGCTGTCACGTCCATGTGTCCGTCGAGTCGGACGACGAGGCCGTCGCCGTGGTGGACCGGATCCAGCCCTGGCTGAGCGTGCTGGCCGCGCTGAGCGCCAACTCGCCCTTCTGGCAGGGCAAGGACACCGGGTACAGCAGTTACCGCAGCCGGGTGTGGCAGCGCTGGCCCTCGGCCGGTCCGACCGAGCCCTTCCGTTCGGCGGAGCGCTATCACCGCCGGGTCGCGGACATGGTGGCGACCGGGGTGATCCTCGACGAGGGGATGATCTACTTCGACGCCCGGCTGTCCCGGACCTACCCGACGGTGGAGATCCGGGTCTCGGACGTCTGTCTCCAGGCGGACACCGCCGTCCTCCTCGCGACGCTCGCCCGCGGCCTGGTGGAGACGGCCGCCCGCGAGTGGCGGGCGGAACGGGAACCGGTGACGCACAGTGTGAGCCTGCTGCGGCTGGCCGCCTGGCGGGCCGCGCGCTCCGGGCTGACCGAGGAGCTGCTGCACCCGGCGACGATGCACCGGATGCCGGCCGGGACGGTGGTGCGGGCCCTGCTGGAGCATGTGGAGGACGCGCTCGCCGACAGCGGTGACCTGGACCGGGCCCGCGAGCACTGCGAGGAGCTGCTGCGGCACGGCAACGGCGCCCGGGTGCAGCGCGAGCTGCTGGAGCGCACCGGCAGCCTGCGGGACGTGGTCACGGAGTGCGTGCGGCTGACCCAGGCCTAGCCGGCTTCCAGGGACACGCCCCAGGCCGGGTCGTACTCATGGGGGTCCGGGTCCCCCGATCTCGGCGAGATCACAGGTGACCGCCTACTTCCGTAATACCGGCACCCCTTGCTGACTCCTGGGTTAGATTCGAGCGCCGCGGATGACCGAGCTCGTCGGCGCAGTCACAGCCCGTACACGTCAGGAGCAGCGCATGCGCGACTTCGCCCTCGCTCCCCGGACCCTGTCGCGCTCCAGCGGGGGTCTGGCCGACAGCGTCTTCGAGAGAGCGGAGCTCGACCCCACCCTGCCGGTGCTCGCCCGCCGCCCCGAGGGCTCCCCGGGAGGCTGGCAGGAGGTCACGGCGGTGGAGCTGCGGGACGAGGTCGTGGACCTCGCGAAGGGGCTGGTCGCCTGCGGTATCTCGCCCGGTCACCGGGTGGCGATCATGGCACGCACCCGTTTCGAGTGGACGGTTCTCAGCTACGCGCTGTGGACGGTCGGCGCCGAGGTCGTGCCGATCTATCCGACGGCGTCGCGCGATCAGGTCGAGTGGATCCTGCGGGACGCCGGCTGTGTGGCCGTGGTGGTGGAGGACGAGCAGGCGGTCATGACGGTCGGCTCGGTGTGCGCTGCGCTGCCCCGGCTGCGGCACGTGTGGCAGCTGGACGCGGCGGCCCTCGACGACCTGGCCGAGCGGGGCGAGGTGATCCCGCTCGCCACGGTCGAGTCGCTGCGCCGCATCGTGCTCCCGGACTCCACGGCGGTGGTCGCCTACACCTCCGGCACCTCCGGGCGTCCGATGGGGTGCGCGCTCAGTCACCGCGGTCTGGCGGCCCCCTGCGACATCCTGCTGGAGGGCTGGCGGCAGGTCGCCTCCGCGCCGGGCGAGCAGCCGTCCGTCCTGGCCTTCCTGCCCTTCTCGCACGTGTACGGCCTCATGATCCAGGGCGTGTGCATCCGGGGCGGCTTCCTCATGGCCCACGAGCCCGACCTGAGCGAGGAGGCGCTGGCCACCTCCCTCCAGTCGTTCCGGCCCACGTACTTCTACGCCGTGCCCTCGGTCTACGAGAGGATCTACAAGAACTTCCTGCGCGCCTCCCAGCAGTCGGGCCGCGGTGCCCTGTTCGAGCGGGCCGCCGAGACCGCCCGCGACTTCGCCCTGGCCTGTGAGCGGCAGCGGCTGGGCGAGGGTCCGGGCCCCGGGTTCGACCTGCGGCTGCAGCACGCCCTGTACGAGCGGACGGTGTACCGCAGACTGCGAGCGGCGCTGGGCGGGCGGGCCCGCCGGGGCACCTCGGGCGGCTCGACCCTCAACCGCGAGCTCTCCCTGTTCTACGAGGGCATCGGTCTCTACGTCCACGACGGGTACGGCCTCACCGAGACCTGCGGCGGGATCACCATGCAGCCGCTGGGCCGGGAGAAGTCCGGGACCGTCGGCCGGCCGCTGCCCGGGGTGGACCTCAGGGTGGCGGAGGACGGGGAGATCCTGGTGCGCGGCCCGTCGGTGTTCCAGGGGTACGTCAACGACGAGGCCGCCACCCGGGCCGCGCTGTACGGCGGCTGGCTGGCCACCGGGGACCTGGGGCGGCTGGACGCCGACGGCTATCTGACGATCACCGGGCGGAAGAAGGACATCCTCGTCACCACCAGCGGCAAGAGCGTGGCCCCGGCCGCGCTGGAGCACCGGCTGCGGATGCATCCGCTGATCCACCAGGCGGTGGTCGTGGGCGACAACCGTCCCTGCGTGGGCGCGCTGCTCACCGTGGACCCGGAGTTCCTCGCGCACTGGCGCGGCGTGCTGCTCGCCCAGCAGGACCCCGCGGTCCGGGAGGCCCGGGAGGAGAACCTGCTGCGGGAGGAGATCGCCCGGGCCGTGGCCGCCGCCAACAGCTCGGTCTCGCGCTCGGAGTCGATCAGGGTCTTCCGGGTGCTGTCGGAACCGTTCGACCTGGCCAACGGGCTGCTGACGCCGTCGATGAAGCTGCGCAGGGACGCGATCGTGCACCGGTACGCCGCCGAGATCGAGGCGATGTACCAGGCCCGTTCGGCCGGCGCCCGGCGCAACGCGGCGGAGGACGTGCTGAGCTGGGACGACTCCGACAACGTGTTCCGCTGACCGGGGTGCGGGCCGGACGCGTTCGGGGAGGTCGGAACGATTGGGCGGCGCGCCGTCGGGAACACGGATCAATGGCAGCATGACCGTTGTCCGTCAGTCCCGCTGACGCCGCGCCGCACGAGCGGTACGGCGCCCGATCCGCGTGGGGAGAGACCCTGACTTCCGAGGCGATTCCGAGTCGCACCACCCGTTTCGCGGGCGAACCGCACTGTGTGACGGGTGCGCGGCTCGCTGCCGAGGAATTCCTGAGCGACCTCGGCGAGAACCAGCCGCCCGCCAGCCCCGAGCACTGGGACGACATCCTGCTGGTCGTCACCGAACTGGCCGCCAACGCCGTCCAGTACGCGCCCGGGCCGTTCGCGCTGCGGATGCGGCGGACGTTCGACGGGGTGCACGTGACCCTGCGGGACACCAACCCGACGCCGCCCGCCCCCCGCTCCTTCAATCCCCGTACGGGCGGCGGCGGCATCGGCTGGCATCTCATCCACGCCCTGTGCGACCAGGTCAGCGTGGTGCCGGACGATCGCGGCAAGGACGTGCACGTCTTCCTGCCGTGGTGAGGTGTCCGACGGCGGTCAGGCGGTGGCCGTGAGCCCCAGATAGTAGGCGCCCACCGCGGACAGGTAGGCGCGGTCGCGGGTCTCGCTGTCGGTGCGGAACCGCGGTGCCGCCTTCACCTCCGACCTGGTGCAGGCAACCGTGACCCGGCGGTCCTCGAGGTCGACGCGGGTCACGACGCCCACCGGGACCAGGACACTGCGGCCGAAGATCCACACGCCGGTGTCCACGACGAGGTGGGCCAGTCCCCCGGGGGCGGCCTGCCGGTCCACGAGCCCGATCGTGCCGTCGCTCGCGTCCACGCTGAAGCCCGTCAGGTCCTGTCCCTCGACGAGTCCGCTGTCCGGCATGTACGACCAGATGCTGTCGGTGGTCACACTGCTCCTTTCCTCCCGCACGCTGCACGGGCCCCGACGGTCCGCCGCGCACGGGCCCACTGCACCAAATACCCGTATGCCGCACGCGCATTCGGGAACCGGCGACCTCACAAGCGGTTTCCCGGCCTCCGCTCCGCGCACCTCCTTCACCTTTCTCCCGGTGCGTTTTGAGGCCAGGACGGGCATGGTGGTCCTCGAACGCATTCGTCGCACCCGCAGGGGCACACGAAGGGCGTTCGAGGCAGACCGCCTGGAGCCGCAGAAAGGGATGAACACCGTGACACGACCCAGGATCCTGGTGGTCGGCGCCGGCTTCGCCGGTGTCGAGTGCGTGCGCCGGCTGGAACGCAAGCTCTCGCCGGACGAGGCCGACGTCACCCTGGTGACGCCGTTCGCCTACCAGCTCTATCTCCCCCTGCTGCCCCAGGTCGCCTCCGGCGTGCTGACGCCGCAGTCGATCGCCGTCTCCCTGCGCCGCAGCAAGAAGTACCGCACCCGGATCATCCCGGGCGGTGCGATCGGCGTGGATCTCAAGTCCAAGGTCTGTGTGGTCCGCACCATTACGGACGAGATCGTCAACGAGCCGTACGACTACCTGGTGCTGGCGCCCGGCAGCATCACCCGTACCTTCGACATCCCCGGCCTCACCGAGCACGCCTTCGGCATGAAGACGCTGGCCGAGGCCGCCTACATCCGCGACCACGTCATCTCCCAGCTGGACCTGGCCGACGCCAGCCAGGACCCCGCGGAGCGCGCGGCGCGGCTCCAGTTCGTGGTCGTCGGCGGCGGTTACGCCGGCACCGAGACCGCGGCCTGCCTTCAGAAGCTCACGCACGCCGCGGTCAAGCGTTATCCGCGGATCGACCCCGGGCTGATCAAGTGGCATCTGATCGACATCGCCCCGAAGCTGATGCCGGAGCTGGGTGACAAGCTGGGCCGCAGCGCGCAGGAGATCCTGCGCCGGCGCGGTATCGACGTGTCGCTGGGTGTGTCCATCGAGAAGGCGGGTGCCGAGGAGGTCACTTTCACCGACGGGCGTGTCGTCCCCACCAGGACGCTGATCTGGACCGCCGGGGTCGTCGCGAGCCCTCTGATCGCCACGCTCGGCGCGGAGACGGTGCGCGGACGGCTGGCGGTGACGGCCGAGATGACCCTTCCGGGCCAGGACGGGGTGTTCGCGCTCGGTGACTCCGCGGCCGTGCCCGACAAGGCCAAGGACGACGACAGCGCGGTGTGCCCGCCCACGGCCCAGCACGCCATGCGGCAGGGCAAGGTGGTCGCCGACAACGTGATCGCGACACTGCGGGGGCAGGCGCTGAAGCCGTACGTCCACAAGGACCTCGGCCTGGTCGTCGACCTCGGCGGCACGGACGCCGTCTCCAAGCCGCTCGGCATCGAACTGCGGGGCCTGCCCGCCCAGTTCGCGGCCCGCGGCTACCACTGGGCGGCGCTGCGCACCAATGTCGCCAAGGTCCGGGTGGCGACGAACTGGACGCTCAACGCGATCGCGGGCGACGATTTCGTCCGCACCGGCTTCCAGGCCCGCAAGCCCGCCAAGCTGAAGGACTTCGAGTACACCGACGCCTATCTGACCCCGGAACAGCTCCGCGCCCAGGTCGAAGGAGCGAAGCGACTGGACCCGTAGGTGCGGCGCACGTCGCTCTGGACCGCCGATCGGTTGTCGGCCGGTCGGCGGTCGTAGGAGGGACAGCACGGCGTCCCCCCGAAGTACGGCCGCCCCGTAGCCGAGTGGCAGGAACTGATCACCTCCTCCCCGCTGACACGGCACATGGACCCGTAGGCGCGGCGCACACCCTCGCCGAGGCCAGAGGGAAGTGATGCACTCCGTCGTGCCATGCTGGAAACGGATCATGACGTGACACGGGAGCGAGTACGGCGGAGTGAACACAGCGAGGCTGCGGGACCGAGTCGCCGCGTCCGATCCGGGGCTGCTGCGGCTGGCCGCCGGTCTGCGCACGGTGGTGGCGATCGCGCTCACCCTGGCGGTGCTGGGTCTGGCGGGCGTGAGCGTCCGGCATCTGGTGGCGGGCGCCATCGCGGCCATGGTCGCGACCTTCGCCATCCGGGAGAAGCCACGCACCTCGCAGGCCGTGACGCTCGCCCTGGGCCTGCCGCTGGCGCTGGTCTCCATGTCGCTGGGGGCGCTGCTGAGTTCCCGGGTGGTGGCCGGTGACCTGTTCTTCGTGGCGCTGATCTTCTGCGCCGTCTACGGCCGCCGCTTCGGCGACCGGGGCACCGCCCTCGGTCTGATCGGCTTCCAGATCTACTTCGTCTCCCTGTTCGTCGGCGCCACCGTCTCCGGCCTGCCCGAGCTGTACGGCGTCCTCGGTGTCGCCTTCCTGTGCAGCGCGGCGGCGCGGTTCCTGCTGGTGCCGGAGACCCCGGCGGGCCTGCTGGAGCGGCTGCGGGAGGCCTTCCGGGCCCGGCTCGCCCAGCTGGTGTCCGCACAGCTGGGGCTCCTCGACGCCGGCCCCGAGGAGATCGACGAGGCGCTGGAGACCGTGCGCGAGGGGACCGCGCGGCTGCACGAGACGGCGCTGATGATCCAGGGGCGGCTGGAGGAGGGAACCGCCGACGAGGCCACGGCACGGCTGGTGCAGCGGCGGATCGCGGACGCCGAGATCGCCGCCGAGCGGCTCGGCCTGCTGCTGCTGACGGCCCGCAGCGCCGAGCGGGCGGACACCCTGACCCTGCATCTGCCGGGCGCGCCGGCCCCGCGGGCGGGGCGGATGCCGGGCCGGGACGAGGCGATGGCGCAGGTGCGCCGGGATCTGGAGGCGCTGCGGCTGCTGGTGCTGCGTCCGAAGGCGGCCCGGTCCGGCACCGCGCTGTCCCAGGTGCGCAACCGGCTCCTCGGCTACCGCGAGGAGGACCGGCTGCCGCCCGCACCGCCCGCCGTCCAGGACGTCTTCCGGGGCATCGGCGAGACCGCTCGGGCGGTCCTCGGCCTCAGGATCGCCCTGGACGGTCCGCAGGACGAGTCGGACGACTCCCCCGAAACGGCCCGTTCCCGCGAGGAGCTCGACGCCGAGGACGCCGTCATCGACGCCGGCAAGGCGGACGGGGCGGCGGAGGAGGAGCTGACGGGGCTCCGGCGGCCCACGACCCGGGCCGCGGTGCAGGTGGCCGTGGGGTCATCGCTGGCCATCGTGGGCGGTGAGTTCCTGTCCAGCCAGCGCTGGTACTGGGCCGTGCTGACCTGCTGGATCGTCTTCCTCAACACCTCGTCCACCGGGGAGATCCTGGTCAAGGGCTACCGCCGGCTGCTGGGCACGGTCCTCGGCGTGCTCGCCGGGATCGTGCTGGCCGGGTCGGTCGGGCAGCACACCTGGACCGCGTTCGCCCTGGTGCTCGTGCTGGTGTTCGCGATGTTCTACACCGCGCCGCTCTCCTACACGCTGATGTCCTTCTTCGTCACCGCCGCCCTGGGCCTGCTCTACACCCTGCTGCACACCTACAGCCTCTCGGTGCTGGTGCTCCGGGTGGAGGAGACCGCGCTCGGCGCGGCCTGCGGGGTGATCGCGGCGGCGTTCGTCCTGCCGGTGCGCACGGACCGCCGTACCAACGACCTGCTCGTCACCGTTCTGGAGCGGCTCGACGAGGTCACCGAGGCCGCCGTGGACCAGCTCAGCGGCGGCACCCCGGTCGAACTGCTCGACCAGGCGCGCGACCTGGACCAGGCGCTGGCTGATCTGCGGGCGGCCACCCGGCCGCTCACGCATCCGATCACGCCGCTGCGGGCCCGCCGGGACACGGCCCGCTATGTGGTGGCGCTGCTGGAGACCTGCGCGTACCACGCGCGCTCCCTGGCGGCGACGGCCGAACTGCTGCCCACGCACCCCTCGATCGCGGCGGATCCCCGGCTGCGGCGGGCGGGCCGGCGCATCGGGGACAACATCGCGGCGATCGCCGCGCACGTGCGCGACGAACACTCCAGCGCCGCGGTCGAGACCGGGCCGAGCATCGCCTCGCTGCTGGACACCGAGGTCCCCGGCACCCCGCGGTTCGGCCGGGTCACCGACCGCGTGCTGCGGCACGTGCAGCGGCTGGACGAGACCCTGGTGGGTCTGGCCCGGCCACTGCACGTGCCGGTTTCGGCGCCGAAGCGGTAGCGAACGCCTGGGCGTTCACATGTCCTTAAGGTGCTCAGAGGTCCGTGGGCAGACCGCTCACCTCGGCGATGCCCCGCAACTCGTCGTCGAGCCGCCTGCGTTCCCGGATGTACTCGGCGATCTCGCCGAGCCGCACCGGATCGTCGGCGGTGTCCGCGTCGGTGACCACCCGGATCGGGTCGGTCCGCTCGTCGACGTGGAGTTCGATCACCTTGTTGTCCATGCGCCCGGTGACGGCGGTGGCGATGACCAGGGCGGCCTCGTCGCGGATCTCCTGGGGCAGCCCGTCCTGTTGACTGTCCTCTAGGGCGAAGTCCAGGGCGGGCAGCTGTTGTTCGTCGATCGCCCGCAGCACCGGACGGACCACGCTGAGCAGCAGCTCGTAGTCCTCCGAGGGCATGCGGATGCGCAGAAGGTCCAGGTAGACGTCCACGGGCCTACCGTCGGGCGGAAGCTCGGGTTCGCTCATACACCCCGGGTTCCCCACGAGCCGCCGATCAGACCCGCCGCCAGCGGGCCATCGCGAACGAGAACACCCCGAACAGCACCAGACCGGCCGCGACCAGGACCAGCAGCCAGGGTCCGAGCGGGGTGTCGACGAACGAACGGAGCGTGTCGTCGAGGCCCTTCGCCTTGTCCGGTTCGTAGTCGACCGCCGCGCGGACGGCGAAAGCGCCGGCCGCGGCGAACACCACGCCGCGCGCCGCTCCGCCGCCCACCCCCGTCACGTCGACCAGCTTGCGGACGCGCGGGCTCATCTCGTGGAGCTTGAGCTTGTCGTGGAAGGACCGCATCAGCGCCCGCCCCGCGATCCACACACCCGCCACCGCGACGCCCACGCCCGCGACGCCCACGATCCACTGCCCGCCGGGCCACTCCAGGACCCGGGCGGTGACGTCCTTGGACTGCTTGTCGCTGGAGCCGCTGCCGTCGGAACCGGAACCCGCGGCGAAGGACAGGACGGAGTAGGCGACGAAGGCGTAGAAGAGGAAGCGCCCGGCCGACATCAGCCGTTTGCCGGCCTTGCGGCCGTCGGGTCCGGCCGCGCCGAACAGCGCCTCGGACAGCCGCCACAGGGCCATCCCGGCGAGCCCGATGCCCAGCGCCCACAGGACGACCGAGCCGAAGGGCTTGTCGGCGAGGGTGGCGAGGGCGCCGCCGCGGTCGGCCTGGCGCTTGCCGTCGCCGAAGGCGATCTGGAGCGCCAGCACGCCGACCAGCAGGTAGATGACACCGCGGGCGGTGAAGCCGACGCGGGCGGCACCCTTCGTCACGGAGCCGCGCGCCGCGCGTCCGGCTCCGGTCCGGCCGGTCTGCGCCATGGAGGCAGTGTTCATGTCCACTCCTGGGTCACGGATGCCCTGGGCGGGCGATCGCATCCTGGGTTACGGATGCCCTGGGCGGGCGGTCGCATGGCATACGGTCAGTCGGCGGTTCGGGCGCGGTCGGGGACGGCCCCGAGGAGCCGGTGGGCGGTCTCCAGGGCCGGTCGCACGTCCCGGGTGCCGGTCACCACACAGAGCGTGTAGGCAAGGTCCCGCGCCCGCGGGCTGGGCTCACCGGCCGTCCGGGCCTCCGCGGCCCGCAGTGCTTCGTACTCCTCGACAAGCCCGCGCAGGAACGCGGGGTCGGGTATCAGCATCTGTCCCCCCCCCTCGTTCTCTCAGGCCCCGGCCGTGCCGTCGGCGGCCTGCCGCCTCGCCCGGTCGGCCAGCGCCTCGTCGCGCACCCGTGCGCAGCTGCGGCTGATGAGCCGGGAGACGTGCATCTGCGAGATGCCGAGCTGGTCGGCGATGCGGCTCTGGGTCATGTCCTCGAAGAAGCGCATGTAGAGAATGGCGCGTTCGCGTTCGGGCAGCCTGCGCAGGCCCTCCTTGGCGGACTCGCGGTCGACGACCACGTCGTACGAGGTGTCGGGGCCGCCCAGGGTGTCCGCGAGGCTGTAGCCGTCGTCGCCGGCCGACAGTTCGGCGTCCAGGGACAGGGTGCTGAAGCTTTCCAGGGCCTCCAGACCGGCGGTGACCTCTTCCTCGGTCAGGCCGGTGTGGGCGGCGAGGTCGGCGGGGGACGGTTCCGGGGAGCCGGGGTTCTGGGTGAGTTCGCGTCGGGCCACGCGCACCTTGTTGCGCAGTTCCTGCACCCGGCGGGGCACCCGCAGGGCCCACATGCGGTCGCGGAAGTGGCGCTTGACCTCACCGGTGATGGTGGGCACGGCGTAGCTCTCGAAGGCTCCTCGTTCCGGTTCGAACCGGTCTACGGCCTTCACGAGCCCGAGGGCCGCGACCTGGCGCAGGTCCTCGAGGGACTCGCCGCGGTCGCGGAACCGGCCGGCGATGCGGTGGGCCATGGGCAGCCAGGCGGTGACGAGTTCGTCGCGCAGGGCGTCTCGCTCGGGTCCTTCCGCCAGCCCGGCGAGCCGGGCGAACTGGGCCATGGTGTCGGGGGCGTCGTCGTGCCGCCGCCTGGTGGCGGCGGGGCGGTCCTGGGTGGTGGGACGGCTGGTCGACGTGTCGGTGAGCATGCGGATTCGCTCCTGAAGAACGGGTTCAGGGACTGACCGCGGGAGGAAGGCCGCCGGGACCGCCGAAGAGGGGCCCGCAGCAAGCCGTACGGCTCCCGCTGGCGCGCCTCCGGTCCGAAGCACGAAACTGCGTCTGCCCTGCTGCATGCGGCCCAAACACCGCTGTCGAAACTCCGTTTCCGGAGCTTTCCCAGCAGTGCCGGATCAGCTCAGGGGCACCATCGCGGTGATGCACTTGCCGCCCGAGGGCAGGTCGGTGACACGGACGTCGTGGGCAAGCCGGCACACGATGGGCCAGCCGCGGCCGCCGGGCCGCCACCGGCCCTGGCGGTCGACGGGTTCCTTGGCGACCGGCAGGGCGGTGCTGCGGTCGCTCACCGAGACGCGTACGTCCCGCCCCTCGACGCAGACGTCGAAGCCGGTGATGCCGCCGCCGTGCAGGATGGCGTTGGTGGTGAGTTCCGAGGTGACGAGCAGGGCGTCCGAGAGGGTCTGCTCGTCACAGGGGGTGTGGGTGGCGCGACACCGCTCGGACACGGCCTGCGCGACGGCGCGGCGTGCCTCTGCCGGCCGGTTGGGGCGCGGCGGTGCGTGTCGGTACGCCACGGAGGATTCGGGGGTGGCGTCGGTCCTGTGCTCGTCGCACATGACGTGGCTCCTGATCGGTGATTCGACTGGCTGTCTGGTCTGTGCAGCAGAAGCCGGGCCCGGCCGGACCCGCGAACACGGTGACCGCGGTCTGCGGTGCGCGCTCTCCATGGGCCTCCTGTAATCGGCTGACCTCTGCGCGCCTGGTCAAACCTCCCCGTTTCGGGTGCCTGTCCGGGTCATTCGTCGGCGCAGGGCGGGTACGCGGTCTGCATGACGGATGTCGTGGACTCAGACGAACTGCTGCGCCGGATCCGGCGTGCCCGGGCCTGTGCGGCCGAGGAGGAGCGGTCCTGGCGGGCCCGCAGCGAGGAGCTCGGCCCCAGCGACACGGGCGCCGCCCGGGACGCCGCCGTACGCACGCTGGCCTACGAGGCGGTGACCCGGGTGCTGGACGAGGTGCTGCGGCCGGGCAGCCGGGGGCCGTCGACGGGGTCCGGCGCGGACTGATTGACGCGGGCCTGCTCTGGGCACCCGGCGGCCCATGACTGTCGACCACACCGAAGCACCGGTTCTGCAGGCCCTGGCCGATTTCCACCGTCAGGGGCAGCTGGCGTTCGCTCCGCCGGGCCACAAACAGGCTCGTGGGGCCGACCCCGCGGTGCGGGAGGTGCTGGGCGACGCGGTCTTCCTCGGCGATGTGCTGGCCTCGGGCGGTCTGGACGACCGGCTGACCCGCGGGCGGGTGCTGGAGCGTGCCGAGGAGCTGCTGGCCGACGCGGTGCACGCGGAGCACACCTTCTTCACCACCTGCGGGAGTTCCCTGTCGGTGAAGGCGGCGATGCTGGCCGTCGCGGGCCCGCACGAGAAGCTGCTGATCGGGCGGGACGCCCACAAGTCGGTGGTGTCGGGGCTGATCCTGTCCGGGATCGAACCGGTGTGGGTCGAGCCGCGGTGGGATGCCGAACGCCATCTCGCCCATCCGCCGTCCGCCGCCGACTTCGAGCAGGCCTTCGAGGCGCACCCCGACGCGAAGGGTGCCCTCGTCGTCAGCCCGACGCCGTACGGCGGCTGCGCGGCGCTGGAGGACATCGCCGAGGTGTGCCACCGCCGGTCGGTGCCCCTGATCGTGGACGAGGCCTGGGGGGCGCATCTGCCCTTCCACCCCGATCTGCCGACCTGGGCCATGGACGCGGGCGCCGACATCTGCGTGACCAGCATCCACAAGATGGGCAGCGGTCTCGAACAGGGGTCCGTGTTCCACCTCCAGGGCGATCTCGTCCCGCCGGACCTGCTGAAGATGCGCGCCGACCTGCTGGGTTCGACCAGTCCCTCGGTGCTGCTGTACGCCGGTATCGACGGCTGGCGGCGGCAGATGGCCCTGCATGGCAAGGAGTTGATGGGCGGGGCGCTGGACCTGGCGGCCCGGGTCCGGGCCGCGATCGAGGAGATCGAGGGGCTGCACGTCAACGACCGGGACGACTTCTGCGGGCCCGGTCTCGCCGACGACTTCGATCCGCTGCCCGGTGTCATCGACGTCACGGGGCTCGGGATCACCGGGTATCAGGCGGCGGACTGGCTGCGCGAGCACCGGAGCATCGATGCCCACCTCACCGATCACCGTCGTATCGGCATGCAGATCACCCATGGCGACGACGAGGAGACCACCGGCCAGCTGCTGGACGCGCTCCGGGATCTGGTCCGGGTCGCGCCGGAGCTGGGGCCCGCGCCGCGGGTGGCGGTGCCGCCGCCGTCCGAGCTGCGGCTGGAGCAGGTGCGGCTGCCCCGGGACGCGTTCTTCGGGCCGGCCGGGAACGTTCCGGTCGGCGAGGCCGCGGGACGGATCGCGGCGGAGATGGTCACGCCGTATCCGCCGGGGATCCCGGCCGTGCTGCCCGGCGAGCTGCTGACCGAGCCGGTGCTGGAGTATCTGCGGACCGGGTTGGCCGCGGGCATGAACCTCCCCGATCCGGCCGATGCGACGTTGGAGACGATCAGGGTGGTAAACACCGGTTCCGAGTGAAACCGGTCACTCACCCCGCACCGGATTGCGCGAAATCACCATGGATGGTTTACGGTTCATCCATACGTGGTGACGGGGTCGACACCCTCCTCCGCACCACCTCTGACTGCCCTGGCTGGCCTCCCCCGTCCAGCCAGGGCTTTTCCATGCCGTGGGCAGGTCCTCACCTCCGCCGAGGTGCCCCGGACGGCGGCAGCCGCTGAAATGGGCATAGGCACAACACCGGAATCCCTGGCCGGCGAGGAGCCCCGCGTCATGACCAAAGCGACGAAACTGCTGAACGCTCTGCCGCAGCCGCAGCGCCAGAGCCTGATGACGCTCGCCAGGGAGGTCTCCTTCCCGGAGGACCACCACATCTTCGAGGCGGGCGGCACGGCCGACCGCTTCTGGGTCATCCGCTCCGGGGCGGTCTCGCTCACCCAACAGGTGACCCCCCAGCACCGGGTCACCGTCGCCGGGCTCGGCTCCGGCGACCTGCTCGGCTGGTCCTGGCTGTTCCCGCCGTACCGGTGGGACTTCGGCGCGGAGGCCTTCAGCCCGGTGCGGGCCTACGAGTTCGACGCGGCGGCGGTGCTGCGGCTGTGCGAGGAGGATCCCCAGCTCGGGATGGTCCTGGTGCGCAGCGTGGCGGAGATCCTCGCCCACCGGCTGGAGACGACACGCGGCAAGCTGATGGAGCAGTACGGCTCGCGCCGCAGGAGCTCGCTGTAGGCGCGGGACGCTCTCGCGGGGCTCAGATCCGGTAGCGGCGCAGCGCCGGGAACGCGAAGGCGAGGCCCAGCATCACGGCGACGACCAACAGGCCGCCGCCGGACACCGCGGCGCGCGGTCCGAAGACCGATCCCGCGGTGCCGTGCAGGACGTCGGCCAGGCGCGGGCCGCCCGCGACGACGACGGTGAAGACACCCTGCATGCGGCCGCGCATCTCGTCGGTGGCGGCGGAGAGCAGGATGGCCCCGCGGAAGACCATCGAGACCATGTCGGCGACCCCGGCCGCCGCCAGGAACACCACGGCGAGCCAGAGACTGCGGCTCAGCCCGAACCCGGTGATGGCCGCGCCCCAGGCGACGACCGCGCCGATGACCATCCAGCCGTGCCGCCGGGCCCGGGAGAACGTGCCCGAGAACAGCCCGCCCACCACGGCGCCGATCGGGATGGCGGCGAACAGCAGGCCCAGCGCGAACCCCGAGCCGTAGGAGGCGTAGGTCTCGGAGGCGAGCTGCGGGAACAGCGCCCGGGGCATGCCGAAGACCATGGCGACGATGTCGGCGAGGAAGGACAGCAGCAGCACCTTGTGCGCGGAGATGTACCGGAAACCCTCGACGATCTCGCGCACGCCCGCCCGGCGGGCCAGAGCCGTCGCCAGCGGCGGCAGGGAGGGTAGCCGGTGCACGGCCCAGACCGTCACGCACAGCGCGAGCGCGTCGAGGAGGTACAGCTCCGGCAGACCGATGACCGGGATCAGGACACCCGCGAGCAGCGGGCCCATGACCTGGCCGGTCTGCATGACGGTGGAGCCGAGGGCGTTGGCGGCGGGCAGCTGGTCCTCGGGCACCAGACGGGCGATGGAGGCGTTGCGGGCCGGGGAGTTGAGACCCCAGAAGGCCTGCTGCACCGCCAGCAGACCCATCAGGGCGGCCACCGAGTCGAGTCCGGTCACGGCCTGGAGCCAGAACAGGACCGAGGTGACGGCGATGCCGCTGTTGGTGATCAGGAGCAGCTTACGCCGGTCCATGGTGTCCGCGATGGCGCCGCCCCACAGCGCGAACACGATCAGCGGCAGCAGCCCGGCCATGCTCGCGGCGCCGACCCAGGCCGAGGAGCCGGTGATGTCGTAGATCTGCTTGGGCACCGCGACGGCGGTGAGCTGGCTGCCGACGGCGGTGACGATCGTCGAGCTCCACAGGCGGCGGTAGGCCGGGATGCGCAGCGGGCGGGTGTCCATGGCCCAGCGGCGCCAGCCGCGCCGGGGCGGTGGGGCGGAGTCCGCGAGGGGGGTCTGGGGTTCGGTGCTGCTCTCGCCGGTGTCCACGCGCATCCTGGTTGCTCGTTACATCTATCGGGTCCGGGGTTCACTATCGCAGCACCGCCCAGGAGTTCGAAGCGCGATGTCTCAGCTTGTGGGACACCAGGGCCGGGGCTTCACGCTCCGGCCACGAGGGCGGCGCCGAGGGCGATCATCGTCACGGCGACCAGCCCGTCCAGGAACCGCCAGGCGGCCGGCCTGGCGAGGAAGCCGCTGAGCAGCCGGGCCCCGAACCCGAGGGCGGCGAACCAGCACAGGCTGGCGAGCATCGCGCCGACCCCGAAGGTCCAGCGCAGCGGGCCCCGGTCGGCGGCGACGGAGCCGAGCAGGAACACCGTGTCGAGGTAGACGTGCGGGTTGAGCCAGGTCATCGCCAGACAGGTCAGCACCGCGCGGCGGCGGGAGCCCGTCGCCTCGCCCTCCGTCCGCAGCCCCGACTCCCCCGGCCTCAGGACCCGGCGGGCGGCGAGGGCGCCGTAGCAGAGCAGGAAACCGCCGCCGATCCAGCCGACCAGGGTCAGCGCGCCCGGCCAGGCGACCACCACGGCTCCGACCCCGCCGACGCCGAGAGCGATGAGCACGGCGTCGGACAGGGCGCAGATCCCGACGACGGCGAGGACCGCGTCGCGGCGGATCCCCTGGCGCAGGACGAAGGCGTTCTGGGCGCCGATGGCGACGATGAGCGAGAGGCCGGTGCCGAAACCGGCGGCAGCGGCGGACAGGGAGGCTGGCATGGCTTCGACGGTACGGAGACGATCACCTTAGGTACAGCTAAAGATTCTTACGTATCATTAGTTGATATGATGATGACCGAACTGCCTCTGGACCATGTGCGGACGCTGCTCGCCGTGGTGGACGAGGGCACCTTCGACGCCGCGGCGGCGGCCCTGCATGTGACGCCGTCGGCGGTGAGCCAGCGGGTCAAGGCGCTGGAGCAGCGCACGGGGCGGGTGCTGCTGGTGCGGACGAAGCCGGTGCGGGTGACCGAGTCGGGCGAGGTCGTGGTGCGCTTCGCGCGGCAGCTGGCGCGGCTGGAACGGGACGCGCTCGCCGAGCTGGGGATGCCGAGCGAGGGGGAGGTCACCCGGGTCTCGGTCGCGGTGAACGCGGACTCGCTGGCGACCTGGTTCCTGGAGGCCCTGGCCCGGGTCCCCGAAAGGGACCGGCTCCGTTTCGAGCTGCTGCGCGAGGACGAGAAGCGGACGGCGGAACTGCTGCGGGAGGGAGCGGTGATGGCGGCGGTGACGTCCTCGGCGGAAGCGGTGGCGGGGTGTTCCGTGCGGCTGCTGGGGCGGATGCGCTATCAGGCGGCGGCGAGTCCGGAGTTCGTCGAGCGGTGGCTCGGCGGGGCGTCGGTCGCCGGGCTCGGAGAGGTGCCGGTGGTGACCTTCGACCGGAGCGACGACATCCAGGACGGGTTCCTGCGGGAGCTGGGTTTCGCCGGTGCGAGCGCGGTGCGGCATGCGGTGCCCACGTCGGAGGGGTTCGTCGAGGCGGTCGCGCTGGGGCTGGGGTGGGGGATGGTGCCGGAGGTGCAAGCAGGCACGCTGCTGCGGGAGGGACGGCTGGTTGCACTGGCGCCGGACCGGCCGGTCGACGTCCCGTTGTACTGGCAGCAGTGGAAGCTGGACTCGCCCGCGCTGGCCGCGGTGGCGCAGGCGGTGGCCGCGGGGGCTTCAGCGGCCCTGCGATGACCTGCCGTCGGGTGGCCTCAAGGGGCGCCACCGAGCTGCTTCTCCACGCTGTCGAGGATCATGTCCAGAGCCGTCGGGTAGGCGCTGGTGACCATGCGAACCGCCAGCAGGGGGGCCGCCTCGGCGATACGGGGGTACCGGTCGTCCGGCAGGCGGGCATACGTGGAGCGCCACTGGTTCTCATCGGCGCGGAGCGCCGCGCTCGGCAGGGCCAGGGACGCCGCGTCCAGCGCCGCGAAGGCCAGCGTCTGGTCGATGAAGGCGTGGTAGACGCGGACGGTGTCGGGGAGCGGCAGGCCCGCCGTGCGCAGCACGTCGAGGACAGCCTCGTCCGCCGCCAGTTCGTTCGCCCGGCCGGTGACCCTGCTCGTCGTCAGCAGGGCGGCCTGCGGGTGGGCCACGTACGCGGCGTGGATGCGCAGGCCCACCTCGCGCAGGTCCCGCCGCCACTCCCCCGCCGGCTCCCAGCCCGCCAGTGCCTGTCCGATCAGCGCGTCCCCGATCGCCAGCGTCAGGTCGTCCATGCCGCGGAAGTAGCGGTACAGCGTGCTCGGGTCGGCGTCCAGGGCGAGGCCCAGGCGGCGGGCGGTGAGACCGGTGCTGCCGTGCTCGCGGAGCATGCGCAGGGCGGTCTCGACGATCAGCCCCTCCGACAGCACCGTGCCGCTCCTGGTGGGCCTGCGGCGGCGGCGCTTCTCCTCGGGGACGACGGGCTTGGGCATCACCGGCCTCCTTATGCCAACGCCATTGACCTTAAACGAGCGCGAGGCGTTGTATCTCCAGCAGGGGCCCCCGTTACATCCGCGACCTTCGACCCGAAACAGGGAGTTATCGTCATGCGTGTCCTGCTCGTGGGCGCCGGCGGTGTCGGCACCGCCATCACCCGGATCGCCGCCCGCCGCCCCTTCTTCGACGCGATGGTCGTCGCCGACTACGACCCGGCACGCGCCGAGGCCGCCGTCGCGGCGCTCGGCGATCGGGCCGGCCGGTTCACCGCCGAGCGCGTGGACGCGAGCGACGAGTCGGCGGTGACCGCGCTGCTGGAGCGGCACGGCTGTGACGTCCTGCTCAACGCCACCGATCCCCGGTTCGTCATGCCCCTGTTCCGGGCGGCCGGCGCCGCCGGGGCGACCTATGTCGACATGGCGATGTCCCTGTCGCGTCCGCACCCTGAACGGCCTTACGAGGAATGCGGGGTCAAGCTCGGCGACGAGCAGTTCGCGCTGGCCGAGGAGTGGGAGAAGGCGGGCCGACTGGCCCTGGTCGGCATGGGGGTGGAGCCGGGACTCTCCGACGTCTTCGCCCGGTACGCGGCCGACGAACTGTTCGACGAGATCGAGGAGATCGGTGTCCGCGACGGAGCGAACCTCACCGTCGACGGCTACGACTTCGCGCCCTCCTTCAGCATCTGGACCACCATCGAGGAGTGCCTGAACCCGCCCGTGGTCTACGAGGCCGACCGCGGCTGGTTCACGACGGAACCCTTCAGCGAGCCCGAGGTCTTCGACTTCCCCGAGGGGATCGGCCCGGTCGAGTGCGTCAACGTGGAGCACGAGGAGGTGCTGCTCGTCCCGCGCTGGGTCGGCGCCCGCCGGGTCACCTTCAAGTACGGCCTCGGCCGCGAGTTCGTCGAGACACTGAGGACACTCCACCTGCTGGGCCTGGACCGCACCGAGCCGGTGACCGTGCCGAGCGCCGCGGGGCCGGTCGCGGTCTCGCCCCGGGACGTCGTCGCCGCCTGTCTGCCCGACCCGGCGACGCTGGGCGAGCGCATGCACGGCAAGACCTGTGCGGGGACGTGGGTGAAGGGCGTCAAGGACGGTTCGGCGCGCGAGGTGTACCTCTACCACGTGGTCGACAACCAGTGGTCCATGGCGGAGTACGACAGCCAGGCGGTGGTGTGGCAGACGGCCGTGAACCCGGTCGTCGCCCTCGAACTCCTCGCCGGCGGCGCCTGGTCGGGCACCGGCGTCCTGGGGCCGGAGGCCTTCCCGGCCCGCCCCTTCCTGGAGTTGCTGACCGCGTACGGCTCCCCGTGGGGCATCCGCGAGCAGTGACCGGACGGTCCCACGGGACCCGTTTGTTTCACCGCGCATCGACAGGTCACCCGAAAGCGAGTAAGGGATGCACGAGGGCACGTACGACTTCGATCGCAGGTGACTTTTGATGGACAACTGGCGAACCCATGCCGCGTGCCGCCATGAGGACCCCGACCTCTTCTTCCCGATCGGCACCACCGGACCCGCTGTGGGACAGACGGAGCAGGCCAAGTCCGTGTGCAGGCGCTGCCCCGTCCAGGAGCAGTGCCTCGAGTGGGCCCTGGAGACGGGACAGGGCATCGGCGTCTGGGGCGGCACCAGCGAGACGGAACGCCGCGCGATGGCGCGGCGGGCGAGTGCCGCACGGAGAAGGTCCGGCTGAGCGGGCCGGTTCGACGGCGGGCCCGGTTCGGCGCCAGGTCCGGTTCGGCAGCGAGTCCGGACCTGGCGTCGAACCGGGCCCGCGCCCGCGTCGGCAGCCGCAGTCCTGGCCGCGCGCTCACGGGCCCGTACGGCGCAGCGGGCCCCAGGCGGTCTCCTGGCCGTCCACCGCGTCCCGTGCCTCGTCGATGACCCGGGGATCGATCCAGCACATCGGCCGCACGTCCGCGACGAGCGGCTCGTTGTCCGGTCCCCGGCCCCGCTCGTGCCCCTGGAGCACCCAGGGACGTACCCCGGGTCCCTTGTCGTGCGGCAGATGGGAGTAGTCGTACAGACGGCGGGCCACCCACAGGCGCGCCGGCCGCCCCTGCCACCACTCCTCCATGTCGAGCGGGTTGGCCGAGAGCCCCGGCAGGGCCACACCGGTGAGGTCGTCGGTGCTGGAGGAGCGGGCCAGGTCGACCTCGGGGCCGCGCGACCAGCGGACGTACAGCCGCTCGTACCGCCCGGCCAGGTCCGCGAGTTCCGCCAGTGTCCGCACCACCGGCAGCCCGTCCGGCACACCCATCCCGTGACCTCCCTCTCCCTCGCGGTGGTACGGAGTACCCGCAGGCCACGGAGGGAATCGGGGACCTCGCTACGGTGTCGGGCCCCCGGGCAGCCGCAGCGTGAAGACACTGCCCTTGCCGGGCTCGCTCGCCGCGTCGACGGTGCCGCCGTGGGCGGCGGCCAGATGGCGGACGATGGGCAGCCCGAGCCCGGAGCCTCCGGTACGGCGGCTGCGGGACTTCTCCGCGCGCCAGAACCGGTCGAAGACGTGCGGCAGGTCCTCAGGGGCGATGCCCGAGCCGGTGTCGGCGACCGCCAGCACGACCTCGTCGCCGTCCCGGCGCGCGGACAGGGTGACCGTGCCGTCGGGCGGGGTGTGCCGCAGGGCGTTGGAGACCAGGTTGCCGAGTGCCTGCCGCATCCGGACGGGGTCGGCGTCCAGCCACAGCGCGTCCTCGGCCCGGGTGCGCAACTCCACCTGGGCGGCGACCCGGTGGGCCGCCGCCACCTGCTGGAGCAGTTCGTCGCAGCGCACCGGCTCGCGGTGCAGACGCAGCGTGCCGGCGTCGGCGGCCGCGAGGTCCTGGAGGTCGTCGATGACGCGCTGGAGGACGAGCGACTCCTCGTGCAGGGAGGCGAGCAGCGCCGGGTCGGGTGCGACGACGCCGTCCCGGGTGACCTCCAGCCAGCCGCGGATGTTGGTCAGCGGGCTGCGCAGTTCGTGGGCGATGTCGCTGACCATCGCCTTGCGCTGGGCCTCGAGGCGCTCGCGGCGTTCGGTGAGGTCGTTGAAGGCGGCGGCGAGGATGCCGGTCTCGTCCCGGGTGGTGACGGGCACCCGGACGTGGAGTTCGGGCGGTTGCTGGGCCGCCGCGGTGAGCGCCCGCAGTGGCCGTACGAGCCGGCCGGCGACCAGGGCGGTCGCGGCGACGGTGACGGCGAGCACCAGGGCGGCGGTGCCGACGACCTTGGCCTTGTTGCCCGGGGACATGTCGAAGAGCACGGCCGGGGTGTCCCCGGTGCCGAGGAAGAGTTCGGCCGCGGGTGCCACGTAGGGGTCGAGCTGGGTACGGCGGGCCTCGTCGACGCAGGGCTGGGCCAGGCGTCTCTCCTTGTCGCCGAGATTTCCGGGCAGGGGGTCACGCGCGTCCACCCCGCCCAGCTCGCTCCCGACCGGCACGGCGATCCCACCGCTCAGTCCGGCCTTGACCAGGCAGCCGCGGGCCAGGCCCTGGAGCGCTTCGGTCGCCTTCTCCTCCGTCGGGGTGGGGGTGTTGAGGAGTCCGTCGGCGCAGGCGTCGGGCACGTAGGCCGGGGCGGAACCGCTGTCCGGGTCGGTGAGGACCGTCCGTCCGCTGGGGGTCCGCTTCAGCCGGGTCTCCAGACCGTGCCGGGAGAAGCACAGTTGCCGCTTGTGGGCCAGGGTGGCGACCGTGTCCCGTTCCTTCTCGGGGAGGCGGTACGGGCCCACCGCTCGCGGGTCGATGCCGGGGATCTGGGCACCGCGCTCGCTGTAGGTGTCGGTGTGCAGCGGGTCCACGGCGGCGGCCGCGCCGGGCGGCAGGGACGTGCCGCGCGGCGCGGAGTCGGCGATGATCCGGCGGTCCGGGGTGGTCAGGGCGATGCGCCGGCCGGTCCGCTCGGACAGTCTCCGCACGGTGGCGGTCACGCCGGTCCAGTCGGGGTGGGTCGCCGCGTACCCGCTGAGGTCGGCGAGGACCTCCATGTCGTCGGCGAGCGCCTGCCCCTGTTCCTCGCGCAGGGCCTGGGTGGTGGTGGCCACGGCCAGCCAGGCCGTCGCGGCCACCGAGCACACGGCGATGAGCCCGGACGTGATCAGCAACCGCACCAGCAGCCGCTTGTGCAGGGGTATCCGCACGCTCGGCCGCCGCCGGCGCCAGGGGGTCATCCGCGGCCGCCGCTCAGCTTGTAGCCGACGCCGAACACCGTGAGGAGCCGGGCCGGGCGGCGCGGATCGGCCTCGATCTTGCGGCGCAGGTTCATGATGTGCACGTCCACGGCCCGTTCGGTGGAGGCCCGGTCGGTACCCCGGGTCACCTCCAGCAACTGCCGTCGCGAGAAGACCCGTTCGGGCTCGGCGGCCATGGCGAGCAGGATCTCGAACTCGGCCGGCGTGCACTCCACCGGCGCCCCGTCGCAGTGGACTTCGTGCCGTGCGGGGTCGACGCCGAGGTCACCGGCGCGCACGACGGGGTCCTCGCGCGGTCCGGTGTCCACGCCCCGGCCGCTGCGTCTGAGGACGGTCCGGATGCGGGCCATCAGCTCACGCGGGCTGTACGGCTTGGTCATGTAGTCGTCGGCGCCCAGTTCCAGGCCCAGCAGGACGTCGTCCTCGGCGGACCGGGCGGTGAGCATCACGACGGGGATGTCGGCGTCCCGGCGCAGCACCCGGCACACCCCGAAGCCGTCGATCACCGGCAGCATCAGGTCCAGGACGACGAGGTCGGGGGCGATCCGCCGGGCCGCGTCCAGGGCGGCCCGCCCGTCGTGGACCACGGTGGCGGTGTGCCCCTCGGCGAGCAGGGACCGCCGTATGAGTTCGGCCTGCATCTCGTCGTCCTCGGCGACCAGCACATGTGCGCACACCCGGCGGATCCTAAGCGCTTCAGCGGGCCAGGGACGGGCCGTCGCCCATGACGACCACGGGATGGAGGCCGGGGTCCAGGACGCGGAGCAGTTCCTTCATGTGCTCCTCGGAGATGCTCACACAGCCGTGGGTGGGGCCGCCGTGGTCGACGTGGAGCCATATCCCGCCACCACGGCCCGCGCCCATCGGGCGGGTCCAGTCCAGGGGCGAGGTGCCGGGTCGCCGGTTGTAGTCGATGGCGATCACGTAGTCGAAGGACCCGGCCAGCGGCTCCCCCTCGAAGCCGGTGCCGGGTGCGGTGAAGCTGCCGGAGCGGTCGTACGGCAGCTTCGTGCCGGGGTTCCTCAACAGTCCTCCGGCGTCGGTGAGGGTGTAGACGCCGATCGGTGAGCGCAGGTCGCCCGCGAGGTGGTGGTCGGTCCAGCCCTTGAGGGCGTTGTGCGCGGGCCAGCTCTCGCCGGCCTGCCAGCCTGCCTCGGTGCGCTGGTGGAGGACCAAGGTCGAGTCCGAGGAGTCGCGGCTCCTTCCGGTGACGACGACGGCCTGCCGGGCGTCGGCCGGTACCTTCGCCCAGGTCTTCGGGCCGAGGCCGGGTATCTGCCGGGGAGCGGCCTCGACGGAGCTCTCCGGAGACGGCGTGGGTGCCGGCTCCGGAGTCTCGCGTGCGGGCGCGGGCGCGCCCTCCGTACTGGCCAGGGCACCGCCGCCGCATCCGGTCAGAAGCACGGACGCGGCGAGCAGGGCCACATGGGTTCTGCGTGTGATCATGATGCGACTCTGACCGACAGTTGTAAGAAACTCGTCAGGTTCTAGGGGCGGTTCGGCTTTCCCGGGGTGTAGAGCCAGGTCTTGAACAGTCCGTCCAGCTTCTTCCCCGAGACCTGTTCCGCCAGTCGCTCGAACTGTGCGGTGGTGCCGTGGCCGTCACGGTGTCCGCCCGCCCAGGCGCGCAGGATCCCGAAGAACGCCCGGTCGCCCACGGTCGTGCGCAGCACGTGCAGGGTCATGGCGCCGCGGGCGTAGACGGGGGTGCCGAAGATGTTGCCGCCGCTGCCGGGGTTGCCGGGCGGGAACTCCCACAGCTCGTCGCTCGCGGGCTTCGCGTAGAGGTCGTCGAAGGACTTCTGCGCGCTGTCGCCGCCGTGCTGCTCGGCGTACAGCCACTCCGCGTAGGTCGCGAAGCCCTCGTTGAGCCAGATGTCCTTCCACGAGGTCAGCGAGACGGAGTCGCCGAACCACTGGTGGGCGTTCTCGTGGACGAGGGTGCTCAGGTCGGGCGCCCGGTCGTAGACGGGACGGGACTGGGTCTCCAGCGCGTAGCCGACGTTCGGGGCGTGGTCCACGATCGACCCGGCGGCACGGAACGGGTAGCGCCCGAAGAGCTTGCTCTCCCACTCGAGGACGGAGGGCAGCTTCTTGAGGACCGGAGCGGCGGCGGCCGCCTCGCGCGCGTCGACGGCGTTGTAGACGCGGATGCCGTCGCGGGTGGTGAACTGCTCGACCTTGAACTTCCCCACGGTCGCGGTGGCCAGGTAGGCGGCCATGGGCTCGCTCTGGCGCCAGCGGAACGTGGTCTTGCCGTGCGCGGTCCGCTGGGAGCGCAGCACACCGTTGGCGACCGCGGTGCGCCCCTTGGGGACCGTGATCGTGAAGTCGTACGACGACTTGTCCCTGGGGTGGTTGTTCGCCGGGAACCAGGTCATCGCGCCCTGCGGCTCCCCGGCGACGAAGGCCCCGTCGTCGGTCGGGATCCACCCGTCGAGCGAGCCGTCCGGGTCTTTCACGGGGCCCGGCTTGCCCTTGTAGGTGACCGTCACGGAGAAGCGCTCGCCCTTGCTCAGGGCGTGCCGCGGGGTGACGACGAGTTCCTGTCCGTCGCGGCGGAAGGCGGCCTTGGCGTGACCGACCGTCAGACCGGTGACGGTCAGTCCCTTGAAGTCGAGGTCGAAGCGGGTCAGGCGCTGGGTGGCGCGGGCGGTGAGGACCGCCTTGCCGTCGAGATGCCGGGTGCCGGGGTCGTAGCCAAGTGTCAGGTCGTAGTGCTCGACGTGGTAGCCGCCGTTGCCGGCGAGCGGGAAGTAGGGGTCTCCCACTCCCTTGGAACCCGTCGCCGCGGGTGCCGCGGCGCCGATCAGGGCCACGAGGGCGACGGGGGTGGTGACGAGGACGAAGGTGCGTCTTGCGGCCTTCGGCACGTGCGCTCCTACGGATGGGGGGCGAATGGTCGCCTCACCCTAAAGGCCGGGCTCGGTGCGACTCACCCATGATCAGGTCAAGTCACGGCAGGTCGGACAGTACGCTCCGGGCACACCGAGCACTTCGTCGAGAGGCCTGCCGTGAGCGTGCGCGTCCGCCGTGTCTACGACCCGCCCGAGCCCGCGGACGGCGTCCGCGTCCTGGTCGACCGGCTGTGGCCGCGCGGCCTGTCGAAGGACGCGGCCCGCGTGGACGAATGGCCCAAGGCCCTCACCCCGTCGACCGAACTGCGCCGCTGGTACCACGCGGGCGAGGGCTCCTACGAGGAGTTCGCCGAGCGGTACGAGTCGGAGCTGGCCGCGCCCGAGGCCGTCGAGTCCCTGGACCGGCTGAGGGAGTCGGCGCGCCAGGGCGACATGACCCTGCTGACGGCGTCGAAGACACCGGAGCAGAGCCACGCCACGGTCCTGGTACGCCTGTTGGAGCCCTAGCCGACCTGCTTCGCCGCCGCGCGCCCCGCCGCGCGGCCCGAGAAGAGGCAGCCGCCGAGGAAGGTGCCCTCCAGGGCGTTGTAGCCGTGGACGCCGCCGCCGCCGAAGCCGGCCACCTCGCCCGCCGCGTAGAGGCCTTCGAGCGGCTTGCCGTCGAGGCCGAGGGCGCGGGAGTCGAGGTCGGTCTGGATGCCGCCGAGGGTCTTGCGGGTCAGGATGTGCAGCTTGACGCCGATCAGGGGGCCCGCCGCGGGGTCGAGGATGCGGTGCGGGGTGGCGACCCGGCCGAGGCGGTCGCCGATGTAGCGGCGGGCGTTGCGGATGCCCTGCACCTGGGCGTCCTTGCTGTAGGAGTTGGCGATCTGGAGGTCGCGCGCCTCGATCTGGCGGCGGAGGGAGGCCGCGTCGAGGAGGGCCTTGTCCGTCAGGCCGTTCATCTTCTCGACGAGCTGCTCCAGGTTCGGGGCGGTCACGAAGTCCGCGCCCTTGCGCAGGAACGCGTCGACCGGCCCTGGCGCGCCCTTGCCGAGGACACGCTCCTTGAGGAAGCCCGCGCGGTCCTTGGCGGTGATGTCGGGGTTCTGCTCGGAGCCGGAGAGGGCGAACTCCTTCTCGATGATCTTCTGGGTGAGGATGAACCAGGAGTGGCCGTGCTCCGCGATGTCCTCGGTGGTGCGCAGGTGCCTCAGGGTGCCGAGGGTGTCGTAACCCGGCAGGCACGGGTCGGGCAGCCGGCGGCCGAGGGCGTCGAACCACATGGAGGACGGCCCGGGCAGGATGCGGATGCCGTGGCCGGGCCAGATGGGGTCCCAGTTCCGGATGCCCTCGGTGTAGTGCCACATGCGGTCGCGGTTGACCAGGCGGACGCCCGCGTTCTCGCTGATGTCGAGCATCCTGCCGTCGACGTGCGCGGGCACGCCGGTGACCATCTCGGCGGGCGGGGTGCCGAGCCGTTCGGGCCAGTAGCGGCGGACGATGTCGTGGTTGGCGCCGATGCCCCCGGTGGTGACGACGACGGCCTGGGCGGTGAGTTCGAAGTCACCGATCGGGTCGCGGTTCGAGGCCACCCCGCGCGCGGAGTCGTCCTGGGCGAGAACCGTCCCGCGCACGCCCCGCGCGGTGCCGTCCTCGACGACCAGCTCGTCGACCTGGTGGCGGTGGTAGAAGGTCAGCAGTCCGTCACGGGCGGCCTGTTTGGCGTAGCCGACGAACGGCTCGACGACGCCGGTGCCGGTGCCCCAGGCGATGTGGAAGCGCGGCACGGAGTTGCCGTGTCCGTGCGCGGTCAGGTCGCCGCGCTCGGCCCAGCCGACGGTGGGCAGGAACTTGATGCCGTGCCCCTCCAGCCAGGACCGCTTCTCCCCGGCCGCGAACTCGACATAGGCGCGCGCCCAGCGCACCGCCCAGGAGTCCTCGTCGTCGACGCGGTCGAACCCGGCGCTGCCCTGCCAGTCGCTCCAGGCGAGGTCGAGGGAGTCCTTGATGCCGAGGCGCCGCTGCTCCGGGGAGTCGACGAGGAAGAGCCCGCCGAAGGACCAGAAGGCCTGGCCGCCGAGGTTGGCGGCGTTCTCCTGGTCGACCAGTGCGACCCTCCTGCCGCGGCTGGTGAGTTCGTGCGCGGCGACCAGGCCCGCGAGCCCCGCTCCGACGACGATGACGTCGGCATCCATGGCGACCGTCCCTTCCCTCATACGGTGGTGTCGCTGCCGTCGGTGAGCAGCGCGGTGAGCAGTTGCTTCAGCCAGACGCGGGCCCGCTCGAGGTCCCCGTCCAGCAGCAGTTGGACGGTGACCCCGTCGTAGGCGGCGACCACGGCGTGGGCGGCACCCTCGACGTCGACCAGCACGGCGGGCAGTACGGCGTGCCCACGTGTGCGTGCCAGCCGGTCGGCGATCGCGCTCCGGAGCCGGGCCCGGTGTTCGAGCAGGGTCCGGGCGACCTCGGGCGCGCGGGCGGCGTGCACCAGGAAGTCGGTCTTCACCAGGAGCCACTCCCGGTCCAGGAGCAGTACGTCGGTGACCCTGTCGACGGCGGCCGGCACGTCGAGGCCGGGGCCGTCGAGGGCGAGGGCACCGGAGACCTGCTCGGCGATGAGGTCGGCGCGCTGCTGGTAGAGCGCGAAGAACAGCTCGTCGAGGCTGTCGAAGTTCGAGTAGAAGGCCCCGCGGCTGTATCCGGCGGCCTCGCAGACCTCCTCGATCGACACCCGGCCGAAGCCCTTGGCGGCGAAGACCGCGAAGGCCGCGTCGAGCAGGTTGGCACGGGTGCGGACCCGGCGCTTGGTCACGCGCCTGGCCGTTTCTTCCACCGCCATGTCCGCCTCCATTCGATACGCGAATGTATCCGATACATCGATGTATCGAAAGGCCGGTGCACTGGAAGGCCGAACATCTCGCCGGGATGTCATTGGAACAGATTTTCGAATCAGGAGTACGCTGGATCCATGACCGCGCACCTCCAGGGCTCCCTCTTCGACCAGACCGACCAGCTGCGGCTCGGCTCCCTCGACGGGATCCGCCGTACCCTGCTCGGCCTCGGCGCCTGGATCGACGTACTGCCCGGCTGGCTCACCGGCTCCGACACCCTGTTCGCACAGCTGGCCGACGAGGTGCCCTGGCGGGCGGAGCGCCGCACGATGTACGACCACGTCGTCGACGTACCGCGGCTGCTGGCCTTCTACCGCGCGGACGACGCCCTGCCGCACCCCGTGCTGGAGGAGGCGCGGCAGGCGCTCGGCGCGCACTACGCCGACGAGCTCGGCGAGCCGTTCACCACGGCGGGGCTCTGCTACTACCGGGACGGCCGTGACTCCGTCGCCTGGCACGGCGACCGGGGCGGGCGGGGCGGGAGCTACGACACCATGGTCGCGATCCTGTCCGTGGGCGCGCCGCGCGACCTGCTGCTGCGGCCGGCGCGCGGCGGCGGCGAGACGGTACGGCGACCGCTGGGCCACGGCGACCTGATCGTGATGGGCGGCTCCTGCCAGCGCACCTGGGAGCACGCGGTACCGAAGACCACGCGCGCGACGGGACCGCGGATCAGCATCCAGTTCCGCCCGCACGGCGTGCACTGAGGCGGAGAGGCGGCCGCTTCGGGGCACGCGGGGGCTGCCTCCGGCGGACGGTGCCGGAGGCAGTCCCGACCCGCCGGGAGCAGGCCCCTGAAGTGCAGGGGAAGTTGAGCGCTGGAGGACCGGTACCCGGCGCTCCGGATCGGCTGAGCGTCTGCTTTGCTGGGTGCCGTCGGGCAGGTACTCAGCGGGCGGGGCGATCATGAGCGCGGGCGTGCAGCAAGTCGCGGACGGCACCTATCTGGTGCACGGCAGCAACACCAACTGGGTGATCCTGACCGAGGGAAGCTCGGCCACGCTCGTCGACACCGGCTACCCGGGCGACCGGGAGCAGCTGCTCGCCTCCCTGGCCGAGGTGGGCAGCTCACCGGAGGCCGTCACCGCCGTACTCGTCACGCACGCCCACAACGACCATCTGGGCTCCGCCGAGTACCTGCGCACCGCCTACGGCACGCCGGTCTATCTGCACGAGGCCGAAGTGCCCCACGCGCGGCGGGACTTCCTGCACCAGGTGTCCGTGGGGACGGTCCTGAAGAACGGCTGGCGGCCCGGTGTGCTGCCGTGGGCGGTGCACGCGATCCGCGTGGGCGGCACGGCCCATGTGCCGGTCGCCTCCCCGCAGCCGTTCCCCGCCGAGGGCGCCCTGGACCTGCCCGGCCGTCCGGTGCCCGTGCACACGCCGGGCCACACCGACGGGCACTGCGCCTTCCACCTCCCCGAGCGCGGGGTGCTGATCTCCGGCGACGCCCTGGTGAGCGGCCACCCCACGTCCCGGGTCAAGGGGCCCCAACTGCTGCCGGACATGTTCCACCACGAACGCGCGCGTGCCGTGGCCTCCCTGGAGGTCCTCGCCGGGCTGGAGGGCGACGCACTGCTTCCCGGGCACGGTCCTCTCCACCGCGGTCCGGTCCGTGAAGCGGCACTTCAGGCCCGGGACCTCGCCCTCTAAGGTGAGGTGACGATCACCGGCCGGACAAGGACACCGCACCATGGCACTGCAGATCAGCGCGACGAACCCGGAGCACCCCGCGCTCCTGCTCGAACTGCCCTGGCATCTGCCGCTGGAGGAGTGGCCGGAGGAGGTCCTGGTCCCGCTGCCGCGCGGCATATCCCGGCACGTGGTGCGTTACGCGCGCGCCGGCGACGAGGTCATCGCCGTCAAGGAGCTGGCCGAGCGCCCGGCGCTGCGCGAGTACGAGCTGCTCCGCGACCTGGACCGGCTCGGGATCCCCGCCGTCGACCCGCTGGCCGTGGTCACCGGGCGCGTCGACGCCGACGAGGCCCCGCTGGAGTCGGTGCTGGTCACCCGGCACCTGGGCGGCTCGATGCCGTACCGCTCGATGTTCGAGACGACCATGCGGCCCGCCACCATGCACCGCCTGATGGACGCCCTGGCCGTCCTGCTGGTCCGGCTGCACCTGGCCGGGTTCGCCTGGGGCGACTGCTCCCTGTCCAACACCCTGTTCCGGCGCGACGCGGGCGCCTACGCCGCCTACCTGGTGGACGCCGAGACCGGTGACCTGCATCCGCAGCTCAGCCCGGGGCAGCGGGACTACGACCTGGACCTCGCCCGCGTCAACATCAGCGGCGAGCTGCTCGACCTGGAGGCCTCGGGGGCGCTGCACCCCTCCGTGGACGCCATCGAGTTCGGCATGGAGATCTGCTCGCGCTACGGCAGCCTGTGGGACGAGCTGACCCGCAGGTCGGTGTACCCGGCGGGCAAGTACCACTTCATCGAGCGCCGGATCCGGCGGCTGAACGACCTCGGCTTCGACGTGGCCGAGATGCAGATCGAGCACGCCCCGAACGGCGACTCGGTCACGTTCGTGCCGAAGGTCGTGGACGCCGGCCACCACCAGCGCCAGCTGCTGCGCCTGACCGGCCTGGACACCGAGGAGAACCAGGCCCGGCGGCTGCTCAACGACCTGGAGAGCTGGATGGCCACCCAGGACGACTACGCCCCGGGCGACCCTCTCGGCGCCCGCCCGGAGGTGCTCGCGCACCGGTGGGTGCGGGACGTCTTCCGGCCGACCGTGCGGGCCGTACCGCTGGAGATGCGCGGCTCGATGGACCCGGCCGAGATCTACCACGAGCTGCTCGAACACCGCTGGTACCTGTCCGAGCGGGCCCAGCACGACATCGGGCTCGACACGGCCGTCGAGGACTACATCACGAACATCCTTCCCAAGGCCCGCGAGACGCTCCAGCCCACCCCCGCCACCGCCGAGTGACTCAGGTGTGCGGCACCACCGCCACCGGGCAGTCCGCGTGGTGCAGCACGCCGTGCGCGACCGAGCCGATGCGGGCGCCGACGGCGGTACGGCGGGCCCGGCGCCCGACGACCATCAGCTGCGCCCGTGCCGACATCGACAGCAGCACCTGGCCGGCGCTGCCCATCTCCACGTGCTCGGCGACCGGCACGTCGGGGAAGCGTTCCCGCCACGGCTGGAGCGCGGTGGCCAGGGCCTTCTTCTCGTACGGCTCCAGCCCGCCGGCCTCGTCGAGCAGTTTCAGCGAACCGGGGCTGTAGGCGAACACCGGCGGCAGCGTCCAGGCCCGCACGGCACGAACCGTGGCTCCCCGGGCGGCCGCCGTCTCGAAGGCGAACCGCAGGGTCTCGGCACTGTCCTCCGGGGTGCCCTCCTGACCGACGACGATCTCGTGCCCCGCGGCCTCCGCGGAGCCCCGGTCGCCGGCGCGGACCAGGACGACGGGCCGGGTCGCCTCGGCGATCACCTGCTGCCCGACCGAGCCCAGCAGGAAGCCGACCACGGGGCCGTGCCCGCGGGAGCCCAGGACGAGCAGTTCGGAGTCGGCCGCGGCGGCGACCAGCACGTCCACGCTGCCGCCCTCCACCAGGTCGGTGTCCACCTCGAGACCGGTGTGCCGCCCCGTGACGGCCCGGACGGCCTCGGTCATCGCGTCCCGCGCCCAGCCCGCCTGGGTGTCCCGGTCGCCGGCGTCGATCCCCTCGTACGACTGGAACCGCCAGGCGTGCACCACCCGCAGCCCGGTGTCCCGCCGGACCGCCTCCCGGGCGGCCCAGCCCAGTGCGGCGAGGCTCTCCTCGGTTCCGTCGATGCCAGCGGTGATCGGGCCGGGCATGCGGTGGCCTCCTTTTATCGCGGTGACGTAGGACCCCAGTCTTCACTACGCTGCCGGAATGACCTTGGAATGGGAGCAAGTGATCGTGGACTCGGCCGACCCCGCCGCCCTCGGGCGCTGGTGGGCCGAGGCCCTGGGCTGGGTGGTGGTCGAGGACTCCCCCGACGAGTTCGAGATCCGTCCCGAGAAGGACCGGATCCCGGGGCTGCTGTTCGTGCCGGTGCCGGAGGCGAAAACCGTCAAGAACCGGCTCCACCTCGACTTCCGGCCCGACGACCACGAGGCCGAGGTCGCCCGCTTCCTGGCCCTGGGCGCGCAGCGCGCGGACATCGGGCAGGGCGAGCAGTCGTGGGTGACGCTCCTGGACCCCGAGGGCAACGAGTTCTGCGTGCTGGGCGAGCGCCGGGCCTAACCCGCGCTTCCGCGTGCCGGGGCGGCGCCGAGCCTGACCCCGGCAGGGTCCGTCATCCCGGCGCGAAGCCGGGCGATCGAACATACGATGGGCGGGACCGGGCCGGTGACCACGGGGGGCGCCGTGCCCCCACGGACCGCCCGGGGTGGGGAGACGTATGGCACAGGCCGCCGAATCGGCGCGGACCGTCATCCTGACCGTGGACGACGACCCGGGGGTCTCCCGTGCCGTCGCCCGCGACCTGCGGCGGCGCTACGGCGAGTCGTACCGGATCGTGCGCGCGGAGTCCGGCGAGTCCGCGCTGGAGGCGCTGCGGGAGCTGAAGCTGCGCGGCGACCTCGTGGCGGTGATCCTGGCCGACTACCGCATGCCGCAGATGAACGGCATCGAGTTCCTCGAACAGGCCCTGGACGTGTATCCGGGGGCCCGCCGCGTGCTGCTGACGGCGTACGCGGACACCAACGCGGCGATCGACGCGATCAACGTCGTCGACCTCGACCACTACCTCCTCAAGCCCTGGGACCCGCCCGAGGAGAAGCTGTACCCGGTCCTCGACGACCTCCTGGAGGCATGGCGGTCCAGTGACTACCGGCCCGTCCCGGCCACCAAGGTGATCGGGCACCGCTGGTCGGCGCGCTCCTCGGACGTCCGGGAGTTCCTGGCCCGCAACCAGGTGCCGTACCGCTGGTACTCCACCGACGAGCCCGAGGGACAGCGGCTGCTGACCGCCGCGGGGCAGGACGGGCAGCAGCTGCCGGTGGTGATCACCCCGGACGGCACTCCCCTGGTCGAGCCGGAGGCGCCCGACCTGGCCGCCCATGTCGGCCTGGCCACGACCCCGACCGCCGACTTCTACGACCTCGTCGTGATCGGCGGCGGCCCGGCCGGGCTCGGAGCCGCGGTGTACGGGGCCTCGGAGGGCCTGCGGACCGTGCTCGTGGAGCGCTCGGCGACCGGTGGGCAGGCCGGACAGAGTTCCCGGATCGAGAACTACCTGGGCTTCCCCGACGGCGTGTCCGGCGGCCAGCTCACCGACCGGGCCCGGCGGCAGGCCGCCAAGTTCGGCGCCGAGATCCTCACCGCCCGTGAGGTGGCGGGCCTGGAGATCAACGGCGCGGCCCGTACCGTGCGCTTCTCGGACGGGTCGGCGGTGGCCGCGCACAGCGTGATCCTGGCGACCGGTGTCTCCTACCGGCAGCTGGAGGCGCCCGGCTGCACGGACCTGACCGGCTGCGGGGTGTACTACGGCTCGGCGCTGACCGAGGCGGCCTCCTGCCAGGGCCAGGACATCTACATCGTCGGCGGCGCCAACTCGGCCGGGCAGGCGGCCATGTACCTGTCGCGGGGCGCCAAGTCGGTGACCCTGCTGGTGCGTGGCCCCGACCTCGCCGCGTCGATGTCGCACTACCTGATCCAGCAGATCGAGGACGCCCCCAACATCTCGGTCCGCCCGCACACCGTCGTCGAGTCCGCGCACGGCTCCGACCACCTGGAGCAGCTCACCCTGCGCGACACCCGGACCGGGGAGACCGAACGCGTCGACGCGCAGTGGATGTTCGTGTTCATCGGTGCGGCCCCGCTCACCGGCTGGCTGGACGGCACGGTGCTGCGCGACGAGCACGGGTTCATCCTGGCCGGGCCCGACCTCACCCCCGACGGGCGGCCACCGGCCAACTGGGAGCTGGACCGGCCGCCGTACCACCTGGAGACCAACATTCCGGGCGTGTTCGTCGCGGGCGACGCACGCGCCGAGTCCGCGAAGCGGGTCGCGTCCGCCGTCGGAGAGGGAGCCATGGCCGTGATGCTCGTCCACCGGTACCTGGAGCAGTCGTGAGCGGGCAGTTGATGCCGTGCAGCCCCGGGGAGATCGGGTCGCTGTTCCTGTTCGAGAAGCTGTCCCCCGAGCAGCTGGGCCAGTTGTGCGCGGCGGGGCGGGTCGAGAAGTTCGAACCCGGTCCGGTGTACAGCGAAGGTGAACCGGCCACCTGCTTCTACGTGATGATCGAGGGCACGGTCGTGCTCTCCCGCCGGGTCGGCGGCGACGACGTGGAGGTCAGCCGCACCTCGCAGCGCGGGGTGTACTCGGGGTCCATGCAGGCGTACCTGGGCGACCGGGTGCAGCAGACGTACAACAACTCCATGCGGGTCACTGAGCCTTCGCGGTTCTTCGTACTGCCCGCGGAGACGTTCTCGGACTTCATGCAGGAATGGTTCCCGATGGCGGTCCATCTGCTGGAGGGGCTCTTCTTCGGTTCGAAGAACACCCAGCGGGCCATCGGCCAGCGGGAACGGCTGCTGGCGCTCGGCTCGTTGTCGGCCGGTCTCACCCATGAGCTCAACAACCCGGCCGCGGCGGCCGTGCGGGCCACGGCGACCCTGCGCGAGCGGGTGGGCAAGATGCGCCACAAGCTCGGCATCATCGCCCAGGGCTCGTACAGCCCCGAGGTGATGGCGAACCTCATCGACATCCAGGAACGCACGGCCGAACGGGTCGCCAAGGCACCGACGCTCAGCCCGCTGGAGGCCTCCGACCGGGAGGACGCGCTCGGCGACTGGCTCGACGACCACGGCATCCAGGAGGGCTGGCGGATCGCGCCCACCTTCGTGCAGGCCGGCCTTGACGTCGACTGGCTGGACCAGGTCGCGGCCGCCCTCGACGAGGAGATGCTGCCGAACGCGATCGGCTGGCTCAACTACACCGTCGAGACCGAGCTGTTGATGGACGAGATCAACGACTCCACGGCCCGCATCTCGCACCTCGTCGACGCGGCCAAGCAGTACTCCCAGCTGGACCGGGCGCCCTACCAGGTGGCCGACGTCCACGAACTCCTCGACAGCACCCTGCTGATGCTGTCCGGGAAGATCGGGCAGCAGATCAAGGTCGTCAAGGAGTACGACCGGACGCTGCCGAGGATCCCGGCCTACCCCGCCGAGCTCAACCAGGTGTGGACGAACCTGATCGACAACGCGGTCCAGGCCATCAACAGCGCAGGCGGGGAAGGGACGTTGACCGTCCGGACCGCGCTGGAGCACGACCGGCTGCTGGTGGAGTTCCGGGACACCGGGCCGGGGGTGCCTGCGGACATCCGCGGGCGGATCTTCGACCCCTTCTTCACCACCAAGCCGGTGGGCGAGGGGACGGGACTCGGGCTCGACATCTCCTGGCGGATCGTGGTCAACAAGCACCACGGGACGCTCCAGGTGGAGTCGACGCCGGGTGACACCCGCTTCCAGGTGCTGCTTCCGCTGACCGCCGTGGACCCCGACGAGACGACCGAGGAGCCGGAGTGACCGACATCAAGGGGATCGACCCGAGCGTGCCGCCGAGCGGGGACGGGTGCGTGGAGTGCGACGCGGCGGGCGGATGGTGGTTCCATCTGCGGCGCTGTGCGCAGTGCGGGCACGTGGGGTGCTGCGACTCCTCTCCCGGTCAGCACGCGAGCGGGCACTTCCGGGAGACCGGGCATCCGCTGGCGCGGAGCTTCGAGCCGGGTGAGGAGTGGTTCTGGAACTTCGAGACGGAGGAGATGTTCGAGGCGGGGCCGGGGTTGGCTCCGCCGGCGAGTCATCCTCGGTCTCAGCCGTCTCCGGGGCCTGCGGGGCGGGTGCCGGACGATTGGGCTCGGACGTTGCGCCGATGAGCTCGGGGCGACCTGTTTGACGGCGGCTGCGGGTACGTCGTGGCTGGTCGCGCAGTTCCTCGCGCCCCTGGGTGGATCATTGCGCTGTCAGCGTCGAGTGCCAGGATGTTCTTGTGTCGCAGATCTCCAGCAGTACGCCGATCATCGGACGGGACGACGAGCTTGCCGGGCTGACCAGTGTGCTGGAGCGGGCCAGGGGCGGGGAAGCCCGGGCTGTTCTCGTCGCCGGAGACGCCGGGGTCGGTAAGACGCGGCTGCTGGACGAGGTGATGGGGCGGGCCGCTGCGGACGCGATGACCGTGCTCACCGGGCACTGTGTCGATCTCGGGGACGTCGGGTTGCCCTATCTGCCGTTCACCGAGGTGTTGGGGGCGGTCGCGCAGGACGAGCGGTTCGCGTCGGCGCTCGGTGCGTATCCCGTGGTGGAGCGGCTCATGGGGGGCGGCTCCACCGACGAGGCCGGTGACCGGCTGCGGTTGTTCGAGGGGATCGCCGGGCTGCTCGCCGATCTCGCGGACATCGCTCCCCTGCTCCTGGTCCTGGAGGATCTGCACTGGGCCGATCAGTCGTCGCGGGATCTGCTGCGGTTCCTGCTCAGCCGGGGGATCCTCCAGCGGTCGGCGGGCGGGGCGCCCACCCATCGGCTGGCCGTGCTCGCCTCCTACCGCGCCGACGACCTGCACCGGCGGCATCCGTTGCGGCCGCTGCTCGCCGAGCTGGTGCGGCTGCCCGCCGTGGAGCGGCTGGAGCTGCGGCCGATGCCGGACGCCGAGGTGGCCCGGCTGGTGCGGGCCCTGCGGGAGGGGCCGCTGTCCGACACCACCGTGCGGCGGATCGTCGAGCGCGCGGAGGGCAACGCCTTCTACGCCGAGGAACTGCTCGCCGCGACCGGGAGCGGGGACGGCGGAGTGCCGAGCGGGCTCGCGGATGTGCTGCTGATCCGCTTCGAGCAGCTGTCCGACACCGCTCAGCAGGTGCTGCGCACCGCCGCCGTGGCCGGGCGGCGCGTCGAGCACGACCTGCTGCGGGACGCCGTAGGACTGCCGGAGGAGGAGTTGGAGGGGGCGCTGCGGGAGGCCATCGGACGGCAGCTGCTGGTGCCGGGTGAGGGGGACACCTACGCGTTCCGGCATGCGCTGGCCCGGGAGGCCGTGTACGCCGATCTGCTGCCGGGTGAGCGGGCGCGGTTGCACGGGGCGTTCGCCCGGCTGATCGAAGAGCGCGGGCCGCGGGCCGAGAGCGCGGCGGAGCGGGCCCACCACTACCGGGAGAGCCATGACCTGGCGTCCGCGCTCGCCGCTTCGCTGGAGGCGGCGGACCACGCCCAGCGGGTGGGGGCGCCCGCCGAGGAACTACGGCATCTGGAGGCGGCGCTGGATCTGTGGTCGGCGGTGGAGCCGTCGGCTCGGCCCACCGGCGAGGGGGTGGACCGGGTCCGGTTGATGCTGCGGGCCTCGGCCGCCGCCGCGCACACCGGCGAGCTGCACCGGGCCGTCTCGCTCACGCGGGCCGCGCTCGCCGGTGCCGGCCAGGAGACGGACTCCGAACTCGCCGCCCGGGTGCGGTACACCCTCGCCGGCAATCTGATGAGCGTCGACAACCTCACCGCGGCCTTCGCCTACAGCAGCGAGGCGCTCGCCATGATCCCCGCCGAGCCCCCGTCCCGTACCTGGGTCTGGGCCGCGGCGACCCATGTGCTGGCCGCCCGCCATGTCGGGGAGAACGAGACCGCGCGGCGGGTCGCCCGGCAGGCCCTGAGCAGGGCGGAGGAGCTGGACGTGGCCGACGCCCAGGCGGATCTGCTGATCTCCCTGGCGGTCATCGAGGGCGACGGCCGTCGCTCGGTGGAGGGGCGGGAGCGGCTGCGGCGGGCGCGGGACCTGGCGCGCAGCTCCGGGAACGCTCCGGTGGAGATGCGCGCGCTGTTCAACCTCGCCGTCGGCACCTACGAGTCCGGGCACCTCGAGGAGTGCCTGCCGTGGATCACGGAGGGCCTCGACCGCGCGCGTCGGGCCGGGCTGCTGTCGTCGCCGTATCCGATGGAGATGCGCTATCTCCAGCTGCTGGTGCTGTACACGCTGGGTCGCTGGGACGACTGTGTCCGGGCGGCGGCCGACGATGCTCAGGTGCTGCCCGCGGCCGGGGGGTACCGGGTCGGGCCCGCGCTCTATGTGGCGCTCGCGCGCGGTGACTTCAGGGCCGCCGACCGGGCTCGGAGCCTGTTGGAGGGGCCGTTCGACTGGATGGCCGCACTGGTCGCGGGCATCGCGCTGATCGAGGCGGCGGTGCTGCAGGGCGACGCGGAGGCCGCTGTGGATCGGATGCGGTCCACGGTCGGCGTCCTCACCGACGACGCCGGAACGCGTCCCCATGTCACCGTCCGGCTGGCGGCCCTAGCCCTGTCCGCGGTCGCCGACCGGGCTACCGATCTGCGTCTCAAGGGAGACCAGGAAGGGGCGAGCGGGTGGGCGGGGACCGCGAGCGAGCTGGTGGAGTCGGCCAGGGCCCTCGCCGTGCACGACGGGGTGCCCCAGGGTCCGGAGGGCCAGGCGTGGCTGGCGCGGGCGGAGGCGGAGTGGAAGCGGGCCGTGTCGGGGCCGGATCCCGAGGCGTGGGCCAAGGCGGTCGCAGCGTTCGACTTCGGTGACGTGTACGAACCGGCGCGTTGCCGGCTGCGGTACGCCGAGGCCCTGCTCGCGGCCGACCGGCGGGCGGAGGCCGCGGCCGAGGCGCTGGCCGCTCGTGAGGTGTTCGCGCGGCTGGGCGCCAAGGTCCTCCTCGAACGGGTGGACGAGCTGATCCGGCGCGGCCGGCTGGCCGAGGCCCCGGCCGCCGGCGCGTCGCTGCTCACGGCGCGTGAGCAGGACGTGCTGCGGTTGCTCGCCCGGGGGCGCAGCAACCGGCAGATCGGCGAGGAGCTGTTCATCACCGGCAAGACGGCCAGCGTGCATGTCTCCAACATCCTCGCCAAGCTGGGTGCGGCGAGCCGCACCGAGGCCGTTGCGGTGGCCTACCGGCAGGGGCTGATCGTCCCGGAGACGCCGGTCCGTGACTAACGACGGGCGCATTCCAGGGAGTTGAGGTCGACTGAGTCCGCCATGGCCTGCATTCCCTTGTCGTTGGGGTGGATGTGGTCCCCGCCGTCGAGGAACGGGAGCATCCGCTCGGGGTCGTAGGGGCTGCGCAGGACGCGGTCGAAGTCGGTGACGCCGTCGAACTCCTCCCGGTGGCCCCGGATGAAGTCGTTGACCTGCTGCCGTACGGCTTCGGCGGGCGGGTCCCACTCGGACCAGCCCTTGAAGGGGGCGATGGTGGAGACGACGACACATTTCCCGGCGTCGTGGGCCCGGTCGACGATCCGGCGGTAGCCGGCGACGAGGTCCTGTGCGGTGACGCCGCTGTGGGCCTTGAGGTCGTTGACGCCCTCGAAGAGGAACACGGTGCGCACGCCCGGCTGGGACAGGACGTCCCGGTCGAGCCGGTTCAGGGCGCTGGGCCCGCCGCCGTCGGCCAGTACCTTGTTGCTGGAGATCCCCTCGTCGGCCACGCCCTTGACGGTGGTGTGCGCCTTCTGGAGGCGGCGGGCGAGGTAGTCGGGCCAGCGGCGGTTCCGGTCGCCGGTGGAATGCCAGCCGTCGGTGATGGAGTCGCCGAGGGCGACGACGGCACCGGTGGCGCCGGGCGTGCGCACCGAGACGGCGTCGAGGTAGAACCAGGACCCGATGGTGTCGGTCCAGTGGGCGCCGCTCTCCTCGGCGGTGTGGTCGCCCTGGGTGGCGTACGAGGTCTGCAGGGCCATGCCGTGGCCGGTGACCGGGCCGGCCGCGTCCGGGGTGTGGAGGCTGACGACCAGGTCCGAGGCGGCGGGCAGGCTGCCCGGCAGCGGGTCGCTGTAGACGGTGGAGCCGGGTTCCACGACCGTGGAGGCCTCGCCGTCGAAGGTGAGCCGGCGGTTGCTGCCGCGTACCAGGTCGGGTCCCTTCAGTTGGAGGCCGGCGTAGACGCTGTCGAAGGTCACCGGGCGGTCCCCGAACGCGTTGGAGAGCCGCACGCGCGGGTCGCGGCCGCCGGCGCTGGTGTGGACGACCATGCGGTACCCGCGGTCGGCGGTCGAGTCGCCGATGCGGTAGGCACTGGCGCCCCAGGTGATCACGCCGTCGGGCGGGCCGACCGCGGCGAGGGAGGGGGTGGCCTGGAGCATGGCGGCCGCGACCGTGACGGCGAGCAGGCGGGCGCGGCGGACCGTCCGGCCCCTCATCGGCCGAATCCCCTCAGGGTGACGGCGGCCCCCGGCTTCAGCGTCACCGTCCGGGTGCTTCCCGCGTGGGCGACCGTCGTGGTGCGGCCGCCGGTACTGCGGATCCGGGCTTCGGTCGGCTTCCCCGCACGCCAGTGCAGGTCCACGACGAATCCGCCGCGGGCGGGCGCTCCGGTGAGGGAGCCGGCGGCGGCCCAGGCGTCGGGCAGGGCGGGCAGGAGTTCCAGGTGGCCGGGGCGGGAGTACAGCAGCATCTCGATCATCGCTGCGGGGGTACCCAGATTCGCGTCGATCTGAAAGATTCCGCGGCCCTTTTCCACTTCGTAGATGTCGAAGAGGTTGAAGGCGGTGCCGTTGCCGCCGCCGGTGGAGGGGCGGAGGTTGGTCGCCACCAGCCGGTAGGCCTTGTCCGCGTCCTTCAGCCGGGCCCAGCACAGGGCGCGCCAGGCGTTGGCCCAGCCGAAGCTCTCCATGCCGCGGGCGGTGAGCAGGGCGGTGGCGCCCTCGACGAGGTCGGCCGGGGTGGAGCCGTCGGGGCGGATGCGGTCGCCGGGGAACAGCCCGACGAGCGGGGACAGATGGCGGTGGGTGGTCTCGCCGAGGTTGTCGGGGGACATCCACTCCTCCAGCCAGCCGGTGGTGGGGCTGACCTCGGGGAGGTGGAGGCGCTTGCGGAGGCCGGCGACGGTGGCGGCGAACCCCGTGTCCTTCTTCAGCTCGGCGGCGGCAGTGCAGTAGTTGCCGAACAGGGTCCAGACGAGTTCCTGGGCGTAGGTGATGCCCTTGGCGTCGAGGGGGCCGTGCTCGGGCGACCAGTCGCTGTCGGCGACCAGGACCTCCCGCGAGGTGCCGGGCAGGGTCATGGTCAGCAGCCGCGCCTCCCAGAACTCACAGGCGCCCTTCAGGAGGGGGTAGATCTTCTCCAGATGGGCCCGCGAGGCGGTGAACTCGTAGTGCTCGTAGAGGGAGTTGCACAGCCAGGCGTTGCCCGCCGGGTGCCACCACCAGCCGCCGCCACCGAAGGGGTTGGTGGAGATGGCGACCGTCCAGCCCGCGTTCTTCCCGGTCGAGTTGCGGTAGCGGTTGCGGGAGTCGTTGAAGAGCCTGCGGGTGAGGTCGGTCCAGGACGGGAGCTGGGCCACGCAGTAGTCGGTGAACGCGTCGAAGCACGGGGAGAGGCCGGTCCGGTCGGCCGCCCAGTAGTTCATCTGGAGGTTGATGTCGGTGTGGTAGTCGCCCATCCAGTCCGGGTCGTTGCCGTCGAGCCACAGTCCCTGGAGGTTCAGGGGCAGACTGCCGCGCGATCCCGCGATCATCAGGTAGCGGCCGAACTGGAGGTACTGCGCCTCCAGTTCGGGGTCGGGCACCCCGTCCCGGGCGCGCGCCCGGAGCCGCTCCCAGGTGTCGAGGGCCCGCTGGTCGGCGGTGGAGGTGCCGAGGGAGAGGCCCAACCGCCCGTACTGGGCGTGGTGGTCGGCCGTGTGGGTGCGGAGCAGGGTGGCCGCCGGGTGCCGGGCCGCCGCCCGGACCTTGGTGCGGGCGAGCCGCTCGGGGTCGAGGGACGGGTCGCGGAAGCCGGCCGCCGCGTCGGGCGCGTAGTTGGTGCCGCCGCTGAGCACCACGGTCAGGTCCCGGCACCCGGCGAAGGTGATGTCCGGGCCGTTCACCCGGACGCGGCCGCCGCTGCCGTACGCCGTGACCGCCGCGCCGTAGCGCAGGCCGTTCGGGAGGGCCGCCCCGAAGGAGACCGCGGGCTGTTCGCCGTGCGTGCCGTCCAGGGTGATGGTGCCGGTGTAGTGGCCTCCCCCGCTCTGGGTGAAGTGCAGGACGATGACGTCGTCGGGGTGGCTGGCGAAGATCTCCCGTCGGTAGGTGACGCCGGAGCGGACGTACGAGGTGCCGTTGACGCCCCGGTCGAGGTCGAGGGTGCGGCGGTAGCCGGAGACGGTGGACAGGTCGTGGTCGGGGAGGTCCACGGTGAGCCGGGCCAGCAGGGTGAAGGAGCCGAAGTCCTGGCGGCCGTAGGGGAACTGGCCGTCGGCGTCGAGGGTGTCGTTGAGGCCGCCGGTCCACATCGTGGCGTCGGTGACGAGGAGGAGTTCGCGGCCGGGGTCGTTGCTCGCGAGGGCGCCGAGGCGGCCGTTGCCGACGGGCAGGCCCTGTTCGATCATCGAGTGCTCGTCGGCGGGGGCCTGCCACCAGAGCCGGTGGCGGGGGTCGGCTTCGAGGGCGGGTGCGTCGGTGGGCCGCTGGGGTGCCGCGGTCGCGGTGAAGGTGGGCAGGGCGGCGAGCGCTGCGGTCAGCGCGAGGACACCGCGTCTGGAGGGGGTGGGGGTCATGGCGGCTCCTGGTGGCTCGGTCAGGACTTCGGTACGTCGATCCGGTCGATGTCCGGCGCGTAGCCGTCGGTGCCGCTGTCGAAGGTGATCGTGTTGGCGCCCGCCCTGAGCGTCACCGGCACGTACACGCTCGCGACGGTCCCCCAGTCGCCGGTGGCGGGGAGCTTGTGGCGGGTGGCGCCGCCCCCGTTGGCCGAGACGTCCACCGAGCGGGCGTCGCCGCTGATGTAGGAGATCTTGATCTGGTAGGTGCCGGCCTTGGCGACCGTCACGTCGTTGAAGGTCAGCTTGCCACCGAGGTACAAGTTGCCCACCTTCTTTCCGTTCGAGCAGGCGGAGCAGTCGGCGACGGAGGCGTTGCCGGCGAGGGTGTTCGTGGCGGACTCGGCCTCGTAGCCGGTGTACGCGAGGGCGGTGCCGTGCGGGGTGACCGTGAAGAGGCGGGAGCCGTGGGCGGGCAGGGCCTGGGTGACCTTGTTCTTGAAGGTGCCGAGGTTCTCGTGGTTCCAGAGGTCGCGGACGGCCGCCTTCCCTGTGAAGCCGAGGGTGGACCAGTCTGCGGTGACGGCGGCGGGGGCGTCGGCGAGGTTGAACAGGGCGACGGTGTAGGTGCCGTCGGGGTTCTTCGACGCCCAGACCTGCTGCGGGTCGGACGGGGTGACCGGGTGGGCGGGCGGGTTGGGGCCCTGGTTCAGGGCGATGACCTCGCGGTTGGTCAGCAGGGAGAGGCCGTAGGGGTCGAGGCGGGTGAGGTCGTCGCCGGTGTAGAGGGGGGACTTGGCGATGGCCCACAGGGTGGCGTAGCTCTGCCGTTCGGCCTTGGTGAGGCCGTCCATCTCGCCGTTGCCGACGTCGAGGGAGTCGAGGTCGTTCCAGCCTCCGGGACCGGCGTGCCGGGTCCAGGCCGGGGTGTCGTCCCAGCGGTCGTCGACCGAGTTCTCCCAGCTGACGAGGGTGTTGCAGTAGCACTCGACGTCCGTGTCGATGCGCCAGCCCTGGGAGTACGTCTTCCAGTCGGAGGCGTGTCCGATGTCCAGGGACCAGGAGAGTTCCAGGTGGATCGGGCGGCCCGTGCCGGCTATGGCCCGGTGCCAGGCGGCCACGTCGGCAACGTTGTCGTACTGGTCGCCGCTCTTGCCCGACCCGGGGCCGACGCCGTCGAGCTTGAGGAAGTCGTAGCCCCAGTCGGCGATCAACTGGGCCTGGGAGTCGATGTACTTGCTGGTGCAGGGCTTGGTGAAGTCGAGCTTGTAGGCACTGTCCCAGCCGTTGGTGGTGCGCAGGTCGTCGTAGACGATGTCGGCGGTGGTGCAGCCGGCGGCGTTCCAGATCGGGGTCGTCCCGTCCCCGTAGGCCCCCTTCTCCAGACCGGCCGGGAGGTAGATGCCGGCCTTGAGGCCCTTGGCGTGGATGCGGTCGGCGACGGCCTTCATGCCGCTGGGGAAGCGGACCGGGTCGGGCTTCTGGCGGCCGTACCGGTCGAAGCCGGACTTCCAGCTCTTGTCCATCCACCAGCCGGCGTCGATGTTGACGTACTCGTAGCCGTACTTCTTCAGCTTGGCGGCCAGGGCGTCGGTCTGCTTGAGGACGTTGGTCTCGGTGAGGTAGCTGTAGTCGCCGTCCGGGTTGAGGCCGGGGTACTTGGAGGACTGCATGCTCCAGCTGGACCAGCCCATGTAGGGCTTGGCGGCGAGCGCGGGGGCGGGTGTGGGGGCGTCGGCGGCGTGTGCGGTGGGGACCGCGACCGCGGTGAGGGCGAGCACCAGCAGGGCTCTGGCGGGCATGGCGAAGTACGAGGATGACCGCATGGGCCGTACCTCCAATGGGGTGCGGGTTGTTATCGGCTCTTGTCCGGGGTGATGAAGGACTGGATGGCGGTGGCGGCGGCCCCGCGTGCCCACTCCTCGAAGGGCAGCGGACGGGTGACTACGTCACACCGGGCGGCGGAGCCGAACGCGGCCGTGACGAAGGTGTCGCGGATCTGCTCGGCGAACAGGTCGTAGGCGGCGAGCCCCTCGCCGGAGATGATCACGCGTTCGGGGCCTAGGAGGTTGGCGACGGTGGCGATGCCCCGGCCGATCGCCTCGCCGGCGCGGGCGTACACCTCCCCGGCTCCGGCGACGCCCTCGCGCGCCAGGGCCAACGCCTCCGCCGGGTGGGCGAGTTGAACGCCGGTCGCCTCGCGCACCTGCCGGACGATCGCGGCCTCCCCCGCGATCGCCTCGACGCAGCCGCGGTTGCCGCAGTGGCAGAGCGGGCCGGCCGGGTCGACGGTCACATGGCCGATCTCGCCGGCCACTCCATGGGCCCCGGCGACCACCCGGCCGTGCACCACGAGTCCGCAGCCGATGCCGGCGCCGACGGTGACGACGGCGAAGTCGGACAGGCCCGCACCGGCGCCGAACCACTGCTCGGCGACCGTCAGGGCGCGTACGTCGTTGTCGACGGTGACCGGCAGTCCCGTGGTCATTCCGGCGAGTTCGGCGAGCGGGACGTCTCGCCACTCCAGGAAGGGCGAGTAGCGCACGGTGCCCTCGCCCCGGTCGACGTCGCCGGAGACGGCTATGCCGAGGCCCAGGACGGGGGCCGTGGAGCCGTCCGTCGCGGCCAGGAGCTGCTGGACGAGTTCCGCGACGCCCGAGAGGACTGTCCGGGGATCGCGGTCCGGCAGGGGCAGGTGTCGGGCGCCCCGGACACGGCAGCACAGGTCGGTGAGGACGCCGATGATCTCGTCGCCGGTGACCTTGACGCCGATGAACAGGGCCCGTCCGCCGTCCACCCGGACGAGGTTGGCGGGCCGGCCGAGGGCGGGGCGGGCCTCCTCGTCCGCGCCCTCCACCAGGTAGCCCGCCTCGATGAGAGGCCGGACGGCCTTGGTGACGGCGGCCGCTGACAGTCCGACACGCCGGGACACCTCCAGTCGGGCGAGGGGCCCGTGGGAGAGGACGGCGGTGAACACCTGTGAGGCGGCTGGGGTGTTGGCGGGAAAGGTCTCGGCGCTGGAGGTGGGGCGCATGGTCGGGAACCTAGGGGGATTCTTTTCCGACGTCAATAAAAGAAGCAGAATCGCCTGTGCCGTTGCTGTGCTCAGCCAAGGAGAAGAGCCGGATGACATCAGTGAGAGTGCTCGTCGGGACGGTGGCCGGAGCGGTTCTGCTGCCCCTGCTCGCGAGCCCCGCGCAGGCCGAGTCGACCACCGGACCCGCAGTGGATCTCGCCGGTCTGCGCGGCGTGTTGCGTTCCGCGCTGGCCCAGGGCGCGCCGGGTGCGATGGTCCGGGTCGAGGACCGCGGCACGGTGTTCCGGGCCGCCGCCGGGGTCGCGGACCGCGGGACCGCGCGGGCGATGGACGACACCGACCGGTTCCGCATCGGCAGTGTCACCAAGACGTTCACCACCGTGGTGCTGCTCCAACTGGTCGACGAGAAGAAGCTGACGCTCGACGCGCCGGTCAACCGCTATCTGCCGGGGCTGCTGCCCGACGACCGGATCACGGTGCGGCAGGTCCTGGGCCACCGCAGCGGGCTGTACGACTACACCAACGACATGTTCGCCAGGACGGTCCCGGGGTTCGAGGCGGTCCGCAACCGGGTCTTCACCCCCGGGGAGCTGGTCAAGCTCTCGCTGCGCAAGCCGCGCACGAGCGCGCCGGGCGCGGTGTACTCGTACTCGAACACCAACTTCGTGATCGCCGGGATGCTGGTCGAGAAGCTGACCGGGAACCCGGTGCGGACCGAGTACCAGAACCGGATCATCGGGCCGCTGAAGCTGAGCGACACGTTCTACGTGCACCCGGGCACGAAGATCCCGGGCCGGTACGCCCGCGGCTATCTCACTCCGGACCAGGCGGGCGCGCCGCTCGTCGACGCGACCGAGCAGACCGTGTCGTGGGCGCAGGGGGCGGGGGCGCTGATCTCCAGCACCCGGGACCTGGACACCTTCCTGTCCGCGCTGCTCCGGGGGCGGCTCACCTCGGCGGCCCAACTGGCCCAGATGGAGCGGTGGATGCCGTCCTCGGGGACGGGTCAGGCGTACGGCCTCGGGCTGCGCCGCCGCGATCTGTCGTGCGGGGTCTCGGTGTACGGCCACACCGGTGCCGTGCAAGGCTTCTACACCTACGCGTTCGCCTCGAAGGACGGCAAGCGGACTCTGGCCGCGGTCGCCAACACGTCCAACAACGGCACGGTCCTCAACACCATGCTGCGCACCCTGGACTCCGCGTTCTGCGGCAAGGCGACGAAGGCTGTCGGCAGCCCGGCGAGCCGGGCTCCGCGGGGCAGGGCGCCGGTCGAGCGACACGAGGACATGGCACCGGCGGTCCCGCTGGACTGAGTCCGGGCAGGGAACCCCGGGTGCCTGCCGGCCGTTGCTCCCTGCGGACGACGACACCAGGGCGGCACGATGAGCGAGTTGGTACCCGGGGGCAATCTGCACCTCCCCGAAGGGGCCGTCACCGTGCGGGTGGCCGGTCCCTTCGATGTGTCCGCGCTCGTCACGGACGAGGGCGGCAGGGTCCGCGGCGACGCCGACTTCGTCTTCTACAACCAGCCCTCGGCTCCCGGCGCCCGCCTGTCGGGCGACACGCTGACCGTCGATCCGCGCCGCCTGCGTGCGGACGCCGTCCGGGTCACGGTGGTCGTGAGCCCGGCCGACCCCGCCACTCCCCTGGACCGGCTGCCCGTCCCGGTTCTGGAGGTCTCCCGCGTGGGCGGCGGGGCCCTGGCCCGGTTCACGCCACCGCGGCCACGGCAGGAGACGGTGCTGCTGCTCGCGGAGATCTACCGCCGGGGCGACGGCTGGAAGCTGCGGGCGCTGGGGCAGGGGTACGCGGACGGACTCGGGGGTCTGGCGCGGGACTTCGGCGTGGAGGTGGCGGACGAGACACCGGCGACCACGGGGGCCGGCGCGTCGGTGCCGTATCCGGGACCTCCCGCCCCTCCGACCCCTCCCACACCTGCGGCACCTGCGACTCCTCCGGCACGGCCCGCTCCCCCGGCCCGCAGAGTCCCCACGCTCCCCTCCCCCGCGCTCTCCCCCGACCTGGACACCTTCCTGGCCCTGGTCGACTCGGCGCGCAGCAAGGCCGGTTCGCCCCCGGTCGCCGTCGACCCCCGCCTGACCCGAGCTGCCCACGCCCACGCCTCCGCGATGGCCTCCGCGGGACGCCTCGACGTCGAGGGGCCGGACGGCGTCTCCGTGTTCCAGCGGGTCACCACCACCGGGTACACATATGTCACCGTCGGCGAGCACCTCGTCTCCGGTCCGCGCAACGTGCCCGAGTTCGTCGAGTACTGCCTGCGCACCGAGCAGCCCCGGCGGACCCTGCACGACCCCGCCTTCACGGACGCCGGCCTGGCGTACGTCTCCGGGGGGCGCTCCGGCGACACGTACTGGACGGCGTTGTGGGCCAGGCCGCTCACCGCCGCCGATCTCGCCCGGACCGTCGACGAGGTGGTCGTCCTCACCAACCGTGAGCGCACCGGCGCCGGTCTGCCGCCCCTCGCCGCCGATCCGTGTCTCGCGCAGGCCGCGCAGGCGTACAGCACCGACATGGCGGCCCGAGCCTTCTACTCGCACACCTCGCCCGAGGGCACCCAGCCCTGGGACCGGGCCGCCGCCGCGGGCTCGACCCGGCGCTCGATCGGGGAGAACATCGCGTGCGGACAGCGGTCGGCCGCCGAGGTGGTCGAGGGCTGGATGAACAGCCCCGGGCACCGCGCCAACATCCTGAAGCCCGGCTTCACCCACATCGGCGTCGGCTTCGCGGGCGGCGGTCCGGCGGGCACGTACTGGACGCAGCTGTTCGGCGGCTGACTCCCGCACCGGACTTCCGGCACAGAACTTCCCGCACCGGACGGGATCTTGGCGGAGGGAAGCGCTCCGGGCCAGGATGCCCTCATGAAGGGTGACCTCTTTTCCAGTGAGCACATGGTGCAGCCGGCCACCGCGCCGGGCATGACGGTCGAGAACGCGAAGTGCATCCGGTACGCGGTGCACGGCGAGATGCTCGCCCGCCAGGGGGCGATGGTCGCCTACCGCGGCAATCTCCAGTTCGAGCGCAAGGGCCAGGGCGTCGGCGGCATGCTCAAGCGGGCCGTCACCGGTGAGGGACTGCCCCTGATGGCGGTGCGCGGCCAGGGCGAGGCCTGGTTCGCGCACGAGGCGCAGAACTGCTTCATCGTCGACGTGGAACCCGGGGACGAGTTCACGGTCAACGGCCGCAACGTCCTGTGTTTCGACGCCTCGTTGGCGTACCGGATCTCGACCGTGAAGGGCGCGGGCATCGCGGGAGGAGGTCTCTTCAACAGCGTGTTCACCGGCCACGGCAGGCTCGGCCTGGTCTGCGAGGGCAATCCGCTGGTGATCCCGGTATCCCCCGAGTTCCCGGTGTACGTCGACACCGACGCGGTGGTCGGCTGGACCGCGGGCCTGGGCACCTCGCTGCACCGTTCGCAGTCCATCGGCTCGATGCTGCGGGGCGGTTCTGGCGAGGCGGTGCAGCTGATGCTCCAGGGGTCGGGCTATGTCGTCGTACGACCGAGCGAGGCGACCCCGCAGAAGGCGCAGCAGCACTGACGCCCCGGCACACGGTGCTTCGGCTCCGACACCTCACACGGTGATCTGCGCCTCACAGGCAACCGGTCCGGCTCCGTCCACGTCTTGATCGGCAACAGGTGAGCCCCGGCCCCCGGGCCGGGGCTCACTTTCGACGCACTATACGCACCATGTATACGCGGCATGTATAGATGGGGTGTATACCGACGGAAAGGCATGCATGTACGGCAAGGCATTCGCCCCCGAGTACCAGGGCGCCCTCACCTCCCTCTCCGTGAACTCCTCGCTGGACGACGTACTGGCCGCCGGCATCGAGCAGTTGAGAGCGGCCGAGCGGGCCGGGCGGCACGGTGAGGCGGCGCGTTCCGGGCTCGCGGTCGCCGAGGCGCAACGCAGGCTCGGGCGGATCGCCGACGCCGACCTGGCCTGGAAGGCCAGTTACCGGGCCGCCCGCCGGGCCGACGACACCGCGGGGCGGGCGTGGGCGCTGTGGAGCGGCGGCACCCTGGCCCGGCAGCGCGGTGAATTCGCCCTGGCACGAAGGCTGTTGGCGCTCGCGGCCGAACTCGGCGAGCGCGGCGGGGACGTCGTCGTGCGCGGCTACTCGCTCGCGGGGCTGGCCGAGACCGGCCGTATCCAGGGCGACTACGAGGCGGTCGGCAGGCTGCACGAGCAGTTGCTGGCCGAGGCCAGGCGGCGCGGCGAGGCCCGGCACACGGTGTGGGCGCTGTCGGGCATCGCGCAGATGCACCGCAACACGGGGTCCTACGACACCGCGTTCGCCATGTTCGAGGAGGCCGCCCGGATCGCCGCGGACGCCGACGACCGGCGCGGCCACGCCTGGGCACTGCGCGGGCTCGCGGACCTCGCCTCGGTGCGCGACGGCGACACCGAACGGGCCCTCACCCTGCTGTCGGAGGCGGAGTCGACCTGCCGCGCGATGAACCTCTCCAGCGCGCTGGCCTACAACCACAAGATGCGCGGCAACGTCCTCTACCGGGCCGGGCGTTACGCCGAGGCGCGCGAGCTGTACGAGGAGGCGCTGGCGGAGTTCCGCGCCATGAGCGAGCCGCGCGGGGAGGCGCTGGCGCGACTGGGGCTCGTCAAGTCCCTGGCCCGCCTGGGCCGCGACCGGGCCGAGACGGCGGCCGAACTGGACGATCTGGCCCGGCTGTTGGAGCGGACCGGGCTGCGGCATGCCCGGGAGATGGTGGCGCGGGCCCAGGAGGAGTTCGGTGTGCGGGCGGAGGCGGTACGGTGACGACCCTGACCGCACCCGAAGTCCTCACCCGCTGCCAGGAATTGGTGCGGCCCGCGCTCCGGGAAGCCGTCGGACGGCTGCACCCCTGGGTCGGGGAGATGGCCGCCTACTCCTTCGGCTGGTGCGAGGTCGGCGGCACCCCGGCCGACGCGTCCGGCGGCAAGGGCGTACGCCAGGCACTGGCCGTGCTGGGCGCCGAGTCGGCCGGCGCGCCCGCGCAGGTGGCGGTGCCCGCGGCCGTCGCCGTGGAGCTGGTGCACGTCTTCTCCCTGCTCCACGACGACATCATGGACGCCGACCCGACCCGCCGCGGCCGTCCCACGGTGTGGAAGGCGTACGGCACGGGCCCGGCCGTCCTCACCGGCGACGCCCTGTTCGCCCTGGCCGTGGAGACCCTGGCCGACTCCGGCGCCGGGGCGGTGCGTCTGCTGTCCACCGCGCTCCGGGACCTGGTCCGCGGTCAGGCCGACGACCTGCTGTTCGCCACGCGTCCCTGGCGGGGCCCGGAGCGGGTCGGTACGCAGGAGTACCGGGTCATGGCCGAGGGCAAGACCGGGGCACTGCTGGGCTGCGCGGCCGCGCTCGGCGCTCTGCTCGGCGGGGCGCCGGCCGCCGACGTGGCCGCGCTGGACCGGGCCGGACGGCACCTGGGGGTGGCGTTCCAGATCGTGGACGACGTCCTGGGCATCTGGGGCGATCCCCTGGTCACCGGGAAGCCGGTGCACGGCGATCTGCGGGAGCGGAAGAAGACGTTCCCGGTCCTGGCCGCGCTTGCCGCGCCGACCCCTGCCGCGGCGCGCCTGGCCCGGCTCCTCTCGTCGGACGCCGATCCCGAGGAGGTCGCGGCCCTGGTCGAGCAGTGCGGCGGCAGGGCGGCCGCACTGGCCGAGGCGCGCCGTCACATGGCGTCGGCCGAGAGGGTGGAGGCCCTGCGGCCGCTCCTGGACCACCTGCTGCGACGCGATCTCTGACGTCCCGCACGTCGGTCTGACGCCCCGCACGCCGAGTTGACCGGCGGCCGTCCGTCGGGACAGGGTGCGAAAAGGCCTCTCTCGGAAGGAACACCGTCTTGATCGGGATCACGGACATCGAGCGCCAGGCCGGGCGGATCGCCGAGCACGTCGTCCGCACGCCGACCCTGCCCAGCCCCGGCCTGTCCGCGCTGCTCGGTGCTCCCGTCACCGTCAAGCTCGAACTGCTCCAGCGCACCGGCTCGTTCAAGGCGCGCGGGGCGACCGCCAAGCTGCTGTCGCTGAGCGAGGCGGAGCGGGCGGCCGGGGTGGTGGCGGTCAGCGGCGGCAACCACGGGATCGCCCTCGCCCACATGGCCGCCGCTCTCGACGTCAAGGCGACGGTGGTCATGCCGCGGTCGGCGCCCGCCCGGTCCGTGGAGATCGTGGCGGCCGCCGGGGCGTCACTGCGGCTGACGGACGACATGGACGGCGCGTTCTCGCTCGTGAACCTGCTGCGGGACGAGGGGCTGACGCTGGTCCACCCCTTCGACGACCCGCTGGTGATCGCCGGACAGGGCACGGTCGGACTGGAGCTCGCCGACGACGCGGACGACCTCACCGACGTCCTGGTCAGCGTCGGGGGCGGCGGTCTGATCGCCGGAGTCGCGGCGGCACTGAAGGCCCGCCGTCCGGGGGTCAGGGTCTGGGGCGTGGAGACCGAGGGCGCCGAGGCCATGTCCCGGGCGCTCGCCGCGGGCGGGCCGGTCCCGGTCGCGCTGTCCTCGGTGGTGTCCACGCTGAGCGCCCCCGCCGTCTCACAACTGACGTACGAGCACGCGGCGGCGCTGGTCACCGAGGTTCTCGTGGTGCCGGACCGGGAGGCCGTCCAGGGCTGCCTGGACCTCGCCGACCACGCCAAGGTGTGGGGCGAACCGGCGGCCGGCTGTCTCCTGCCCGCCGCCCGGCAGGTTCTGGAGCGGGTCGGCGACGGCTGCCGGCTGGGTCTCGTGGTGTGCGGCGGCAACACGACCACCACCGACGTCATGACGTGGGCCGAGCGGTTCGGACTGCGTTGAGGGAGCTGCCCGACTCCGTTCGTTGCACTGACTTCTGAGTCAGATGTCGACCGGGTGGCGACCGGCCAGAAAGCGGATTCCACCGGTTGGGGAATTGATTGAACGGACCCCGCCGCACCCGCCGTACCTCTGTGAAAGGTGAGAGCCAGGGGTTCAGCGAAGGATGACCATGGTCAAGGCGCACGTCTCCGCACACGAGTTGCTCGCCGGACGGTACCGGCCCCTGGACGTCCTGCATCGCGAGACCAACCGGATCTGCTGGTACGGCGAGGACGTCTCGACCGAACGCCCCTGTCTGCTCACCGAGATCGGGCTCCCCGCCTCCACCGACGAGGAGACCGCGCTGCGCACCGCCGGGGGCGTCGTGCGGATGTCCAAGACCATGCGGGTGGTCGCCCCCGGCCGGATCGCTACGGTCGTCGACGCCGTGGTGCAGGAAGGCGCCTTGTGGACGGTCACCGAACCGGTCGACGGCATCCTGCTGGGTGAACTCCTCGCCCGGGAGGGGACCCTCGACCCGGTACGGGCGGCACGCGTGGGACTGGACCTGCTGGAGGTGCTGGAGGCGGCTCACGGCGAGGGCATCACGCACGGCGAACTCAGCCCGGGCCAGGTGTTCGTGCGCGACCAGGGCTCGGTCGTGGTCACCGGTTTCGGCCTGGCCGGCGCGACCCTCGCCCCGAGGCTGTCGGCACCCTCGTACGCCTCCCCCGAACAGGCCCGTGACGAGCGCATCGGCCCGGCCTCCGATCTGTGGGCGCTCGGCGCGATCCTCTACACGCTGGTGGAGGGGCGCCCGCCCTACCGGGACCGCGACCGTCCCGCGGCCACCCTGAAGGGGGTCGACCGGTTGCCGCTGCGGGCACCGGTGCGGGCGGGCCCGCTCACCCCGACCTTGCAGGCCCTGCTGCGCAAGAACTCCCAGGAACGGCTGAACCGGTGGGCCGTGCGCAACGCCCTGCTCAGGGTCCTCAGCGAGGATCCGGGTGCGGAACCGCCCGAGGAGCCCAGGCAGCGGCTGCGCGGGCTGCCCGGCGTGGCTCCGAGCCGCGGCAGCCGCCTCCTGATCGCGGGCACCGCCCTGGCCGTGGTCGCGGTGGCCGCCGTCGTCCTCACGGTCACCAAAGCGCTGCCCGGCAGCGACTCCGCTACGACCGGCGAGGCGCCCGCCCCGTCCGCCTCGGCCTCCGCGCCCGCCCCGGCCCCGCCCTCTCCGTCGGTCTCCCCGGAGCCGTCCTCGCCCGCCTCGACGCCCGGGAACCGCGTGGACGAGTCCCCCGCCCCGCCGCCGACTCCGACGCCCACGCCGACCAAGTCCGCCACCGCGGGCACCGGGCTGCCGGCCGGGTTCCGCGTGTACCACTCCCCCGAAGGGTTCTCCCTCGCGCTGCCCAAGGGCTTCAAGCCGTTGGCCACCAAGCGCCAGGAGGACCTGGCCTACCGCGTCACCTTCGGCGCCGCCGGCGACCCGCGCACGCTCGCCGTCACCTTCAGCAAGGCCGTGGGCTCGGACGCGGTGGCCGTGTGGCGCGACGACGTGGAGCCGGGCCTCGAGCAGCATCCCGGCTACGAACGTCTGGGCGACATCCGCGCGTTGACCTACCAGGGCCGGGAGGCCGCCGACATGCAGTGGGTCGAGGAGGTCGACGGCACCCGCGTGCGCACCTTCGGCCGCGGTTTCCTCATCGGCGACGGCCAGGGCTACTCACTGCGCTGGACGACCCCGGCGGACGACTGGAACGAGGGCGCGAACCAGGAGGCGCTGAAGACCTTCCTGAGCACGTTCCGGGTGCCGACGGACTGAGCCGTACCGCCCGCCCTCCGGCTGCGCGGCTGCTCACCCCGCCCCGCGCGGTGCCCGCATCCGCCGCAGCGGACCGGTGTGCAGGGGCCGGGTGCGCCAGCGCGCGGTGAACGTCCGGTCGTCCGGCGAGCACGTCACCAGCAGATGGTGCGGGGTCTCCAGGAAGGCCAGGTCGACGGCGAGGGTCCGCGCGTCGGTCCAGCCGCCGCTCACCGCCACGGGCAGCGGCTCGTCGACGACCGTCCAGCCGTCCTTGCCGAGCCCGTCCCCGAGTTCCAGCCGCTCGCCGTCGTCGACCAGGGTCACCCGGCCCCCGGGGCCCACCTCGACCGCGGCGAGGGTCGGTTGGTCCGTGCAGGTGCCGCCGGCGGGGGTGAACACGGTGATGCTCTCCGCGGCGACCGCCCTGCCCCCGGCCGGCGGCAGCGCGAGCCGCGTCAGCCGTTCGGCGAGGGCCGTGTCCGCCGCGTCCCGGCCGGCCGCCGGCCCGGCACCGAAGGCGGGGAGGAGATGCTCCCAGGCCAGGTCCAGGACCAGCTGCATCTCCTCGGTCTCCGAGGTGATCGCCAGCACCGCGTCCTGCTCGGGCAGCACCACACAGAACTGCCCGTACGCCCCGTCCCCGCGATAGCCGTGCCGGGACATCCAGAACTGGAAGCCGTACCCCTGCTGCCAGTCCGGCCAGCCGCCCTCGGGACCCGCCTCGTGCGCGATCTGGGCGCGCGTCGCCTCGGCCACCCACCACTCGGGCAGCAACCGCTCGCCCTCCCACACACCGCCGCGCAGATACAGCAGGCCGAGCCGGGCGATCACGTCGGTGGTGGCGTGCAGACCGCTGAAACCGATCTCGCGGCCGGTCCGGTCACGGATCCAGGCCGTGTCGCCGATACCGAGCGGCTCGAACAAGCGGGGCCGCAGGTACTCGGTGAGCGTCTGTCCGGTGACGCGCTGCACGATCGCGGCGAGCGTGTAGGTGGCGGGCTGGTTGTAGGCGAAGACCGTGCCCGGGTCACGGTCTGGCGGGATCAGCAGGAAGCCCCGGACCAGTTCGTCACGGTCCCGTGCCAGCGCGCGGTCCACCGTCTCGGCCTCGTGCCCGCTGGCCATCGACGCCACGTGCCGTACGAGCATCGCGCGGCTGCGCGGGTCGGTGACGTCGGCCTCGAACTCCGGGAAGTACGAGATCACCGGGTCGTCCAGCCGGATCAGCCCCTCGGCCGCGGCGAACCCGGCGGCCGTGGCCGTGAAGCTCTTGCTGAGCGAGTAGAGGAGCTGCGGCCGTTCCGGGGCGTACGGCGACCACCAGCCCGAGGCCACCACCTTGCCGTGCCGCAGCAGCATCAGGCTGTGCGGCTCGATGCGCGGGTCGGATTCGAGGGCGTCGAGGAAGGCCTGAATGCCGGCGGCGTCGACGCCCTGGGCTGCGGGGGTGCTCGTGGGCAGGGAAGTCATGTCGGCATCCTGCCCCCTTGCACGCTCTTGATCGAGAGGGGCCCTGGAGATCGGGAAGCCGTGGAAGACCCGTTTTCGCCGGCGGCCGGCGGGGACCCGGAACCCATGGTGCAAATCGGATACACGATGATGACCGAGCAGGCCGGGCCGCGTGACCTCGTGAGCCATGTCGTGCGGGCCGAGGAGGTCGGCTACGACTTCTCGGTGACCTCGGACCACTACTTTCCGTGGCTGCGGTCGCAGGGACACTCGCCGTACGCGTGGAGCGTGCTCGGGGCGGCCGCGCAGGCGACCTCGCGCATCCCGCTGATGACCTATGTGACCTGTCCGTCCTTCCGCTACCACCCGGCGGTGGTGGCGCAGAAGGCGGCGACCATGCAGCTGCTCTCCGAGGGCCGGTTCCGGCTGGGTCTCGGCTCGGGCGAGAACCTCAACGAGCATGTGGTGGGCGGCGGCTGGCCGGCGGCCGACGTACGGCACGAGATGCTGGAGGAGGCCGTGGAGATCATCCGGGCGCTCTTCGCGGGCGGTCATGTGAACCACCGCGGGAAGCATTTCGACGTGGAGTCGGCCCGGCTGTGGGACCTGCCGGACGAGCCGCCGCAGATCGGTCTCGCCGTCTCCGGTGACCAGTCGTGCGCCCTGGCCGGGCGGCTCGCCGACCTGGTCATCGCGACCGAGCCCAAGGCGGGCCTGCTCGACGCGTTCGACCGGCACGGCGGCGAGGGCAAGCCGCGTGTGGGCCAACTGCCCGTCTGCTACGACCCGGACCGGGACACCGCGATCAAGCGGGCGCACTCCCAGTTCCGCTGGTTCGGCAGCGGCTGGAAGGTCAACTCCGAGCTTCCGCACCCCGATGCGTTCGAGGCGGCCACGCAGTTCGTCACCCCCGACGACGTGGCGGCGTCGATCCCCTGCGGGGACGACCCGGACGACTTCGTCGAGGCGGTACGGCCGTACGCGGAGGCGGGGTTCACCGAGATCGCGATGGTGCAGATCGGCGGGGACTCGCAGCCGGAGTTCCTGGACTGGTCGGAGAAGACCCTGCTGCCCGCCCTGCGCGACGCGTTCGCCTGAGCGGGAGGATTGCCGGGGCGGCACCCGGGGGTGCAATAGGCTTCCGAGCTGCACAGGGCGTGGCCGAAGGCGGTGCCGCGCACCTGTGCGGTCCGACCGAACCTGCCCAGGAGAAGCACCCGTGACCACAGCGATCGACCCGTCCGAGACGCCCGCGGAGACTCCGGTCGACCCACCGGCCGAGATCTGGGTGGAGCCCTCGGCCGCGCCGTCCGCCGCCCCGCTGTCCGACCTCGTCGCACGGGACGCCCGTGAGTTCGGGGTGTACGCGCGCACCGGCGGCTGGGCCTTCGGCCTGATGGTGGCGCGCAGCGTGCGGCCCGGCGGCCAGGGCGCGGACGAGTCGCCGAAGGTGTCCGCGAAGGAGTTCGCCGAGCTCGCCGGCTGCTCCCCCGAACGGGTCATGCGCTACTACAAGGCCTGGGACCGGGCCGCCGACGACGGGATGGTCCCGCACTTCGAGGCGCTGTCCCCGGGTCAGGAGGTGGAGCTGCCGGACGCGGACGTGTGGCTGAGCTACTACTCCTCCCGCAGCAGCGCCGGCTCCGACCGCGGCACCGCCATCGCGGAGGCCGCCGAGGCCGAGGGCATCCGCCCGACGAAGGCCCTGGAGGTCGCCGAGAACCCGACCGCGCTGCGCGCCGCGATCCTCGCCGACCCCTCCACCGCCCGGGCCGCGCGCAGCGCGCTGCTCGACCGCATCAAGGAGGACCCGGAGCTCCAGGCCTCGCTGGCCAGGGACGTCGTGCGCACGGACGACCTGAAGAAGGCCGTGGCCACCGAGAGCCGGGCCGCCGACCGGATCGGGTACGTGCGGCAGATCGCCGAGTCGGGCCAGGTGAAGACCCCGGCCGGGCAGACCATCGACGCCCCGGCGGACCTGCGCGAGGAGGCCGAGCGCCACCTGTCGCTGCTCGCGGAGCTGGAGGAGGACGAGGACACCGGCGAGTGGGCGGCCGAGGCCTTCGACACCATGAAGTCGCTCGTCGCCGAGGCCGTGGAGGCCGATCCCGAACTCCGGGTCCAGGAGCGGCGGACGAAGTTCTACAGCAGTCTCCAGAAGGCGACCAAGGCCTTCGAGGAGCTGACCTTCGACGACGCCCAGGACTTCTACGAGGACGACATGGTCCAGCAGCTGGAGGAACTCCAGCGCGCCATCGCCTCCTGCATCACGTCCCTGCGCGGCGCCAAGGGGAATCACCCGGACGGCTGAGCATCTTGGCCGAATGAGGGGTACTAGAGGGCTCTACCCCGTTTCCCCCGGAGGCCTCCAGGTGAACTCCTTCGTCCGCAGGACCGCGCACAAGACTCTCGTCGTGCAACTCCGGGCGGGCGGCACGGACCGATGTCCTGTGCTCGCCCACCTGGGGTACGACGCGGCGGACCCGTTCGCTGTCACCGCCGTGTTCAGTCATGACGGCCGGGTGCTGGCGCGCTGGCGGCTGGACCGGGAGATGCTCGCCGAGGGCCTGAGCGGCCCGGTGGGCGTCGGGGACGTGCGGCTGAGCCCCGTGTCGACCGGGGTGTGGGAGGAGCTGCGCATGGAGTTCTACGGCGAGGCCCGCTCCGACGGGGGCCGTCAGCACGCGGTGGTCTACGCCTGGGCGCCGGCGATGGCCGCCTTCCTGCGCGAGACCCGTGAGGTCGTGCCGCCGGGCCAGGAGGAGGTCAGCGTCGACGACTTCCTGGCCTCGGTCATCGCGGGCGGCTGAGCCCGGGTCCCGGACCGGGCCGGTACGCACCCCGCTTGAGTAGCCGTACTCATGCCACCGCCGGCGGGTTCCCCCGACGATGAGGGCTCCTACGAGAAGGAGCCCTCATGACCGCTGTGCGAAGGCCGCTGCCCGTTCTGCTCGCATGGGCCGTGGTCGCCGCGCTGGCCCTGTCCGCCTGGGGCCCGCGTGACCGCACCACCTGGTTCCTGGAGACCGTGTGGGTCCTGGTCGGGCTGCCGCTGATCGTGCTGACCTGGCGCCGCTTCCCGCTCACCGACCTGCTGTGCGCTCTGCTCGCGGTGCACGCGCTCGTGCTGATGGTGGGCGGCCACTACACCTATGCGCAGGTCCCGCTCGGCGACTGGGTGCGCGACACGTTCGGGCTCGACCGCAATCCGTACGACCGCTTCGGCCACCTGATGCAGGGCTTCGTGCCGGCGGTCCTGGTGCGGGAGTTGCTCAGCCGTACCTCACCGCTGCGGGGCAGCCGCTGGCTGGCGCCGCTGACGGTGTGCGCGTGTCTGGCGTTCAGTGCCGTCTTCGAGATGCTGGAGTGGGCGGCCGCGGTGGTCGGCGGCCAGGCGGCGGACGCCTTCCTGGCCACCCAGGGCGATGTCTGGGACACCCAGTGGGACATGTTCTGCGCGCTGATCGGTGCCACGGTGTCAGTGCTCGTCCTGAGCCGTGCGCACGACCGGCAACTCGACAGGCTCAGTCCGTCGTGTAGCGGCGCCGGGTCCACAGCGGGAGAACGAACCAGCACAGCAGGTACCAGGCCACGACTGCGGTGACGAGCCAGGGCACCCAGGAGTCGTGGGTGGCGACCCGCAGGACCAGCAGCAGGGCCGCGGTCATCGTCGTCAGGAGCAGGACCAGTCCCACGAAGGTCAGGCGGGAGGCGATCCGCACGGCCTGGGGCTTGATGCGTCGCCCGGAGACGAGGCGGTGCAGGGACACCGGTCCGATGAGCGCTCCGGTGGCGCAGGAGCCGAGGACCACGGTCACGATGTAGATGACCTGGTCGGTGTGGGCCAGGTTGGCGTACTTCGGTGTGAAGACCACGGTCAGCAGGAAGCCGAAGAGGATCTGCACACCTGTCTGCGCGACGCGTATCTCCTGGATGAGTTCGCCCCACATGCGGTCCGCGCGCTCGTCCTCGGTCTCGTCGCGGCCTGTCCGTGTCACCGTGTCGACCATGCGCTACGGGTATCCGGTGACTGATCGTTCAAACAGCAGTGCGGCTCCGGGAACGGCGGGCCGGGTCCCGGAGCCGCGCGGGTCTCACCAGCGGTTCTCGACCTGGTCCTTGATCCGCCGGTCGTAGAGATCGCGGATCGCCGCGAGGGTCTCCTCGGACAGCGGCGGCAGCTTGGCGGCGGCCGCGTTGGCGCGGGCCTGCTCGGGCGAGCGGGCGCCGGGGATGACGGTGGTGACGCCGGGCTGCTCGACGATCCAGCGCAGCGCGAGCTGGGCCGGGGTGTAGCCCTCGGGGGCGAGCGCGGAGAACTCGGCGGCGGCCTCGACGCCGGTCGCGTAGTCGACGCCGGAGAAGGTCTCGCCGACGTCGAAGGCCTCGCCGTGCCGGTTGTAGGCGCGGTGGTCGTTCTCCGGGAAGACGGTGTCCCGGGTGTACTTGCCGGACAGCAGGCCGGAGGCCAGCGGGACGCGGGCGATGATGCCGACGCCCGCCTCGCGCGCGGCGGGCAGCACCTCCAGCAAGGGCTTCATGCGGAAGGCGTTCAGGATGATCTGCACGCTCGCCACGCCCGGCCGGGCGATCGCGGTCAGCGCCTCCTCGCAGGTCTCGACGCTGACGCCGTAGTGGGCGATGCGCTCCTCCTCGACGAGGGTGTCGAGGGCGTCGAACACCTCGTCGCTGGAGTAGACGGGGGTGGGCGGGCAGTGCAGCTGGACCAGGTCGATGCGGTCGACGCCGAGGTTGCGGCGGGAACGGTCGTTCCAGGCGCGGAAGTTGTCGAGGACGTAGTTCTCGGGGATCTGGTCGACGCGGCGGCCCATCTTCGTCGCGACCAGCACGTGCAGATCGGGCCGACCGCTCAGGAAGGCGGCGATGGTCTGCTCGCTGCGTCCGTCGCCGTACACGTCGGCGGTGTCGAAGAAGGTGACGCCGGACTCGGCCGCCGCCTCCAGTACCGCGAGGGCTTCCTTGTCGTCGACGTCTCCCCAGTCGGCACCCAGTTGCCAGGTGCCGAGGCCGATGACGGATGCGTGCTGCTGCGATCTGCCGAATGTGCGCTCGTCCATGGCGTCAGTCTGTCATCTGTCGCCGACCTGCGCGGAACCGGTGGCTCCGGAGCGGGACCCGTGCATTGTTCACTCGCACGGGTGACAGGTTTCGACGCAAGGCATGCACGTGTCAACATCCGCCTAGCGTGGCCCCGTGACTGATCGTTTCGTGAGCAACCACCCCGAGAACACTCCCCCCTGGTCCCGCCGCGGCTTCCTCATGAGTGCCGCCGCCCTGGCCGCCGTACCGATTCTGCTGCCGGCGGATCCGGCGGCAGCGGCGGAGCAGCTGCCCGGCTTCCCGGCCGGTGTGGGCCTCCACCGCTCGGCGTACCGGAACTGGGTCGGCGAGATCACCGCCGACGGACTGTGGGCCTGTGCGCCGACGGACGCCGACCAGGTGGTCGAGGTCGTCAACTGGGCCTGGCGGCACGGCTGGCGGGTGCGCGCCCGGGGTTCCTCGCACGGCTGGTCGCCCCTCACGGTCACCGAGGGCACGGCCTCGGACGCGCCCGTGCTCCTCGTCGACACCGCATCCCACCTCACCGGCCTGTCCCTGGACTCCCCCTCCGCGGTGCGGGCCGGCACCGGCGTCACCCTGGAGGCGCTGCTGACCTACCTGGAGGGCCACGGCCTCGGGGTCACCGCAGCGCCCGCGCCCGGCGACCTCACGCTGGGCGGGGCGCTCGCCGTCGACGCGCACGGCACGGCCGTCCCGGCGCACGGCGAGCAGCGGCTGCCGGGGCAGACGTACGGCTCGCTCAGCAACCGGGTCCTGTCGCTGACGGCGGTGGTGTGGGACGAGGGCAGCGGGGCCTACGTCCTGCGGGAGTTCGGCCGCGCGGAGGCCGACAGCGCCGCCCTGCTCGCGCATCTGGGACGGGCCTTCGTCACCGAGGTCGTGCTGCGGGTCGGCGCGAACAGCAATCTGCGGTGCGTGAGCCGGGTCGACATTCCGGCCGCGGAGCTGTTCGCGGCTCCCGGGGGTGACGGGCGGACCTTCGCGAGCTTCCTGGAGGAGTCCGGGCGGGTGGAGGCGATCTGGTTCGCCTTCACGGAGTTCCCGTGGCTGAAGGTGTGGAGCGTGGCACCCACCAGGCCGCTGACCTCACGGCGCGTGACCTCGCCGTACAACTACCCCTTCTCCGACAACGTGCCGACGCTTGTCGCCGATCTGGCCGGGCGGATGGTGTCGGACGCGGCCTGGTACCTGGCGCCGGCGCTCGGGAACGCGCAGCTGGACGTGGCGACCGTGGGGCTCACCACGACGCTGTCGGCGGACATCTGGGGACCGTCGAAGAACACGCTGCTGTACATCAAACCGACCACGCTCCGGGTGACCGCGAACGGCTATGCGGTCCTGACCTCGCGGGACCAGGTGCAGCAGGTGGTCTCGGAGTTCACGGACTTCTACCGGGAGCGCCTGGCCGCGTACACGGCCCGGGGACGCTTCCCCGTCAACGGGACCGTCGAGATCCGGGTGACCGGGCTCGACGATCCGGACGAGGTCGGGGTGGCGGGGGCGTCGGCTCCGCTGCTGTCGGCGCTGCGTCCGGACGGGGCGCGTCCCGAGCGGGACACGGCGGTGTGGCTGGACATCCTCACGCTGCCGGGGACGCCGTACGCGGAGGCCTTCCTGCGGGAGATCGAGCAGTTCCTGTTCGAGGGCTACGACGGGACGCGCGTCGAGTGGTCCAAGGGGTGGGCCTATACGGACGACGCGGTGTGGGAGGACGAGGAGGTCCTCGGCACGGCGATTCCGGGGTCGTTCGGGGAGGCGGTGTGGGGGCACGCGGCCGGGGTGCTGGACCGGCTCGATCCGCACCGCGTGTTCGGCAACGCGTTCCTGGACCGGCTGTTCCGCTAGGGCGTCGGACGGGCCGCGTGGCTCAGGGCGCGCCGGACGGGCCGTCACGGCTCAGGGCGTCAAGTGGGCCTGCACGGTCGGGGCGTAGCGGTCCACCACGTCCTCCACCGCGCGCGCCCGCAGTTCGGTGCCCCGTGCGATGCCGTACATCACGCCGAGGCCCAGCAGGGTGCCCACCGCCAGTTCGGCGCGCAGGCCCGCCTCGGGGCCCGTCAGGCGTTCCGCGAGCCGTTCCACCACCTGCGTACGGAAGTTGACCCGGAGGATGTCGCCGTGCTCGCCCTGCACGGGGGCGAAGGCGATCCGCAGCAGGGGGTCGGCGCCGCGTTCGAGCTGGCTGGTGAGGACATGGCGGACCATGTGCCGGCCGAGGTAGTCCAGGGGCGCGTCGAGCAGGGCTGCCGCGTCGGACTCGAAGGACATGACGCGGGCGAACAGGGTGTCCTTGTTGCCGAAGTACTTGACGATCAGCGGAGGGCTGACGCCGGCGCGGTCGGCGACCGCCTTCAGGGTGATGTCGGCGTGCGGGGTGCGGGCCAGGAGGAAACGGGCCGCGCGGAGGATCGCGGCCTTCGTCTCCTCGGCGTCCCGGCGGGCGGGGGCGGCGGTGGGGGGCGGCGTGCTCACGGCATTCATGCTCCCTCCCGCACCCCGCCCCGTGCACCCCGGGTACGGTCCCCGGTCTCCCGGGTGCCCTCGGGGGCGGAGTCACCGGGGATGGTCAGGGCCGCCGCGCAGGCCGCGAGGGCGACCGCGCCGGCCATCGCGAAGGCCAGCAGATAGCCGTGCAGGGTGGGCACCGGAACGCCGCCGACGAGGCTGGTGTGGTGCACCAGGACCGCGGCGACCGCCGCACTGGAGGCGGCCTGGCCGATGGTGCGCATCAGGACGTTGACGCCGTTGGCGGAGGCCGTCTGCTCGGCCGGGACGGCTCGCAGGATCAGGGTGGGAAGGGCCGAGTAGGCGAGGGTGGTGCCGGTGGACACCACCGTCGCACCCAGGATGACCATCCACAGGTCCCGGCTGTCGGCGATGCGCAGCGCGTATCCGCACGCGATGACCGCGGCGCCGAGGGCGAGTGTGACGCGCGGGCCGCGGGCGGTGGAGATACGGGCCGACAGCGGTGAGAACAGCAGCATGGTGACACCGCCCGGCAGCAGGCACAGGCCGGTGGCGACGATCGACAGGCCGAGTCCGTAGCCGGTCGCCTTCGGTGCCTGCACCAGCTGGGCCGTCACCAGGGAGTTGGCGTAGAACGCGAAGCCGGTGAGCAGGGCCGCCACATGGGACAGGCCCACCCGTGGCCGGGTGACGAGCCGCAGGTCCACCAGGGGCTGCTCGGTGCGCAGTTGGCGCCACCACCACAGGGCCAGTACGGCGGCGGAGCCCAGGAAGAGGCCCAGCACCCGGGGGCTCCCCCAGCCCCACTGGCCGCCCTGGGACACCCCGAGCAGCAGGCTCACCAGGCCCACGGCCAGTCCGAGGGCGCCCCACAGGTCGAAGCGGCCGGGCTGTCGTACCGGCGACTCGCGGACCGCCCATGTCACGGCGGTCACGCCCAGGGCACCCAGGGCGCTGGTCATCCAGAACATGGTGTGCCAGTCGGCGTACTGGACGACCATCGCGGCCAGCGGCAGGCCGAGGGCGGCCCCGATGCCGACGGTGGAGCTCATCATGGCGACGGCGGAACCCCGCCGCTCGGGCGGGAGTTCGTCGCGCAGGATGCTGATCGACAGCGGCACCACGGAGGCGGCGGCGCCCTGGAGGGCGCGGGCCGCGATGAGCACGGTGATGTCGGACGACAGGGCGCACATCACCGAGCCGACCGTCATCAGGACCAGGGACGCCGTCAGCACCCTGCGCTTGCCGTACATGTCGCCGGCCCGGCCGAGGACCGGGGTGAGGACCGCTCCGGACAGCAGGGTGGCGGTGACCATCCAGGAGACGGCCGCGGCGGAGGAGTGCGTGAGCCGGGGCAGGTCGGGCAGCAGGGGGACGACCACGGTCTGCATGACGGCCATGAGCGTGCCGCACATCGCGAGCACCGGCACGGTCGGTCTGGCGCGCGGGCCTGTTCCGCGTGGCGGGGATATCGGGCCCTGCTGGTCCATCGGCACTCCGCATTCGACAGGGAAAGCAGCGGGTGAATGACCATTCACTCTATCGGTGAATCGCCATTCACCCAACCTTGTTCCGCGGTCGGCGGCTACTTGCGGGAGGACAGCTCCCGCGCGTGCACGCTGCGCGCGAGCTTCGGCCCGAGCCAGCGCTTGAACCGGCGCAGGGCCTCCAGCCGGCCGGCCGCCTGGTCGATCCGGTAGTACAGCTGCGGCGGGACATAGGGCAGCAGGGGTGAGTGCCGCTGGCCGAGCAGGGCGAACATCCGCTCCGGCGGGAGGTCGATGTAGCGCGTCAGGTTCTCGTACCACTGGGCGCTGTAGCGGGCCGCGCTCTGCACGGAGAGCAGTTCCGAGGTGCGCTGCCGCTGGTAGCGGGCGAGAGCCTCCGGCAGGTCGGTGTGCTCGCGCAGGGCGTCGGCCAGGGCGATGGCGTCCTCCAGGGCGAGGGTGGTGCCGGCGCCGATGGAGTAGTGGGTGGTGTGGGCGGCGTCGCCGAGCAGGACCAGGTTGCCGCGGTGCCAGGTCCTGTTGGTCAGGGTGCGGAAGGTCAGCCACTGGGCACGGCCCGAGCCCGCGGAGCGGCCGATCAGCGGGTGGCCGTCGAGGATGTCGGCGAACAGCTTCTCCAGCTGGGCGAGCCCCTCGGCCTCGTCGGCCCGGTCGAGGCCGAGACCGGTCCAGGTCTCGGGCGCGCACTCGACGACGACGGTGCTGCGCTCGGGGCTGAAGGCGTAGCCGTAGCACCAGACCCAGCCGTGCTCGGTCTCCACGAAGGCGAAGGTGAAGGAGTCGAAGACCTTGCCGGTGCCGAGCCAGATGTAGCGGTTGCGGCCCTCCTTCACCTCGGCGCCGAAGTCGTCGGCGTGTCCGGTGCGCAGGGCGCTGTGCACGCCGTCGCCGGCCACGACGAGGTCGGCCTCGGCGAAGTCACCGGCGGTGAGGTCGGCGGCGGTGATCCCGCGCTCGAACTCCACCCGGACCCCCAGCGCGCGGGCCCGTGCGACGAGGATCTCCAGCAGGCGGTGCCGGCCGATGCCGTGGCCGAGGTCGCTGGGGCGCCGGGTGACGAGGTCACGGACCCGGGCCTCGCCCTCGGTCCAGGTGACCGAGGCCTCCTCGATCGCGCGGGCCGACTCGGGGTCGTGGGCGTGCAGCTTGTCGAGCAGTCCCCGCCAGTAGGTCACGCCCCAGCCGTAGGTCGAGCCCTCCGGGTCGCGCTCGTGGACCATGATGTCGTGGGACGGGTCCTGCTGCTTCAGCAGGATCGAGAGATACAGGCCGGCGGGCCCGCCGCCGACGCAGGCGACCTTCACACGCACCCCTAGTCATTACCCAAAGCGGTCGATTGGCAACGCAGGGTAGCAGTCGGGGACGGTGGGACCCGCGCTTCGGATCACGTCACTTTCTGCACGTGAGGCGGGCCACTGCCTGCGGTTCCGCCCGCAAAGGATCATCGAATCCGGGGTCGGCGGGCGAAGGAATTCCTCCGTCCGGGTTCCCGGAAGCCCTCTCCACAGCAAGATCATCTTTGTTCAACGCTCTACGACATGTAGGGAATTGTCTGGATCAGAGCCAACCCGTCTCGAGCGATTTCTCCCGCTCTCGGCAGGGCCGATAGGCATGCGGAGTCCGTCAACTCAGGAGGTACACCGCATGCCGGAACTCACCCGCCGTACCGCGCTCACCGCCACGGCCGCCCTCGCCGCGGCGACCGTCGCCACCCCGCGCGCGTCCGCCGAGGGCCACGACCACGGCTCCCCCCAGGCCTTCGACGAGGTCTACCGGGGGCGCCGGATACAGGGCCGGTCCACCGGCGGTCACCACGGGGGCTGGCTCGTCACGGTCGACGGCGTGGAGCTGCACCTGATGCAGAACGCCGACGGAACCTGGATCAGCGTCGTCAGCCACTACGACCCGGTGCCCACCCCGCGCGCCGCCGCGCGCGCCGCCGTCGACGAGCTCCAGGGCGCACGGCTGCTGCCGTTCCCCGCCAACTGACCGCCCCGTAAGCCCTTTTGGAGCACCCGCACATGACCGTCCGCAAGAACCAGGCAACCCTGACCGCCGACGAGAAGCGGCGGTTCGTCGCCGCCGTCCTGGAGCTGAAGCGCAGCGGCCGCTACGACACCTTCGTCACCACGCACAACGGCTTCATCATGGCCGATACCGACAACGGCCCGCGCACCGGCCACCGTTCGCCCTCCTTCCTGCCCTGGCACCGCAGATTCCTCCTCGAATTCGAGCAGGCCCTGCAGTCGGTGGACCCCTCGGTGACGCTCCCCTACTGGGACTGGAGCACCGACCGCACACCCCGTGCCTCGCTGTGGGGTCCCGACTTCCTCGGCGGCACCGGGCGCAGCCGGGACGGGCGGGTGACGGACGGCCCGTTCGCCGCGGACAGCGGCAACTGGCCGATCAACGTGCGGGTCGACGGCCGTACGTATCTCCGCCGCGCTCTCGGCGCCGGGGTACGGGAGTTGCCGACCCGCGCCGAGGTGGACTCGGTGCTGTCCATGACGACGTACGACATGGCGCCCTGGAACAGCGCCTCGGACGGGTTCCGCAACCATCTGGAGGGCTGGCGCGGCGTCAATCTGCACAACCGGGTCCATGTGTGGGTCGGCGGGCAGATGGCCACCGGCGTCTCCCCGAACGACCCGGTGTTCTGGCTGCACCACGCGTACGTGGACAAGCTGTGGGCCCAGTGGCAGCGGCGGCATCCGGACTCCCGTTACCTGCCGGCCGCGGGCACACCGGATGTCGTCGACCTCGACGAGACCATGCGGCCGTGGAACGACGTGCGGCCCTCCGACCTTCTGGACCACAGGAGCCACTACAGCTTCGACACCGAATAGGAGTTCCTTGCTCCGGTTTGCCCTCCGGAGCGTGCGGTACCCGCGCCGTACACACCGAGAGGACGAAGGAGGGATTCACCCGTGTCGCAGGTCGAGGAATCCATCGAGGTCGGCGTGCCGGTGCACACCGCCTACAACCAGTGGACGCAGTTCGAGACGTTCCCCGAGTTCATGAGCGGGGTCGAGCGCATCGAGCAGCGGACCGACACGCTCACGCACTGGGTGACCAACGTCAACGGGGTGCACAGGGAGTTCGACGCCGAGATCACCGAGCAGATCCCGGACGAGCGGGTCGCGTGGACCACGATCGCCGGTGAGGCCCAGCAGGCCGGTGCAGTCACCTTCCACCGGCTCGACGACGGCCACACCAAGGTGATGCTCCAGATGGACTTCCACCCGGACAGCATCACCGAGAAGGTCGGCGACAAGCTCGGGTTCGTGAAGCGGCAGACCAAGGGCGACCTGGAGCGCTTCAAGACGTTCATCGAGGAGCGCGGCCGGGAGACCGGTGAGTGGCGCGGGGCGGTGATCTGACCGCCGCGGGCTAACCGGCCCCTTCCGTACGGCACTCCGGGTGCCCCCAGCCCTGGGCGTTCTTGGCGATGGGCTCGCCCGCCGCGTAGGAGCGTCCGCACAGGCACCGGCCGGGGAACTTGGCCTTGATCGTGCGGGAGGACGAACCGGACGAACCTGAGGACGAACCACCGCTCCGCCTGGGCGACTTGGCCCGGGCGGGGCGGTCGGCTTTCGGGGTGTCCGGCGACGGCGGTGGCACCGGGGAGCCGAGGGCGCTGCTCGCGGGCTCCTGGACGACGGCCGCCTGGCTGGCCGCGCGGTCGGCGAAGTCGTTGAGCGGGTCGCCGTCGACCTGGTGGGCGGGGACGTAGCGGAACTCGACCGTGCGGCCGTCGAGCAGTTCGTCGATGCGGACCACGAGGTCCTGGTTGGCGACCGGCTTGCCCGCCGAGGTCTTCCAGCCGTTGCGCTTCCAGCCGGGCAGCCAGGTGGTGACCGCCTTCATGGCGTACTGGGAGTCCATCCGGATCTCCAGCGGCACGTCCGGGTCGGTCGCGGCCAGCAGCCGCTCCAGCGCGGTCAGTTCGGCGACGTTGTTGGTGGCCTTGCCGAGCGGGCCGGCCTCCCAGCGGTCCGGGGTCTCGCTCGCGTCGGCAAGCACCCAGGCCCAGGCCGCGGGTCCCGGATTTCCCTTCGAAGCCCCGTCGCACGCGGCCACCAGTCGTTCACGCATGCGCCCGATCATGCCATGAGCGCACGACAGTCCTCGCCGCGACGACAGCGGCCGAGGTCCGGGCCGGCCCGGGGCGGCTACGGCACGTCGGAGATCTTGGGGATCTCGCCCTGCGTCCTCGTCACGTCGATGACCGAGAAGCTCGCGCCCTGCGGATCGCTGAGCGCCGCGAAACGGCCGAAGGGGGTGTCCATCGGGCCGAACCGCAGGACGCCCCCGTGCCCGGTGGCGCGGGCGACGGCGTTGTCGCAGTCGTCCACGGTGAAGTAGACGTTGATGTACGCGGGGACCTCGGGCGGGAACTCGTCACCCATCTTCATGCGGCCGAGGACGGTGTCGTCGCCGACGTTGAACATCCGGAAGTCCATGGCGTCGTCCTCCATCTGCTTGGCGGTGTAGCCGAACACCGCCGGGAAGAACGCGTCGGACTTCCCGGGCTCGCGGGTGTAGACCTCGGCCCAGCAGAACGCCCCCGGCTGCTCGGGCGGGGCCTCGAACCCCTCGTGGACGCCCGCCTGCCACACACCGAAGACGACCCCGCTCGGGTCGCGGCCCAGGCACATCGTGCCGAAGTCGCCCACCTGCATGGGTTCCATCAGCACCTCGCCGCCGTGTTCACGGATCCTGGCGGCGGTCGCGGCCGCGTCCGGTGACGCGAGGTACAGGCACCACTGCGACTGCCCCTCCTGGCCGGGCATGGGCGGGACGACGGCGGCCACGGCCTTCCCCGCGGCGTAGGCCTGGGTGTAGTTGCCGTACTCCGACGACGACTCGCCGAAGGTCCAGCCGAGGACGTCTCCGTAGAAGCTCTTGGCTCCCTCGACGTCGCCGAACATCGCATCGGCCCAGCAGGGGGTTCCCTCAGGTCGTACGGCCATGATCGCGGCCTTCCCGAATCGGTGGCAGGTCCGGTTCCTCACGCTAGTCACCGGTCCGCCCGAGCGCGCGTCGAAGCGGGGCGCCCGGTGCACGGGCGGCCCGGAGAAGCGCGCAGGCCGGTGCCGGGGACGGCGGGTGTCGAGGGGCACGGGATCCCCGCCTGGCGCGGGGCGACGGTCTTGCCGAGCAGGAGGATCCCGGTCAGCGGGCGGCGTCTCCGGCCGTCGTGTCTGCCGGTCCGGCCGGGTCCGTGCTCCGGCGCGGACACGTGCGCAGGTGCCGACATCCCCGCACCGCACGTGTCCGCGCCGGAACTCCCCCGGGCGGCTCCCCCCTTGAACCGTGGTGTCTCCTGTTCTACCTTCACCACATGGTCTGGGCATCAACGCCCGCTCATCAGCGGCACAACGGGCGGGTTCCGGGCGGGCCGGGTGAGGGGGAATGCGCCCGCACCTCGCCCTGATCGAGGACGATCCCGACTTCGCACTGATGTGCCGTTCCTATCTGGAGCGGGCCGGATTCACCGTCACCTGGGCCATGGACGCCCGCGCCGGTAAGTCCGTGCTGTACGAGAGCGGTGTCGACCTGGCCGTCCTGGACCTCGGTCTTCCCGACGGCAGCGGACTGGAACTGCTGCGGGCGCTGCGCTCCACGAGCCGGCTCCCGGTGATCGTCGTCTCGGGCCGGAGCGCGGAGGCGGACCGGGTCGCGGGGCTCGAGATCGGCGCCGACGACTACCTGGTCAAGCCGTTCTCGCAGCGGGAGCTGGTCGCCCGCATCCACGCCGTGCTGCGCCGCTCGCAGCCCCCGGACGCACCGACGGTGGTCCGGGCCGGCGCCCTGACGATCGACACGGCCGCACGGCAGGCCTCCGTCAACGGCATCCCGCTCACGCTGCGCCCCAAGGAGTTCGCCCTGCTGGAGCTGCTGGCCGGGGCGCCCGGCCGGGTCTTCTCCGCGGACCAGCTCCTGGAGCGGATCTGGGGCGCGTCCTGGCACCAGCCCGCGACCGTCGTCGAGCACGTGTACCGGCTGCGCGGCAAACTCGCAGGCCTCCCCGCCCCCGCACCACGGATCACCACGCTCCGCGGCTACGGCTACCGCCTCGATCCCTGACGTCCGCCTCAATGCCCGACGTCCGCCCCGATCCCCGACGTCCCCCCGGCCAGGAGGTCCGCCCATGTCCGACGCCCCGGACTTCCGGCGCCTGTTCGACTCCCTGCTCTCCCCGCTGCTGGTCCTCACCCCCGACTTCGTCATCGTCGAGGCCAACCGCGCCTACCTGACGGCCACCCGCACCGACCGCTCCATCGTCGGGCGGCCGGTCTTCGACGTGTTCCCGGACAACCCCGGGGACCCCACCGCCGACGGCGTGGCCAATCTGCGGCGCTCCCTGGAGACGGTCGTGGCGAGCGGTCGTACGGACACGATGGCCCTTCAGCGCTACGACATCCCGACGGCCGAGGAGGGTGTCTTCGCCGAGCGGTACTGGAGCCCGGTCAACGCGCCGGTCCTGGACGACGAGGGGCGGGTGACCCATGTCGTGCACCGGGTCGAGGACGTCACGGAGTTCGTGCACCTGCGGCGGGTGGGGCGGGAGCAGCGGCGGGCGGTCGCCGACGCGCAGATGCGCGCGGAGGGCATGGAGATCGACCTGTTCGTCCGCGCGCGGGAGATCCGCGAGGTGAACGAGCAGCTGAGCCGGGCCAACACCGAGCTGGACACGGCGGGGCGCCGGCTGCGGGAGGAGCAGCGGGCCAAGGACCGGTTCATCGCCACGCTCTCCCACGAGCTGCGCAACCCCCTCGCGGCCGCGACCGCCGCCACCGAACTGCTCGCCCTGGACATGCCCGAGGGGCATCCGGCGCTCGGCGTCCTGGAACGGCAGCTCGGCACGCTCGCCCGGATGAGCAACGACCTGCTGGACGGCACACGGGCGGTGACCGGGCGCCTGGAGCTGGTGCGGGAGCCGGTGGACGTGCGTTCGGTCGTCGAGGGGGCCTGCGCGGACATCCGTGGCCTGTTCGCGCACGACGGCCGCACGCTCGACGTACGACTGCCCGCGGCGCCCCTGGTCGTGGACGGCGACCGGCTGCGGCTCGCGCAGGTGCTGACGAACCTGCTGTCGAACGCGCTCAAGTACACCCGGCCGGGCGGGCGCACCGACGTGGAGCTGGTGGCCGGGGGCGACGAGGCGCGGCTGACCGTGCGCGACGACGGCATCGGGTTCGAGCCCGGCCAGGCCGAAGAGCTGTTCGGGGTGTTCATGCGGGCGGCCCCCGCCGGACCCGACACCCCGGAGGGCCTGGGTCTCGGGCTCGCCGTCGCCCGGACGATCGTGGAGCTGCACCACGGCCGCATCGGCGCGCACAGCGACGGGCCCGGCAAGGGGGCGACGTTCACGGTGGCGCTGCCGGTCCTCGCCTCCCCGGCCCCGAGAGTGCCCCGGTTCACGAATCGTCCGGCGCCCCCGCGGTTGTCCGTCCTGATCGTGGAGGACAACGAGGACCTGGCCGCGACCTATCACACCCTGCTGGAGCGGCAGGGCCACGACGTGACGACCGTGCACACCGGTACGGACGCGCTCGCCGCGGCGGAGAGCCGGTTCTTCGACGTCGTGCTGTGCGATCTGGGGCTGCCGGACATGGACGGGCACACCGTGGCCCGACGGCTGCGGGCCCGGCCGGAGGGCGGGCGGCCGCGTCTGATCGCGGTCTCCGGCTTCAGCCGGGGCACGGACCGGGCGCTGTCCGCGGCGGCCGGATTCGACGCCCATCTGACCAAGCCGCTGCCGCTGGCCGACCTGCTGGAGTTCCTGGACAAGCCTGGCGAAGGCGCCGGCTGAACCGGTCCGGGCGTCTTCCCCCTTGCCCCCGGCTGTGCTTGCCTGGGGAACCGTTTCTCGGCGACCGGGGCGGGAGTCGCACATGCGGAGACCGTGGCTCGTGGCGGTGCTGACCGGAGTGCTGCTGCTCGGCGCGTGCAGCGACCCCTCGGACGGGCCGGAGAAGGCCCCGCCGACCCCGGACGTCCCGCGTGCGGCCACGACGCACCAGCGCTCCCAGGCCTCCCCGGGCACCGGCTCACAGGCCTCCCCGGGCGCCGCCCCCGAGGTCGTCGCCCCGCGCGTGCTCTATCTCGGCGACTCCCTCGCCATGGAGGCGCAGCGGGTGCTCGGGCAGGAGCTGCGCCGCGACCTGCGGGCGACGTACACGAGCGCGCCGTACTCGGGCACGACCCTGTGCGACTACCTGGAGGGCACCGGCAAGAAGTCGCTGGTGCCCGACCGGGACAAGGCGGCCGCGCTGGTCCGGGCCCTGCACCCGGACTACGTGGTGATGCAGTTCTGGGGCAACGCGTGGGGCTACACCTGGTGCATGGACGGGATCAGCCATGCCGGCGCGCCGCAGAGGTACTTCAGCAGGTACCGGGCGGACCTGCGGAGACTGACCGGTCAGATCGCCGCGGCGGGCGGGGAGCACCGGCCGCGCATCGTGTGGGTGGCGCAGGGCCCGGACCCGATCACCCCCGACCGGGTCCGGCGCGTGAACCAGCTGTACGAGGAGCAGGCGGCCGCCTCGGGGGACGTGGTGGCCGACGCGGGGGCCACGGTGGCGCCCGCCGGGGCCCGCTGGTCCTGGGTGCAGTACCTGCCCTGCACCGCGTACGAGAAGGAGCACCCGGTCTACTGCACCCAGCCGGACCGCGACCGGACCGCCCTCCACCTGGACAAGGACTACCTGCACTTCTGCCTGGCACCGACGACGTCCACACCCCGGCCGTGCCCGGTCCGCTCCCCCGGCATCCTGCGGATCGCCCGGGAGATCACCCGGGTGATCGGCCGGACGCCCGCCGACTGACGCTCACTCGCCCGCGTACGCCTTCTCCAGGGCGGCGACGTCGAACTTGCCCATCGCCATGAACGCCTTGGTGACCCGGGCCGCCTTCTCCGGGTCCGGGTCGGCCACCATGTCGGCGAGCCCCTCGGGCACGACCTGCCAGGACAGTCCGTAGCGGTCCTTGAGCCAGCCGCAGGGGCCGGGCTCGCCGCCGTTCTCGGTGAGCTTGGCCCAGTAGTAGTCGATCTCCTCCTGGTCCGCGCAGAAGATCTGGAAGGAGACGGCTTCGGTGAACTTGAACTGCGGTCCGCCGTTGAGGGCGACGAAGTGCTGCCCGTTGGCCGTGAAGTCGACCGTCAGGACGGTCCCGGCGGGCTGCATCGCGCCCTCGGGGTAGTGGGTGACCCGCCCTACGGTGGAGTCCTTGAAGACCGAGACGTAGAAGTGCGCGGCTTCCTCGGCCTGGCCGTCGAACCAGAGACACGTGGTGAAAGGCCTGCTCGCCATGGGTTCCTCCTGAGGAGACGTGGTGCGGTCATCTCTGTGGACCGGCCCTTGACGCGGAACTCATCGGTCGGGGGGCCGGCTGATCCAGGTGGCTCATACACCGGTGCGACCTAGCATCCCCGTATGACGTCAACCGACCGCATCACGCCGTTCCGTGTCGACATCCCGCAGCGTGACCTCGACGACCTCCACGACCGGCTCGACCGCACCCGCTGGCCGGACGATCTCTCGGCCACCGGCTGGGCGTACGGCGTCCCGGCCGCCTATCTGCGCGAACTCGTGCACCATTGGCGGCACTCCTACGACTGGCGCGCGGCCGAGGCCGAGCTCAACGCGTGGCCGCAGTTCACGACCGTCATCGACGGGACGACCGTCCACTTCGCCCATGTCCGCTCCCCCGAGCCGGACGCCACCCCGCTGATCCTCACGCACGGCTGGCCGGGCTCGATCGTCGAGTTCCTGGACGTGGTGGGCCCGTTGACCGATCCGGCGGCGCACGGCGGGGACCCGGCCGACGCCTTCCATGTCGTCGTGCCGAGCATTCCGGGCTTCGGACTGTCCGGACCGCCCGCGGACACCGGCTGGGAGGGGGGCCGGATCGCGGACGCCTGGGCCGAGCTGATGACCCGCCTCGGCTACGAGCGGTTCGGCGCGCACGGCGGGGACTGGGGCGCCGCGATCTCCCGGGAGCTGGGCCGGGCCCACCCCGGGCGGGTCGTCGGCGTCCACCTCACCCTGCTGCCGGGCGCGCAGGCGACCCGGGAGCCGACCCAGGAGGAGCTCGCCGCGCTGGAGCCCGCGGAGCGGGAGCGGACCCTCGAGTCGTGGCGCCGGTGGCGCGACTGGTCGAGCGAGGGCACCGGGTACGCCGTGCTGAACTCCACCCGGCCGCAGACCGTCGGGTACGCGCTCACCGACTCCCCGGTCGGCCAACTCGCCTGGATCGTCGAGAAGTTCCAGGCGTGGACGGACTCGGCGGAGCTGCCCGAGGAGGCCGTGGACCGGGACCGCCTGCTGACCGACGTGATGCTGTACTGGCTGACCGGGACAGCCGCCTCGGCCGCCCGGATCTACTACGAACGGGCCCACGCCGACGGCGACCGCGCGGCCCGGCCCACCGCGCCCTCGACCGCGCCCACCGCCCTCGCCCTCTTCCCCGCGGAGCTCCAGATCCCGCTGCGGCACAGGGCGGAGCGCACGGAGAACATCGTGCGCTGGACCGAGCTCGGCCGGGGCGGCCACTTCGCGGCGATGGAGGAGCCCGACCTGCTGGTGGAGGACGTCCGGGCGTTCTTCCGGCAACTGCGCGACAAGGACTGAGCGCTCCCCCGGGCCACGCACCGGGGCCCGCGCTCTGCCCGTGGCGAATCTGCTCCGGGCAGAGAAAACGCATCGGGGCGACGTCCCAGGTCAACAGTGGATCCGACGGCATCCCTACGACCCCGAGGACCGCCCATGACCACCATCCGGGCCGAGGAGGGGGACACCCCTCCCAGCCGCTTCGACGACCACCTGGCGACCCAGCTGCTCGCCCAGCGCATCGTGCTGCTGGGCACCCAGGTCGACGAGGTCTCCGCGAACCGGGTCTGCTCCCAGCTGCTGATCCTGTCCGCCGAGGACCCGCGCACCGACATCAGCCTGTACATCAACAGCCCCGGCGGCTCGGTGTACGCCGGGCTCGCCATCTACGACACGATGCGGCTCATCCCCAACGACGTGTCGACGCTCGCCATGGGTTTCGCCGCGAGCATGGGCCAGTTCCTGCTCTGCGCCGGCGCACCCGGCAAGCGGTACGCCCTGCCGCACGCGCGGATCATGATGCACCAGGGCTCGGCGGGCATCGGTGGCACCACCGCCGACATCGAGATCCAGGCGGAGAACCTGGAGCACAGCAAGCGGACCATGGAGCGGCTGCTCGCCGAGAACACGGGCCAGAGCCCGGAGAGCATCGCGCGGGACGGCGACCGCGACCGCTGGTTCACGGCCGAGGAGGCCAGGCAGTACGGCATGGTGGACCGGGTCCTGGACTCCCTCGGGGACGTCCGCCCGACCGCCTCCAGGCGACGGATGGGACTGTGACCATGGCGAACTACACGATTCCGTACGTCGTCGAGCGGACCGCGCACGGCGAGCGCTCCTCCGACGTGTTCAGCCGTCTGCTGTCCGAGCGGATCATATTCCTCGGCACCGAGATCGACGACGGCGTGGCCAACGTGGTGATCGCGCAGCTGCTGCACCTGGAGGCGTCGGCTCCGGAGAACGAGATCGCGATCTACATCAACTCGCCCGGCGGATCGTTCACTTCGCTGATGGCGATCTACGACACCATGACCTTCGTGCAGGCGCCGATCTCCACGCTCTGTGTGGGTCAGGCGGCCTCCACCGCGGCCGTCCTGCTGGCCGGCGGAGATCCCGGGCGTCGGCTGGTCCTTGAGCACGCGCGTGTGCTGCTCGGCCAGCCCGCCTCCGGCGGCAACCGCGGCTCGATCTCCGACCTCGCCCTCCAGGCCAAGGAGATGGTCCGCATCCGCTCCCAGGTGGAGGAGGTACTGACCCGGCACACCCACCACGACATCGCCACCCTGCGCGCCGACATGGACCGCGACAAGGTGTTCACGGCCGAGGAAGCGGTGGCGTACGGGCTGGCCGACGAGGTGGTGAGCCGGCGCCTCGTGGGGGTCTGAGGCGCCGGCTGCGGCGTCAGGCCGCCAGGCACATCCCGTCGTACGACGATCCCGGCAGCGCGCGGCGGCCGCGGGCGGAGTGCCGGGTGAGCTCGCCCTGGGCCAGGGAGAGCAGATCGCCGAGGCCGAGGCCCAGGGCGTGGGCGGCGGCCGCGAGGACCTCGGAGGAGGCCTCCTTGCGGCCGCGCTCCACCTCGGAGAGGTAGGGCATCGAGATCCGGGCCGCGTCGGCGACGTCCTTGAGCGTGCGCTCCTGCGCGAGGCGCTCACGGCGCAGGACGTCCCCGACGAGGTCGCGCCACAGGGGTTCCCTGGCCCGGCTCGGGGCGGGGTCCGCGGGGGCGATCGGACGCGGCGGTGCCGGGGCGGGGCGTTCGGACACCGGGCGGGCGGTCCCCGGGCGCGCGGGGTGCGGGCGCAGGGGGATGACGCGGGCTTGGTTCGGCGCTTCGTTGCTCACCTGATCAGCCTAGGTGGCACGGCGGCGAGGGGAAGGGGACGGCGTTCCGCCCTGAGTGGACATGTCGGATCCCGCCGCCCGAGTGGCGAGATCCGGCCACATGGTGCGGACGCGGCTGCTCGAAAGCGCGCCGTCCCACGCCTCTCTTGACGGTCACACCGGTCGCGACCAGCGATTTTTCGCCGTCGGCGAACCCAGCGGGCGTGCGTCGTCACTCCACGGGTATGCGCAGGGTGAGGGAGCTGCGGGCTGGTTTCGTGAAGCCGGTGGCCCGGTGACGCATAAGTCCGTGCGTTCCGGGTACCCGGTGGCCGCTGATCGCTTTCAGCACCCGAGACAACCGAGGCCGAAGAGGCAGACGTCGAGCCGTGACTTTCGTGGGAGAGGCAATGCATACCGCCGTCACCGCCGTGAACCGCCCGGAGACAGAGGTCGCCGGGCACGCCAGCGGGACCAGGACGGGTGGGACACCGCTGCCGGGAGTCCAGGAACCGCGGGCCGTGGCCCCGCGGGACGCGCGGGAGCTGTCCCGCCAGTTCTTCCAGCGCCTCACGGAACTCGAGGAGGGCACGCACGAGTACCAGTACGCGCGCAACACCCTCATCGAGATGAACATGTCCCTCGTGCGGTTCGCGGCCGGCAGGTTCCGGGGCCGCGGCGACGACATGGAGGACATCGTCCAGACCGGCATGATCGGCCTGATCAAGGCGATCGACCGCTTCGAGGTGTCGCGCGAGGTCGAGTTCACGTCGTTCGCGCTGCCCTACATCGTCGGCGAGATCAAGCGGTTCTTCCGTGACACCACCTGGGCCGTGCACGTCCCCCGACGCCTCCAGGAGCTGCGCGTCGAGCTGGCCAAGGCGCGCGAGGAACTCGCGAGCCGCCTGGACCGGGACCCGTCCGTGGCCGAACTCGCCACCCTGATGAACATCTCCGAGAAGGAGGTCGTCGAGGCGCAGATCGCCTCGAACGGCTACAACTCCTCCTCCCTGGACGCCGCCCTGACCGGCGACGGACCCGAGGGCGGCGAGTCGGTGCTGGCCGACTTCATCGGCGTGGAGGAGGACGGGCTGCGGCTCGTCGAGGACTTCCAGTCGCTGGCCCCCCTGATGGCCGAGCTCAGCGACCGCGACCGGGAGATCATCCACATGCGGTTCGTGGAGGAGGCCACCCAGTCGGAGATCGGTGAGCGGCTCGGCTGCTCCCAGATGCATGTGTCCCGGCTGATCAAGCGGATCATCACGCGGCTGCGCGAGGGCATGCTGGGCGAGCTGGGCTGCGCCTGACGAGAGCGCGCGGCTCGGGCGTCCGAGCGCACAGCGAAGCGGGTGTCGTCCCTGGACGGCACCCGCTCTGTCAGTTGTCTTCCCAGTCCGTGTCGTCAGTTCTTCTCGCCGAGGCCGAGCACGGCGCGGACCCGCTTGCCCACAGGTACGCGTTCCGCCGCCACCTCCCGCGCGAGGACGTGCACGATCTCCAGACCGTGCCGACCGATCCGCTCGGGATCACGGGGGAACCGGCGCGGCAGTGCGGCGCTGCTGTCGTAGACCGTGACGACGACCGCGCTGTCGGTGCCCTCCAGTTCGAGGATGTACGGCCCGTTGCTGTGCCGGTCGGCGTTGGTGACCAGTTCGCTCACCACGAGGAGCACCTCCTCCTGCGCACGCTCGTCGATGGTCGCGCACCACTCGGTCTTGAGCCGGCCGAGGAAGTGCGCGGCGAAAGCGCGGGCCTCGGCGATACATCCCGGCTCGCCCGTGTAGTGCGCCGCCTGCCGTAGCGGCTCGACGGGCACGTCGAAACCAGTCGGTATCACTGCCCCGTCCAGGTGCTCGATCATGCGTTTCTCTCTCGGATGCCGGACTGGCCGGACGCTGCTGCACCAGTGCTCGTACCCCGAGCCACGCGGCGCAGTCTTGGAGACGCGTCACACCACCGGGGACTCCGGGGCCGAGGAGTCGGGTGCGAGCGGCTGCTCACCCGAGGACGCACTGCTGGGCGGCTGCAAGGACGGCGGGCTCGGGGGTGACGAGGACGGGGGCGACGAGGACGGGGCGCTGGAGCTCGGCGGGCACGGGCTCGCGGAACCTGAGGGGGGTGCGGACGGGGTGCCGCCGACGCCGGGCGGCAGGGAGACACAGGGCAGCGGGGAGGACGGCGAGGTCGAGGTGCCGGGACTCGTCGGCGGTGTGGGTGTCGTCACGGTCACCGAGGGCGAGGGGCGTACCGGCGGCTCCACCTTGTGGTCCTTGTGGCCGGTGTCGCCGCGGTGCCTGCCGATCCAGTCGTGGTGGTCGGCGTCGTAGATCACGAAGACGTTGATGACCGTCGTCGAGGGCGCGACCACGACCACGTTCGAGGGGCGGTACGACGACCAGGTGTCGCCGGTGGGCTTCGGCGCGGTCTGCTGGGCGATCGGCGGGGTCAGCGGGTTGCCGCAGGCGCAGCGGGTGCGGGGCACTCCGCGGTCGTCGACGAGGACGGCGGTGCCGGCCTGGAGGACGGCCTGGTAGCTGGTGGCGGCGCCGTCGCGGTAGCCGTGGTTGGTGACGCGGGTGTCCATGCGCAGCTGGACGGGGGTGAGCCCGCGCAGGAAAGCCGGGACCTCGGACGGCCGTACACCGGCCACCGCGGCGAAGGCGCCGTTCTTGGCGGGGTCCGCCTGGAGGGCCCTGACCTGCTTCTCGACGTCGCAGCTGGAGACGTTGCGGGTGCCGCCGTAGAGACCCGGAGCGGAGCCGTCCACGCCGCGGACGGCGTTCGCCTGCTCGGACGGGCCGGCCGGGGAGGCGCTGACGGGCGGGATCGAGCTGTCCTTCGCGGTCGACTCGGTGAACGGCTCGGGGCCTGTCTTTCCGGCGGCCTGGAGGAAGATCTCGCCGTTGCCCCCGGCCGTGCCGGAACCCCCGCCGGAACGGGTGAAGACCACCGCGAGGACCACGGCGGCGACGACCGCGGCCGCGATCAGCGCGACCCTGGGTGCCGATCCCCACCAGGGGCGGCGGGGCTCGGGGGCGGAGGTGCCTCCGGAGCCGCCCGGGGGCTGGGACGGCGGGCCCGAGGGCGGCTGTGAGGGCGGGCCCGAAGGCGGCTGCGAGGGACCCGACAGCGGGCCCGAGGGCGGCCCGGTGGGCCGGCCCGACGACGGCGGTTCGACGCTCACGAGCTCTTCTTCCCGGCGCGGGACTCCTGCGGCGCGCGATCCAATGCCCCGATTCGGCCGCATTTCTCCGCGACATACCTATTGTCTGCACCGGTCCGCCGCCGCCCGCAAGCGGACGCGGACGGACCTCCCGGCAGGCGAGCGGTCGCGGGGCTGCTTAGCGTGGCGGGGTGAGCCCCCTCTTCCCCACCGACCAGGCAGTCGTCGCTCGGCACGGCTGGGTGCAGGCCGTGGCCGCGGTGCTGGGCGCCCTGGCCGCGATGGTGCTGGTGGCCGCGCTCGGGCTGTGGGGGGCGGGTGCGGCGGATCTCCCGGACGGGGCGTTCCCGCGGGTCGTCATGGCGACCGTGGTCACGGCCGTCGGCGGCACCGTGAAGCTGTCCGGCAGCGCGGGCGGGCTTGCGGACAGCAAGGCCGGACTGACCGTGATCCCGCTCTCCGTCACCCTCACCGGAGCGCTGGTGCTCGGCGCGGGGTTCCTGCGGCCGCTGCGGCACCGCGCGGTCGCCGGCGGCCGGGAACTGGCCGGGTGGGCCGCCAGGATCGCCGTGCTGTGGCTGGTGGCACTCGTCGTACTGGCGTTCACGGCCCGGCAGACGTTCAAGCTCTCCCTCGGCGACGACACGCTCGGTGACCTGGGCGATCTGTTCGGGGTCTCACCCGAGGTCGGCTTCACGACCGACGTGCTGCCGACCCTGTTCTTCGGCCTGCTGTGGCTGGCCGGGGTGCTGGTCCTGGCGCTGCTGGTGTCGCGCCGGGCTCCCCTGCCCGGCCGACTGCTGCCGTTCCAGGAGTCGGTGCGGCCGGCGGCGCACGCCATGGTGATCCTGCTCCTCGCGTACGTCGTCCTCGGCACCCTCGTCGCCCTGGTCGTGGCCGTGACCCGGGGCCATGTGCCGGAGACCTTCGCGGTGATCCTGCTCGGTATGCCGAACCTGGTGTGGCTCGCCCTGACGATCGGTCTCGGCGCCACCTGGAACGGCAGGGTGCAGGGGCCCTTCGGACTGCCCATGCCGCACGTCCTGGACGAGGTGCTGCGGTCGAAGGACACCCAGGCGCTCAATCTGCGCACACTCGCCGAACACGACGGCCGGGCCTGGTGGCTCCTGGTCCTCGACGCGGTCCTGCTGCTCGCGGTCGCCTTCCTGATGGCGGCCCGCTCCCCCGCCCGCGTCCCCGCCTGGCGCCACGGGCTCCACCTGGCCCTCGCCCTCGCCCTCACCGTCCTGATGATCTGCCTGCCGTGCCGGATCTCCGCGCAGTTCGGCCTGTCGGTCCTCGGCATCGGCGACCTCGGCGGCGGACTGGGCGGACAGCTGTTCCTGAAGCCGGAACTCGGCACCGCGGTCGCCCTCGGCGCTTTGTGGGGCCTGGTCACCGGCTTCCTGGGCGCACTGCTGGCCCGACCGGTCCGACGCAAAGGGGAGATCAAAGCGGGCGCCGGGTGAGGCCGGGCGTGGGAGGGTCGGCTCAGGCTCAGGCTCAGTCGAGGAAGGGGCAGCACATGGCGCTGACGCTCGAGGACCGCCTGGACGTCACCGAGTTGATCGTGCGGAACCCGGTGGCGCACCACGTGACGAACGTGGTGGTCGAGGAGCTGTCGGCCGGCCGGGTGCGTGCGCGTTCCAAGGGGCTGGCGGTCATGGCGAACGGCTCGTGCGGGTCGGTCGGCTACGAGGACGTCGTCGTCCGCGTCGGCACCGGGGACTGGCGCATCAGCCACCGCACGATACGGGCCCGGCGGGTGCCGCTGGACGGCCTGGGGCAGGGCTGACTAGCGCTCCCGGATCACCGGGCGGGCCCAGAGGGGTGGCGGCTTCGGTCGTACCTCGTCCGCTTCTGCGGCCCGTACAGCCGGTGCCGGTGGCACCCGGTCGCCTGTTGCCGCCGAGCGGAGGGCTGCGACGAAGGAGAGGCAGGAGTCGTGGCGGTCGTCCGGGGTCTTGGCCAGGGCTCTGGCGAAGACGTCGTCGAGGCCGGCGGGGAGGCCGGGGCGGGACCGGGAGATCGCCGGGGGTTCGTCGTACTGGTGGGCCCACAGCAGGGCCATGTCGTCGTCGCGGCGGAAGGGCGGGTGGCCGGTGAGGGTCTCGTGGACCACGCAGGCGAACCCGTAGACGTCGCAGCGGCCGTCGACCGGGCGGCCGGAGATCTGCTCGGGGGCCACGTAGTCGAGCGTGCCGACGAACTGGCCGACCGTCGTGAACCCGGTCAGCGACAGGGACTTCTTCGTGAGGCCGAAGTCGGTGAGGTAGGTGTGCTCGGGATGGTCGCTGTCGGTGCCGCGTGCGACCAGGATGTTGCCGGGCTTCACGTCGCGGTGGACGAGCCCGTGCTCATGGGCCGCGTCGAGCGCGGAGGCGACCTGCGCGGCGATCCGCAGCGCGGTGGGCAGCGCCAACGGGCCCTGCCGGTCCAGGAGATGACGCAGGTCGCTGCCGGCGACGTACCGCATGGCGATGTACAGCACGCCGTCCGTCTCGCCTGCCTCGAAGACGGGCACGATGTGCGGGTGGTCGATCGCGGCCGCCACCCGGGACTCGTGGCTGAAGCGGTTGCGGAAGGTGTCGTTGCGGGCGAGCTCGGGGGCCAGCAGTTTCAGCGCCACCGTGCGGTCCAGGCGCAGGTCCCGGGCCCGGTAGACGACGGCCATGCCGCCCCGGCCGATCTCCTGCTCGATCCGGTAGCTCGCGACCTGCCGGCCCACCAGCTCGGAGGGACGGCCGGCGAAGAGGCTGGTCTCACGGGCCATCGCGCGTCACGACCTGCGTCGGAGGGTGCCCGCCCGCCTGCGCCACCTCGGTCGGGACGTGCCCGCCCGCCTGCGCCACCTCGGTGGGGGCGTGACCGCCCGCCTGTGGCCCCTCGTCGGTGGCGTAGGTGCTGAGCCGGGTCCCCTCCGCGTACACCCAGCGCCCGTGCGCGGCGTCGTACAGCCACACGTGCTCTCCGTCGACGATCACCCCGGCCCGCAGCCCCCGGGTGCGCCCGCGGAAGGCCTCCCCGTCCAGCCCGCCGTCGGCCAGCTCCTCGACGGCGGCCCGGTAGCGCGCCAGCGCGTCGGCGGCGCGGGCCAGCAGGGGGCGCGGGTCGGCGGCACGGGTGAGCGGGCTCTCGGGGGCGGGCGGGTCCTGCGGTACGGCGATCAGCTGACGGCCGTCGACCCAGGCCGCCCAGCCGTTGGCGCACAGGACGTACGCCCAGTCGCCGCGCCGCTCCAGCAGCTGCACGGGCAGCAGCGGGTCCAGGGGGACGGTGGGGCGGGCCGGGTCGGGTACCTCCCAGGCGGGCATGCCGGGGCCGGGGACTACATGGGTGGGCAGGAATCCGGGGCTCGTCATGGGCGGCCTACTTCCGCATGACCGCGGGTTCGTGGCGGCGCAGCAGCCGCGAGACGAGGTGGCCGAAGAGCACGGAGAGCACCACCAGCATGCCGATGTTCAGCAGCCACACGCCCGCCGAGTGCTTGAACAGCGGATCCCCGGTGAGGTCGCCGGGCACGATCCGGGCGAGGCCGATGGTGCCGGCCATCGCGCCGAGCGCCCAGCGCGAGGGCACGAGCCAGGACAGCTGCTCCAGGCCCGGCACGCCGTGGAGCTTCAGCAGGGCGCCGCAGAAGACCACTTGGACGATGGCGAGCAGGACGAGCAGCGGCATCGTCACCTCCTCCTTGCGCACCAGCGCGGAGACGAGCAGGCCGAGCATCATCGCGGTGAACGCCAACAGGGCGACGGCGATGGTGATCTCGACAAGGGGCGGCATCAACACACCTTCGCCGCCGGGCGCGTTGAGGTCGACGCCGAGCAGGGCGACCAGGGTCAGCACGACCGCCTGGACGACGGTGATCGTGCCCAGCACCACGACCTTCGACATCAGATACGCCGATCTGGACAGGCCGACGGCTCGTTCGCGCTGGTAGATGCCCCGCTCCTTCACCAGCTCGCGCACCGCGTTGGCGGCGCCGGTGAGGACGCCTCCGACGCAGAGGATGAGCAGCGCGTTCATCGCGGTGTCCTGGGTGAGCCGGCTGCCCGCGAGGGCCCGGGCCATGGCACCCATGACGAACGGCAGGGCGATCATGATGGCGAGGAAGGTGCGGTCGGCGCTCAGGGCCGCGGCGTAGCGGCGGATCAGGGTGCCGAGCTGGGCGCCCCGGCTGCGGGGCCTGGGCGGCGGCGCGATGATGACCGGTTCCGAGCGGGGGGTGCGGGGCTGGGCGGTGGCCTCGGTGACGTACTGGTGCTGGAAGGCCGACAGCCGGAAGTCGCCCGCCCAGTCGCGGTCCTGGTCGCCTTCGAAGGCCTCGAAGGCCTCGGGCCACTGGGTGAAGCCGAAGTAGGGCAGGGCGTCCTCGGGCGGGCCGTAGTAGGCGATCCGGCCGCCGGGGGCGAGGACCAGGAGGCGGTCGCAGACGTCGAGGCTCAGGACGCTGTGGGTGACCACGATGACCGTGCGGCCGTCGTCGGCCAGGCCGCGCAGCATGTGCATCACCGAGCGGTCCATGCCGGGGTCGAGACCGGAGGTCGGTTCGTCCAGGAAGAGCAGGGAGGGTTTCGTGAGCAGCTCCAGGGCCACGCTGACCCGCTTGCGCTGGCCGCCGGAGAGGCTGTGCACGGGCTGTCCGGCGCGCTGCTCCAGGCCGAGTTCCCGGATCACCTCGTCGACCCGTGCGCGGCGTTCGGCCTTGACGGTGTCCTGCGGGAAGCGCAGTTCGGCGGCGTAGGACAGGGCGCTGCGGACGGTCAGCTGGGCGTGCAGGATGTCGTCCTGCGGGACCAGGCCGATGCGCTGGCGCAGTTCGGCGTAGTCGCGGTACAGGTCGCGGCCGTCGTAGAGGACGGTGCCGTGGTCGGCGGGGCGCTGGCCGGTGAGGGCGTTCAGGAGGGTGGACTTTCCGGCGCCACTCGGGCCGACCACGGCGAGCAGGCATTTCTCGCCGACCGGGAAGGACACGTGGTCGAGAAGGGTCTTGCGGCCGTGGTCGACGGCGACGGTGAGGTCCTGGACGTCGAGGGAGACCTCACCGGTGTCGACGTACTCCTGGAGCGTGTCGCCGACGAGGCAGAACGCCGAGTGGCCGATGCCGACGATGTCTCCGGGGCCGAGGCGGGCGCTCGTGAGGGGGCGGCCGTTGAGGTAGGTGCCGTTGTGGCTGCCGAGGTCGACGATCTCGTAGCCGCCGTCGGGCAGGGCGCGCAGTTCGGCGTGGTGGCGGGAGACGACGAGGTCGTCGACGACGAGGTCGTTGTCGTCCGCGCGGCCGATGCGGACGGTGCGGGTGGGCAGCGGGCGGACGGCGGTGGGCTGCCGGAAGGTGCCGGTCAGGCCGGGCATCGACACGGCGGAGGGGCGTTCGGGGGTGGGCAGGCCCAGCAGGACCGCGCAGGGGCCGTCGGAGGGGCTGCCGAAGCGGATGACACTGCCGGGGCCGACGTCCCATTCATGGACGCGGCGGCCGTCGGCGTAGGTGCCGTTGGTGCTGTTCTCGTCCTCGATGGTCCAATGGCCGGCCTCGGGTCGCAGCACCGCGTGGTGCCACGAGACCCGGGCATCGTCGATGACGATGTCACTCAACGGGTCGCGTCCGACGTGGTAATCGTGGCCCGGGCTCATCACCGTGGAGCCGGTGTCGGTCTCCAGGACGAGTTCGGGCGCCGCCGACGCGACCGGCCGCTCCGCCATGCCAGAATTCTACCGATTCACCCCATTGACCGCCTGGCGGGATGGGGTGGGGGGCGGCTTGGCTGGTGCCGAGAGGCGTCGGGCGTCCAGGGGGGGTGCCACCTTCGGTTGTCGGGCGGCTGCGGGCCGGAGGGGGCTGGTCGCGCAGTTCCCCGCGCCCCTGGGTGGGTGAGGAGGGCGGCGTCGAGTCGGTGGGTGGTCGGCCTTCGCGGGGGCAAGTGACGTGCGGCGAAAGCGCGGCAGATCGCGGTCGGCGGCGCACGGGACCACGTGGCGAGCAGCAGGAACGTACCGGTACGGAGCGCCCGCGGGCCACGTGAACCGGCGAGCCGCGGCGACCGTACGGACCGTCCGCCCACCGGAGTTCGCTCAGGCCACCGGCGTGAAGAGCGTGGACGCCGTGCGGTGCATTCTCACCGCGTCCACGGACTCCGCGAGGAGCTCGTACTCCGTGGTGTCGTCGCACGCGGCGATCCGGATGAGCCGTCCGGCCGCCAACTCGTCGGCGACCAGATCCTGTTGGACAGGATCGGCACACCAGGTCCGCATGACGGCGGGAACGTCGAGCACGGTGTCGGCGACCGGGGCGAGGGCGCCCGCGGGGAAGTACCCGGCCTCGGGCTGCGGGTCTAATCGGTCCGCGATCCAGGAGGCCCGGTCCCGCAGCCACCACAGCGCGAGCGCGAGAGTGGGCGCGCGATACGTCCCGAGGGGTACACCGATACGCCGCCCGTCACACATGCCGTACCCCGTGACATGGCACAGGAATTCGTCGTGCACGATCCACTCCCCCGCTTGCTCCGTTCGGCTGTCGGCAGGGCCTCGCTTCCGTGCGGCTCCTATGCTTTACGCGACTCTTGCTGCTGTAAGTGACGGGCACTTCGCTCGATGTGAAGGTCCTGTCAGTCGAGTATGTTCACTACTGAAACACTGTCACCACATCTTTTTGGCCAGTCTCTTGGCATATTCACCGGCATCTGTGGCCGAAATCTGACGGGTACTCGTTCAAACGTCATGACCCGAGAGGTAATCGACGGCTCGGGGCGACGCGGGCAGGGTGGTGACACCGGGTCCCACCAGCACAGACGACCTCGATGGAGGCTGATTCCCCATGCCCGCGAACCTGGACCGTTACGAGAACGCCGTCGCCCGCTACTTCGAAGCCTGGAACGCACGCGAGCCGGAGGCCCGCACGAAGGCCGTCGCGGCCGCCTGGGCGGCGGACGGCACGTACACCGACCCGCTCGCCGACGTGGTCGGCCACGACGGCATCGCCGCGGTGATCGCGGCCGCCCACGAGCAGTTCCCCGGCTTCGCCTTCCGCCCCACCGGCGCGGTGGAGGGACATCACGACACCGCGCGGTTCTCCTGGGAGCTGGTGAACGAGACCGACGGATCGGCACCAGTCGCCGGCTCCGACGTGATCACGCTGGCCGACGACGGCCGGATCGGCACCGTGCTCGGCTTCCTGGACCGGCTGCCCGCAGCCGCCTGAGGGCCGGACCGCAGGACGGCGCGACGAACGGGCACCGGCCGCAAGCCGGTGCCCGTTCGCTCACGCACTCGCCTCCGAGGGCGGTCAGCCCTTGACGATCGCGTCGATCCTGGCCAGTTCCTCCGCCTCGAAGTCCAGGTTGGCGATCGTGCCCACGCTGTCCTCGATCTGCTTCGGGCTGCTCGCGCCGACCAGGGCCGAGGTGACCCGGCCGCCGCGCAGCACCCAGGCCAGGGCGAGCTGCGCGAGGGTCTGGCCGCGGTCCTTGGCGAGGTCGTTCAGAGCGCGCAGCTTGGCCACCAGGTCCTCGGTGACCGCGTCCGAGTTCAGGAAGGGGCTGTCGCTCGCCGCGCGGGAGTCCTCGGGGATGCCGTCCAGGTAGCGGCCGGTGAGCAGGCCCTGCTCCAGCGGGGAGAAGACGATGGAGCCGGCCTGCACCTCGTCCAGCGCGTCCAGGACGCCCTCGTCCTCGGGGCGCCGGTCCAGCATCGAGTAGCGGGGCTGGTGGATGAGGAGCGGGGTGCCCAGCTCGCCGAGGATGCGGGCGGCCTCCCGGGTCTGCTCGGCGCTGTAGTTGGAGACGCCGACGTACAGCGCCTTGCCCTGCTGGACCGCGGAGTGCAGCGCGCCCATCGTCTCCTCCAGGGGAGTCTCCGGGTCGGGGCGGTGCGAGTAGAAGATGTCGACGTAGTCGAGGCCCATCCGGGTGAGGCTCTGGTCCAGCGAGGACAGCAGGTACTTGCGGGAGCCCCACTCGCCGTACGGTCCGGGCCACATCAGGTAGCCGGCCTTGGTGGAGATGATCAGCTCGTCGCGGTAGGACGCGAAGTCGTCCTTCAGGGCCTCGCCGAACGCGGACTCGGCGGCGCCGGGCGGCGGGCCGTAGTTGTTGGCGAGGTCGAAGTGCGTGACCCCGAGGTCGAAGGCCCGGCGCAGGATGGCCCGCTGGGTCTCGACGGTACGGTCCGCCGGACCGAAGTTGTGCCACAGGCCGAGCGAGATCGCGGGGAGCTTCAGGCCGCTGCGGCCGGTGCGCCGGTAGGGCATGTCCGCGTAGCGGTCGGGGTGTGCGGTGTACAACGCGACTCCAGAGGGGTTGACACGGAGGTCCTCGGATCCGTCCTGAGATCCTGAGCCCACTCTTTCGCGACCTCGGGCCATTGGTCCAACAGAAGAATGTGATGGAATTCAGCGGATAAGCTTCTCAATCATGGAACTGCGCCATCTCCAGCATTTCGTCGCGGTCGCCGAGGACCAGCATTTCACCCGGGCCGCCGAGCGGCTGCTCGTGTCCCAGTCGGGGCTGTCCGCGTCCATCCGCGCGCTGGAGCGGGAGCTCCAGACCCCGCTGTTCGTGCGGACCACCCGGCGGGTGACGCTCACCCCGGCCGGGCGGGCGCTGCTGGGCGAGGCCGAGCGGATCCTCGCCCAGGTGCGGTCGGCCCACGAGGCGGTGGCCGCGGTGCAGGGAGTCCTGCGCGGGACGCTCGCCATCGGCTCCGAGCAGTGTGTCGCCGGGCTGCATGTGGCGGGACTGCTCGCCGCGTTCCGGCGGCAGCACCCGGACGTGGAGATCTGTCTGCGCCAGGCTGGCTCGGCCGCGCTCGCCGAGGAGGTCGCGGCCGGTCGGCTCGATCTGGCGTTCGCCGTCCGGGCGGCCCAGGAGGACACCGACCAGTTGCGGGTCGTACCGCTGTCGAGCGAGCCCATGACGGTGCTGTGCCATCGCAGTCACCGGCTGGCGGCCGCCGGGGCGGCCGTGACGCCGGAGGACCTGGCCGGCGAGGTGTTCGTGGACTTCCATCCCGACTGGGGCCCGCGCCGCACCACCGACGCGGCCTTCGCCGAGGCGGGCCTGCGCCGGAACGTCACGCTGGAGGTCAACGACGTGCACAGCCTCCTCGACCTGGTCGACGAGAACCTCGGCGTGGCCGTGGTTCCGCAGCACTTCCGGCACAAGCGGCCGGCGCTGACGGCGCTGCCCGTCAAGGGCACGGGCGAGGCCGTGTACGAGACGGTCGCCCTGCTGCCGCCCCCGCAGGCGACCAGTCCGGCGGCCCGGGCGCTGATGTCCCTGCTGGAAACCTGATGCCCCCGCCGGAAACAGGGGGTCTGGGTACACCCCAGGACGGGCCCCACCCCTCCTGACCCGATCCGTCCCGCGCACCAGACTCGTGACCGTTCCCGAGCACAACTACGGTCAGGAGCAGGGAAGATGACGATGACGGATCCCACCCGACGCAATGTCCTGCGCGGCGCGGCAGCGATCACGGCGGCCGGGGCGCTCGTCGGCACCGGAGCGGCTGCTTCGCCCGCCGCGGCGGCACCCCGGGCAGCGCGCCGCTTCCCCTTTCTGGAGGGGGCGTTCAAGCCCGTCACCGAGGAGCTGACGGCCTTCGACCTACCGGTCACCGGCCGCATCCCGCGCGACCTGAACGGCCGCTACCTGCGCAACGGCCCGAACGCCCTGGGCCTGGAGGACCCACGCGCCCATCACTGGATGCTGGGTGAGGGCATGGTGCACGGTGTGCGGCTGCGCGAGGGGCGGGCCGAGTGGTACCGCAACCGCTGGGTGCGTTCCTCCCAGGTGGCGAACAAGCTCGGCGAGCCCTACCCGGGCCCGGTGCCGCCGGACGACTTCCCGTGCAACACCCATGTGATCCCGTACCGAGGGCGGATCCTCGCGCTCCAGGAGAGCGGACCGCTGCCGTACGAGCTCGACGACGAGCTGAACACCGTGGGCACCTACGACTTCCGCGGCACCCTGGAGGGCGCGTTCACCGCCCACACCAAGTTCGACGCGCACGCCGGTGAGCTGCACGCCATCGCCTACTACCCGACCTGGGACCACGTCCGGCACCTGGTCGTCGGCCCGGACGGCCGGGTCGCGCGCAGCACGAGGATCCCGGTGGCGGACGCGCCGATGGTCCACGACTTCGCGCTCACCGAGAACTACGTGGTGATCCTCGACATGCCGGTCACCTTCGACCCGGCGGGCGCCGAGCGCGGCGACATCGTGCCGTACGTCTGGAACGACCGGCATCCGGCACGGATCGGTGTGCTGCCGCGCAAGGGCGGTGCGGTGCGCTGGTTCGAGGTGGACCCGGTGTACTACTCGCACACCCTCAACGCCTACGAGGAGGGCCCGAACCTGGTCATCGACACGACGAACTTCGACGGGCCCTTCCTCGTGGCGGGCAACGGCTCGGGCGGGCCGTACGGGCAGGGGACTCCGCGGCTGGACCGCTGGACGGTCGACCTGCGGCAGGGCCGGGTGCGGGTGCGGACCCTCGACGACCGGCCGCAGGAGTTCCCGCGGGTCAACGAGGCGCTGGTGTCCCGGCGGCACCGCTACGGCTACGCGGCCGCCTCCGCGGAGATGGCGGCTGCCTATCAGGCGGTCGACGGCACCCCGCCGCCCGACCGGGCGTTCAGCAACGCGCTCATCAAGCACGACCTGCTGCGCGGCACCACACAGGTGCACCGGCTGCCCCGGGGCGCGGCGGCGAGCGAGGCGGTGTTCGTGCCGTCCGACGCCTGCGACACCCGGGCCGCCGAGGACGACGGCTATGCCGTCGCGTACGTCCACAACCCGGATCGCGGGGCCTCGGACCTGCTGATCCTCTCGGCCCAGGACTTCACGGCCGAGCCGGTGGCCCGCATCCACCTCCCGGGCCGGGTGCCGCTGGGCTTCCACGGCAGCTGGATCCCGGACGCGTGATCGGTTCTGCGCAGCGGACGCAGGTTCGGTTCTTGCGAGGCGGAACCCGGTGCGATGCGCGAGGGTGGACGTCATGCATGCAAAGGACATCCTCATCGACGGGTTCACCCGCATCCAGGAAGAAGTCCACGCCGTCGTCGAGGGCCTGCCCCTGGACGACCTCCACCACCGCCCTGCCCCGGACGCCAACCCGGTCGCCTGGCTCGTCTGGCATCTCACCCGGGTCCAGGACGACCACGTGGCCGGCGCCTTCGGACTCGACCAGGTCTGGCTGACACAGGACTGGGCGAAGCGCTTCGGCCTCGACCTCGAGCCGCGCGACCTCGGGTACGGCCACAGCTCCGCGCAGGTCGCGAAGGTGCGAGTCGACTCCGCGGACCTGCTGACCGGGTACTACGACGCCGTCCACGCCCAGAGTCTCGAAGCCCTGCGCGGGCTGACCGCCGGGGACCTGGAGCGGGTCGTGGACGAGCGGTGGGACCCTCCGGTCACGCTGGGCGTCCGGCTGGTGAGCGTCCTGTCCGACGATCTCCAGCACGTCGGACAGGCCGCCTATCTGCGGGGGCTGCTTCAGAGCGCGGCTTCGTAGCCCGGCAGGACGACGTCCTCGATGAGGGCCTTGCGCTCGTCGAACGGGATGAACGCGCTCTTCAGGGCGTTGACCGTGACCGTGCGCAGGTCCTCGACGGACCAGCCCGCCTCCTCGACCAGCAGGGACATCTCGCGGGTCATCGTCGTCCCCGACACCAGCCGGTTGTCGGTGTTGAGGGTGACCCGGAAGCCCAGGTCCTTCAGAGCCGTGATCGGGTGCTCCGCGATCGAGACGGCCGCACCGGTCTGGAGGTTGGAGGTCGGGCACATCTCCAGGGCGATCCGGTGGTCGCGGACCCAGCCCGCGAGCCGGCCGAGCTTGCCGCCCGCGAGGTCGGGGATGTCCTCGGTGATCCGCACACCGTGGCCGATGCGCTGGGCCCCGCAGACCTGCACGGCCTGGTGGATGCTGGGCAGGCCGTGGGCCTCGCCCGCGTGGATGGTGAAGGGCACGCTCTCGCGGCGCAGGTGCTCGAAGGCGGCGAGGTGGTCGGCGGGCGGGAAGCCGTCCTCGGCGCCCGCGATGTCGAAGCCGACGACACCGGCGTCCCGGAAGGCCACCGCCAAGTCGGCGGCCTCGCGGACCCGGTCGAACATCCGCATCCCGCACAGCAGGGTGCCGACCCGGACGGGGGTGCCCGCCGCCGCGGCCTTCGCCATGCCGGCCGCGAGGCCCTCCTGGACGGTCTCGACGACCTCGGCCATGGCGAGTCCGCCGGTGGTGTTCAGCTCGGGGGCGTAGCGCACCTCGCCGTAGACGACACCGTCGGCGGCCAGGTCGAGGACGTACTCCTCGGCCGCACGCAGCAGGCCCGCACGGGTCTGGAGGACGGCGAGGGTGTGCTCGAAAGTGGCTATGTAGCGCACCAGGTCGCCGGAGTTCGCGGCCTCGACGTACCAGGCGGCGAGTTCTTCGGGGTCGGTGGTGGGCAGGGTGTGACCGACCTCGGCCGCCAGCTCCACGAGGGTGGCGGGACGCAGGCCGCCGTCGAGGTGGTCGTGCAGGACGGCCTTGGGAAGGCGGCGGATCGAAGCGGCGTCTACGCGCGTAGCGGTCATGGCGGGGTCTTTCCTCGAACAGGGTGGCAGGAGGGTCAGGCGGCGGGCTGGAGCAGGTCCCAGCGGTTTCCGTACAGGTCCTGGAAGACGGCGACCGAGCCGTAGGGCTCGTGGCGCGGCTCCTCCAGGAAGGTCACACCCGCGGCGAGCATCCGGGCGTGGTCGCGGGCGAAGTCGTCGGTGTGCAGGAAGAACCCGACACGACCGCCGGCCTGGTCCCCGACCCGGGCACGCTGATCCTCGTCCTTGGCGCGGGCCAGGAGCAGGTCGGTGCCGCCCTCACGGGCGTCCGGGCGCACGACGACCCAGCGGGAGCCGTCGGGGCGGGGGGTGTCCTCGACGAGCCGGAAGCCGAGGGCCTCGGTGTAGAAGCGGATCGCCTCGTCGTAGTCGTCGACGACGAGGGTGACCAGGGCGACGCGTCTCATCGGGACCTTCCGGGAGGGGTGGTTGACGGGAGAGGTTATACGTAAAACGTCAGGGACGCCAGTCTCCGCCTCCGGGGTCGCCGCAGGCGGGCCGGAGGGCGCGTGACAGGCCGGCTGGAGGGCGTATGCAAGGCTGGCGATCACCGCTGGGGCGTCGGCCCCGGCGCCCCCCGCCACAGGTCTGCCGCACAGGAGTCGAGCACCGTGACCGAACTGCCGAAGTCGACCGGAGAACCCGCCCGCCAGAACGTCACCTTCCCGAGCGCCGGCACCACCGCGCACGGCTATCTCGCGCTGCCGCCGGCCGGGAGCGGCCCGGGCGTCATCGTCATCCAGGAGTGGTGGGGTCTGACCGACCACATCGCCGACGTCGCCGACCGGCTCGCGGCGGAGGGCTTCGTCGCCCTCGCCCCCGACCTGTACGGCGGCAACGTCGCCCACGAGGACGCGGAGGCCCTGCGCATGATGCAGGCGCTCCCGGTCGGGCGGGGCGTGGAGCTGCTCTCCGGGGCGGTCGACCACCTGCTGTCCCTGCCCGAGGTCACCTCCGAGACGGTCGGCGCGGTCGGCTTCTGCATGGGCGGCGGATTCGTGCTGTACCTGGCCGCGGCCGATCCACGGGTGAGCGCGGCCGTGCCCTTCTACGGGGTGATCCAGGGCGAGCTGCCCGACTTCTCGGGGCTGCGCGCGGAGATCCTGGGCCACTACGGCGAACTCGACGAGAGCATCCCGGCGGAGCACCTGGACGCCCTGCGCGACACGGTCAGGGAGCAGTCCGGGATCACCCCGGACCTGCGCATGTACCCGGCCGGCCACGCCTTCTTCAACGACGGCCGCCCGGTCCACGACCCCGAGTCCGCCGCCCTGGCCTGGCAGCGCACGGTGCCCTTCCTGCGCGAGCGGCTGGGCTGAGCCCGACGGGGCTCCGGTCAGGCGGGCGGACGCCCTGACCGGAACCCCGGGTTCAGCTGCTGCCGGGGATACCGGCCGGCGTCAGTTCCGGTACCGGAAGACGATCCGGCCGCGGGTGAGGTCGTACGGCGGGAGCTCCACCAGGACCCGGTCCTCCAGCATGATCTTGATGTAGTGCTTGCGGATCTTCCCGCTGATGTGCGCGAGCACCTGGTGGCCGTTCTCCAGCTCCACGGTGAACATGGCGCTGCGCAGGCACTCGACGACCCTGCCCTCGACCTCGATGACGTTCTTGTCCTTCGTCATCGCACCAGCTCCAGGTTGCTGCTCGTCGGGCGGGCGCCGACGCTCTCGAACAGTGCCGAGGCCGCCCGGTTGGTCTCCTGGACCTCGGCCCAGGCCTCGGCGAACCCCGCGCGGTGCAGTGTTCCCAGGGCGTGGGCCAGCAGGGCCCGGGCGATACCGCGCCGCTGCGCGCCGGACCGGACCGCGAGCAGCCCGATGCGCGGCCGGATCACCGTGACCACCCGGATCAGGCCCAGGTAGCCGTCCGGTGCCGCGGCCACCGCGTACTTCGACGGGTCGACGACGGTGTCGCCCTCGGGGAAGGGGATCACCTCCGCGGGCATCGACTGCCAGCCGGGTCCCGCCTCGACCTCCTCGCGGATCGCCCGGTCCACCGCTCGCAGCAGACGTTCGTCCGCCTCACCGGCCGGCACGATCGTCACGCCGGGTGGCGGAAGGACTTCTCCGAGCCCGGTGAGACGCGGGTCCGTCGGCACGGCGTACTCCCCTTCACGGCGCCGGACGGTGAACCCGGCTCGTAGCCAACGGGCCGTCAGTTCCGTGTCGGCTTCGTCGACGACCGTGTACAGGGGTGCCGGAAGGGCCGCCTGCATCGCCTCGGCGAGCCGGTCGAAGGGGGCCTCGTGCCAGGCGTCGATGCTGACGAACAGGCGTCCGTCCGGCCGGTGCAGGGCATCCCCGCGGCCGACCACCAAGTCGTCGTCCAGGGCGTGCCATTGTCTGTTCGCGACACGGGTGACCGTCACCGCGTGCCCGCTTGGACGGGTGGGGAAAGGCTGTGTGTTCATCGGAGTCTCCCTCCAGGAGTGCCTCGATCTCAGGCGCTCCCGGCGACACCGAACGTCAGCCGCCGGACCGTGACGGAGTGAGGGAGCACCCACGGGTAACTGTGTTCACGGGGCTCACCTCCCTACGACGATTCACGATCCACAGCGAACCTAGCAGCGTCGCGCCGCCGCGCTCAAAGTCTTTTTGCGGTCGGCCTTTTCCGATGGGCGCAGGCCTCCTCCCGTGGGCTCGGCCGGGGGTCGTAGGGCCACGGACCGAGGCGTCGGTGGCCGGGCCCCGGTAGCGTCCCGCCCATGACGATCACCGAGAGCCGGACCCCCGAGCAGCGCAAGCGCGACGTACTGGACCGCCTGGAGCGGGAGACCGACATCTGGGTGGCCTCCGCCGACGCAGACGGGCTGCCCTGCCTGGTCGCGCTGTGGTTCGTCTGGCACGACGGGTGCGTGTGGCTGTCCACCCGGATCACCAACCCCACGGGCCGCAATCTGCGCGACGGCGGCCGCACCCGGCTGGCCTTCGGGGACACCCAGGACGTCGTGCTCATCGACGGGGACGTGCGGACCTACGGCGGCCAGGAGGTGCCGGCCGGGGCGATCGACGCGTTCCTGGCGAAGCACGGCTGGGATCCGCGCGAGGACAGCGCGTCCTACGCCTTCTTCGAGGTGCGCCCGCACGCGGTGCAGGCCCTGCACGGCATCCACGAGATGCGCGGGCGGCACATCATGAAGGACGGCACCTGGGTCGTATGACCGCTCAACCCGCCTTGTGATGCAGGGAGTTCAGCGTGTCGAGTTCGTCGTCGGTGAGCCGGAGCGCGCCCGCCGCGACGTTCTCGGCGAGGTGGTCCGGGTTACCGGTGCCGGGGATGGCGAGGACGTGCGGGCCCTGGGCGAGGGTCCAGGCGAGACGGATCTGGGCGGGGGTGGCGCCGTGCGCCTCGGCGATCGTCAGGACCGCCCCGTCGTGGCCGGTGGTGGCTCCCCGCTCGCCGCCCTCGCCCGCGATGGCGTAGAACGGCACGAAGGCGATGCCCTGTTCGCCGCAGATCCGCAGCATCTCGTCGGTGCCGGGGGTGCCGGAGCCCAGCCCGAACCGGTTCTGCACGCAGACCACGGGAGCGACGGCCTGCGCCTCGGCGAGGTGGCGGGGTGAGACGTTCGAGATGCCGAGGTGCCGGATCAGCCCCTTGTCCCGCAGTTCGGCCAGTGCCCCGAAGTGCTCGGCGATCGAGTCCTGCCCCATCCGGCGCAGGTTGACCACGTCGAGGTGGTCGCGGCCGAGCTGACGGAGGTTCTCCTCGACATGGCCGCGCAGGTCCTCCGGCCGGGCCGAGGTCCCCCACTCCCCGGACCAGTCCCGGTACGGCCCGACCTTGGCGACGATGACGAGGTCGTCGGAGTACGGGGAGAGCGCACTGTTGATGATCTCGTTGGCGGAGCGCAGCGAGGAGAAGTAGAAGGCGGCCGTGTCGATGTGGTCGACGCCGAGCTCGACCGCTCTGCGCAGCACCGCCACGGAGCGCTCGCGGTCGCTCGGGGTGCCGAGGTGGAAGGCCGCGCTGCCGGTCAGCCGCATCGCGCCGAAGCCGACGCGGTTGACGGTGAGATCGCCGAGTGTCCAGGTGCCTGCCGCGTCCGCGGTGATCGTTTCGGAGGTCATCGGCGGATGATGACACACCCCGGACCCGCGACCGGCGCCACTTTCCGAACTCCTACCTGCGCTGCGCGGCCAGCCGGACGGGCGCGTTGGCCGCGCCGAACCCGCGGTAGCCGCCGGTGCGTTGCACGAACTCGAAGAACACCTGCCCGACCGTCTCGGTGTAGCAGTGGCGGAACTCTCCGCCCTGCTCGTCGCGGTCGTAGAGGATGCCGAGTTCGCGGAAGGTCTCCAACTCCCCTTCCGCGAAGTCGAACCGGGCCTCCAGGTCGTCGTAGTAGTTGGCGGGGATCCGCAGCAGCCGTGCCCCGGCCGCGCGGAAGCCGCGTACCGCGTCGACGAGGTCGTCGACGGCGAACGCCACGTGCCGGGCCCGCGTGCCGCCGTCCTCCTCCGGGGAGGGCGCGAGGTTGAGGACGAGCCGGGGCCCGTCCGCCTCGCCGGAGGCCGACAGGGCGCGGCTGCGGAACAGGCCGTAGGGGTCGGCGAGTTCGACGGTGTCGTGCGGGCTGAGGCCGAGGACCGTGCGGTGGAACAGCACGGCTTCGTCGAAGTGGTGCCAGGGCTGGGTGAACGCGAGATGGTCGATCGCGGTGCGGTCGGCGGGGACGCTGTCCACCGTGCGGTCGGCGGGGACGCTGTCCACGGTGCGGGCGAAGTCGTCGGTCCAGCTGGGCAGTTCGGGGCGGCCGGTGGCGCAGAAGAGGACCTCGGTGCCGTCCGGGGCGGCGATGGACTCCAGGGGGACGTCCTCGGCGCTCCGACGTTTGGGCAGGGCGGGCGCGAGGAGGGCTTCGGCGCGGCGGGCGGAGGCTTCCGGGTCCGCCGTCTCCAGGCCCACGGCCGCCAGCGTGGTGTCCGTACGGCGGCCTGCGGCGCCCGCATTGACCAGGACCTTGGCTTCGTCCCGCGCCCAGAGGTCGACCGGCTTGCCGTGGTGGCGGGCGGTGCGGGTGAAGCCGAGGGCCGTGAGGAGTGCGCCGACGGGTTCCGGGTCGCTGGTGGCGAGTTCGGCGAAGGCGACCCCCGAGGGGACCACCGGGGCCGGGAGCGGCAGGACCCCGGCGGTCTCCTCCAGAGCGAGCAGGGAGCGCAGACCGTCCAGGGCGGTGCGGCCCGCGTCCGCTTGGCGGAACACGTCGTTGAAGACCTCCAGGGACAGGGGGCCCGCGTACCCGGCGTTCAGGACGTGCCGCAGGAGTCCGGCGACGTCGAGGCCGCCCTGGCCGGGGAAGCAGCGGTGGTGGCGACTCCACTGGAGGACGTCCATGGCCATGCGGGGCGCGTCGGCGAGCTGGAGGAAGAAGATCTTCTCGCCGGGGATGTCCTCGATGCCCTTGGGGTCGGAGCCGCGGGAGAGGATGTGGAAGCTGTCCAGGCAGGTGCCGAGCGCCGGATGCCCCGCGGCCTCGACGATGCGCCAGGCGTGGTCGTAGGTGCTGACGTGCCGCCCCCACGCGAGCGCCTCGTAGGCCACCCGGACACCGGACTCCCGGGCCAGGTCGGCGAGTCGGCTCAACTGCCCGGCGGCGAGCGAGTCGTCGTTCACCGCCCGCGGGGACACGCTGGAGCAGACGAGGACGGTGTCGGCGCCGAGCCTACGCGTCAGCTCGAACTTGTGCCGGGCGCGCCTGAGGTTGCGGGCGAAGTCCTCCTCGGGGACGGCCTCGATGTCCCGCATCGGCTGGTAGAGGTCGATGCTCAGGCCCAGGTCGGCGGTGCGGGCGGCGACCTCCTCCGGGGTGAGGGGGCTGGCCAGGAGGTCGTTCTCGAAGATCTCGACACCGTCGAATCCGGCGCGGGCGGCGGCGGTGAGTTTCTCGGTGAGGGTGCCGCTGAGGCAGACGGTGGCGATGGACTTACGCATGGTCGCTCCCTGTCACTGAGACTCCCCGACGGACCACTAGACGGTTCGTTCGATCCACTGTGCGGTCAGCCTAGGACGCGGGTGCCGGGCGGACAAGGGGCCGGATCCCCTCCAGCAGGAGGGTCGACGGGGATTTCCGGTGTCGCGCGGTTTCCTGGGTCCGCAGAGCGGACTACGGTCGGACCATCGGCGGACGCTACGGGGAGGCAGTGGGTGAGCGACGGACGGACGCGGGCGGAGGGTGAGCCCGAGCAGCAGTCGGGCGGGGTGCGCAGTGTGCGGCGGGCCTTCGACATCCTCACCCTGCTGACCGAGGACCGGCCCGTGATCACCCTGCGGGAGATCACCGAGGCGACCGGGCTCGCCAAGACGACCGCGCTGCGGCTGGTGCAGACCCTGGAGGAGTCCGGGCTGCTGGGCGCACACCCGTCCGGCTACACCGCGGGGCCCGCGCTGTGGCGCTGGGCCTATCTGGCGCGCGGCCAGTGGGAGGTGCCGCAGGAGACCCGCAAGGTGATGCGGGACCTCGCGGACCGGCTGGGCGAGACCGTCAACCTCTTCGTGGCCCGGGGCGTCCACCGGATCTGCGTGGCCCACGAGGAGAGCCCGCACCCACTGCGCCATGTCGTGGACGTGGGTGACGAGCAGCCCCTGTGGGCCGGTGCCTCCTCGAAGATCCTGCTGCGGGACGCCTCGGAGACGTTCCTGCGCCGGGTCGCTGCCACCTCACCGCAGGGCGAGGAGCAGGCCGCGCTCCTGCGCACCTGGGCCGCGGAGGCCACCGAGCGCGGGTACGCCGTCAGCAGCAGCGAGTTCGACGAGGGGCTCACCGCGGTGGCGGTCCCCGTCACCGGGCGCACGGGCAGGGTCGTGGCCTCCCTCTCCGTGAGCGGGCCCAGCCACCGCTTCCCGTACGAGGCGGTGGAGCGGTTCGCCGGCGAGCTCGCGCAGGGCGCCCGGCTCATCTCCGACCAGGGCTTCAGCCACCCGCTGAGCAGCGAGGTCTGACGCGCGGGGCGTTCATCACCCGGTTCACGCCTGCTCCGCCACGCTCACGCCTTCTCGTCGAAGCTCGCGAAGTACGCGGCCGCCATGTCCTCGTCGCCGTGTCCCTGCGCGGCGGCCCGCTCGAAGCGTTCCGCGCTCGCGGCGGCCACGTCGAGGCGTACGCCGCCGCCCGCACCCGCCTCGACGATGAGACGGGCGTCCTTGGCGGCGGTGGAGACCGCGAACTGGGCAGGTGACAACCGGCCCTCCAGGATCAGCCCCGACTTCGCGCGCAGGTAGCCCATGTCGAGCGGTCCGCCGTCGATGGCGTCGAGGAAGCCCTGCGGGTCGACGCCGAGCGCCTTCGCCAGGGCGAGCGCCTCCCCCGCCGCGTTGGTCACCGACAGCACCCAGCTGTTGGCCACCAGCTTCAGCCGGGTCGCGCTGCCCTCGGCCCCGTCCTCCCCGGTCCACACCGTGCGCGCGCCGACGGCGTCGAACACCGGGGCGACCGTGTCCCGGGCGTCGGCCGGTCCGGCCGCCAGGACCAGCAGCTGACCGGCCTCGGCGGGCTGGCGGGTGCCCAGCACGGGCGCGTCGAAGAAGACCAGTTCACGCTCGCGGGCGAACGCGGCCAGCTCGGAGATCGCCTCGACGCCCGCGGTGGTCGACTGCACCCAGGCGATGCCCGGACGCAGGCCCTCGGCCGCCCGGCGCATCACGTCCAGGGCCGCGGGGCCGTCGTACAGCATGGTCAGCACGACGTCGGCGCCCCGGACCGCCTCGGCGGGGCTGTCGGCGATCGCGACGCCGTCCTCGGCCAGCGGCCGCGCCTTGTCGGGGCTGCGGTTCCAGGCGCGGACGGTGTGTCCGGCGCGGGCCAGGTTGCGGGCCATGGCGGCGCCCATGATGCCGGTGCCCAGGACGCTCACGGTGAGTTTGTCGGTCATGACGTCAACTCTCTGCGGGGGTGCGGTGGTGCTGTCCGGTGTCGAGCTTGCCGGAAGCGGCGCGGGACGGCACGACCCGGGGCCGCCCGGTACGGCGTCAGCGCGCCGCCGGGAGCGGTTCGACCGTGACGAAGCCCTGGGTGTCCGCGGCCGGGAGCTGAGCGTCCGGGCCGTAGAGGAAGCCCGCGAGGGCCGGGGTGGCGCGGTAGGCGAAGACGGAGGCCGGGACGCCGAGGATGCCCGGGGTGTCCAGGAGGAAGGGCAGCTCGCTGTCCAGGTACTCGGCGCCCGCTGCCAGTTGGTCGGCGGTCGGGGTCCAGTCGGCGGGCATCGTGGTGCGCAGGACGCCGGAGACCATGCGGGTGCAGGTGGCGTGGAAGGCGGTCTGTTCCCGGTGGGCGCGGGCGATGCGCTCGCGGGCGGCGCGGTACGCGGGGGTGTCGTAGAAGTCGTGGAACTGCGCGACGCGGAGGCGGTCGGGGGCGAGTCGCGCGGTGGCCACGGCACGGGCGACGCGGTTGGCCGTCTGGCGTACGTCGCGGTGGGCGCGGGCGCGGGCGTGCCGGGGTTCGTAGCCGCGGCCGAGGTAGGTGCAGGCGACGGTGTCGGTGCCGGGGTGGGCGATCTCGATCCGGGTGAAGCGGGCGGCGGCCCAGCGCAACAGCGCCACGAGCCGGTCCTCGGAGAAGTAGCCGTTGCCGGGGCTGATCCCGAGGAACACGTGGTGCCCGGACTCGACGAGGCCCACGCAGCGCTCGGAGAACGGGGTCGCGACGAAGCCGTCGCCTCGGTGGCCCTGGACGGAGGGTGTCCAGGTCGTCGGCATCGCCCACTCGTGCATCGTCGTCCCCGGTGTCGCGCAGTGCAGCCGCTCGTCGTCTTCGAGGGTAGGAGCTCCGGTGGGGCGCGTCGGCCCCGCCGCCGGGGGACTCCCGCGGATGGGTGAACGGCATGTGACGCACGCCTCACCGCGCCGCCCGCGGAAGGTCTCGCCTCGTCGGCCGCTCAGGGCGGAGGGTGGGCGGCATGAACGATCACCGCGTGGCGCCCGTCAGCGAGGAGGCCGGTGAGGTCCGGCGTTTCTGGGAGCGCCTGGGCCTGCCGGGGCTGGTCGACGTCCACACCCACTTCATGCCCGAGCGTGTCCTGCACAAGGTCTGGGACTACTTCGACTCCGTCGGACCGCTCACCGGCGGCATGGAGTGGCCGATCACCTACCGCACGCAGGAGGCGGAGCGCACGGCCGTCCTGCGGGGGTTCGGCGTCCGGGCCTTCACCGCGATGCTGTATCCCCACAAGCCCGGCATGGCCAAGTGGTTGAACGGGTGGGCCGCCGAGTTCGCCGCCCGCACCCCGGACTGTCTGCACACCTGCACGCTCTACCCCGAGCCGGACGTCGAGGCCTACGTCCGGGAGGCCGTGGAGGCGGGCGCGCGGGTGTTCAAGGCCCATGTACAGGTGGGCGCCTACGACCCGGCCGACGAACTCCTCCAGCGGGCATGGGGCGTGCTGGCCGAGGCCGGCGTCCCGGTGGTGATCCACTGCGGCTCCGGGCCGGCGCCCGGCAAGCACACCGGCCCCGAGAACATCGCCCGGGTGCTGGCGAGACACCCGAGGCTGCGCCTGATCGTCGCGCACATGGGGATGCCGGAGTACACGGAGTTCCTGGACCTCGCCGAGCAGTACGAGGAGGTGCGGCTGGACACGACGATGGCGTTCACCGACTTCACCGAGGCGTTCATGCCGTTCCCCGCCGCGGAGCTGCCCCGGCTCACCGCGCTCGGCGACCGGATTCTGCTGGGCTCCGACTTCCCCAACATCCCCTACGCCTACCTGCACCAGCTGCGGTCGCTGGAGCGGCTCGGGCTGGGCGACGCGTGGCTGCGAGCGGTGTGCCACGACAACGCGGCGGCCTTGTTCGGCCTGTGACACCACCCGCACCACCCCCGCCCGGCCGTCGCGGTCAGACGAGCGGCTTCTCCAGGATCGCCTTGCGGTGGCTGAAGGTCTCGATGGAGTACCGGCCGTGGTAGTTGCCCATGCCGCTCTCGCCGACCCCGCCGAACGGCAGGTCGGAGACGGTGAGATGGGCGAGGGGCAGACCGTAGCCGAGGCCGCCGGAGGAGGTCTCGTCGGCGATGCGGCTGCGGGTGGTGTCGGAGTCGGTGAAGACGTACAGCGCGAGCGGCTTGTCCCGGTCGTTGATGAAGTCGATGGCGGCGTCGAGGCCGTCGACGGTGACGATCGGCAGGATCGGGCCGAAGATCTCCTCCCGCATGACCGGAGCCTCGGGGTCGACGTCGGCGAGGACGGTGGGCGCGATGTACTTGGCCCTACGGTCGCTCTCGCCGCCGACGACCGTGCGGCCGGAGTCCAGCAGGCCGGTGAGGCGGTCGAAGTGCCGTTCGTTGATGATGCGGCCGTACTCGCCGGAGGCGGCCGGGTCGGCGCCGTAGAGCGTCTCGACGGCCTTCACGAACAGGGGCTCCAGGGCCGCCGCGGTCTCGGGGTCGGTCAGGACGTAGTCGGGGGCGACGCAGGTCTGTCCGGCGTTGAGGAACTTGCCGCGGACCAGCCGGTCGGCGACCACGGCGAGGTCGGCGTCGCGGTCGACGAACGCCGGGGACTTGCCGCCCAGTTCGAGGGTGACCGGGGTGAGGTGCTCGGCGGCGGCGCGCAGGACGATCCGGCCGACCGTGCCGTTGCCGGTGTAGAAGATGTGGTCGAAGCGCTGGGCGAGCAGGGCCGTGGTCTCGGGGACCCCGCCCTCGACGACGGCCACCGCGTCGGTGTCCAGGTAGGCGGGGACCAGCCGGGCGATGGCCGCGGAGGTGGCCGGGGCCAGCTCGCTCGGCTTGGCGACCACGGCGTTGCCCGCGGCGAGGGCGCCGACCACGGGGGCGAGCAGCAGCTGGGCCGGGTAGTTCCAGGGGGCGATGACGAGGACCACGCCGAGCGGGTCGTACTGCGTCCACGCGGTGGCGTCGGCGCCCAGGTGCGCCGGGACCGGCGCGGACTCGGGGCGCAGCCAGTCGGTGAGGTGGTCCAGCGTGTGGTCGATCTCGCGGATCGTGAAGTCGATCTCGGTGCGGAAGGCTTCGGTGGAGCTCTTGCCCAGGTCGGCGTGGAGGGCGGCGGCCAGTTCCGTGCCGTTCTCTGTGAGCAGCTCCCGCAGGCGGCGCAGCTGGGTCGTACGCCATTCGACGGGCTTGGTGCGGCCGCTGCGGAAGGTGGCGCGCAGTCGGGCGACGACGTCGGCGGGCTGCTCGGGGGCGGGGTGGTTCACGGGTGCCTCGCTGGGGTGCGCGGGCCTTGCGGCCGGGTCTCGACGGTCAGATGTATATTGCAACCTTTTCCGGGTCCGAGGAAATTCCGGACCGTCGGCACTACTTTCCGTCACGGCCCGTGAGCGACTGCCGTCGCGCCTCCAGGTACGTGCGCTCAGCCGGGTTCTCGGTGAGTTCGGCGGCCCTCGCATAAGCTTCCGCGGCCTCCGCCCCGCGGCCCAGGCGGCGCAGCAGATCGGCCCGGACGGCGTGCAGGACGTGGTAGCCGTCGAGGTCGAGGGCGTCGACGAGAGCGAGCGCCTCGGCGGGCCCGTCCGCCTCGGCCACGGCGACCGCGCGGTTGAGGGCCACCACCGGACCGGGAGCCACGGCCATGAGCTGGTCGTACAGCCGGCGGACCTGGTCCCAGTCGGTCGGCGGGTCGCTGTGCACGGCCTGGATGGCGGCCTGGATCTGGTACGGCCCGGGCCGGTTCCGGCGCAGACACTGCCGTACGAGCGACTGCCCCTCGGCGATCAGCTCCCGGTCCCAGCGGGCGGGGTCCTGCTCGGACAGGGGGACGAGGGCGCCGGTGTCGTCGGTGCGGGCCGCTCGGCGGGACTCGATGAGCAGCATCAGCGCCAGCAGGCCGGTGGCCTCGGGTTCGTCCGGCATCAGCTCGGTCAGCAGCCGGCCCAGGCGTACGGCCTCCACGCACAGCTCGGGCGTGCCGCCGTAGCCCTCGTTGAAGATCAGGTAGACGACGGCGAGGACCCCGCCCAGCCGGTCGGGCAGGTCGGCGTCGCGGGGCACGCGGTACGGGATGCGGGCGTCGCGGATCTTGGCCTTGGCGCGGACCAGCCGCTGGGCCATGGTCGGTTCGGGGACCAGGAAGGCGCGGGCGATCTGCGAGGTGGTGAGGCCGCCGAGCAGCCGCAGGGTGAGGGCGACCCGGGCCTGGGGCGCGAGCGCGGGGTGGCAGCAGGTGAAGAGGAGGCGGAGCCGTTCGTCGCGCACGGGGCCCTCCTCGGGCGGCAGGTCGGGGGTGTGCAGCAGGGCGGCCTCGGCGTGCCGGGCCTCGCGGGTGGACTCGCGGCGCAGCCGGTCGACGGCGCGGTTGCGGGCGGTGGTGATGATCCAGCCGGCCGGGCTGGGCGGCACACCGGTCTCCGGCCAGCGCAGGACCGCCGTGGCGAAGGCGTCCTGGACGGCCTCCTCGGCGAGGTCGATGTCACCGAGGGAGCGGACCAGGACGGCGACCGCGCGGCCGTACTCCGCGCGGAAGACCGCCTCGATGTCGAGGGTCATCAGTCCTCGGACTGGTGCTGGAAGGGGCGCACCTCGATGGGCAGGGTGGTCGCCAGGGCCGCCTTGCGCCCCCACTCCAGGGCCGCGTCGAGGTCCGGCGCCTTCACGATGCACAGGCCACCGAGCTGTTCCTTGCCCTCGGCGTACGGCCCGTCGGTGATCAGCACGTCGCCGTCGCGGGGGCGCAGCACGGTCGAGGCGTCGGGTCCGTGCAGGCCTCCGGCGAAGACCCAGGCGCCGGCCGCGTGCAGCTCCCGGTGGAATGCGTCGAGCCGCTTGCCGATCTCGGCCATCACCTCGGGCGCGGGCAGGTCGTCCCAGCCGGGCTGCATGACGTTGAGCAGGTAGTACCCCATGATGTTCGCCTCCTGTGAGCTTGTCTCACCTCCTACACGAACGTCACACCCCCGGATCGACACCGCGCGCGAGGAGATCGGGAGAATCTTCTCCATGACCTCCGCACCGCACCCGCTCCTCGCCACCGCCCGCACGCTCGCCGACGGTCTGCTCGCCCCGCAGGCGGCACGGGTCGACCAGGAGGGGGTGCCCGTGAGCCACCTCGAGGCGATCAGGGGGTCGGGGCTGCTCGGGGTGAGCGCGCCGGTCGGGTACGGCGGTGCGGGCGCCCCCGATGTGGTGGCGCGGGAGGTCCAGGAGATCCTCGCCGGGGCCTGCTGCTCGACCTGGTTCGTGCAGACCCAGCACCACACGCCGGTCAAGATGCTCGCGCAGACCCACCTGCCGGTGCGGGAGCGGCTGCTGCGGCCGCTGGCGACCGGGGAACTGCTGGCCGGTATCGCGTTCGCGCACGTCCGCGCCTTTCCGCGGGTGCCGGTGCGGGCGACGCCGGAGCGGGGCGGCTGGCGGTTCGACGGGACGGTGCCCTGGTACACCGGCTGGGGCCTCAACGACGTGATGCTGCTCGCGGGGGTGACCGAGGCCGACGAGGTGGTGTTCGCCTTCACCGAGGCCCGCGAGCAGACGGGTCTGCGGGCCTCGGAGCCGATGCGGCTCGCGGCGCTAACCGCGTCCCGCACGGTCTCCCTGGCCCTGGACGGTCTGTGGCTGCCCGACGAGTCGGTGGTGCTGCGCACACCGCAGAACGAGTTCGCGCTGGTCGACCAGCCCCGCAACACCAACGCCTCCCCCGCTGTCTTCGGGGTCGCGTACGCGGCGCTCCGGGTCCTGGAGGACGCGGGCGAGCCGGAGACCGCGGAAGCGCTGCGCGGTCGCCTCGACGAGGTGCGCGCGCAGGCGTACGCACTGGCCGGTCATCCCGTCCCGCACGAGCGCATCGCCGAACGGCTGGCGCTCAAGACACGGTCGTACGACCTCCTGCGCACGGCCACGACCGCGGCGGTCGTGGCCGGGGGCGGCCGGGCCACAGCTCTCGACGGCACGGCCCAACGGCTGTTCCGCGAGGGGATGTTCCTGCTGGTGCAGGGGCAGACGGCCGAGGTGCGGCGGGCGCATCTGGAGGCGCTGGCGAAGAGCTAGCGCCCCATCAGCCGACGTTCGCCGTGTCGACCACCTCGCGCGGGCAGCCGCTCCGTACAGGCGGTTCAGCGCTCACCAGGAGAGGTCGTCCCAGACGATCCCCTCCTGCCTCACCCGCCCCGCCGCCCAGCGGTCGGCATGTATGCCCTGACCGTACGGGCGGGGCAAACATCACTCGACGCGGCACTGGTCGAGGAGGGCCGCCAAGAGTGCGGCGGGGGCGTCCTCCTGGACCAAATGGCCTGCGCCGGGGATCGGTTCGAGGTGTGCTCCCGGGATGCGGGACACAAGGTCCCGGCCCCTTTCCGCGGGGATCCAGGTGTCGTCCTCGCCCCAGCACACCAGGGTCGGAACCGTGATCTCGCCGTAGCGGTCCTGCACTTCGTCGGTGTGGCGCTGGTCGGCCTGGGCGATCTGGCGGTAGAACGCGGCCTGGCCCACCTCGCCGAGCCAGGGCTCGACGAGCCGGTCGAGGACCTTGGCATGCAGGCCCGGGCTGCTGGCGGAGCTGACGTACTCACGGACCAGGGCCCGGTGCAGGGCGGCGGGAAGCCGGTCGAAGACCTCGGAGTGCTCGCCGACGAGCCGGAAGAACGGTGACCCCCAAGGGGCCAGCGCGACCGGGTCGACCAGGGTGAGCGTGCGGTAGCGGGCACCGTGCAGGAGATGGGCCCGCAGCGACACCGCGCCGCCGAAGTCATGGGCCACGACACGGGGTTCGGCCAGGCCCCAGTGCGTGAGCACTTCGGTGAACACCCGGCCCTGGGCGGCGAGGGAGACGTCCTGGCCGTCGGACATCTCCGAGGTGCCGTAGCCGGGCATGTCCCAGACGAAGACGTGGTGGCGGCGGGACAGGGCGCGGGCGATGTCACGCCAGACGTAGGAAGAGAAGGGCGTGCCGTGCAGGAGGACGACCGGGTCGTGGCCTGGGTCCCCGAGGGTGTCCCAGCGGACCTCACCGGAGCTGCTCCGGAAGGCCCTGGTCAACTGCCAGTCGCTCACGTGCTGTTCCTCTCGTCGGTGCCGCCTGCGAGCGTACGGGGTGGCCTCGTCCCATCGCGAGCGACATCCTTGCCGGACGGTACGGCCCCCTCAGCTCGCGAAGGGCACCTGCGCCGCGGGGGCGGCCGTCCTGCCGGACGGGTGCTGCCACAGGCCCTGTGCGGCCAGGCGCGGCAGGACGCCCTCGCCGAACCAGTACGCCTCCTCCAGGTGCGGGTAGCCGGAGAGCACGAACTCGTCGATGCCGAGGGCGTGGTACTCCTTGATCCGCTCGGCCACCTCGTCATGGCTGCCGACCAGCGCGGTGCCCGCTCCGCCGCGCACCAGGCCGATGCCGGCCCACAGGTTGGGGTGGATCTCCAGACGGTCGCGGTCGCCGCCGCCGTGCAGGGCGAGCATCCGCTGCTGCCCCTCGGACTCGCTGCGGGCGAGACCGGCCTGCACCGACCTGACGGTCTCGGCGTCGAAGCCCGCGAGGAGCCGGTTCGCCTCGGCCCAGGCCTGCTCGGAGGTGTCGCGGGTGATGACATGCAGACGGATCCCGAAGCGCAGGGTGCGTCCCTGCTTCGCCGCGAGCCCCCGGATCCAGGCGATCTTCTCGGCGACCTGCGCGGGCGGTTCGCCCCAGGTGAGGTAGACGTCGACGTACTTCGCGGCGACCTCCCCAGCGATCGGCGAGGACCCGCCGAAGTAGACCTCGGGCACCGGGTCGGGCACCCGGGCCAGCCTGGCGTCCTCGACCTGGAGGTGCTCGCCGTGCAGGTCGACGGTCTTGCCCTCCCACAACCCCCGTACCACTTCCAGGAATTCTCCGGTACGGCGGTAGCGCGCGTCCTTGTCGAGGAAGTCCCCGTAGGCGCGCTGCTCGTGGCTCTCCCCACCGGTGACCACGTTGAGCAGGAGCCGTCCGCCGGACTGGCGCTGGAAGGTGGACGCCATCTGGGCGGCGAGCGTCGGCGAGACGAAGCCGGGCCGGAACGCGACCAGGAACTTCAGCCGCTCGGTGTTCTGGCTGACCATCGCGGTGGTCAGCCAAGCGTCCTCGCACCAGGCGCCCGTGGGGGTGAGCGCGCCCACGAAGCCCAGGTCCTCGGCGGCGCGGCCGATCTGGCTCAGATAGGCGACCGTCGGCGGCCGGTCCTGTCCGGAGACCGTGGCCGGTGTGCCGTGACCGCCGCCCACGACATGGCGGCTGTCGCCGTTGGTGGGCAGGAACCAGTGGAAGGTGAGGGACATGCGGGAGTCTCCGATCTCCGGAAGGTGCCGTCAGAGAAGGCCGTGGCGGGGTGGCCGGGTGCCGTTGAGCACATGACGGCCGAGGTGCTGGATCTTCCAGCGGGTCGGGTCGTGCAGGGTGTGGGTGCGGGCGTCACGCCAATGGCGGTGCAGATTCAGGGAGTTCAGGGCCGAGCGGGTGCCGGCGACCTCGAAGAGGGCGCTCGCCACCTCCACCGCGGCCTGGGCGGCGGACACCTTGGCAGCGGCGACCGCGAGGGACGCCTCGGCCGCCGAGTCGTCGGACAGGTCGGTCTGCGCCCGGTCGACCGCGCGGGCGGCTTCCCGCAGCAGCGCCTCCGACGACCGCACCTGGAGGGCCAGTTCACCGAAGCGCTGGATCAGCAGGGGGTCCTCGGCGGCCGTCTCGACACCGCTCTCGAACCACGGGCGGCTCTTGGTGCGGACGAACTCGGCCGCCTCCGCCAGTGCTGCCCCGGCGATCCCGGCGTCGATGGCCGCGTGCAGCAACTGGGCCACGGCTCCGTGGAGTTGAGGCCCTTCGAAGGTGAGGTGGTGCGGCAGGACCCGGTCGGCCGGAACCTCGACGCCGTCGAGGCGTACGGTGCCGCTGGCCGTCGTGCGCTGGCCGAGGCCGTCCCAGTCGTCGATCACCGTGAGGCCGGGGGCGTCGTGGGGCACGTAGGCGACATGGAGCTTGTCGTCACCGGCTCGGGCCAGCACCGGGATCCAGTGGGCGAACAGGGCGCCGGTGCAGTAGTGCTTGACGCCTTCGAGACGGTAGGAGCCGTCGGGCCGCGGGTGCAGGCGGGTGCGGATGTCCTGGACGTGCCGGGTGCCCGCCTCGGACTGGGCGTTGCCGAACCGGCGTCCGGCGAGCAGTTCGGCGAAGAAGAACTTCCCCTGCTCGTCGGTGCCCTGACGGCGAATCACGTTGACGTAGGCGAAGTGGCTCTGCGGGATCTGGGCCAGGCTCGCGTCGGCGGAGGCGAGCAGCCGGAAGATCTCGGCCAGGGTCAGCGCGGCGATGTCCGCTCCGCCGTGCTCGGCGGGGACGGTGACGGCGAGCAGCCCCGAGGCGGAGAGACGGTCCAGCTCCGCGCGCGGCAGCCTGCGTTCGGCGTCCCGGGCGGCGGCGCCGGGGCGGAACTCCGCGGCGAGCGACGCGGCGACCGCGAGGGCCTCCGCGTCGTCGGCGATCACATGGGCGGACATGCTCGTCAGCTCGCCGCCGCCAGGACCGGCCGGTGGCCCAGCGCGGTCGAGAACTGGTCGACGACCTGGGCGAGGGACTCGGTCGTCAGGGGCGCCACGGTCAGCGAACCGTCGTCCTGCACGGTGATGTCCTTGTCGAGGGTGAACCAGCCCTGCACGATGTGGGCCGCGCCCATGGAGCTGAGAACGGGGCGCAGGGCGTAGTCGATGGCGAGGACGTGGGCGGTGGAACCGCCGGTGGCCAGGGGCAGCACGGTCTTGCCGGCCAGGGCGTACTGCGGGAGCAGGTCGAGCAGCGCCTTGAGGACTCCGGAGTACGACGCCTTGTAGACCGGGGTGCCGACGACGACCCCGTCGGCGCGGGCGAACAGCTCGGTGGCCTCGACGATCGCCGGGTGCTTGAAGTCGGCCCCGAGCAGGGCCTCGGCGGGGATGGTGCGCACGTCGAGCGGGATCACCTCGTGGCCCTGGGCGGCGAGGCGCCGGTCGAGGTGGCGCAGCAGCCGGTTGGTTCGGGAGGAGGCGGAGGGGCTGCCGGAGACGGACAGGACGGTGGCCATGAGGTCCTCTTTCGGGGAGGAGAGGCGGGGGCGCCCCCGGTTCAGGAGGGGGCGCCCCCGGGGAAGCGGTCAGGAGTACCAGGTGGGTTCGGGCAGTTCGCCTTCGAGGACCCAGCGGCCGACCTCGCGCCGCTTGTAGGCGACGGGGTCGTGGAGGGTGTGCGTGCGGACGTTGCGCCAGAACCGGTCCAGCCCTTCCGAGGTGGCCGTGGAGCGGGCGCCCGTCACCTCGAAGATGCGGCCGGCGATCTCCAGGGCCACGTCGGTGGCGCGGGCCTTGACGGCGGCCACCCGGACCTCGAAGTCGCCGCGGGTCTTCTCGGTGACCGCGTCGGGGTCGTCGTGCAGTTTCTGCCCCTCGGCGGCGACGGCGTCGGCGAGGGCCTCGGCCGCCCAGAGCTTGGCGGTGAGGTCGCCGTAGGTGTCGATGACGTACGGCTCGTCGACCGCGCGCTCGAAACCGCCGTGCAGCCAGGAGCGGGACTTCTCGCGGGTGTAGGTGGCGGCCGTCTCCAGCGCGCCGCCCGCGATGCCGAGGTAGAAGTTGACGAAGACGAGCTGGATGGTGGGGACGTTGAGGGTGTTGTAGACGCGCGGCTGGAACACCTTGTCCACGTATCCGGCCGCCGACGACCACGGGGTGCGCACGCCGTCGAGGGTGACGCCGCCGCTCTCGGTGAGCCGCTGGCCGATGTTGTCCCAGTCGTCGTGGAAGGTCAGCCCCTCGGAGTCGGAGGGCACGATGGCGAAGACGTGCTGGTCGGTGCCTTCCAGGACGCCTTCGAGGACGGTGACGTCGGAGACCTTGCTGCCGGTGGAGAAGGTCTTGCGGCCGGTGTAGACGAGGTCGTCGCCGTCCTCGGTCACGACGACGTCCTGGTCGCGCGGGTTGACCGCGCCGCCGAAGAACCAGCGGTTCCGGGAGGCCTCGGCCTCCACGTGCTCCCACTGCTCGCGGGTGCCGACCAGGCGGGCGGCCCAGAACCACAGGTAGTGATAGCCGAGGAGCTGGCCGATGGAGCCGTCGGCCTTGGCGACCTCGCGGACCACCCGGTACGCGGTGGGCCAGTCCTGGCCCGCGCCGCCGTGCTCGGCGGGGCCGAGGAGGGTGACGAGTCCGGCGTCCTTGAGGAGCTGGACCTCGGCGTACGGGGTGTTCCCGGCGTGGTCGCGGGCGGCGGCATCGGTGGCGAGGACGGCGGCGACCTCGGAGGCGCGGGCGATCCAGCCGGCCGCGGTCTCCGGGGCGGGGCGGGTCGTCCAGTCGGTGTGCGTGGCAGTGCTCATGTCGGTGACCTCCTCAGACCTGGGCGGGAACGGACTCGGGCTGCTGGGCTTCCAGTTCACGCACGAGGGGCAGCACCCGCCTGCCGAAGTACTCGACCTCCTCGTGGTAGTGCAGGAAGCCGAGCAGGAGCAGGTCGACGCCGAGCTTCTTGTAGGCGACGATCCGCTCGGCGATCTGCTCGGGGGTGCCGATGAGGCCGGTGCGGAAGCCGTCGTTGTACTGGACGAGGTCCTCGAAGGAGGAGTCCTGCCACATGCCCTTCTTGTCGCCGGTGGACTGTCCGGCCTGCTTGACCGCCGCGCCGAAGCCCTCGACGGCCTCGTGGTCGGCCTTGGCGACGATCTCCCTGAGCGTGTCGCGGGCCTCGGCCTCGGTGTCGCGGGCGATGAGGAAGCCGTTGAGGCCGAACTTCGGTGCGGTGCGCCCGACTTCGGCGGCGGCCTTGCGGACGTCGGTGATCTGCTCGGTGACCCCGTCGAAGTCCTTGCCGTTGGAGAAGTACCAGTCGGAGACCCGGCCGGCCATCTGCCGGGCGGCGGTGGAGTTGCCCCCCTGGAAGATCTCGGGGTGCGAGCGCTCCTCGGTGTTGAGGGGCTTCGGCTTGAGGGAGAAGTCGCGCAACCGGTAGAAGTCACCGGCGAGTTCGGCGTGGTCCTCGGTCCAGATCTTCTTGAGTGCGGTGATGAACTCCTCGGAGCGCCGGTAGCGTTCGTCGTGCTCCAGCCAGGGCTCGCCGAGGGCGGTGAACTCGCCCTTGAACCAGCCGGACACGACGTTGACCGCGAAGCGGCCCTGGGAGAGGTGGTCGGCGGTGGCGCCTAGCTTGGCGAGGACGCCGGGGTGCCACAGGCCGGGGTGGACGGCGGCGATGACCTTCAGGCGTTCGGTGGCGAGCAGCAGCGCGAGGCTGAAGCTGGTCGACTCGTGCTGGTACTCGGCGCCGTAGCTGGCCATGTAGCGGACCTGGCTGAGGGCGTACTCGAAGCCGTTGTTCTCGGCGAGGACGGCGAGTTCGCGGTTGTAGTCGTAGCCCCAGTCGGTGCGCTGCTCGATCTTGCTGGTGACGAGTCCCCCGCTGACGTTGGGAACCCAGTAGGCGAATTTCACGGGCGCGGCAGGCATGCGTGACTCCTGTTGCGGAATGTTTCCGGGCACGCCGAATTCAAGGCAGGGGCCTGGATGAGGGCACGGCTGAATTCGGGTGGGAAAAAGAGGAAAGCGCGGCGGATCGAAGAGGGTTGATCAGGCCGCGGCGCAACAGGAGGCGCTGGAGACGCGCGCGAGGTCGACATGGCGTCGCCGCGTGAGGTCCAGTCGCATCTTCATGTCGTCGATCGTGACAGCCGCCCGCGAGAGGCGTCAAGGAAAACCCGACCGGTCTCGTATCGCGGACCATTGAATTTCACGAACGTGTGACAGGGAAACCCTTGAACCGGCCGGGAAACGGACCGCATTCTGCGGGGCATGCGGACGGAACAACTGGAATACATCGCCGCGGTGACCCGGCTCGGCTCATTGCGCCGGGCCGCGGAGGAACTGCGTCTTTCGCAGCCCGCGTTGAGCGAGACCGTGCGGAATCTCGAGCGGGAGCTCGGGGTCGACCTGCTGGAGCGCAAGCGGTCCGGGGCGACGATGAGCGCGGAGGGCCGGGAGCTGCTGCCGCACATCGTCGGCGTGCTGGAGGCCGTGGACCGGTTGCGGGCGGCGGCGGGCGAGCAGCACCGCATCAGCCGGATGGTCCGCGTGGGGACGGTGAACGCGGCGACCGTGCCGCTGCTCATTCCGGCCGTCGAGGACTTCCGGGCCGCGCACCCGGTCACCCAGGTCGAGGTGGTCGGTGCGCAGCAGACCGAGATCCACCGGGCGCTGTCGGAGGGCGGGTTCGACCTCGGGCTGGTCAACCACCTCGACGGCGACGACACACCGGCCGGTTTCGAGTCGACGCAACTGCTGCGCGGGCGGCCGGTGGTGTGTCTGCGCCCGGACAGCCCGCTGGCCGCCCGCAAGGGTGTGACCGTGGACGATCTCCTGACCCAGCCGTTGATCGCGATGCGTACCGGGTATGTCATGCACCGCTTCGTGCACCGGCTCCTCGACGGCCGTGACGCGTCCTTCGCGTACTCCACCGACGGCGCCGAGATGGGCAAGCTCATGGTGGCGGAGGGGCTGGGGGTGACCGTGCTGCCGGACTTCAGCGTGGCCGGGGACCCCCTGGAGCGGCAGGGGACGATCACCCACCGGCCGATCGAGGGGGACGCCACCCGGGTGCTGCTGATGCTCCAGCGCCGCAGGGCCGAGCCCGTGCCGCGGGCGGCGCACGACCTGCACGAGGTTTTCGTGCGCCGGGCCCGACAGCTGGGCGGCACGCTCACCCCGCCTCGGTGAACCGCCTGCTCAGTCCTCGTCCCGTCCCGGGACCACCACGAGGAACGCGTCGGACTGGATGTCCATCACCACGGTCGCGGGCTCACCCTGCGCCCGCCTCTGTGCCGCGTACTCCTCTGCCGGCCACGATCCGCGCGGAGATCCCGCTGGAAACCGCTCCAACACCTTCGCGCTCATAGCGGCAGACACCTCCAACATCGCTGACGAACCGTCTTGTACCAGTCCGGTTGCCCCGGATCCGGGCGGACATGTTCACGTCTTGTCGGTCCCGCCGACGGACGTCGGCCACCACACGCGGGCCCCGATGTCGCGCACGAGCGCGGGCACGAGCAGGGAACGGACCACCAACGTGTCCAGCAGGACACCGAAGGCGACGATGAAGGCGATCTGGGCGAGGAACGCCAGCGGGATCACCCCGAGGGCGGCGAAGGTCGCAGCCAGCACCACGCCGGCCGAGGTGATGACCCCGCCCGTGGTGACCAGCCCGCGTGTCATGCCCTGCCGTGGTCCGTGCCGCAGGGACTCCTCGCGGACCCGGGACATCAGGAAGATGTTGTAGTCGACGCCGAGGGCGACGAGGAACACGAACCCGTACAGCGGCACCGAGGGATCGGTGCCGGTGAAGCCGAACACATGGCGGAAGACCAGGGCCGAAACGCCCAGCGTGGTCAGGAAGTTCAGAGCCACGGTGGCCACCAGCAGCACGGGCAGCAGCAGCGAGCGCAGCAGCACGACCAGGATGAACAGGATGATCACGAGGACCACCGGGACGATGAGGGTGCGGTCGTGCTGGGCGGTGCGCAGCGTGTCGTACTGCTGGGCGGTGTAGCCGCCGACGAGGGCGTCCGCGTCCGGCACCTCGTGCAGGGCGGTGCGCAGCCGGGCGACGGTCTCCTTGGCGGTGTCGCTGTCGGGGGCGGCGCTGAGGGTGACGTCGACCCGAACCCGGCCGTCGACGACCAGCGGGTCGGCGCCGGGGCGGCCGGAGGTGCTCACCGCGGCGGCGGAGGCGACGCCCTCGGTGTCCCTGGCGGCCCGGACGACCTCGGTGAGCCGGCCGGCGTCCGCGACGATCACGGCCGGGTTGCCCGAGCCGGCCGGGAAGTGCCGGCTCAGGGCCTTCTGGGCGGTGACCGAGGGGGCGTCGTCGACGAAGGTCTCGTCGAGGGGGACGCCCCTGGAGGTGAGGGTGGGCGCGAAGGCGGCGCCGGCCAGCAGGACGACGAGGGTGAGCGCCCAGACCTTCCGGGGCGCCCGGTCGACGAGGGAGGCGATCCGGTGCCAGACGCCCTCGCGCCTCTCGTCCACGGGGCGGGGGCGGGCGGGCCAGTAGGCGGCGCGGCCGAGCAGGGCGAGAGCGGCGGGAAGGAACGTCAGCGAGGTCAGCACGGCGCAGACGATGCCGATGGCGCCGACCGGGCCGAGGGCGCGGTTGTTGGTGAGGTCGCTCAGCAGCAGGGCGAGCAGGCCGAGCGCCACGGTCGCCGCGCTGGCGACGATCGCCGCCCAGGACCGCCGCAGCGCCGCCCTCGCGGCGGTGAACCGGTCGGCGCCGCGGGCGAGTTCCTCGCGGCAGCGGGCGGTGAGGAGCAGGGCGTAGTCGGTGGCGGCGCCGATCACGAGGATGGAAAGGATGCCCTGCACCTGTCCGTCGACGCGCACGACGTCGTGGTCGGCGAGGGCGTACACCACCGCGCAGGCCGTGCCCAGGGCGAAGACCGCGCCGAGGATGATGATCAGCGGCAGCAGCACGCTGCGGTAGACGAGCAGCAGGATGAGCAGGACGACGGCCAGTGCGACGGCGAGGAGCAGTCCGTCGATGCCGGCGAAGGCGTCGGACAGGTCGGCCTGGGTGGCGGCCGGTCCGGCGAGTTGCACGGTCGCGCCGGGGACACGCTCGGCGGCGGACCGGATCCGGTCGAGGGTGCCGGGGAGGGCGTCCCCGAGGTCGGGGTGCAGCGGCACCACGCCTTCGAGCGCCTCGCGGTCCTCGGAGGGGATCGCGGGCGACACCTGGCCGGCGACTCCGGGGACGCCCTTGAAGGAGCCGAGCACCAGGTCTGCGTCCGCCTTCCGGTCGGCGACCGCGGTGCCGGTCCAGACGACGATCACCGGCAGGGTCTCCTGCTGCCTGAAGGCCTTCTGCTCCGCGATGACGGCGGTGGACTCGGCGCTGCGCGGCAGGAACGCCGCCTGGTCGTTGGTGGCGACCTCACCGAGACGGCCGGCGAAGGGCCCGAGGGCACCGCCGGCGACGAGCCAGAGCGCCAGCAGGAGAAGGGGGACGAGCACACGGGTGCGTCGGGCGGCGGGGGACATCGGTCTCCAGGGTCGAGGGCGTGCGTGTGTCCTAATGAGAAACTCAATGAGAAACTATCTCAATCATTGAGTTACATCGGTTCCGTGATCGTAGACGACGCCCCTGGTTCCGCGGTCGGCCGGTCGGCGGATGCGGTCGTCGGCGGTGGATTCAGCGGCCGCCCGGCCGTGCCTCGGCGAGTTCCTCATTCAGCGCCTCCAGGAAGCGCACCACCACGGACAGCTCCTGCTCGCCGAACCGGGAGCGGGCGGCCTCGGTCGCCTCGGCGAGGGGGCGGAAGTACGACCGTGCGGCCGCCCTGGCGTCCGGTTCGTACCGCAGATGGACGACCCTGCGGTCCGCGCTCTCCCGCACCCGGCGGACGTGCCCCGCCCGCTCCAGCCGGTCCACGCACGCGGTGACCGCGCCCGAGGTCAGCCCGAGGTGCCGGCGCAGGCCACTGGGTGTCATCGGCTCCTCCGCGTCCATGATCGCGGCGAGTGCCTGGATGTCGGTGGCGTGCAGACCGTGGTCACCTGCGAAACCCTGGACGAGCCGGTTGATCTCGCCGTTCGTCCGGCGCAGCAGTACGGCGAAGGCGTACAGGTCGGTCAGCGCCCCGCCCGCGCCGGACTCCGGTCGCGCGCCCTGGTCCCGCTGGTTCGGTGTGGCCACGTGATCAGCGTATAGAAGCGCCGGCCGGTCCCGGGCCCGGGCCGCATCCGAACCGGCCCGAGCGGTGGAAGTGATCACGAGGGGACGGAAGGAAGGACAGGGACGCGATGGACCACGACGACACGCGCGCGCGACCGCGCTGTCTGGTGACCGGCGCGACCGGCTACATCGGCGGTCGCCTGGTTCCCGAACTGCTCGACGCGGGCTACCGGGTGCGGTGTCTGGCCCGCTCCCCCGGCCGGCTGCGCGACCATCCCTGGATCGACCGTGCCGAGGTGATGGGCGGCGACGTGACCGATCCGGCGTCCGTGGCGCGTGCCCTCGACGGCGTGGACGTGGCCTACTACCTGGTGCACGGGATGGGGTCAGGCAAGGACTTCGAGGAGACGGACCGCAGGGCCGCGCGGATCTTCGCGGAGCAGGCCCGGACCGCGGGCGTACGGCGGATCGTCTATTTGAGCGGGCTCACGCCCGCCGGGGTGCCCGAGAGCGAGCTCTCCCCGCATCTGCGCTCCCGTGCCGAGGTGGCCCACATCCTGCTCGATTCCGGGGTCCCTACCACGATCCTCCGGGCCGCCGTCGTCATCGGATCCGGCTCGGCCTCCTTCGAGATGCTGCGGTACCTCACCGAGCGGCTGCCCGTGATGGTCACCCCGAGCTGGGTGCACACCCGCATCCAGCCGGTGGCGGTCCGCGACGTGCTCCGCGCCCTGGTCGGCAGCGCGAGCATGCCCTCCGACGTCAGCCGGGCCTTCGACCTCGGCGGCCCCGACATCCTGACGTACCGGCAGATGATGAACCGGTACGCGGCGATCGCCGGCCTGCCGCGCCGGATCATCGTTCCCGTGCCGATCCTCACCCCCCGGCTCTCCAGCCACTGGGTGGGCCTGGTCACGCCGGTGCCCGCCTCCCTCGCCCGGCCGCTCACGGAGTCGCTGCGGCACGAGGTGGTCTGCCACGAGAACGACATCGCCCGTTATCTCGCCGGTCCGCCCGCCGCCCCGATCGGCTTCGACGACGCCGTACGGCTGGCCCTCCAGCGGGTGCGGGAGGCGCGGGTGACGACCCGGTGGTCGTCGGCGTCCGTGCCCGGCGCCCCGAGCGATCCGCTGCCCACCGACCCGGACTGGGCCGGCGGCAGCCTCTACAGCGACCACCGGGAGCTGGAGGTCGACGCCTCCCCCGAGGCGCTGTGGCGGGTCGTGGAGGGCATCGGCGGCGAGAACGGCTGGTACTCCTTCCCCCTCGCGTGGGCGGTGCGGGGCCGGCTCGACCGGCTGGTCGGCGGGGTCGGGCTGCGCCGGGGGCGCCGGGACGCGGCCCGGCTGCGGGTCGGGGACTCGCTGGACTTCTGGCGGGTCGAGGAGATCGAGCCGGGCCGGCTGCTGCGGCTGCGCGCCGAGATGCGGCTGCCGGGTCTGGCCTGGCTGGAGATGGCGGTGGACAGCGACGAGAACGGCCGCACCCGGTACCGCCAGCGCGCCCTGTTCCATCCGCACGGCCTCCTCGGACACGCGTACTGGTGGAGCGTCTCGCCCTTCCACGCGGTGGTGTTCGGCGGCATGGCCCGCAACATCGCCCGGACGGCGGCGAGTTCGGCGACCCACGAACCGGAGCACGCCTCCACCCACTGACCCTCGGACCTCTCCCCCGCCTCCAGCCCCCTGACCGTCGGACCTCTCCCCGCCCCCATCCCTCCGTCCCTTGCGCCTCCTGTTTCCGTCCCCGGCCTCGCGCCCGCTCCGCCTCCCGGAGCACGCCCCCTCACCCGCCACGAGCCGCCCGGCCCCCTCTCCACCCGGAGCACGCCCCATGAGCATCTCGGTCGTCCTGTTCACCTGTGACCTGCGGCTGCACGACCACCCGCCGCTCCGAGCGGCCCTCGACGGCACCGAGGAGGTCGTGCCGCTGTTCGTGCGGGACCGGGGCGTGGACGCCTCCGGGTTCGCCGTACCGAACCGGCTGGCGTTCCTCGCCGACTGTCTGCACGATCTGGACGCCGGTCTGCGCGAGCGGGGCGGCCGGCTGGTGGTGCGCTCCGGTGACCTGGTCGAGGAGGTGTGCAAGGTCGCCGCCGAGGCGGACGCCGACGAGGTGCACATGGCCGCCGACGCCAGTGCGCACGCCCACCGGCGGGAACGGCGGCTGCGGCGGGCCCTGGAGGGCGAGGGCGTACGGCTGCACGTGCACGACACGGTGTCCACGGCCGTCGCACCCGGCGCGGTGGCCCCGGCGGGCTCGGACCACTTCGCCGTGTTCACGCCCTACTTCCGGCGCTGGTCGGAGCAGCGGCTGCGGGAGCCGCACGGGGCGCCGAGGGCGGTGCGGGTCCCGGAGGGGGTGGGATCCGAGTCACTGCCCTCACGCGCCGGCCTGTCCGGGCTCTCGGAGGGCCTCGCCGTGGGCGGCGAGAGCGCGGGCCGCAAGAGCCTAGCCGGCTGGCTGCGCTCCGGAGTGGCCGCGTACGAGGACCGGCACGACGACCTGGCCGGCGACGCGACCTCCCGGCTCTCCCCGCACCTCCACTTCGGCACCCTGTCCCCCGTCGAGCTCGTCCACCGGGCGCGCCGGGCGGGCGGTCCGGGCGCGGAGGCCTTCGTACGGCAGCTCGCCTGGCGCGACTTCCACCGTCAGGTACTGGCGGCGCGCCCCGCCGCCGCGGACGCCGACTACCGCACCCAGCACGACCGTTGGCGCTCCGAGGAGGAGGCCGGGGCCGACGTCGAGGCGTGGAAGGAGGGCCGGACCGGCTACCCGGTCGTCGACGCGGCGATGCGCCAGCTGCGCCACGAGGGGTGGATGCACAACCGCGGCCGTCTCCTGACCGCGAGCTTCCTCGCCAAGACGCTGTACGTGGACTGGCGGGTCGGCGCCCGGCATTTCCTGGACCTGCTGGTGGACGGGGACGTGGCCAACAACCAGCTCAACTGGCAGTGGATGGCGGGCACCGGCACCGACACCCGGCCCAACCGGGTCCTCAACCCGGTCATCCAGGCCAAGCGGTACGACCCGGACGGCGCCTACGTCCGCCGCTGGGTGCCCGAACTGGCCGCCCTGGAAGGGCCCTCGGTGCACGAGCCGTGGAAGCTGCGGGGGCTGGACCGGGCCGCGTTCGACTACCCGGACCCGATCGTCGAGCTGTACGAGGGGCTCGCCCGGTTCAAGCGCGCCCGGGGCCGCGACTGAGGCCGTTCTCCCGGCGCTGCGACCCGGCGGACTTCGGCGACCCGGCCCCGTACAGTCCGGCGAGGGGGTCCAGGGCGTCCTGGAAGGACGTGGGCCGCAGCATGCCCTGACCGGAACGGCCGGCCCAGCCCGGCCCGCCCAGGACGACCAGGGGCCTTCTGCGCGCGCCCTTCACCCCCCACCCGGTGCCGGCCAGATGCCGGGCCAGCGGGAAACTCGCGGTGGAGCGGACCTGCGACCACAGGACGACGGCCGCAGGACCGAGTCGCTCCACGGCCCCGATCAGCGCCTCCGCGGGTACGGCGGCGCCGAACATCCTCGCGGGCAGGCGCAGTTCGGTCAGCGCGGCGTTGAGCGCCTCCAGCGCGAGCGTGTGCTGCTCGCCGGGGACACAGGCCAGCACCACCGGCCCTGGACCGGGTGTGTCCGCGTGCCGGGCCGGCGCGCGGGTGCCGCGGCGCAGCGCGGTGGACATGTGCCAGGACAGCAGGTGCTCGACCTCGACGTAACGGTCCCCGGACGAGGCCCACTTGCGGCCCACTGCGTGCAGCGTCGGCACCATCACCTCCTGCCAGGCCACCGCGAGGCCATGGGTCTCCACCGCCGCCGCCAACTGCTCCTGCACGGCGGGCGCGTCGAGGCGTACGGCCGCCCGGGCCAGGCCCCGGCACTCCTGCCGCACATCCCCCAGGGGGAGCGTGCCGGCCGCCCGGGACCGGGTCATCGGTTCCGGCGCCGGTGCCAGGTCCGGGTCGTCCGCCGGTTCCGCGGGTCTCGCCGAGAGCGGGGTGCCCGCCGGTTCCGGGAGCGCCGACCGCTTGGCCGCGCGCGCCGCCTCGGCCGGCGGTACGCCCGTCGAGGTGAGCCGGCACATCGTCTCCAGTACGGCGATGTCCGGCGCGGTCCACCGGCGGTGCCGGCCGTCGGCGCGGACGGCGGGGCCGATGCCGTAGCGCCGGTCCCAGGAGCGCAGCGTGGTCGGCGAGACGCCCAGCCGACGGGCCAGGGCGCCGGTAGTGAGACTCGTCGCGGTGTCGCGGGGGGTCGGCTCCGGCCGGGCCGACGGTTCTCCGACCTCCGGAATGTCACCCATGGCCCGACTATACGACGCAGAACCGATGCAAGTTGCGGGCCTCGCCCCGGGGCTCAGAGGATGCCCGCGACGTCACACGCTCCGGCCGAGCGGGGTCCGGCATGCCCGCGCCTCGTGGGCCGCCCGTCCGCCGGAGCCGTACACCGCGAGGAGCCGCCGCCATGGACGCCCAGTCGAGCACTCTCCCGGTGGTGCCGCCCGGCACGGCGGCCGGGGAGCCTCGGTGGGCCGTGGCCGAGCCGCCGACCACCTGGGCGCTCCCCGAAGTGCCGCCCGACGAGGAGGAGTTGGCGCGCGGACTGGCGGCGGGCGACGAGACGTGCCTGACGGTCGCCTACCACCGCTGGTCACCCCTTGTGCACACCCTGGCCCGGCGCTCCCTGGGTGACCCGAACGAGGCCGAGGACGTGACCCAGCAGGTCTTCCTCGGCGTGTGGCGCGGACGGCAGGGGTACCGGCCCGAACGGGGGACGCTCGCCGGCTGGATCGTCGGTATCACCCGGCGCAAGGTCGCCGACGCCCTCCGGGCCCGCGGACGCCGCTTCGACCTCGCCGTTTCGGCGGACGCCCGGGCCGTCCTTCCCCGGCACACCGAGGACCGGACGGAGGCGACCGTGGACGGGCTGGTCGTGCGCGCCGAGCTCGCCAAACTCCCCTCGGCCCAGCAGCGGGTGCTGCGCCTGACGTTCTACGAGGACCTGAGCCAGATCCAGATCGCCGAGCGCACGGGGTGGCCACTGGGCACGGTGAAGAGTCACGCGCGGCGCGGAATGCACCGGCTGCGACGGGGCCTCGAATTCGCTTTCGATGCGGAAACGGTGCGCTGATCGCCGCCGTCGACGGGAGCACCCGCCCTCGCCAGGCCCGGGTCAGTCCAGGAAGGCGCCCAGTTCACGCCGGTGCCGGGCCACCCACTCCTCCGCGGCCCGCACCTCGTCCACGGCCCCGCCGTCCCGCAGCCGGACCATGGCGGGCTCACCCCGCAGCATCCCGCCTAATCCCTGCCGGCACCGGCCCTGCCACCACTGCACGGTGTCCAGCAGCCCGCCCCGCTCCTCCAGTCCGTAGGCGGCGAGTTCGTACTTCGGCCCGACCCCGGCCTGCCGCCGGCGCGCGACGCCGCAGGCGGGATGGGTCATGGCCTGTCCTGGAGGCTGGTCAGACCCGGTCCAGGGGGCGGTGCGGACCGCTGGGAAGTTCGCTTTCTACCGTGTCGCCAGGGCGCACCACGCCGCCTTCCCTCACGATGCTCATGATTCCGGCCTTGCGCACGATGTTCCCCGCCTGATCGCGGCCGACGACCTGCTTCAGCAGCCCGTCCTGGAAGTTGTCGATCTGCAGGCAGGGATTGCGGAGCCCCGTGACTTCCAGGACCGCGGAGTCGCCGATGCGCAGCAGTGTCCCGACCGGCAGACCGAGCAGATCGATGCCACGCGTGGTGATGTTCTCGCCGAGGTCGCCGGGCGCCACCTTGAACCCTTCTTCGCCGACCTCGGCGAAGAGCTCTTCATGAATCAGGTGGACCTGGCGCAGATTCGGCTGGGTGGGATCCTGCGCGACGCGCGAGCGGTGCTTGACCGTCACACCGGCGTGCACGTCCCCCTCCACACCGAGCCCGGCAAGCAACCTGACGCTGTCCCGGTTCGGCTTTGTGAACGAGTACTCCCCATTGCTGCTGACCGCCGTCACTCTCCCGCTCATACCTCGGAACCCCCTCGTCGGTAACCGTGATCAGCCACGAGCCTAGCCCTGACCCTCCAAGGCACCACAGCATCCACGATGCGCCCGTCGGCACCCTGCCAGGGGTGACCGACGGGCGGACCGTGACCGACAAGAGTCGCGGCGGTCAGCTGACGTTGAGTGCCGTGTCGTCGAGGACGAAGGACGTCTGGAGGGTGGAGCCCTCGGTGCCGGTGAACTTGAGGGTGACGGTCTGGCCCGCGTAGCTCGCCAGGCTGAAGCTGCGCTGGGTGTAGCCGGAGGCGGCGTTGAGGTTGGAGTAGGTCGCCAGGGTGCCGAGGACCGTGCCGGAGCTGTTGAGCACCTGAACCTTGAGCGTGTCGTAGGCCGTGCTGGTGCTGGTCTCCGCGGTGTCCACGTGCAGGTAGAAGCTGAGCGCGGCGGTGGTGCAGCCGGACGGGATGGTCACCGTCTGAGACAGGGTGTCGGTGGTGGCCGTGCCGTAGCCGTCGAGCCAGGCGTAGTAGGAGCCCGTACGGGCGGACTGGCTGCTGGAGTTGGTGATGACACCGCTGGTGCCGCTCCAGGTGGTGCTGCCGGACTCGAAGCCGTTGTTTCCGAGCAGTTGCGCGGCGGTGCAGGTGCCGGAGCCGCCGCCGGTGCCGCCCCCGCTGCTGCTGCCGCTCGCGCCGGAGAGCCACTCGGTGGCGTTGAGGGCGAGGGCCGCGTTGGTGGCGCCGGAGTCGTTCCAGCCGTCGTAGAGCGTGTTGCCGGACTGGCCGGTGCCGTCGTCGACGGGTGAGCTGTCGCCCCAGAAGGCGACCCGACCGCTGCCGAAGGTGCTGGTCGCGAAGAAGGCGCCGGTGTTCCCGGAGTAACCGGTGCGGTAGACCAGGCCCTTGACGGCGGAGTTGTCGGCGGGCTTGAGAGTGACGGTGGTGCCGTTGGCGATCAGGCTCTTGGTGACGGTGCCGAAGGAACCGTGCAGGACCGGGTCGGTGCTGTCGCTGATGGCCGAGGGGTAGTCGGAGCCGATGTTCAGCGAGTCGATGGAGAAGCCGAACGGGTCGGTGGAGTCGACGCTGTTGTTGGTCATCAGGTCGTTGAGGATCTCGACCGCGTCCTCGCCGTCGTTGTTGCGGTCCGAGCCGGTGTGGTCGGAGATCATGAAGAGGCCGCCGCCGTTCTTCACGAACGTCATGATCGCCGTCTTCTCGGCAGTGGTGAAGAGCGTGTTGGGCTCGGGCAGGACCAGGGTGTCGAACTTCGAGAGGTCGGTGGCCGAGGTGCCGCCGTAGGTGAGGGCGCTCGTCGCGGTCTTGAGGCTGTAGTTCCCGGTCTTCTGGAGGGCGACGCCCCACGACGAGAGCGCACCCGTCCAGTCCGTCTCCGACGACGGCGAGGAGTCCTGGGCGAGCGGGTCGGGCTTGCTGGTGGAGATGATCCAGTCCGCGTTGCCCGCCTCCTCGGCGTGACCGTCGTCGAAGAGGATCCGGTGCGGGGTGGCGGCGACGGCGGGGGTGGCGGTGGCCTGTACGGCGACGCCTGCGGTGACCAGGGCGAGTCCGGCGAAGAGCGCGCCGGCTCTGTGACGGGATCCGGTGAGTCCGAGCATGACGCATACCTCCGTGGGGAGTTGGGGAGGGTGGGGCGAGGGGAGTAACTACGCGCATAGATACCCGGGCAATTTGAACGGTACATGTCATCCAGAAGTCCGGAAAGGTTCGTTCCGGTCTCCTCGACGAGGATTGACCGGCTGTTGACCGCCGGTTGGGACGGACCTGTACTGCGGTGGCCGCCGCACGGCCCCGTCAAATCCCGTTGCGGGCCTCAGGCCCCGGCGGCTAGCTTCGACCGCTCGCCGCCCTCCCCCTTCCCGTGACGGAGCCCCGCTTGTCCTTCCACCTCACCCCGCTCGCCGATCCCGAACCCGGCGCCTCCAGCCGCCGCTTGGCCTGGCTGGCCTCGGACGAGGACGGCGTGCCCCTCGGGTCCGCCTTCCTGCGGCTGTTCACCAGGGAGGGACAGGAGCACCTGGCCGAGCTGAACCTGGCGGTGCACGGGGCCGAGCGGCGGCGCGGGGTCGGCACCCGGCTTCTGGAGGCCGCCGTGGGCGCGGCGAAGGCGGAGCGACGGCGTTCGGTCATCGCGCAGGCCGTGCAGGGCTCCCCCGCCGATCTGTTCCTGGCCGCGCGCGGTTTCCGGCAGGTCCTGGCGCTCACCTATGCGCGGCTCGCCCTGGCCGACCTGGACCACGACGCCCTGGACGCTCTCGTGCAACTCCCCCATCCCGGTTACCGGTTGACCGCGTGGGAGGGCACGGTGCCGCAGCAGCTGGCGCGTTCCTTCGCCGACGCCCGGCGCGCGATGGACGACATGCCCATGGAGGGCACGGACTTCGGGACGGTCGTCTGGGACGTGGACCGGGTCGTCGCGGCCGCGGAGGCCGTCGCGCGTCGCGGGGAGCTGCTGCACACCGTGGCCGCCGTGGACGAGGCCGACGGCAGTGTGGTCGGCTTCTCCGAACTGGTCGTCGGCGGCGACGGGTTGGGCGACGGACAGCACTACGGCACCGCCGTGCTGCCCGAGCACCGGGGCCGCGGACTCGCCCGCTGGATGAAGGCCGCGTCCATCCGTCACGCCCGTGCACGGCACCCGCGGCTCGCCGGGTTGTGCACCGACACCGCCCAGAGCAACGCGCCGATGCTCGCCGTCAACGACGCCCTCGGGTACGTACCGACGCACCAGGCGCTGGAGTACCAGCTCGACCTGTGATCACCGGGTCCGCAGGGCGACGACGCGACGGACCGGGCGGGCCCGGGCACGGCGTCCGGGCGGTGCGGAAGGCCGGCTCCCGGTCAGCTCCGGGGCTCGTACACGTACGGCTGGGTCGTCGTCAGCGGCTCGAAGCCGAGGCGTTCCAGGATGGGGCGGCTCGTGGACAGCGCGTCGACCTGGAGGTAGCGGTATCCGCGGTCCACGGCGGCGCGGGCGCGGTGCGCCACCAGGGCCCGGTAGATGCCGCGGCCGCGCCAGCCCTCCACGGTGCCGCCACCCCACAGACCGGCGAAGCGGGTGCCGGGCACCAGCTCCATGCGGGCCGCGCTGACCGGCTCGTCACCGGCGAGCGCGACGACCGCCACCACCGTCTCGGGGTCGTCGCGGAGCCGGGCGAGCAACTGGTGCCGCAGCCGGGAGCTGTCGGTGCCGAACGCCTTCTCGTGGACGTCCGCCACGAGGTGGACGCCCGTCTCGTCGGTGACCGGGAGGAACCGGATCCCCTCGGGCGGCGCCACGTCCAGGGAGAGGTCGGCGACCTCGGCGATCATCAGCGTCTCCTCGGGCTCGGGGACGAACCCGGCCGATCTGAGCCGCCGCCCGAGGTCGACGGGCAGGTCGTGGCCGTACAGCTTCCACTCGAACCCGCGGCCGAGGCCGGTGTAGTACGCGATCTGGTCGGCGATCGCCCTGTCGGCGGTCGACTCGTCCAGGTCGGACCAGACGACGCCGTTCCAGCCCTGGTCGGCGGCGACCTGGCGGACCACCCGGCCGTCCCGGTCCACATGGGCGCCGGGGCCGTCCGGCTGTGCGCCTTCGCGCATGTCCCGGTCGAAGAGGGCGAGTACCGCTACATGATCCATGTGCTCACTCCATCATCCGGACGCCTGCGCGGCAATGGCGTTTACGGCCGCTCGGCCGCCGTGCGCACCGCCGCCAGATAGGCGCTGAGCCGGTCGCGGTTGCGGGCCAGGCAGTCGATCCGGGCCTGGATGCGGTCGACGTGCGACTGGAGGAGCGCGGCCGTCTCCGGAGTGAGGTGCTCGGGCGGCAGCAGGATCTCCTCCGGCCCCGACAGGTACGGCAGGATCGCGCGGATCATCTCCGTGGTCAGGCCCGAGTCGAGCAGGCCGCGGATCTGCTGGACGTCCCGGACCGTTGCCTCGCCGTAGTCCCGGTAGCCGTTGCCGGCGCGCTCGGGGGCGAGCAGGTGCTGCTCCTCGTAGTAGCGCAGCAGTCTGGTGGGGACTCCGGTGCGGCGGGACAGTTCACCGATCCTCATGACGCGCTCCCTTGCCTTCACACTGATGTGAAGGTCCGAGCATGGTCGCATGTCCACCACTTCCCTGGTCAAGGGCACAGCCCTGCCCGCGTCCGCGCCCCTGCCGTGGTCCGGGCTGCTCGCCCTGTCGACGGCCGCCTTCACCGCCGTGCTGACCGAGCTGCTGCCCGCCGGTCTGCTGCCGCACATGGCCCCGGCTCTGGGGGTCCCCGAGGCCCGGATCGGCTTCCTGGTGACCGGGTACGCGGTCGCGTCCTTCGCCGCCGCGATCCCGCTCACGGCACTGCTGCGCGGGCTGCCGCGCCGGCCGGTGCTCGTCGGCACCCTGCTCGGGTTCGCGCTGAGCGACGCGGCGGTCGCGCTGTCCTCGTCGTACACCCTCACGCTCGCGGCGCGGCTGGTGGCCGGATGCGCGGGCGGGACGCTCTGGGCGATGCTCGCCGGCTACGCGGCGAGGATGGTGCCGCCCGAGCGGCGCGGCCGGGCGATCGCGGTCGTCCTCGCCGGAATCACCCTCGCGCTGTCGCTGGGCGTTCCGGCCGGGACGGCGCTGGCCGGAGCGGTGGGCTGGCGTACGGCCTTCGGGGTGCTGGCCGCGGCCGCTGTGCTGCTGGTGGGGTGGACGCACGCGCGCGTGCCCGGGTTTCCGGGCGAGGCGCCGCACGCGCGCGTGCCGCTCACCCGGGTGGCCGTGCTGCCCGGCGTCCCGGCAGTGCTGTCCGTGACGCTGTTCCTGCTGGTGGGGCACCAGGTGATGTACACCTACATCGCCCCGTTCGCGGCGCATGCCGGGTTCGGGCGTACGGGCCTGGTGCTGCTGCTGTTCGGAGCGGCCACGGTGGTGGGGATCTGGATCACCGGGCTGCTGGTGGACAGGCGTCCCCGGACGGCACTGCTCGGTGCTCTGGGCCTGTGCGCGGCCGTGATGCCGACGCTGGGCCTGGCCGCAGGGGTGCCCGGCGTGCTGCCGGTCTCGGTGGCGCTGTGGGGTCTCGCCTTCGGGGGTGCCCCGACGCTGATCCAGACGGCGCTGGTCGACGTCTCGGGTCCCGAGCGGGCGGACCTGGCCACCTCGCTCCAGACCACGGTGTACAACGCGGGGATCGCCGTGGGTTCGCTGACCGGCGGGGTGGTGCTGTCGGGGCCCGGCGCCGGGGCCCTGCCGTGGACGGCGCTGCCCCTGGTCGTGGTGGCCCTCACGGTGGTGGCTCTGAACCGCCGGAACGCGTTTCCGTCCGGGCGGCACAGCTCCTAGGCTCGGTGTCATGGTCGTGAAGGACACCGAACTCCCGTATCTGCGCCGCTGCGTCGAACTGGCCGAGGCGGCGCTGGAGGCCGGGGACGAGCCGTTCGGCTCGGTCCTGGTGGGCGCCGACGGCGAGATCCTCGCCGAGGACCGCAACCGGGTGGCCTCCGGCGACCGCACCCGGCACCCCGAGTTCGAGCTGGCCCGCTGGTCGGCGGCCCACCTGTCGCCCCGGGAGCGGGCGGCGGCGACCGTCTACACCTCCGGCGAGCACTGTCCGATGTGCGCGGCCGCGCACGCCTGGGTGGGCCTGGGCCGCATCGTGTACGTCGCCTCCTCCCGGCAACTGGCCGAGTGGCTCAGCGAGTTGGGCGTGCCGGCGGCACCCGTGCGGGCCCTGCCGGTCGACGAGATCGCCCCCGGTGTGGCGGTGGAAGGTCCGGTGCCCGAGTTCACGGAGCGTGTACGGCAGTTGCACCACCGGTTCCACCAGGGCTGACAGCGGTCTCCCCGGGGTGCAGGCCCCCACCCGCGTGCCTACGATCTAACAAAGATCCGGACCAGGTGGAAGACCCGGTCTCCTCCAGGCCCCTGGGGGGAGGCGCTCGCCCTTGCAGTCGGCCCATCGGCCGATGGCCGTCCATGTCGCCGTCGTCGCCGTCGCCACGCTCGTCTACATGACGGTCCCCGCCGCGCGCTCCCCCCTCTGGGCGGTGATCGGGCTCGTCGGCGTCGGTGCCGTGCTCGTGGGCGTCCGACTGCACCGGCCCGCCCACCGCTGGCCCTGGTGGACGCTGGCGGCGGGGCTGCTCACCTTCATCGCGGGCGACACGTACTACAACGTCATGGAGGAGTACTTCCACGCCTCCAACCCCTTCCCCTCCCCCTCCGACGCCCTCTACCTCACCACCTACCCGCTCTTCGCCGTCGGCCTGTCCGGCCTCATCCGCTACCGCTGGGCGGGCCACGACCTGCCCAGCCTGCTCGACGCGCTGATCGTGACGGCGGGCCTGGCGCTGCCCGTGTGGGTCTACCTGGTGCAGCCCCTGACCGAGGTCGACGGTCTGACCTGGCAGCAGCGGGCCATCAGCATCGCCTACCCGCTCGGTGACGTGCTGGTCCTGGCCCTGCTGGCCCGGCTGCTGGCCCCGAGCGCGGTCGACGGACCCAACAGGTCGGTGCAGTTGCTGGTGGTCGGCACCGTGACGCTGCTCGTCTTCGACATCGCCTACGGCATCCTCCAGCTGAACAACATGTGGCAGGCGGGCACCGTGCTGGACGCCGGGTGGATCGTCTTCTACACGGCCTGGGGCCTGGCCGCCCTGCACCCCTCGATGGCGGCGCTCACGGCCGCCGTACCGCAGAAGCAGGCCCCCCTGCCGCCTCCCCACCGGGTGGTGATGCTGGCGGCCGCCACCCTCATCGCGCCCGCGATCCTTCTGTACGAGGCGGTCACCCGCAGCCCCCATCACACGGCAGTGATCGCGGCCTTCTCGGCCGTCCTGTTCCTGCTGGTCATCCTGCGGCTGGCGGGCATGCTCGTGGTGCACCGGGGAGCCGTCGCCCGCGAGCTGGCCCTGCGCCAGGCGGCCGGATCCCTGGTGTCCGCGGTACGGCGGCAGGACGTCGTACGGTCCTGCGAGTCGGCCGTCGACATGCTGCTGGGCCCGGCGGTCGACCACCGGACGCTGGTGCTGTCCGCCGAGCAGGCCGCGCCCCTGCTCCCCCGCAAGGCCCGTCGGGTGGTCCCCGCCGAGCTCGGCTCCGACATCGCCGCCCGGCTGGACGGGCTCCCGGCCGTCCAGGTGTGCCCCCTGACCTCGCCGGACCGCCCGGCCGGGCATGACCCCGGTGTCCTGCTGGTCGCCGGTCCCCCGGCGGCGCTCACCGAGACGCACGGCTCCCTGGAGATCCTCGCCTCCCACGCCGGGCTCGCCATGGAACGGGTCCTGCTGCGTCAGGAGGTGATCCGGCAGGAGAGCGAGGCCTACTTCCGCACCCTGGTGCGCCACACCTCCGACGTCATCCTGATCCTCGAGGACGACGACACCATCCGGTACGCCAGTCCGTCCGCGGCCGCCGTGTTCGGCACCACGGACCTCGTCGGCACCTGTCTGCCGGACCTGGTGGATCCCCGGGACCGGGCCCGGGCGGTCCGTGAGCTGACCGCCGTACGCGATCACGGGCCGAAGGGCTCCCACGACCACTGGTGGGTCCGGCACCGGGCCGGGCGGGTCGAGGTGGAGGTGCGGTGCAGCGACTTCCGGGACGAACGGACCGTGGCGGGGCTCGTGGTGACCCTGCGCGATGTGACCGAGCAGCGCAGGCTGGAGCACGAGCTGACCCAACGGGCCTTCCACGACGCGCTCACCGGCCTGCCCAACCGCACCCTGCTCCTGGAGCGGATCGAGCGCGCGCTGCTGCGGGGCCGTCGCGAGTCGTCCCTGACCTGTCTGCTCTTCATCGACCTCGACGACTTCAAGCTGGTCAACGACACGATGGGGCACTCGGCCGGCGACCGGCTGCTCGTCGCCGTGGGCAACCGGCTGACCCGGACCCTGCGGCGCACCGACACGGCGGCCCGGCTCGGCGGCGACGAGTTCGCCGTACTGATGGAGGACGCACGCGAGCCGCTGGACGCCGAGCTGCTGGCGGCGCAGGTGGTGCAGACGCTGACCAGGCCGTTCGTGCTCGGCGACGAGTCGGTCAGCGTGTCGGCGAGTGTGGGCGTGGCCACGGCCCGCGACAGCAGCGACGCGGAGGAACTCCTCGGCCACGCCGACCTCGCGCTGTACGCGGCCAAGGCGGCGGGCAAACGGCAGTGGCGGCGCTTCCTGCCGATGCTGCGTGCCCGCATGGTCGAGCGGCACGATCTGCAGAGCCGGCTCGCCCGGGCGGTCGCCGCGCAGGAGTTCGCCCTGCGCTACCAGCCGGTGGTGGACATCGACGGGGGCCAGGTCGTCGGGTTCGAGGCGCTGGTGCGCTGGCCGCGGCCCCCGGACCGGCCCGTGTCGCCGCAGCAGTTCATCACGCTCGCCGAGGAGACGGGGCACATCGCGCCCCTGGGCTCGTGGGTGCTGGAGAACGCCGTCGGTGACGTCGCCGGCCTTCAGCAGCTGTCGGGCACGGCGGCGCCGCCGTACGTCAGTGTGAACGTGTCGGCCCGGCAATTCCGTGACGCCGGGTTCCTGGACCAGGTCGGCCGGGCCCTGCGGACACCGGGGCTGGCTCCCGGTTCGCTCCAGCTGGAGCTGACCGAGACGGTGCTGCTGCGGCGCGACGCCCAGATCCAGGCGGTGCTCGAGTCCCTGAAGGACCTGGGGGTGCACATCGCGGTCGACGACTTCGGTACGGGATTCTCCTCGCTGCGCTATCTGCGGGACTTCCCCATCGACGTACTGAAGATCGACAAGACGTTCATCGACGACATCACGCGCGACGCCCGGCAGGTCGCCCTCGTCGAGGGCATCGTCCGCATCGCCGACACCCTGGGCCTCCAGGTGATCGCGGAGGGCATCGAGGAACCGGCGCAGCGGGACATGCTCGCCGGGCTGGGATGCCGGTTCGGGCAGGGTTTCCTGTTCGCCAAGCCGATGACGGTGGCGGAGAGCGAGCGGGCGTTGCGGCAGGGGGGCGGGCACTTCGCACCGGGTGCCGGCGGCACGAACGGGCGGCAGGTCCGCCGTGACCCGCCGTCGGCCGCCGCCGAGCGGCGCACGGCGGGTCTCGAACACCTGCGGCGGACCAGTCCGATGAGTGACGCGGTGATCGACGAGGTGCGCGGGCGCCGGATCCGCAGCCGCGGCCACTGGCTGACCGACTTCGCGTCCTGCAACTACCTCGGCTTCGACTGGGACCCGGAGATCGCGGCCCGGATCGGCCCCGAGGTACGCCGCTGGGGCACCCATCCCAGCTGGTCGCGGCTGCTGGGCAACCCACGGCTGTACCCGGTGCTGGAGGAACGGCTCGCCGCGCTGCTGGACGCCCCGGACACCCTGCTGCTGCCGACACTGACCCTGATCCACGCCTCGGTGATCCCGGTCCTGGCGGACGGCGGCCACGTCTTCGTCGAGGCGAGCGCGCACCGCACGGTGTACGACGGCTGCGTGGTCGCCCGCGGCCAGGGCGCCACCCTGCACCGCTTCCACGCCGAACGCCCCGAGGAACTGGACGCGTTGCTCTCCTCGGTGCCCGCGCGCACGACCCGTCTGGTCTGCCTGGACGGGGTGAACAGCATGACGGGCAACCTCCCCGACCTGCCCATGCTGGCCGCGCTGTGCCGGGACCGCGGAGCCACGCTGTACGTCGACGACGCGCACGGCTTCGGAGTGATCGGGGAGCGCGCGCCGGACGAACCGTGTCCGTACGGCCGGCGCGGCAACGGTGTGGTGCGGCACACCGGGGAGTCCTACGACGGGATCGTGATGGCCGGCGGTTTCTCCAAGGCGTACTCCTCGCTGCTGGCGTTCCTCGCGCTGCCCACCGACCTGAAGAACCACCTCAAGACGAGCGCGGCCCCCTATCTGTACTCGGGTCCCTCCCCCACGGCGTCGCTGGCCACCGCACTGGCCGGGCTCGACGTCAACGACCGCCGTGGCGACGCGCTGCGGGCCGACCTGTACCGCAAGACCGTGCGGGTGCTCGACCACCTGGCCGACCTCGACGTGCACACCCTCAACACGGACCGGCTGCCCATCGTGGAGATCCCGCTGGCGGATCCGGCCGACCTCGACGCGGTGGGCGCGTTCCTGTGGGAGAAGGGCATCTATGTGACGCTCGCCGCGCATCCGCTCGTCCCGCGCGACCGGGTCGGCTTCCGGGTGCAGATCACGGCGCTCAACTCCGACGACGACATAGACCATCTGAACGGCACGCTGACAGCGCTGACGAAGCGGTTCCGGCTGCGGTCGAGGCGCTGAGGGGGCGACGGGCGGAGGTGGACACCGAGATGCTGACGCACAACGACGACGTGGACTGGGACCGCTGGCCGGTCGCCGACTACCTCGCCGAGAACTACCGGGACGTGCACCCGTCGGACGCGGAGGTCATCGCCCACCACTCGGCGTTCTACCGGCGCCTTCCGCCGGGCGGTGTGGCGCGCTCGGTGGAGTTCGGGGCCGGGCCGAACCTCTATCCGCTGATCCTCGCGTCGGCGGCGAGCCGCCAGGTGGACGCCGTGGAGGCGGGTGCGGGCAACGTGGCCTACCTGGAACGGCAGATCGTGTGCGGGCCCGACGCCAGCTGGCTGCCCTTCCATGCGCTGTGCCGCAGGCTCAATCCCGCCGTCCCGAGGACCCTCGCGGGGTCGCTGGCGCAGGTGCGGGTCGTCCACGCGGACGTCCGGGATCTGGAGCCCGGCGGGTACGGGCTGGCGTCGATGCACTTCGTCGCCGAGGGCGCCACGGAGGACTTCGCCGAGTTCACCGACTTCTGCCGGGCCTTCGTGCGCTGTGTGGAGCCGGGCGGGCTCCTGGTCGCCGCGTTCATGGAGAACATGCCGACCTACCGGATCGGTCCGACCTCGACGTGGCCGGGCTGCCCGGTGAACCCGGAGACCGTCGAGCAGGTCTTCGCCCCCCTCACCCAAGCCCTCACCCTCACCCACATCGCCCCCGACCCGACCCTCCCGGACTACGGGGACTCGGGGATGGTGCTGTTGACGGGGGTGGCGGGGGTGGAGGGGCTTGGCGAGGGCGGACGGGGGTGACGGGGGCGGACGGTCGGACGTGAGGGGTGGGGGCACGAGGCCGGGGGGCGGGGCGCGCCTGGCGGATCACCTGGACCAAGGCGGGGGGTGGGTCCCCCGGACCGGCGCCGGCGCGGGGCGCGCCTTGGGGGATCACCTGAACCAAGGCGGGGGGTGGGTCCCCCCGGACCGGCGCCGGCGCGGGGCGCGCCTTGGGGGATCACCTGAACCAAGGCGGGGGGGGCAGGTCCCCTGGATGGGGGCACCTGGCGGCGGGTCCCCGAGACCGGAGGCGCCTACCGGGCCCCCGGGACCGGGAGCGCGGGGCGTGCCTCCGAGGCCGGGGGCGCCTGGCGGGTCACCTGAACCAGGGCGAGGGCAGGTCCCCGAAACCGGCGGCGCCCAGCGGGACCCCCGGAACCGGTGAGCGCGGGGCGTGCCTCCGAAACCGGGCGCGCCTATGGGATCACCTGGCCCCAGGGGCCCGGCGGGGCGCCGGGGGTAGGGGCGCAGGGCGTGTGCCCGAGACCAGGGGTACCTGGCGGGTCCCCGGGGTCGCGGGCGGCCCCTGGCCGGGGGTTGCGCCGGTCGGACGTGGGCGGGTCAGCAGCGTGCGGGGCGGAGTCGTGCGGGCCGGGGTGGCGTGTCAGGGGGTGGGGCGGGAACGGCGGTAGAGCGCGGCTCCGGCGAGCAGTAGCCCGGCGCTGCCCAGAGCCGCTGGCAGGAGCTGGTCCGCGCCGGTGTGGGCGAGCGTGGTCCCGGGGGCCGACGGGGCGTGCGGTGCCGGTCGTGGGCCGGGGTGGTGCCGGGGCGGGGAGACCGGCGTGGGCTCGGCCGGAACGGCGGGGGCCGGGGCGTCGGGCCTGTTCACGGACTCGTTGCCGACCGACGCGTTGCCGACGCCGACCACGTTCACGGAGTTCCCGCTGAGGTCGACCGGGAGGTGGACCGGGAGCCGTACCCCGTTGCCGGCCAGCACGCCCGGCGAGTCCGCACTGTCACCCTCGGCCCGGGCACCCTCGCCCGCCACGGTGCCACCGGGCACCCCGCCACCGGAGTCCACGTTGCCGCAGCTGTTCCCCGCCGCCGGGTTGAGGAGCCCCACCACGTTCACCGTGTTCCCGCACACGTTCACCGGGACGTGCACCGGAAGCTGTGCCACGTTGCCGGAGACCAGCCCCGGCGAGCCCGCCGCCGTACCGTCCGCCGCGCTGCCGGCGTACGCGGGCATCGTCACGGCCATCGCCCCGGACACGGCGGCGACGGCGATCACGCCGTTTCGGGTAACCCGTCTCATCGGTTCCTGCCTTCCAGACGTGGACGCGGGCAGTCACCCGCACCGCATAAAACGCAGGCGAACCATCAGAGTTATGGCTAATCGGCCTTTCACCCCATCGAGCGACATGGTTGTCGAACTTGCGGCAAAACCGACTCATCGGCATCCAGCGGGCGTAGATCAGGCCCTGCCTCTCGGGAGGCGACCCGACAAAGGGCCGCATATCGTGATCGAGGGCGCCGATGGGCGCTCTTGGAGGCATGGATGCTCGCCAAGGTGACGAGGCGACGGTGCACTCTTTCCGGCGCCGTGGGCCTGGCCCTGCTCGGCGCGGGGTTGCCGGCGACGGCCGCGGGCGACTCCGGGCCCGACCTGTCGCGCTTCTACCACCAGAAGATCCACTGGTCGAGGTGCGTGGGCATGGAGGCACCCAAGGACCTCCAGTGCGGCAAGATCACCGTCCCGGTCGACTACGCCCACCCCCGCGCCGGCACCCTCGACCTGGCCCTCGCCCGCTACCGGTCGACGGCGCAGCACAAGCGCGGCTCGGTGGTGCTGAACTTCGGCGGTCCCGGAGGCGCGGGCGTACCCGAACTCGCCGCCGGGGGCCACGACTTCATGGACCTCACCGACGAGTACGACGTGGTCTCCTTCGACCCGCGCGGCGTGGGCAGGTCCTCCCCGGTCAGCTGCGGCGAGGGCACCGACGAGGCGCTGCGGGCCACGGACGACGACACGGCCCTCAGCACGGACCCGCGGGACGTGCTCGACAGGCTGCGCAAGGCGGCCGCCCAGTGCGCCGAGCACTCCGGGCCCGTCCTGCCCCACATCGGCACGGTGAACGTCTCCCGCGACCTGGACGTCATGCGCCAGGCCCTCGGCGACAAGAAGCTCAACTACCTGGGGTTCTCGTACGGCAGCCGGCTGGGCTCGGTGTACGCGGCCCAGTTCCCCGAGAAGGTGGGCCGGCTGGTGCTCGACGGGGTGGACACCCTCACCGAGCCGGTGGCCGAGCAGGGCGTGGCGGGCGCCGCCGGGCAGCAGACGGCGCTGGAGGACTTCATCGACTGGTGCGCGAAGGACATCGCCTGCCCGTTCGGCACGGACGCGCGCGGGGCGCGCGAGCAGGTCGTACGGCTGGTGGCGTCCCTGGACGCGGATCCGGTGCCGACCGACTTCGGTCCCGCCTTCACCGGCCAGGACCTCGTGGGCGCGATCAGCCAGGCGCTCTACAGCGAGAAGTTGTGGCCGTCGCTGGAGCGGGCGCTGGCCGAGCTGGTGGAGAACGGCGACACCACGGGCGTCCTCGCCTTCGCGGGCGGCGGCTCCGGTTTCCTCCCGCGCGCCCGTCCGCTCTCCGACGGCCCGACGCACAGTCCGCTCGCGGACGTGGACGACATCCCGTTCGACAATCTTCCGGCGGCGCTGATGGCGGTCAACTGCGCGGACGATCCCGACCGCCCCGGCGCCGACCGGATCACCAGGGACCTGGCCCGGCTGCGGGCCGCCTACGAGCAGGCGTCCCCCGTCTTCGGACGCTACCGGCTCACCGAGTACCTGATGTGCTACGGCCGCCCCAAGGGCACCGACTACATACGCGAGCAGGTGCGTGACGTCGACACACCGAAGATCCTGCTCGTCGGCACCCGCGGGGACCCGGCGACGCCGTACCGCTGGACCGTGGAGACCGCGAAGCGCCTCGGCGACTCGGCCGTGGTCCTCGACAACAAGGGCGAGGGCCACACCGGTTACGGCTCCTCCTCGTGTGTGCACCGCAAGGTCGACGACTTCCTGCTGTACGGCAACCTGCCGCCGAACGGCAGCTCCTGCGGGCCCGAACGCGACGACTGAGGCCCCTGCCGGGACCATCGCCGCCAGGGGCGAAATGTCCTGACCGCCCGATCAAGTTGCCCCGAATGCCCGATCGGTGAATCGGTCCTATGGTTCTGTTATGGAGCACGCACTCAGCCCTGCGACCCTCTCCGAACTGCGCCGTCCGCGCACCTATCCCGCGGTGTCCGTGCTGACGCCGACCCACCGCCGCGAACCCGAGAACGCCCAGGATCCGGTACGGCTGCGCAATGTGGTGGCCGAGGCGAAGAAGCGGCTGGAGGCCGATCCCGCCGTTCCCAGGGAGCGGCGCGTCGACGTCGTCCGGCAGCTGGACCAGGCGCTCGGCGAGATCGACCTGGCGCACGCCGAGGACGGCCTGGCGATCTTCGCGGCGCCGGGTGAGCACCAGGTGTGGTCCCTCAGCCGTGTCGTGCCGGAGCGGGTGGTGCTCTCGGACACCTTCCTGACCCGCAACCTCGTGTCCGCGCAGGCCTCCGAGCGCCCCTTCTGGGTGCTGTCGGTCTCCGCCGACCGCGTCACGCTGTGGAACGGCGGCCCCGAGCGGGTCACCGAACACCACGCGGGCGGCTTCCCGATGGTCCGGACGCGCGAGAACTTCGACGCCGAGCGCCTGGAGCGGATCGGCGACATGCCGAGCACCTTCCGGGACGAGGGCACGCGCCACTTCCTGCGGGACGCCGACACCGCGATGGCACGGCTGCTGCGAGCGGCGCCCCGTCCGCTCTACGTCACCGGCGAGACCGCGGCCCTGTCGGCCCTGGACGACATCGGCAGTGTCGCCGGGGACGCGGTGCACCTCCCGCACGGCGGGCTCGCGCACGGCACCCCCGACGCGGTGTGGCAGGCCGTGCGGCCGCTGGTCGCCGCGGAGGCCCGCAGGAGCACCGAGGCGGTGACCCAGGAGCTCGAATCGGCGCGTGGACGGCGGGCGTTCGCGGCCGGCGTCGACGAGATCTGGCAGAGCGCCCGAGAGGGCCGGCTGCGGCTGCTCGCGGTCGAGGAGAACTACCGGGTCACGGTCCGCGACGCTCTCGGCGACCACCTGGTGCCCGCCGGGAGCGGCGACCTCGACGCCCGCGAGGACATCGTGGACGAGATCGTGGAGCAGTGCCTGGAGACCGGTGCCGACGTCCGCTTCGTCCCGGACGGCACGCTGGGCGGGGTGGACGGCATCGCGGGGGTGCTGCGGTACTGAGGCCGCCGGGTGCCCAGCCCAGGAGGCCCCTCGCACACGCGATCCCTCACACACCCCCGAACAGCGCGCCGAGTCCTCGCTCGACGGCCTCCTCGAGGTCCTCCTGACCGGCGCCGACCACCAGGTAGGTGCGCAGCAGGAAGCTGCGCAGGGCGGGTGTGTCGAACTGGAGGAGGGCGAGGCCGTACGGCGAGTGGAGCTCCACGACCGTGGTGCCGCTGCCGAACGGCCACAGGTGCACGTCCCCGCCGCCGACCGGTTCGCTCAGCCCCTCTTCCAGCAGGACCCGGGCGAAGGTCCAGGTCACCCTGCACCCGTCCAGGGAGACCTCGGCCGGGAAGTCCACGCACACGGCCAGCGGATCGGCGGAGCTGTAGCGCAGGGTCGCGGGGACGGGCAGTTCCTGGTTCTCCGCGGTGATCAGTCGGGCGCGGGCGGGCTGCTCGATCGTCGTGTCCATGGTCGGTCTCCACTGCCGGTGAGAGGTCGGCCCGGTTGTGCCGATGTGTTGTTACGACCTCGCAGGTGCCGTTTCATTACGGCTGAGCGGCAGTGAATTTTTGTGACCTGCATCACATCACACGGAACAAGCGTCACCGTCCCCGCCCTCCGGGCAACCCAGGAACCGCCCCCTGGCACGGCCCGATCCACCTGTGCCAAACTCCTTAGAACACAGGACCGTCGAACACACAAATGAACACCGGGTCGACCACCCCGACGGCCCGTCAAGTCACGTACGCAATCTACGACTTGAGACCCTGACCGGCGTAGACAAGACGCCCTGTACGATCGCTCCGCGAAGACTGTGGCATATGCCAGAAGCACCACCGTATCGTGTGCCGCCAAATCCCTTACAGCGCGTCGCAGCCTGTGCAACAGTCGTAACGGTCCCTCCGTCCCCCTTGGTCGAACCGTCCCGCATCGGAGCGCGTCATGCCGTCCCATCTCTCCGCGGACCGCCCAGCCGCCCAGCCCCCCGGAAGCGGCTCGGTCGACGCGCTCATATCGCAGGCGCGGCGGCTCAAGGGCGACGTGGACGCCGTCCGACGGGACGCGCCGAGCGACGGTACGGACCCCCAGGACCGCTGGCAGCGTGCGCTGTACGACCTCGCACTGCACCAACTCAGGGATCTGGACGCCCACTTGGCGCAACTCAGGGACGGCCCGCCCGCCGCGCCCCCGGAGGCCGCCGCAGAAGCCGCGCCGCCCGCTCCCCGGCGCGGCTCGCTGCTCAGCCGGGTCGGCAGCGCCGAATGGAACTTCCTCACCGACGAGGTGAGTTGGTCCGGGGAGCTCTACCGGATCCTCGGCCGCGATCCCGCCGCTCCCCCGCTCACCCTCGACGAACTCCCCTCCCTGGTGCTCGACGAGGACCGGCCGCGACTGACGGCCATGGTCACCGACTGCCTGGTCGACGCCCAGCGCATCGACGGCGAGTTCCGTGTCGTGCGCCCGGACGGCGAGGTCCGTGCCGTCCACATGATGGGGGAGCCCGTGCTCGCCGCCGACGGCAGCACCGCCTCGATGTGGGCCGTGCTGCGCGACGTCAGCGCACTGCGGCGGACCGAGCGGGCGGTGAGCGAGACCCGTGACTCGTTACAACGCCACCGGCAGCGCGCGCAGAGCGAGCACCGGCTCGCGGTCGAGCTCCAGGAGGCCGTGCTGCCGCCATGGCGTGGCTCCCTGCGGCTCCCGCACCAGGGCGCCGAGACCCTGGACCTCGCCGCCCACTACCTGCCGTCGTCGACCAGCACCCTGATCGGCGGCGAGTGGTACGACGCACTCGAACTGGCCGACGGACAGACGCTGTTGAGCGTCGGCGGCCTCACCGGCCACGGAGTCTCCGTGGCCTCGGGCATGGCGACCCTCCTCGGCGCCGTCCGCGGCATGGCGATGGCCGGCACCGAACCCGGCCGACTGATGGGCCTGCTCAACCAGTTGCTCGACGCGACCGTCCAGCCGGCCCTCGGCAGCGCGGTCTGCTGCCGCTACCGTCCCGAGACCCGCACCCTGGTCTGGGCGCAGGCCGGGCACCCCGCCCCGCTGTTGTTCCGGGGCGGGACGGGGCGCCGGCTGCACTCCCCCGACGGCGTCCTCCTCGGCGCCACCTCCGGAGCCGTCTACGCGCAGGCCGAGGAAACCCTCGAACCGGGCGACCTGCTCCTGCTGCACACGGACGGACTGGTGCCCGGGCGCGACAGCACGGCTGCCGTGAACCGCCTCCTCGGCCTGGCCCCGCGGTTCGGCGGAGCCCGCACCGCGCAGGACTGTGTGCGGATGGTCATGGAGGAGTTCGGTGAGACCGAGCGCGCGGACGACGCCTGCGTGCTCATCGCCAAGGTGACTTCATAACAAACTCACGCCCGTCGGCTGTTGCCACCCCTTCCCTTGGGCTTCGGCAGCGCCAGCCTGATCTCCTCGCGCAGCTCGTCGATCTTCGGATAGCTGGAGTACTCGGCGGTGAGCCGGTACATCTGGCGCAGCCGGTCCCAGGTGCGGCCCGATGAGTTGGAGCCCATCGCCATCAGGGCCAACCGCGCGTACCGGTCCGCCTGTTCGGGGTCGTCCGCGATGAAGCAGGCGGACGCCATCGACAGATGGTCGAAGATCTTCGACCGCTCCCGGCCGTCGTTGCGCAGGGACAGGGCCTTCTCCGCGTAGTGCTGCGCGTGGACGGCCGCGCCCGGCTCGAACTCCGCCAGCGTGCGGTAGGCCAGCGCCTGCATGCCGTACAGGTCCTCGTCCTTGAAGGTCTGCATCCAGCTCGGCGGCGACACGTCGCCGCGGTCGGAGACGAAGAGGTCCTCCGCCTGGCCGAGGGTGCGGCGCATGGCCTGGCCCTTGCCCATGGACGCCTGCGCCCACGCCTCGATGGTGTGGAACATGGCCCTGGTGCGCGGCAGGACCTGCTCGCCCGATCCGGTCTGGGCCAGCTTCATCAGGTCGAGCGCGTCGTCCGGCCGGCCCAGGTGCACCATCTGGCGGGCCGCCCGGGAGAGCGCCTCGCCGGCACGGGGCCGGTCACCGCCCTCTCTGGCCGCGTGCGCGGCGATGACGAAGTACTTCTGGGCCGTGGGTTCGAGGCCGACGTCGTGGGACATCCAGCCCGCGAGGACGGCCAGGTTGGCGGCGACGCCCCACAGGCGCCGCTGGAGATGGTCGGGGTGCCGGTAGGCGAGCATGCCGCCCACCTCGTTGAGCTGGCCCACGACCGCCTTGCGTTGCAGCCCGCCCCCGCGGGCCGCGTCCCAGGCCCGGAACACCTCGACCGAGCGCTCCAGTTCCTCGATCTCCTGCGACCCGATGGGGGCGGCCTCGTAACGGTCGAACCCGGCGGGGTCGGCGTGCAGGGGGTCGTCGAACTGGGGGGCGTCGGCGCTGAGGGCCGGATCGGTGTGCAGCCAGTCGTACATGGCACTGCTGAGTACGGATCCCGCGGTGAGCGCGGCACCCGCGCCCACCAAGCCGCGTCGGTTGAGCATGAGGTCCATTCCCGTGAATTCGGTGAGGACCGCAGCGGTTCGGTCGGGCGCCCACGGCATGCCGTCGGGAGCTTCAGCGTTCCCGTCGCCCTGCCGTTTCCCCGTACGCCCGTGCCGGACCAGACCGAGGTCCTCGATGGTCACGACACGGCCGAGACGCTCGGTGAACAGGGCCGCCAGCACCCGCGGCACCGGATCGCGCGGGATCTCTCCCATGTCGATCCAACGCCGGACCCGGGAGGTGTCGGTCGAGAGCTGGGGGTGGCCCATGGCCGCCGCCTGCCGGTTGACCAGCCTCGCGAGTTCACCCTTGGACCAGCCGGCCAGGCCGAACAGGTCCGAGAGTCGGGTGTTGGGTTGTCCGCTCACGTCAAGCCCCCAGGTTCTCGGCTGAGTTGACAGTAGCCCCGTGTCAGTTGCTCCGGGACTATTCGCCAGGGTTCGCCAGGGTGCGCCAGATGGTGTGCCGCTGGGCATATGCGGTGAGGTAGGAACGCGCCACCCCGACCCGGACCGCACAGGGACATTCCCCAGGGTGCACCCGGTGGTCCGGGTCGGGCAGCGCACCGCCTCCCCAGGCACCACGCACCACAGATCCACGCACCAGAGCTCCTCCAGCACCACCGCTTCTCCAAGGCCAGCAGGCACACGAAGGGATCTGTCTCTCCCATGTACGCAGCATCGTCCTCCGTGTCCGCCCCGCCCCGGTCGCCGCGTCTCCGCCCGGCGGGTGGCGGCCCCTACCTCGACCCCGCGCGGCCGACGGCCCCCGTACCGGGTACGGGCAGGACACGGCGTGTTCCGGGGCTCGGCACCCAACCGCTCAGCGGGAGACTCGACTTGTCCGGCCCCCAGGGCGCCCAGCTGCGCACGGCGATCGCGTCGGTGCACCGGATCTGCCCGGAGTTCGCTCCGGTGCAGGTGCTGCGCCGCAGCGGGCGCTCCGTGCTCCTGGTCGGTACGACGGGACGCAGCACGGCCGTCGCCAAGTGTTTACTCGACCAGTCCCCGGTATGGGCCGAGCGGATCCGGCACGAGATAGCCGCTTACCGCTCGTTCGTCCGGCACCGGCCTCCGGTGCGCGTCCCCCGGCTGATCGCGGCGGACCCGGACAACTGCACCCTGGTCATCGAACGGATGCCCGGCCGGGTCGCGGCGCTGCACCGGCACCCGGCGGAGGCCCCGCCGCGCGCGGACATCAGGGCGGCCCTCGGCTCGGTCTGCCGGCTCAACGCATGGCGACCACCGGCGGGCACCTTCGACGCCCCGCTGGACTACGCGGCCCGTATCTCCCGCTACCACGAACTGGGACTGCTGACCGACCGGGACCTGGGCGACCTCCAGAAGCTGCTGCACGGCATCGCGCACTCGGCGGGCCGGCAGGGCATGGGCCAGTTCTGCCACGGCGACGCCCTGCTCTCGAACATCCTGCTCTCACCGGCCGGTCCAGTGCTGGTGGACTGGGAGCACGCGGGCTGGTACCTGCCGGGCTACGACCTGGCGACGCTGTGGTCGGTCCTCGGCGACGCCCCGGTGGCACGTCGTCAGATCAGCCAGATCGCCCAGTCGGCGGGCCCGGCCTCCCGGGACGCGTTCCTGGTGAACCTGATGCTCGTCCTGACCCGTGAGATCCGGACCTACGAGACGGCCGTGCAGCGTTCGATGCACGACACGACCCCGGCGGCACCGGCCGTGGCCCAACCCGGTGCTGCGCCGTCCGGCGAGGAACAGCGGCTGCTGCTGAGGCGGCTGCACGACGACTGCCAGTTGGCCCGTCGGGCCGTACGCGCGGCGGTCGGCACTCGCTGACGGGGCGATGGCCCGCGGGGCGCCGGTGAAGCGGCGCACCGCGGGCCTCGGCACGTCCGGACCTCCTTCCGGGCCGCCCATTGGTGTACACCACTGACGCCCCGCAGGCCCGCGGGCCACCGCCACGAAACTCCCGCGGACCGGGATTGACATGGGAAATCCCCTGCCCCTGGGCATGATTGACGGATCGTCGACGAGCCGGTAGCACTGACGCACGCCCGGCCCCGCTCGGCTCATCGCGCTCGATCGCCCAGGAGGACGCATTGCGAGGATCCGCCACCACCCCCCACAGAGCCACCCGGAGAGTCTTCGGCACCCTGGCCGGCACCGCCCTGCTGCTGCCCCTGCTCGGCGCCGCCCCGGAGCAGTCCGGGGACTCCGCAGCCGGCCTCCAGCAGGCCTTCGCCGCGGCGGCCGCCGAGTACCACGTCCCGCAGAGCGTCCTGCTCGGCGTCTCCTATCTCCAGTCCCGCTGGGACGATCACGCCGGGGCGCCCAGCGTGACCGGCGGCTACGGACCGATGCACCTCACCGACGCCCGGTCCGCGCTCGCCTCGGCACCGCACCACAGCGAGGGCACCGAGGACGCCCGTGGCGACAGCGCCCGCGCGGCCCTGCTACCCGACCGGAAGGTACCGCCGGCCGGCGAGATCCCGGCCCGGCTGGAGACGCTGCCCAAGGCGGCCGAACTGTCCGGTCTGAGCACCGAGGACCTGCGGACCGATCCCGCGGCGAACGTCGCGGGCGGTGCCGCGCTGCTGGCCGCGGCCCAGAAGGAGCTGGGCGAGCCGCTGAGCGCGGACCCCGCGGACTGGTACGGCGCGGTGGCCCGTTTCTCCGGTGCGGACGACAGCGGGACGGCGGCCGCGTACGCCGACGACGTCTACGACGTCCTGCGGACCGGCGAGGCGCGCACCACCGACGCCGGTCAGCAGATCGCCCTGGCCGCCCGCCCCGGCCTGGTCCCGGACACCGCGCAGCTCGCCCGAGCGGGCCTCAGGAAGCCGAAGGCGGGCGCCACCGAGTGCCCGAGGACGGTGTCCTGCGAGTGGATCCCGGCGCCCTACGAGCAGTTCGGCGACAACGACTACGGCAACCACGACCTCGGCGACCGGCCGGCCTCGCAGAGCATCAAGTACATCGTCATCCATGACACGGAGGGCGCCTGGGAGGGTGTCCTCAACCTGGTGCAGGACCCGACCTATGTGTCGTGGAACTACAGCCTGCGCTCGACCGACGGTCACATCGCCCAGCACGTGAAGGCGAAGGACGTCGCCTGGCACGCCGGGAACTGGTACATCAACGCCAAGTCGATCGGTCTGGAGCACGAGGGCTTCCTGGCCAATCCGGACGCCTGGTACACCGAGGCGATGTACCGCTCCTCGGCGCGGCTGGTGAAGTACCTCTCCGCGAAGTACGGCATCCCGCTGGACCGGCAGCACATCCTCGGCCACGACACCGTGCCGGGCCCGACGACCGCGACGATCCCGGGCATGCACACCGACCCCGGCCCCTACTGGGACTGGCGGCACTACTTCGAGCTGCTGGGCCACCCGATCCGGGCCACCGCGCCCCAGCAGGGCGGACTGGTCACGATCCGGCCCGACTACGCCACCAACCAACCGCCGTACACCGGCTGCGTCACCAGCGGCACGCCCTGCGCGTCCCACGGTTCGAGCGAGGTGCGGCTCTACTCGGCCCCCGACGAGAACTCCGCCCTCATCACGGACATCGGCCGGGGCGGCCGGCCCCCGACGACCGACGTCAACGACCTGTCGTCAAGGGTCTCCACCGGCCAGCAGTACGCGGTCGCCGGCCGGGACGGCGACTGGACGGCGATCTGGTACCTGGGCCAGAAGGCCTGGTTCAGGAACCCCGCCGGCAACCCGACCGCGGTGAACGCCGCCGGTCTCGTGATCACCCCGAAGAAGGGCCTCGACAGCGTCCCGGTGTACGGCCGTGCCTACCCCGAGGCCTCCGCCTACCCGGCGGGGGTGCCCGCCCAGGCGGTGTCGCCGCTGCCGTACACGGTGCTCAAGGACCAGAAGTACGTGGTCGGGGACAGGGTGCCCGGCGAGTACTACTACGCGGTCACCTTCACGACGGACTCGCACAAGGTCGTGGTCGGCAAGGATCTCTACTACGAGATCCAGTACGGCCACCGGGTGGCGTTCGTGCGGGCGGCGGACGTGGACGTGAAGCTCTCCCTGACGCGCTAGGCGGGACAGCTCCGCCGGTAGGTCACGTCGGGCAGGTGGCGGCTCCACTCCTCGCGGGTGAGGCCGCCACCGGCACGTCGGCACACGGTTGCGGCGGCTCGGTCCGGTCCGAGGAGGTAGGTCCGCGGCGGTGTGTGGTCGCCCGCCGCGTGGAGGCTGTCTCCGTCCGCGCCGAAGGCCAGGGCCTTGACCGTGTCGCCCGGGGTCCGCAGGGGTGATCCGATGCGGCGCCGGGACGCCACGTCCCACAGCTGGAGGGTGCCCTCGTCGCCGGCGACCGCGAGGGTCCGGCCGTCGGGGGCGAAGGCCAGCGCCGAGACGTACTGGTAGGTGGTGGTCTCGGGGTCGGCGAGCACCCCGAGGCGCCGGTGCAGGCGACCGTCCCACAGCTCGACCCGGCCGGACCCGTCGCCGACCGCCAGGTACGTGCCGTCGGGGCTGAAGGCGAGCGCACTGCCCCCGCTGGGCAGACGTCCGGCGGGCAGCCGGGTGCCCGAGGGGAGCCGGTAGGCCTCGCCCCCGGTGGTGACGACGAGGTCGCCGTCGGGGTGCAGGGCGACCGCTCCGCCGGTGCTGGTCAGGGTCAGGGTGGTCGCGCGCCGCTCCAGGTCCAGGATCCGGACGCTGCCGACCGAGGGGCTCGGCAGGTCGCTCAGCAGCAGGGAACGGTCGCCGGGGCCGAAGGCGAGGTGGGCCGGCGGGGTCGGGCCGAGGTCGGCGGTGGTCAGGACCGTGGAGACACGGCGGTGCGGGACGTCGTAGAGCCAGAGGCGTGGCGGTGCGGGCCGCGTGTTCGACGACTCGATGCCGTAGGCGAGGGTGCGGCCGGTGGAGTCGAAGGCGAGGTGGGCGGCGCACCCGTACAGCTCCGCCGCCGGGTCGGGGACGCGGCAGGGGGCCGTGCCGAGGTCGGCCAGGTGCCGTCCCGTGGCGGTGAGGAGCCGGAAGCGGATGCGGGCGCCGTCGGGGTCCGGGCGGGCCGTGGCCAGGAGGCCGCCGTCCGGGCTGTAGGCCATGCCGATGGTCTGCGTGGTCGTCCAGTCGGGAGTGACCGCGTCGCCCAGGGCGAGGGTGTGCACGCTGGGACCCCAGGCGCCCTCGGGGCCGCCGAGGTAACGCAGGGTCCGGCTCGCGGGGTCGAGGCGGATGTCCTTGACGGTCTCGCCGGAGAGCCGGTGCCGGAAGACCGGGAAGACGGGGGTCGCCAGCCGCCAGACCAGGATCTCCTCGCCGTCGGAGGCGGCCAGGAAGGCTCCGTCGGCGCCGAACCGGGCGATCTTCAGACCGGGGTACTCGACCTTGCCGATCTCACGGCCGGTGTCGATCCGCCAGGCCCGGAAGCCGGTGGAGTCGACGACGCCCAGGGCACGCCCGTCCGGACTGAAGGTGATGTGTTCCTGGAGGCACTGCCGGGCGGTCGTCCTGGGCAGCCAGGGGGCGCTGATCTCGTGGCGCGTCCCGACGTCCCACAGTCGGAGCCGGGCACCGGGGACGCACAGGGCGAGACGGCGGTCGTCGGGGCTGACCGTGGCGTCGGGTGTGGACCGGTAGGTCTGGATCGAGGTGCGCCTGTCCTGTCTGAGTTCCGCCACGAGCGCCATGAGCCGGGGCCAGCCGATGGTGCTGACGTCGACGCTCGCGGGACTTCGGGGGTCCTCGACGTCCAGCAGCTTCCGGCGGGTGTACGGGTCCCAGAGCTGGGTGTGGCCCCGGGTGCCCTGACGGTCGTAGACGACGAGCGTGCGGCCGCTGGGGCTCATCTCCACTCCGCCGTCGGCGTCCGTGAGGGGAGTTCGGTCCTGACGGCCGGTGGCGAGGTGCCGGACGCTCACGCGGGTGCCTTCGAAGACCGGGAGCCAGGTGGTGTCGCCGTGCGGGAAGCCCGCGGTCTCCAGTGCCGCGCCGAGGCCGGGCTGCCTGCCGAGGTTGCGGTGGGTGCTCACGTCCCAGCGGGTCACCCGGTCGGTGCCGACGCTGATCAGGGTGCGTCCGTCGGCGCTCAGCCTGCGCATGGTCCGCTTGCCGCCGTCCGGATCGGTGAAGACGTCCTGCTCGCGCTGGTCCGCCGCCGCGAGGACCGCGGACCGGGTCTCGGGCAGGTCTGCCACCCGCCACGCGGCCAGACTCAGCCGCATCGAGGTGACCGGGTCGGACAGCCTGAGGCTCTCGGCCACGCCGACGAGCCGGCGGGCCTCCGCCTCCAGCCGGCGCCGCTCGCCCTCCCGGTTCTGCTGCCAGGCGACGAGTCCCGCGAGCAGGCAGAGCGCCACCAGCAGGGACAGGGCGCCGACCCGCCCACGGCGACGGAACCGCTCCCGCCGACGTGCGTGTACGGCGGCCTGGAGGAACTCCCGTTCCAGCGGGGTGAGTTCCGCGGACTCGCCGCCGAAGTGCTCCTCGGCGGCGGCCAGTCGCGCTCCCCGGTACAGGGTGTCCGGGTCGCGGCCGGCCGCCGCCCAGGCGCCGGCGGCCTCGGTGAGCAGGCGTTGGGCGCGCAGCCGTTCGCGGTCCTCGTCGATCCAGGTGCGCAGCCGGGGCCAGGCGGTGAGCACGGCCTCGTGGGCGAGGTCCACGGTCTCGTCGTCGACGGTGATCAGGCGGGCGCGGGCGAGCTGTTCGAGGACATGGGGGGTGTCGGGCCAGTCGGCGCCGGTGAGTTCGGCGCGGTCGGCGGGGCGCCGGGTGTCGGGGGTGCCCTGGCCGGGGGTGACGAGGCGCAGCAGGACACGGCGGGCGGTGTCGGCCTGCGCCGGGGTGAGGCTCGCGTGGAGTTCCTCGGCGGTGCGGGCGATGGCCCCGTGGATGCCCCCGGCCGCCTCGTAGGCCGCTTCGGTGAGCGTCCGTCCGTGGCGTCGGCGCCAGGTCTCCAGCAGGGCGTGGGACAGCAGGGGCAGCCCGCCCGGCTCGTCCGCGAACTCGTCCGACAGCCGTGCCGTGAGGGCGCGTTCGACGACCAGGCCACCGAGGGCGGCGGGCCGGACGATGGTCTCGCGCAGTTCGTCAGGGCCCATGGGAGCGACCAGCAGCGTGGCGTCCTGGGCGAGCTCGGCGAGCCGGCGGTGGCGGGTGAGATGGCCGTAGAAGTCGGCGCGTACGGCGATCACGACGCGGGTGCGCCGTCCGGCGGCGGTGAGGAGCAGATCGAGGAAGCGGGTGCGCTCGTCCGGGTCGGTGCAGAGGGTGAAGAGTTCCTCGAACTGGTCGACCACGATCAGGGACGGCCCGGACGCCAGGGTCTCGCCGTGGGCCCGGCCGGGGTGCGGTCCCGGGGAGACGACCTGCGTCCGTCCGGCCGTCCTCGGGATCAGACCGGCGCGCAGCAGGGAGGACTTGCCGCTGCCGGAGGGGCCGACGAGGACGACGACGGGGTGGTCGGTGACCATCCCGGCGAGCCGTTCGACCAGCCGGTCGCGGCCGAAGAACCGCTCGTGGTCACCGGTGTCGTACCTGGCCAGGCCGAGGTACGGGGCCCGGCCCGGGTCGTCGGCGGCCCGCCGCTCCTCGATCGCCTCCTCGGACGCCTGCTGCCAGCGACGCTCCCAGTCGGCGGGGTCGCCGTCGCAGGCGGAGACGTAGGCGAGGGCGACCTGGAGGGAGGGGAGCCGGTCGCCTGCCGCGGCCTGGGCGAGGGTGGCGGTGGAGTAGTGGGCGCGTGCCGCCATGGCCCGGTAGGTGGGGCCGCCGGCCTCCTGGCGTAACTTCCGCAGTTCGTACGCGAATCGGGCGACGGGCCCCTCGGTCGGGTCCAGCGGTCGCTCGCGTCGCCCCATGACTCTCCCCTGCGTTCCCGTCGGCGCGGCCGGTGACCGATCTTCGCACGCTAGGGACGGACGCCGGTGCGGGGCACGGCAGTTCCGCCCGTGCGGAAGTGGCGTGTGGCAGGAGGCCGGGAATTGTCTGGAGTGGTGAAAGGGGGCTGCCGGACAATTCCGCGGTCGCGGAAGCTTGGATCACGGCACCCCGGGGCTTCGCCGCAACGGGCGGAACGGGGGAATCCGGGTGTGTCCGTGCGGGGCCGGACGACCGACCGTGCCCGCGGGCGGCTCCGGAAGGCCAGGGACGGGGGAACTGGCCTTCCGGAGCCTACGGCGACACCGCGCCGGAACGTTCAGCCCTGCTGGAACAGCTCCGCCGGCAGGGGCTTGAGGAGGGCGTACAGATCGTCGGTGATGGGGCGGTCCCAGGCGGCGATGGTCACGAGGACCTGGTCGCTGCGGTCGAACTGGACGCAGGAGATCCGGCTCTCGGAGAGCTTGAGGCGGCGCACGATCAGGAGGTTGTCGCCCTGCATCACCGGTACGTCCTCGGTGTCGGTGACGGTCACCTCCTCGTCGTTCTCCAGCGCGATCAGCAGCTGCGCCACCTCGAAGGGGACCTGGCCCTCGGGCACCTCACGCGCCGGGGAGCCCTCGGGGAGGTTGCCGATGATCATCGCGGGGCCGCGGCCGCCGAAGAGGTCGTAGCGCAGGAAGACGCCCTGGCAGGTGCCGTCGGGGGCGGGCAGGAGCCCGGCGCCGAGGTTGCCGGGCCAGTCGCCCGGGTCCATGGCCAGGACGTCGAAGTCTGGACCGGCGGGGGTGGCACTGCGGCGGCGGAGGAACGACATGCGCCCATGGTAATGGGCGGTGCGGTGGTCGTGCGGGTGCGGGCGAGTGGGGGTCAGTCGCGCAGTTCCCCGCGCCCCTGAGTGGGGTCACTCGCCGTTCTCAGACCGGTGCGGTCCGTTCCCAGTTTCCGGAAGACCGCCGACAGCAGGCGTACCGCCACCGGCTCGTCCACGCCCATCTTCTTCGCGATCTCCGCTTCCGTACGGCCCTCCGCCGCCAGGTCCGCCGCGGTGCGCTCGCGTGCCGTGAGGGTGTCCGTCTCCGTGCTGTGCAGGCGACGGGGGCGCAGACCTGCGGCGGCCAGTTCTTCGCGAGCGGTTTCGATCAGTCCGTCGGCTCCGCACTGCACGGCGGTGTCCAGACCCCGGTAGAGGTGCTCCGCCGCCTCCCGGGCGCGCCCCGCACGACGCAGTTCCGTGCCCAGCGCCACCAGTGCGCAGGCGAGTTCGTAGGCGGCCGGGGAGCGCTCCAGGTGGGTGACCGACTCCTCCAGGAGCTTCACGCGGGCCGAGCCCGGCACCACCTCGGCGGCCAGCCGCAACGCCTGGCCGACGGCCGACGGGGCGCCGAACTGGCGGGCTCGCGCCACCGCTTCGAGGGCGGTGACTACCGCGCGGTCGGGGGCCTCCCGGCTCTCGGCGCGGGCGAGGTGGAGCTGCCAGGGGCACCAGGAGGGGTTGCGCACACCGCGGGGTTCCAGACGGCGGCCCGCGGCGGCCAGCTCGACGGAGGCCTCCTTGGTGAGCCCGCGGGCCAGGAGCAGTTCGCCGTACACGGTCTGGGCGTCGGGGAAGACCACGGCGGCCGGGAAGGGCGCCCCGAAGCAGTGGTCGTCGGCGACCTGGGCGGCCTCGGTGACCCGGCCGCGGGCGAGCAGCACCTCGATGAGGATGCCCAGGGCGTACCACTGGGCCGGGGTGCCGGGGCCGACGCGCTCGGCGAGGCGCAGCCCGGCGCGCACGAAGTCCTCGGCCTCGGCGAGGCGGCCGCGGCGGTAGCGGACGTAGGCGAGCAGGGTGTAGGCGAAGGAGAGGTGGCCGCCCCGCCAGCCCCGGCGTTCGAAGTCGGCGATCCCGGCGGCGAAGAGTTCCTCGGTGCGGCCGGGGCGGTCGGCGTAGGTGAAGGCCAGGGCGACCAGGACGGGCACTTCGAAGCCGCGGTCCGGCTCGGCCCAGCCGAGGCCCCCGGCGAGGGCCCGTTCGGCGTGGTGGAGGGCGATGTGGGCGGGTTCGCCGCGCAGGACGGCGTCCCAGGTGCGCAGGCCGATGATGTACCGCTCGGTGAGGTCGCGGCCGGTGAGGCGGTCGGCCAGGCGGGCCATGCGGCGGGAGCGGGAGGGGTGGTCGGGTTCGTCGGCGCGGAAGGCGTCCCACATGAACTGTTCGGCGACCATGCGCAGTCTGACCCGGGCGTCACCGGTGACCTCGATCTCGCGGGCCAGGGTGTCGGAGGCCTCGGCGAGGTGGTCGCTGTGAGCGAGGACCTGGGCGAGCCGGTAGACGATGCGGTGGCGCAGGTCGGGTGCGGTGATGGGCTCTTCGAGGGCGGCGCGCAGGAGGTTGACGGTGGTGGCCGGTTCGGTGAGCAGGGAGGCGCTGCCCAGTTCGTACAGGACGGCGGCGCGGTCCCCGGGGTCCGGGGGTTCGCGCAGGGCGCGGGCGAGGTAGCGGCGGGCCGCGTCGGGGGCGCCGGAGCGGAGGGTCTCGGCGGCGGCGGCGCGCAGTTGCTGGACGACCCAGGGGTCGCCGTCGGGGTGGGTCTCCAGGAGGTGGCGGGCGGCCGCGGCGGCACCTCGTCCGTCGTCGACCACGCACCAGGCGGCCTGGCCGTGCAGCGCGACGCGGACGCCGGGCGGGATGGCCCGGTAGACGGCGGTGGCGATGAGCGGGTGGACGAACTCCAGGGACTCGATGCCGGTGAGGATGCGGGCACCGCGCAGCGCGTCGGCCGCGTCGGCGGCCTCCTCGTGGCCGAGTCCGGCGACGGCGGCCGCGAGGTGGGGGTGGATCTCGGTGCCGAGGACGGCGCAGGCCCAGGCGAAGCGGACCGTGGAGGTGCCGAGGCGTTCGATGCGGGCGATCAGTCCGCTGCCCTTGACGGCGGCCGCGAGATCGCGCAGGAGGTGGGCGGCGTCCTCGGTCGGGGTGATCCCGCGGTCGCGGACCTTGGCGGTCAGCTCGACGGTCTCGAAGGGGTTGCCGGCGGTGACGGCCCAGCACTCGCGGCAGAAGGCGTCGTCGGCCCGGGTGCCGAGCGCCTCCCGTACGAGGCGGGCGACGGCGGCGGCGCTCAGGGGCTCCAGGTCGAGGGGGCGCCCCCCGGCACGGCCGGGCAGGGCCTTGAACGGCTCGGCGTGTTCAGGGAGTTCGTCGGGCCGGTAGGCGACGACGACCAGGATCGGGAGCTCTTCGGCGCGGGGTGCGAACGCGGCCAGCCAGCGCAGGGATTCGGGGTCGGCCCAGTGGGCGTCGTCCAGGACGAGCACCATCGGGGCGCGCAGGACGGCGAGGTGGGTGAGCACCCAGTCGAGTCCGTCGCGCAGGCCCTGCGGGTCGGGCGGTGCTCCGTCGGTGGGGGCACAGAGGCCGAGGGCGGGTCCGACGATGTCGTACCAACTGCCCAGCTGGGCGCGGAGATCGACTTCGGCGGCGCCAGCGAACTGGGGCTGGAGGAGTTGCCGGGCGACGTGGAAGGCGACCTGCTGCTCCTGGTCGCCGCCGCGGGCGGCCAGCACGGTGCAGCCCCGGGCGGCGGCGCGGCGGCGGACCTCGGCGAGGAGGGTCGTCTTGCCGATGCCGGGGCGGCCCGCGACCGCGAGCAGAGCGCCGCGTGCGCGTGCGTACGGTTCGGTGCCGTCCGTGCGCAGCCCGGTGAGCTCTGCCAACGCCTCGTCCACGGCGGAGAGTTCGCTCTCCCGCTCCAGGAGAGTCCTTCTGCTCCGCACACTGCGCTGCGTCATGGCGCACCCCCCGTCACGGTGGTGGACCCGCGCGGGGAGCGAGCGCACACCGTGACCTACAGGCAGCTCAGCGTACGCCTCCGGAGTGCCGCGCGAGCCCGACTCGACGCACTCCGGTCGGAGCTGGAAGAGGTGTTCGCACAGAACGCTCCCCTCGCGCTCAGGTCAGGTCGAACTCGCCCTCCCGCGCCCCGGACACGAACGCGCCCCACTCCGCCGGGGTGAAGATCAGGGAGGGGCTCTCGGGGCGGTCGCTGTTGCGCATCGCGATGAACCCCTCGACGAAGGCGATCTGGACATCCCCCAGACCACGGCTGCTCGAGTGCCAATCGGCGTTGCTCAGGTCCAGCTCCGGCTTGTCCCAGCCCATGAGCGGCTGCTGCTGGATGGTGGTCTCGGCCACGTCCGTGCTCCTCCCGATCGCTTCGTCCGCGGCCAGCCTAGCGATCGACTTCGGCCGCCGACAGGCCACGTGAGGGGGACCTTTGCGCGGGCATTTCACGCATCCGGGGGCTGGGACCCCACCAGCCACATCGAGAAGAACTGCGAGCCGCCGCCGTAGGCGTGGCCGAGCACCCTGCGGGCGCCGTCCACCTGGTGCTCCCCGGCCTGCCCGCGGGCCTGGAGCGCGGCCTCCGCGAAGCGGATCATGCCGGAGGCGCCGATCGGGTTGGTGGAGAGCACTCCGCCCGACATGTTGACGGGCAGGTCCCCGTCCAGCTCGGTCACCCCGGCCTCGGTGAGCTTCCAGCCCTCGCCCTCGTCGGCGAAGCCGAGGTTCTCCAGCCACATGGGCTCGTACCAGGAGAACGGCACGTACATCTCGACGGCGTCGATGTCCCGGCGCGGGTCGGTGATCCCGGCCTGCCGGTACACGTCGGCCGCGCAGTCCTTGCCGGCCTGCGGCGACACGGCGTCCTTGCCGGCGAACAGGGTCGGCTCGCTGCGCATCGCGCCGCCCAGCATCCAGGCCGGGGGCCGGGGCGCACGGGCGGCACCCGCGCGATCGGTGAGCACCATCGCGCAGGCGCCGTCGGAGGACGGGCAGGTCTCGGAGTAGCGGATCGGGTCCCAGAGCATGGGCGAGGCCTGGACCTTCTCCAGGGTGATGTCGTGCTCGTGCAGGTGTGCGTACGGGTTCTTGAGGGCGTTGCGGCGGTCCTTGTACGCGACCAGCGAGCCGACCGTGTCGGGGGCCCCGGTGCGCCGCATGTACGCGCGCACGTGGGGGGCGAAGAAGCCGCCCGCCCCGGCCAGCAGGGGCTGCTGGAAGGGGATGGGCAGGGACAGGCCCCACATGGCGTTGGACTCGGACTGCTTCTCGAAGGCGAGGGTGAGCACGGTGCCGTGCACCCGGGCCGCGACGAGGTTGGCGGCGACCAGGGCGGTGGACCCGCCGACGCTGCCGGCGGTGTGCACCCGCAGCATGGGCTTGCCCACCGCGCCGAGCGCGTCGGCCAGGTACAGCTCCGGCATCATGACGCCCTCGAAGAAGTCGGGCGCCTTGCCGATCACCACGGCGTCGATGTCGGCCCAGGTCAGCTCGGCGTCCTCCAGGGCCCGTACGGCGGCCTCCCGGACGAGGCCGGCGATGGACACGTCGCGGCGCGCGGCGACGTGCTTGGTCTGGCCGATGCCTACGACGGCCACGGGCTCCTTGCTCATCGCGGATCCCCTTCGAGTACGGCGACCAGGTTCTGCTGGAGACAGGGCCCGGAGGTGGCGTGGGCGAGGGCGCGGTCGGACTCGCCCCGGTGGATCCGGGCGGCGGCCTCGCCGATGCGGGCAAGGCCGGCGGCCATCATGGGGTTGGCGGCGAGGGCCCCGCCGGACGGGTTGACCGTCACACCGTCACCGAGCCCGAGCGCCTTGCGCAGCACGACCTCCTGCGAGGTGAACGGCGCGTGCAACTCGGCGGTGTCGACGGGCCGTTCGAAGGCGCCGGCCTTCTCGGCGGCCAGCCGGGTCGAGGGCGAGTCGGTGAGGTCGCGGACACCGAGGGAGTGGGCCTCGATGCGGTGGTCGATGCCGCGGATCCAGGCGGGGCGCTCGCACAGCTCCCTGGCGCGCTCGCCAGCCGCGAGGACGACGGCGGCGGCCCCGTCTCCGATGGGCGGGCAGTCGCCGGTCCGCAGCGGCCGTACCAGGTAGTCCCCTTGCTGGACAGGCCCTTTGAGCTGGGCGTGCGGGTTGTCGGTGGTGCGGCTGCGGGCGCCGATCGCGGCCAGTTCCCGCTCGTCCGTGTCGCCCGCGTCGATCAGCGCCTGGGCCTGGAGGGCGGCGAGGGCGACGGAGTCGGGCCACAGAGGGGCGACGTAGTAGGGGTCGAGCTGCCGGGTGAGCACGTCGCGCAGAGAGCCGGGCGAGGACTTGCCGTAGGAGTACACGAGCGCGGTGTCGGCGTCCCCGGACACCAGCTTGGTCCAGGCCTCGTACAGCGCCCACGCCCCGTCCGTCTCCACGTGCGACTCGGAGATGGGCGGCCAGGCGCCGACGCCGTCGAGGGCGAGGGTGAAGGAGAAGGCGCGGCCGGCGAGGTAGTCGCAGGACCCGGAGCAGGTGAAGCCGATGTCGGCGGTCTTCAGGCCGGTCCGGTCCAGGACCTCGTGCAGGACCGGCATGAGCATCTCCACCTCGGACACTTCCGCGGTGGAGCGCAGGGTGTCCGACTGGGCGAAGGCGACGACCGCGATGTCCCGGCTCACAGCAGCTCCTTGTAGGTGTCGTACTCCGCGTCGGGTTCGCCGGTGGGCCGGTAGTGGTCCGGATAGCGCCCGTCCTCGGTCCACACCGGCTCGACCCGGAGGCCCATGCGCACCTGGTCGTAGGGGATCCCGCCGATCCGGCCGTGCAGCGCGAGGTCGGCGCCGTCGAGGGCGATGTGGGCGTAGACGTAGGGCACTTCGATGTCGAGGTTCTTCGCCTTGATGTTGACGATGCAGAAGGTGGTGACCGTGCCGGCGGGGCCCACCTCGACCTGTTCCGACGTGGCGACCCCGCAGGTGGGGCAGGCGCCCCTCGGGGGCACGTAGACCTTGCGGCAGGAGGGGCAGCGCTCGCCGACGGCCCGCCGTTCGTTCTCCAGCGCCCTGATGTACGCGGTCTGGGCACGGCCCGGTGAGTAGGTGTAGTCGAGCCGGGCCTCGGCGACGATTCCGGTGACCGGGTCGTCGAACTCACCCGCGTGGACGGGGACTTCGGCAGCGTCCCCGTCGTCCGGCTCGAAGCAGGCGATGTCGGTGATGGCGCCGACGCGCTCGTCGGCCCAGCGGATGCGGACCCGCATGCCGGTGTGCACGGCGTCGGGGCCGGGGGCGTCGAGGGCGTGCAGCAGGGCGGTGTCGGCGTTGTCGAGCCTGACCAGGACCCAGGCGAAGGGGGTGTCCAGGGGCTGCCCCCGGCGCGGGGCGGGGTTCCAGGCCCAGGTGGTGACCGTGCCGGTGACACCGACGTGCACGAGGTCGCTGAGCTCGTCGGCGGTGACGGGGTCGTACTCGACCGGGGGGACCAGGGTGCGGCCGTCCCGTGTCTTCACGCCTAGGACGACCTGTTCGCGCAGGGCGGTCAGGAAGGCGCTCTGGACCGGGCCGAGGGATCGGGTGAAGGGGAACTCGACGACGAGGGGGGCTTTGAGGACTTCGGGCATGCCCGGGCTCCTTCAGTGGCGTTGGTAGTCGGGCGGTCGCTTCTCGGCGAAGGCGCGTGCGCCTTCCTTCGCGTCGGCGGTGTCGAAGATCGGCCAGCCCCGCTCGAGTTCGGCGGCGAGGCCCTCGCTCTCCGTCAGCTCGGCCGTCTCGTAGACCGAGGCCTTCACCGCCTCCACTGCCAACGGGCCGCAGGCGTTGACCAGTTCGGCGATCTCCAGGGCCTTGTCGAGGGCGGTGCCGTCCGGGACGACGTGTCCGATCAGGCCGATGCCGGCGGCCTCCCGTGCGGTGTACGGGCGTCCGGTGAGCAGCATCTCCAGCGCGTGGGTGCGCGGGATCTGGCGTTGCAGCCGGACCGTGGAGCCGCCGATCGGGAACAGGCCGCGCTTCACCTCGAACAGGCCGAAGGTCGCGGACTCGCCCGCGACCCGGATGTCGGTGCCCTGGAGCATCTCGGTGCCGCCCGCCACGCAGTACCCCTCGACGGCCGCGATCACCGGCTTGCGGGGGCGGTGGTGGCGCAGCATCGCCTTCCAGTGCAGGTCCGGGTCTGCCTTGAGGCGGTCGCGGTACTGCTCGCCCGCGCCGCCCCGGCCACCGGCCAGGGCCTTGAGGTCCATGCCGGCGCAGAACGTGCCGCCCGCCCCGGTGAACACGATCGACCGGATCGAGTCGTCGGCGTCGGCCTCCGCCCACCCGTCGTGGAGGCCCACGAGCATCGGCAACGAGAGCGCGTTCTTCGCCTCCGGCCTGTTGAGCGTGAGCACCAGCGTGGCGCCCTCGCGGCGGATGTCGAGGTGTTCCGTCCCACCCATCGCCCGTCTCCCCTCTGCCAGAACGAGAACAGGTTGCAGGAGCCGCCGACGCACTTCAAGAGTTTTCTGACAGACAGTCAGATTTCTTCGCGCGAGCCCTTCACAGTCACGCCGCCCTTTGCTCTGATGACCGGCGAACCGTCACAGAACCAGGCCGTGTGGGGTCAGGAGGAGCGGTGGAGTACAACCTTGCCGACCTGTTCGAGTCGGTCGTCGACGTGGTGCCGGGCCGGGAGGCTCTGGCGTACCTCGACATTCCCGGTACGGGCGCGGAGCGCCGGTTGACGTACGCGGAGCTGGACGCCGCGGCCAACCGCATCGGTCACCATCTGCTGGACAGCGGGATACAAGCAGGCGAGCACGTGGGACTGCACCTGTACAACGGGGTGGAGTACGTGCAGACGCTGCTGGGCTGCCTGAAGGCGCGGATCGTCCCGGTCAACGTCAACTACCGATACGTAGAGGAGGAGTTGGCCTACCTCTACCGGGACGCGGATCTGGTGGGGCTGGTCTTCGACACGGAGTTCACGGCCCGGGTGGCGGCCGCGCAGCCCCGTGCCGGGAGCCTGCGGCACCTGGTGTGGGTCGGAACCGCCCCGGAGCCGGACGGGCTGTCCGCGGTGGCCTTCGCCGAGGCCGAGGCCTCTGGATCACCGGAGCGCGGCTTTCCCGCCCGCTCGGCCGACGACCAGTTCATCATCTACACCGGGGGCACGACCGGGATGCCGAAGGGGGTGATGTGGCGTCACGAGGATCTGTTCTTCTCGGGGTTGGGCGGCGGCGCACCCACCGGGGAGCCGGTCGGGCGGCCCGAGGAGCTCGCCGAGCGGGTCGCCGCGGGCGGAGCCGGCATCACCTTCTTCCCGACTCCCCCGCTGATGCACGGCACCTCCACCCTGACCACGCTCATCGGCTTCAACTTCGGCCAACGGGTCGTGCTGCACCGCAAGTTCGTGCCCGAGGAGGTGCTCAGGACCGTCGAGGCGGAGAAGGTCAGCGCCATGTCGCTGGTGGGCGACGCGATGCTGCGCCCCCTCATCGACGCGTTGGAAGGGCCCATGAAGGGCACCGACATGTCGTCCGTGTTCAGCGTGTCCTCGTCGGGCGCGATCATGTCGGACACGGTGAGCCGACAGTTCCGGGCGCTCGTGCCGAACGCCCTGCTGCTCAACAACTTCGGCTCCTCCGAGTCCGGCTTCAACGGCACGGCGACCGAGGACTCGGGGCCCGAGCGCGGCTTCCGCGTGCGGGTCAACGCCCGCACCCAGGTGGTCGACCCCGCGACCCGTGAACCCGTCGCCGTGGGCGAGGTGGGGCGGATCGCGCAGTGCGGCCATGTGCCGCTCGGCTACTACAACGACCCGCGGAAGACCGCCGAGACCTTCTTCGAGAAGGACGGTGAGCGCTGGGTACTGCTCGGCGACATGGCCACCGTGGACGAGGAGGGCGTGGTCACCGTCCTCGGGCGGGGCTCGCAGTGCATCAACACGGGGGGCGAGAAGGTGTACCCCGAGGAGGTCGAGCAGGCGCTCAAGGCCCACCCCGACGTGTACGACGCACTGGTGGCCGGGGTGCCGGACGTGAAGTGGGGACACCATGTGGCGGCCGTGGTGCAGCTGCGCGAGGGGGCGGGCGGGATGTCCCTGGACGAGCTCCAGACGCACTGCCGGGCCCGGCTCGCGGGCTACAAGGTGCCGCGCCAGCTGGTCATAGCGGACACCATCCACCGCTCCCCGAGCGGCAAGGCGGACTACCGGTGGGCGCGGAAGGTGGCGGTGGCGGCCGACGGGTGAGGATGTGATCCCGACCCTCGTGCGATTGAACCGAACGTGACGTGCGACCGTACTCATGGTGACAGGCTCGGTCACCGGGCCCTGTTCGTCATGCCGTCGCGGCAGGACCGCACGTCACAGCAAGACCGCACGGAAGGACCACCGGGTGTCACTCTTCACTCGCTCTCGCCAACTGCCGGGTACCGCTGGGGGCGAGGGGGACGCGGACAGTGGGGGTGCGACGGGGGAAGAAGTGACGGAAGGTGCAGGTGAGGCGAGTGCGGCGGCGCAGGACGCGGCTGAACCCCTCGCCTCGGACGGGACCGACTCCCCCGTCTCCACGGACGCGGACGACTCCTCCGCGTCCACGGACGTAGGCAACTCCCCGCGCCCCGGCTGGTTCGGCTGGCGCCGCCGCTACCCGCGTACCGCACGCGGGGTGTCCGTCGGGACGAGCGTGCTGGCCGGGCTGCTGGTCCTGCTCGTGCTGCTGTTCCCCAACCGGCTCGACCACATGAACGTCCGGTCCTTCTTCAGGCTGCCCGTGGAGGCGATCGTCCTCGCGGCCGTGCTGCTCGTGCTGCCGCCTAAGGCGCGCCGGGTCGCGGCGGTCTGCTTCGGGGTGTTCCTCGGCCTGTTCAGCCTCCTGAAGTTCATGGACATGGGCTTCTACCAGACCCTGGCCCGGCCGTTCGACCTGGTCTTCGACTGGATCATGCTGGGCAACGCGACGGACTGGCTCCGGGAGTCGTTCGGCCGCACCGGCGAGGTGCTCGCGATCATCGGGGTGATCGTCCTGATGATCGCGGTGCTCGCGCTGTGCACGCTCGCGGTGATCCGGCTGTCGAACGTCATGTCCCGGCACCGCCCCGTGGCCGTGCGCACCACGCTCGTCCTGGCGACGGTGTGGGTGACCTGCTTCATGGTCGGCGTGCAGTTCGGCGGGGTCACCTTCGCGACCAAGGGAAACACCGAGTTCCTCGCCAACCGGGTGCAGCACCTGCGCAACGGGCTGGGGGACGCCAAGGTCTTCGAGAAGGAGTCCGCGGTCGACGCCTTCGCGGCCACTCCTCCCGACCAGCTGCTGAACGGGCTGCGCGGCAAGGACGTCATGTTCACCTTCATCGAGAGCTACGGCCGGGTGGCGATCGACGACCCGGCGATGGCTCCGGAGATGGACGCGACGCTGAAGAAGGGCGACGAGACGCTCAGGTCGGCCGGGTTCGCCTCGCGCAGCGGCTGGCTGAGGTCCCCCGTGACGGGCGCCGGCAGCTGGATGGCCCACTCGACGTTCCTGTCCGGCCTGTGGGTCAAGAACCAGCAGCGGTACCTGAACCTCACCTCCAGCAAGCGGGCGACCCTCACCAGCTACTTCCAGAAGACCGGTGACTGGCGCACGGTGGGCATCGTGCCGGGTGTGCGCAAGTCCTGGCCCGAGGGCAAGTACTTCGGCCTCGACCACATCTACGACTCCAAGCACCTCGGCTACAAGGGCCCCTACTTCAGCTGGACGCCGGTGCCGGACCAGTTCAGCCTGGAGGCCTTCCAGAAGCTGGAGCACGGCAAGAAGAACCGCGACCCGATCATGGCGGAGATCATCCTGGCCTCCAGCCACAACCCCTGGTCGCCGATCGCCCACACCATCGACTGGAACGACCTCGGCGACGGGACGGTCTTCGAACAGATCAAGAAGGAGGGCACGAACCCGACCGAGGTCTGGAAGAGCCAGGAGCGGGTGCGCACCGAGTACCGCAAGGCCATCCAGTACTCCGTGGACAGCCTGACCCAGTGGATGCAGCGCTACGGCGACGAGCGCACGGTCCTCGTCTTCCTCGGTGACCACCAGCCCGTGCCGACCGTCACCAAGGGCTCCACCAGCTGGGACGTGCCGATCACGATCGTCGCCAAGGACCCGAAGATCCTGGACCGGGTGGCCGACTGGCACTGGACCGACGGCCTCAAGCCCGCCGACAACGCCCCGGTCTGGGGCATGGACAAGTTCCGGGACCGCTTCATGACGGCGTTCGCGAAGTGAGGAAAGGGGCCCTGCTCCGTGCCGCGTCCTGCCGCACGCTCTCTATCGGCGTGCGGGGCGGCTGATGTGTACTGGAGGCCTGCTCTGCGTCGAGGGGGGAAGCGTGTCGAACGCACCGGAGCCGGCCACACCGGAGTCAGGGCATGAGGAGGAGGAATGGCTCGGCAGCCGCGAGGTCGCGAAGCTGTGGCCGGTGCGTGAGCAGTGGCTGCCGGGTGTCGCCGGTCGTGCGGACGTCCGCGTCCGCCGGATCGGCGGGGCAAGCCGGGGCACGTGGGGGGCGGAGCCGACCTTCTACTACTTCCACCCGGGGGACGTGCGCAGGGCCGCGGCGGCCATTGCGGAGGGACAGGTCGACATCCCGTCGAAGTGGCGCACCGACACTCCCGACGGTCGACGGGAGGAGTTTTGGGGCACGCTGGCCGCTCGCGTCGCCGGCACCCTGATGCTCGCGGTCCTGGTGGTCGCGGTCCTCCTCCTGCTGGGCACAGCGGTCTTCCTGCTGACCGTGGATTGATCACCAGCGTCCGAGCTGACCGGGAGGAACTCCTCCGGCCCGGGCGGACCGGCAGGAACTCCTCCGGCCCGGGCGGAACGCTCCCGTCAGCCCGCGAACCGGTCCCGCAGCTCCCGCTTGAGGATCTTCCCACTCGCGTTCCGGGGGAGTTCGTCCACGAAGAGGACCCGCTTGGGTGCCTTGAAGGAGGACAGCTTCTCGCGGGCGTGGGTGAGGAGTTCTTCCTCGGTGACCTCGCCGCGCGGGACGACGACCGCCGTGACGGCCTCGATCCAGCGCTCGTCGGGCAGGCCGATGACGGCGACCTCCGCGACGGCGTCATGGGTGTGGAGCGCGTCCTCGACCTGGCGTGAAGCGACCAGCACGCCACCGGAGTTGATGACGTCCTTCACCCGGTCGACGATCGTGAAGTAGCCGTGCGCGTCCCGCACCGCGAGGTCCCCGGAGCGGAACCAGCCGTCCCGGAAGGCCGCTTCGGTCTCCTCGGGCTTGTCCCAGTACCCCTCGCACAACTGCGGCGACCTGTAGACGATCTCCCCCGGCGAGCCGTCGGGCACGTCCTTGCCGTCCTCGTCGACGACCCGTGCGTCGACGAAGAGGACCGTACGGCCGCAGGAGTCCATCCGCCCCTTGTGCTCGTCGGGTGCGAGGACGGTCGCCAGCGGGCCGATCTCGCTCTGGCCGAAGCAGTTGTAGAACGCCAGCTTCGGCAGGCGCTCGCGCAGCCGTTCCAGAACCGGCACCGGCATGACCGAGGCGCCGTAGTACGCCTTGCGCAGCCCGCTGAGATCGCGGGTGTCGAAGTCGGGACGGTTGGACAGACCGATCCACACCGTCGGAGGGGCGAACAGACTGTCCACCCGGCCCTGTTCGATCAGCTCGAGGAGACGGTCGCCGTCCGGTGCGTGGAGGATGACGTTCGTCGCGCCGACCGCGAGGTACGGCAGCAGGAAGACATGCATCTGGGCCGAGTGGTACAGCGGCAGCGAGTGCACCGGCCGGTCCCCCGCGCTCAGATCGCAGGCGGTGATCGCGCTCAGGTACTCGTGCACCAGGGCGCGGTGGGTCATCATCGCGCCCTTCGGCAGGGCCGTCGTCCCGGAGGTGTACAGCAGCTGGACGAGGTCCTCGCTGCGGGGCTCGGGGCCGTCGTAGGGCGCGGTCGCGGCGAGGCGTTCCAGTAGGGAGCTCTCGGTGTCCCGCAGCGGCAGGGTGCGCACTCCGGCCGGGAGCCGGTCCATGAGGTCGGGATCGGCCAGGACGAGCGTGCTGCCCGACTGGCCGAGGAGGTACCCGAGATCGTCACCGGTGAGGTTCTGGTTGACCGGCACATGCACCAGCCCGGCGCGGGCGCAGGCCAGGAAGGCGATGAGGTAGGCGTCGGAGTTGTGGCCGTAGGCGCCGACCCGGTCGCCCCGGGAGAGTCCCTCACCCAGCAGCACGTTCGCCGCGCGCGAGACCGCCTCGTCGAGTTCCTCGTAGGTCCACGAGCGCTCGCCGTACTCCACCGCGACGCGCGCCGGGGTGCGCCGGGCGCTGCGGCGCAGCACCCCGTCAACCGTACTTCCCTGTCCAGGCGTCATACGGGACAACCTACCGGTTGGTACGCTCAACCGCTCCTTCCCTCAATGACGTTGGGAGGCACGATGCGCACCCGCCCCAGACGCACGGTCGTCGCGGCCGTGGCCCTGTTCGCCGCCGTCGGCGCACTGCCGGCCGCAGCCGCGCAGGACCAGCACCAGGAACAGCGCCATCCGTCCCACGGCGGCCTGTCCGCCACCATCCGCTACACCGAGTACGGCATCCCGCACATCCTCGCCAGGAACTACGCCGACCTGGGCTTCGGCACCGGATGGGCGCAGGCCGCCGACCAGGTGTGTGCCCTCGCCGACGGATTTGTGACTGTACGCGGCGAGCGTTCGCGGTACTTCGGGGCCGACGCGGCCGCCGACTCCGCGCTCTCCTCCGCCACGAAGAACCTCGCCAGCGACCTGTACTTCCGCGGGGTGCGGGAGGCGGGCACGGTGGAGCGGCTGATGGCCCAGCCCGCGCCGCTCGGTCCCGGCCGTGAGGTGAAGGAGCTGATGCGGGGCTTCGCCGCGGGCTACAACACCTGGCTGGAGAAGAACCGGATCACCGACCCGACGTGCCGGGGTGCCGCATGGGTGCGTCCCGTGTCGGTCCAGGACGTGGCCGCCCGCAACTTCGCGCTCGCCGTGCTCGGCGGCCAGGGGCGGGCCGTGGACGGCATCACGGCCGCCCAGCCGCCCGCGCCCGCCACCCCGCAGGCCGGCACCGCGTCGACCGATGCCCCTTCGGCCGGTACCCCTTCAGCCGGTGCACCGGACGCCGAGGACACCGCCCGCGCCGCCCGTGAGCTGTTCGCCGCCGACTCCGCGGACATGGGCTCCAACGCCGTCGCGTTCGGCGGGTCCACCACGGCGAACGGCCGCGGGCTGCTGCTGGGCAACCCGCACTACCCCTGGCAGGGCGGCCGCCGCTTCTGGCAGTCGCAGCAGACCATCCCCGGCGAACTGAACGTCTCCGGCGGCTCGTTGCTCGGTTCGGCGACGGTCTCCATAGGTCACAACGCCCAGGTGGCCTGGAGCCATACCGTGGCCACCGGCGTCACGCTCAACCTGCACCAGCTGACCCTGGACCCGGCGGACCCCACCGCGTACCTGGTGGACGGCAAGCCGGAGCGGATGACCGAGCGCAGGGTGACCGTCGCCGTCAAGGACGGTGAACCGGTGACGAGGGCCCAGTGGTGGACGCGGTACGGTCCGGTCGTCACCTCGCTCGGGGCCGCGCTCCCGCTCCCGTGGACGACCACGACCGCCTACGCCCTGAACGACCCCAACGCCACCAACCTGCGCGCCTCCGACACGGCTCTCGGATTCAGCAAGGCCCGCGGCACGGCCGACGTGCTCGACGCGCTGAAGCGCACCCAGGGCCTGCCGTGGGTCAACACGATCGCCGCTGACTCGCGGGGCCACACGCTGTTCACGCAGTCCCAGGTGCTCCCCCGGATCACCGACGAGCTGGCCCAGCGCTGCTCCACCCCGCTGGGCAGGGTCACCTACCCCGCCTCCGGGGTGGCGATCCTCGACGGCTCCCGCGGCGACTGCGCCCTGGGCAGCGATCCGGACGCCGTACAGCCGGGGATCTTCGGGCCCGCGAAGATGCCGGTCCTCAAGGACGCGCCGTACGCGGAGAACTCCAACGACAGCGCCTGGCTGGCCAACGCACAGCGTCCGATCACCGGGTACGAGCGGGTCTTCGGCACCATCGGCACCCAGCGCTCGATGCGTACCCGCGGGGCCTTGCGGGACGTGTCCGCGATGGCCGCGCGCGGGCAGTTGACCGTACGGGACCTCCAGGCACAGCAGTTCGCCAACCGGGTGACCGCGGGCGACCTCGTCGCGGCGGACGCGGCGAAGGCGTGTGCGGCACTGCCGGGCGGGACGGCAACCGGCAGTGATGGCAAGGCCGTTGACGTCGGTGAGGCCTGCGGGGTGCTCGCGGCCTGGGACCGCACCGCGGACACCGACAGCCGGGGCGCGCTCCTCTTCGACCGGCTGTGGCGGAGGCTGCCGGTGTCCCAGTTGTGGAAGGTGCCGTTCTCGGCGGCCGACCCGGTGGGCACGCCGAACACGCTCGACACGGGCGCGCCGGCCTTCTCGGCGGCCCTCGCGGACACGGTCGCCGAGCTGAGGGCTGCGGGCATTCCGCTGAACTCCCGGCTCGGCGAGCACCAGTTCGTCGTGCGGAACGGGAAGCGGATCGCCGTGCCGGGCGGGACCGAGTCGCTGGGTGTGTGGAACAAGGTGGAGCCGGTCTGGGATCCGGCGAACGGCGGGTACACCGAGGTGACGACCGGGTCCAGCTACATCCAGGCGGTCGGCTGGAACGGCGGCCGCTGCCCGGTGGCCCGGACGCTGCTGACGTACTCCCAGTCCTCGAACCCGGACTCGCCGCACTTCAGCGATCAGACACGGCTGTTCTCGGCGGAGCGCTGGGTGACGTCCCGGTTCTGCGAGAAGGACATCCTGTCGTCGCCGGCGCTGCGGATCGTCCGGGTCCGCTCCTGAGCGGCTGAGGCTCACACCGGCCGGGAGCGCCCCTCCCAGTACGGGTCCCGCAGGCGTCGCTTGTACAGCTTGCCGTTGGGGTCGCGGGGCATCTCGGTGATGAAGTCGACGCTCTTCGGGCACTTGTAGCCCGCGAGCCGTTCGGCGCAGTGGGCGAGGAGGTCGGCGGCCAGGTCCGGCCCGGGGGTGTGCCCCGGGGCCGGTTCCACCACCGCCTTGACCTCCTCGCCCCAGTCGTCGTGCGGGATGCCGAAGGCGGCGGCGTCGGCGACGGCTGGGTGCTGGAGCAGGACCGACTCGATCTCGGCGGGGTAGATGTTGACCCCGCCGGAGATGATCATGTCGATCTTGCGGTCCCGGAGGAAGAGGTAGCCGTCCTCGTCGAGGTAGCCCAGGTCGCCGACGGTGAAGAAGTCGCCGATGCGGTTCTTCCGCGTCTTGGCCTCGTCCTTGTGGTACGCGAAGCCGCCGGTGTTCATCTTCAGGTACACGGTGCCGAGTTCACCGGGCGGCAGCCGGTGGCCGTCGTCGTCGAAGATCGCGAGTTCGCTGATGGGCCAGGCCTTGCCGACCGTGCCGGGCTTCTTCAGCCAGTCCTCGGCGGTGGCGAAGGCCCCGCCGCCCTCGCTGGCCGCGTAGTACTCCTCCACGCAGGGCCCCCACCAGTCGAGCATCGCCCGCTTCACGTGGTCGGGGCAGGGGGCGGCACCGTGGATGGCGTGCCGCATGGACGACACGTCGTAGCGCGCCCGGACCTCGGCGGGCAGCGCGAGCAGGCGGTGGAACTGGGTCGGGACCATGTGGGTGTGGGTGCACCGGTGTTCGTCGATCAGCCGGAGCATCTCCTCCGGGGTCCACTTGTCCATCAGCACCAGCGGGTGGCCGATGTGCAGGGACGCGGCCGCGAACTGGAGGACGGCCGTGTGGTAGAGCGGCGAGCAGACGAGGTGGACGTTGTCGTCGAAGGGCCGGATGCCGAAGATGCCGAGGAAGCCGCCCAGGTACGCCTCTTCCGGGGTCCTGCCTGGCAGGGGCCTGCGGATGCCGCGCGGGCGGCCCGTCGTGCCGGAGGTGTAGTTCATGACCCAGCCGAGCTCGCGGTCGGCGGGCGGCGACTCCGGTTGCCCGGCGAGGAGTTCGGCGTACGGCCGGAAGCCGTCGACCTCGCCGACGGCGTACCGGTGGGTCGCCGCCAGGCCCGCCTCGTCGGCCGCGTGCCGTGCCGCGTCGGCGAAGCGTTCGTGGGCGAGGAGCACCTTGGCGCCCGAGTCGGCGACGATCCAGGCGATCTCGGGGGCGACGAAGTGGTGGTTGACCGGCACCAGGTAGAAGCCGGCCTGGCTGGCGGCGAGGTGTGCGGTGAAGAACTCGACGCTGTTGGGCAGGACCACGGCGAAGGCGTCGCCGCGTTCCAGCCCGGCGGCGCGCAGACCGTGCACCAGCTGGTTGGCGGCGGCGTGCAGGCGGCCCGCGGTCCAGGACGAGCCGTCGGGGGCGATGAGGACCGTGCGCGAGGGGTCCTGCGCGGCCTGGGCCCAGAAGCCCGCGGGGGGTGTGCTCGTCACTGGCCGCTCCTTCCGGCGATGCGGTTGATGCGATCGACGGCTTTCTCGAAGCCGCGGGTGAGGTCGTCGAAGACGGCCTGGACACTGCGTTCGCTGGTCATCCGGCCGACGATCTGCCCGACGGGCGTGCCGAGCAGGGGCTCGACCTCGTACTTCTGGATCCGGGAGACGGCGTCGGCGACCAGCAGCCCCTGGAGGGGCATGGGGAGGGTGCCGGGTCCGTCGGCGGAGTCCCAGGCGTCGGTCCATTCGGTACGGAGCTGACGTGCCGGTTTTCCGGTCAGGGCGCGGGAGCGGACGGTGTCGCCGGAGCCGGCCGCGAGGAGCTTCTCGATCAGCTTGGGTGAGGGCAGTTCGGCCTCTGTGGTGGTCAGCCATATGGAGCCCAGCCACACACCCTGGGCGCCGAGTGCCAGCGCTGCCGCCACCTGCTGTCCGCTGCCGATGCCGCCGGCCGCTAGCACGGGCAGCGGGGCCACGGCGTCGACGACCTCGGGGGTGAGCACCATGGAGGCGATGTCCCCGGTGTGGCCGCCGGCCTCGTAGCCCTGCGCGACCACGATGTCGATGCCGCCCTCCTGGTGCTTGACGGCGTGCCGGGCGCTGCCCGCGAGGGCGGCGACCAGGACGTTCCGCTCGTGCGCGCGGGCCACCACGTCGGCGGGCGGGGAGCCCAGGGCGTTGGCCAGCAACCGGATCGGGTAGTCGAAGGCCACGTCCAGTTGGTTGCGGGCGACCTGTTCCATCCAGCCCGTGATGCGCCACCCGGACGCCTCGCCCTCGGCGAGTTCGGGGACGCCGTACTTGGCGAGGGTGTCCTTGACGAACTGCCGGTGGCCTTCGGGGATCATCGCCTCGACGTCGGCCTCGGTCACACCCTCGACCTTCTTGGCGGGCATGACGACGTCGAGGCCGTAGGGCTTGCCGTCGACGTGGGCCTCGATCCAGTCGAGGTCGCGTTTGAGTTCGTCGGGTGCCGTGTAGCGGACCGCGCCGAGCACTCCGAAGCCGCCGGCCCGGCTGATGGCCGCGGCGACGGCGGGGAACGGCGTGAAGCCGAAGACGGCGTGCTCGACTCCCAGTGTCTTGCTCAGCTCCGTCTGCATGGGCGCAGGATGCCGCAGTCCTGTGGACGACGGAAGAGGTTTTCTGATGCTCCGTCAGATTCGGGTCGGGATCGCGCGGGACTCCGGCCGGTCCGGCTCCTCGGTCCGAGCGCTCAGCCGGGGACGTCCAGCCGCTGGGTGCCGATCACCGACAGCAGCCGCAGCGCCTCCTCGGACCGCGAACCCGGCGTGGCGGTGTAGATCACGACGCGCTGGTCCCGGTCGGCGATGTCGAGGACATCGCAGTTGACGGTGACCGGCCCGACTGCGGGATGGTCGAAGGTCTTGCGGAGTGTGGGCGTGGCCGTGACGTCGTGGGCGGCCCACAGTCGCGCGAACTCCACGCTGCCGTCCAGGAGTTCGGCCACCAGAGAGGTCACCTCGGGATCGTCGGGATAACGGGCCGCGGCGGCGCGCAGCTGCTGGACCGACGAGCGGGCGAACTCCTCGCCGTCCGAGACCCCGTACAGCCGGCGGTCCTCGGGGTGCGGCCCCAGGAACACGCGGCGGACGAGGTTGCGGTCCCGGCGGGAAAGCCGGGAGAAGTCCTCCATGAGCGCCGCGGCCAGGTCGTTCCAGGCGATCACCTCATGGGTCGCCGAGATGACGAAGGCCGCGGCCTGCGGCAGCCGGTGCAGCAGGTCCACGATGCTCTGCCGGACCTCGCGGGAGGGACCCGGCGGCGGGCCCGGCGGGGTGCCGGCCAGGTGGTGCAGGTGGTCGCGTTCGGCGTCCGCCAGCCGCAGGGCACGGGCCACCTGGGCCAGCACCTCGCGGGACGGGCGGGGTGCGCGGGCCTGTTCGAGGCGGGTGTAGTACTCGGTCGAGATGTACGCCAGCTGCGCCACCTCCTCGCGGCGCAGCCCCGGCGTGCGGCGGCGCGGCCCGGCGGGCAGCCCCACGTCGGCGGGGGTGATGCGCTCGCGTCGGCTGCGCAGGAAGTCGGCCAGTTCTCGTCGGTCCACGCCCCCAGTGTGCGCGGACGTCCGGGTGGCCAGCCAGGTACCGGCGGTGCCTGGATGAGCCGTGGTGCGGGGCGCAGGCTCGTCGGCATGAACAACACGACCACCACCACTGCCCTGCTCGCCGACAAGGTCGCCTTCATCACCGGTGCCGGACGCGGCATCGGCGCGGCCGCCGCCCGGCTGTTCGCCCGGGAGGGGGCCCGCGTGCTGCTCGCGTCCCGCACCGAGACCGAACTCAAGGCGGTGACCGAGGAGATCCGTGCCGCCGGCGGCACGGCCGACCACGTCCGCTGCGACCTGGCCGACCCGGAGAGCGTCCGCGCCGCCGTGGACCGGGCCGTCGAGCTGTACGGCCGGCTGGACGTCGCCTTCAACAACGGGGCCACCGTCCAGCACCCCGGACCGATGGACGAGCTGTCCGAAGCCGACTTCGACCGTGTCCTCGCGGTCAACCTCAAGGGCCCCTGGCTGGCCATGAACGCCGAGATCGCGGCGATCCGGGCCACGGCCGGGACGGGCGCGATCGTCAACAACTCCAGCGTGGGCAGCCTGATGGCCAACCCGTGGCTGCCCGCCTACGGCGCCGCCAAGCGGGCGGTCAACAGTCTCACCGCGTCGGCCGCGGCCACCTACGGTCCGGAGGGCATCCGGGTCAACGCCGTCGCCCCGGGCGGCACGATGACCAAGATGATCGACGACTGGGAGGCCGCGACGCCGGGCATCCTCGAGCGGCTCGTCGCGCAGACCCCGCTGGGCCGGGGCGCCGACCCGCACGAGATCGCCGAGGCCGCGGCGTGGCTGCTGAGCGACCGGGCCTCGTACGTCACGGGGGTGGTGCTCAGGGTCGACGGCGGAAGCCGGGCCTGACCGGCGCGGGGCGAGGTCAGATCCCGGCCTCCGCCAGGTCAGTCCCCGGTCTCCGCCAGCACCGCCATCGCCGCGTTGTGCCCCGGCACCCCGCTCACCCCTCCCCCGCGCACCGCGCCCGCCCCGCACAGCAGCACGTTGGCGTGCCGGGTCTCGACGCCCCAGCGGCCGGTGTCCTCCTGGGCATACGGCCAGGACAGTTCGCGGTGGAAGATGTTGCCGCCGGGCAGCCGCAGGTCCCGCTCCAGGTCGAGGGGGGTCCTGGCCTCGATGCAGGGCCGGCCGTCCGCGTCGGTGGCCAGGCAGTCGGTGAGCGGCTCTGCGAGGTGGGCGTCGAGCTGGGCGAGGGTGGCGGCGAGGAGCTCCTCGCGGACGCCGTCGTTGTCGTGGTCGAAGAGCCGGGCCGGGGTATGCAGGCCGAACAGGGTGAGGGTCTGGTAGCCCTGCTCGACGAGGTCGGGACCGAGGATCGTCGGATCCGTGAGGGAGTGGCAGTAGATCTCGGAGGGCGGCGCCTCGGGGAGGCGTCCCGCGGCGGCCTGGGCGTGGGCGGTGGCCAGCTGCCGGTAGCCCTCGGCGATGTGGAAGGTCCCGGAGAACGCCTCGCGCGGGTCGACCTCGCCGTCCTTCAGCCGCGGCAGCCGCTTGAGGAGCATGTTGACCTTGAGCTGGGCCCCTTCGGCGGGGGCGGGGGGCTGGTCACCGGTGAGGGCGGCGAGTTCCTGCGGGGAGGCGTTGACCAGGACGTGCCGGGCGCCGACGACGCCTTCGCCGTCGGCGGTGCGGTAGGTGACCTCCGCCGCGCGTCCGTCCGAGGAGATGCCCACCACCTCGTGCCCGGTGGCGAGGACCGCGCCGGCGTCCCGGGCCGCGCCGGCCAGGGCGTCGGTGAGGGCGCCCATGCCGCCGACGGGTACGTCCCAGGCGCCGGTCCCGCCGCCGATCACGTGGTAGAGGAAGCAGCGGTTCTGCGCGAGGGAGGGATCGTGGGCGTCGGCGAACGTGCCGATGAGCGCGTCGGTCAGCACCACGCCCCGGACCAGGTCGTCGGCGAAGCGGGCCTCCACGGCCACCCCGATCGGCTCCTCGAACAGGACCCGCCACGCCTCCTCGTCGTCCACGCGCCGGCGCAGCTCGTCCCGGCTGGGCAACGGTTCGGTGAGCGTGGGGAAGACGCTCTTCGCGACGCGGCCCGTCATGTCGTAGAACTCCTGCCAGGCCCGGTACTCGCTCTCGCCGCCGGTGAGCCTGGCGAAGGCCTCCCGGGTGCGGCGCTCGCCGCCGCCGACGAGGAGCCCGGTCGGCCTGCCGTCCCGCTCCACCGGGGTGTACGACGAGACGGTGCGGGTGCGGACGCGGAAGTCCAGGCCGAGGTCGCGCACGATCTTCCTGGGCAGCAGGCTGACCAGGTAGGAGTAGCGCGACAACCGGGCGTCCACGCCGGTGAAGGGCCGGGTGGAGACGGCGGCACCCCCGGTGTTCCCGAGCCGTTCGAGGACCAGCACGGACCGGCCGGCCCGGGCCAGATAGGCGGCGGCGACCAGGCCGTTGTGGCCGCCGCCGACGATGACGGCGTCGTAGCTCCGCTGAGGTCCCTCGTGTGCAGGCATGGTTCTTCGTAACACGTGGTGATCTAGGTCGGCCAGAGGGGCGGCATCCGGCGGGACTGCCGGGCCAGGCTGCACCCGGTGGTCAGCGCGCTCCCTGGACTCGCGCCCCCCTACGCCCCTCGCTGCCTGAGGGCCGCCACCCTCCGGTAGAGCGCCACCGCCTCCTCGCCCCGGCCGAGCTGCTCCAGGCAGTGGGCCTCGTCGTTGCGGCTGGCGAGAGTGTCGGGGTGGTCGGGTCCGAGGACGTGCTCGCGGGCGGCGGCCACTCTGCGGTACTCGGTGAGGGCGTCCGCCCAGCGGCCGAGCCAGCCGAGGCCCACGGCCACCTCGCGACGGCTGACCAGGGTGTCCGGGTGGTCGGGTCCGAGGACGCGTTCACGGATCGCGCACACGTCACGGGACTCGGCGAGGGCCTCCTCCCAGCGGCCGAGGCGGCCGAGGTTGACGCCGAGGCCGTGCCGGGCGCGCAGGGTCTCGGGGTGGGCGGGGCCGTGGATGCGGGTGCGGTCCTCGATCAGGTCGCGGTAGAGCTGGAGGGCGTCCGCGCTGCGGCCGAGGCGGCCGAGGCTGATGCCGACCTCGTAGCGGGCGGCGAGGGTGTCGGGGTGGTCGGGGCCGAGGGCCTCGGCACGGGCCTGAGCGACCTCGTGATAGGTCCGGAGGGCTTCGTCCCAGCGGCCCAACTGGCCGAGCGCATAAGCGACTTCGTACCGGGTGACCAGGGTGTCGGGGTGGTGGGGGCCGAGCACCCGGGTGCGGGCCGCGGCCACCTCGCAGGCCATCCGGTACGAGTCCTCCAGGCGCCCGAGCCGGCTGAGGTTGAAGGCGAGGTTGTGACGGCAGCGGAGGGTGTCGGGGTGGTCAGGGCCCATCTGCCGTTCCCTGGCCTCCAGGACCGAGTTGTAGACCTGGTGGGCGTCGACGTGCCGGCCCAGCCGGCCGAGGACGTACGCCATCTCCTGGCGGGCCGCGAGGGTGTCGGGGTGGTCGGCGCCCAGGATGCGGGTCCTGGCCGCGGCCACGTGCTTGTACTCGCGCAGGGCGTCGGCGGCGCGGCCGGTGCGGCTGAGCGTGAAGGCGACCTCGTAGCGGCTGGCGAGGGTGTCGGGGTGGTCGGGGCCCAGCAGGTGCTCGCGCTCCGTGGCGACCGCGCGGTGCACCTCGCCGGCCTCCGTCCAGCGGCCGAGACGCCCCAGGCTGAGTCCCGCGTTGTGCCGTCCGGCCAGCGCGGTGACCGTCTGCGGGGACGGCAGCGGCGGTTCCGCGGGCACGGGGTCCGCGGTGCGGCCGGTGGCGGGGCGGGCGATCCACTCGCCGGTCAGGGCCGCTCCGGCGTCCGGGGGCGTGGTGGCGAGTCCGGCGCCGGTGGCCTTGTGGCCGGTGGTCATGCCGCGGGTCCAGGAAGGCAGCCGGGTCTCACGGGGGCGTTCCGGTCGGGGCGCCGGGAATTCGGGCTGCGGGGTCACCACGGTCGGCACGTACGCCGGTGTCGTCCGGCCGAGTGTGATCCGGCGCCCCACCTCGCGGGCGTCGTGGGGGCGTTGCTCGGGACGTTTGGCCAGCAGGTCGAGGATGACCTTGTCGAGGTACTCGGGCAGTTCGGCGCGGTGGCTGCGCGGCGGCGTGGGCGCGGTGTCGCGGTGGCCGACCAGGATCGCCCAGGCGTCGCCCAGGTCGAACGGGGGCGCCCCGGTGGCGATCTCGTACAGCACGCACCCCAAGGAGTACAGGTCGCTGCGCTGGTCGACCTCGGTGCCCCCGATCTGCTCGGGCGACATGTAGTGCGGGGTGCCCATCGCGATGCCGGTGCCGGTCAGCCGGGAGGTGAAGCCGATGTCGTGGCCGAGACGGGCGATGCCGAAGTCGCAGATCTTCACGGTGCCGTCGGTGAGCCGGACGATGTTCGCGGGCTTGAGGTCCCGGTGCACGACGCCCTGCCGGTGGGTGTAGGCGAGGGCGGCGGCGACCTGGTCGGCGATCTCGACGACGTCGGCGACGGGCAGCGGGTGCTGTTCGTTGTCCTCCAGGAGCTGGCTGAGGTTGCGGCCCTCCAGGAGCTCCATCACCAGGTAGAGCACCCCGTCGGACTCGCCGAAGTCATGGACGACGGTCACCCCGCGGTGGCTGAGGGCCGCGGCCACGCGCGCCTCGCGGCGGAAGCGCTCCCTGAGGACCCGGGTGAAGTTCTGGTCGTGCTGCCCGCCCAGCGGCTTGAGGCACTTCACGGCGACGTGCCGGCCCAGCGACTCGTCGCGGGCCCGCCACACCTCGCCCATGCCGCCGCGCCCGATCAGGTCGAGCAGCCGGTACCGCCCCTGGATGAGCCTGCTGTCCCCCATCTCCTGCGACCGCCCCCGTCGAACTCGCCCCGCCCTCCCCTGGCCCGTCCAGTATGGCGACCTATCGTCCGAGTTTGTACGGGGCGGGCCGGGTGCCTGGCCCGAGCCGGGCCATGGCCCGCAGGATGTGCTGGGGCGGGAGTTGCCAGCGCACCCGTGCGGGCACGCAGCGCAGCAAGGTGCCGGTGGCGCGCAACTGACGGGTGACGGTGGCCGGTTCGGGGGCTCTCCTGCCGTACAGCTCGTGGGCGTACGGCGGCAGGGCGGCGTACGCCAGGTGCGCCACGCGCCGCCACAGCAGCTCGCGCGCCGGGACGAGGAGGGGGTGCGTCGGCGGGCGGAGGAGGAAGTCGTCCACTTCGCGAGCCTCGGGTGTGAGGGCGAGTTCGGGGAGCACCTTCTCGAAGTAGGCGGCCATCTCGGCCTGGTTCGCGGGTACGGCGTCGGGGTCCAGGCCCACCAGGCGGGCGCTGACCCGGTGTTCGCCGATGTAGGTGTCGGCCTGCTCGTCGGTGAGGCGGAAGCCGGAGCGCCGGGCGACCTGGAGGTAGGAGTCGATCTCGGCGCAGTGCACCCACAGCAGGAGTCCGGGTTCGTCGACGCCGTAGCGTTCGCCGGTGTCCGGGTCGGTCGCCCCGAGCATGCTGTGGATCTTCCGGACCCGGGCGCCGGCCTTCTCCGCCGCCTCGGTGGTGCCGTAGGTCGTGGTGCCCACGAAACCGGCGGTGCGCATCAGCCGGCCCCAGGCCTCGCGCCGGAAGTCGGAGTTCTGCGTGACGCCGCGCACCGCGCGCGGGTGCAGTGCCTGGAGGTAGAGCGCGCGGACGCCGGCGACCCACATCATCGGGTCGCCGTGCATCTGCCAGGTCACGGACCTCGGACCGAACAACCCTGGATCACCCGTCATGCCGGAAGTGTGACCGGGATCGGTAGTTGGCACCAGGGAATGTTCGTGACCTGCGCTGATGCCAACTGGATTCAGCAGCCTTATGCCCGCAATCAGAGAGCGGTCCGGTGCTGCTCTCCGCCCCGCACGGTGCCGCGCTCGCGACGGCCGGGCTCGTCGCCGCAGTTGGCGCTCTGACGCGCGGCCCGAGCGCGTAGGGAAATCTCCGCAGCTCAGGGGGCGTAGCGGAGAAAGTCTCACCGTCGTGGGCGGTTGCGGGGTGCGAACGCGCAGAAATCGAACTGGCCGGTTTCATTGACGCGATTCTTACTGAGACCTATCTTCTGATCGAACTTGCGAACAACGTTCGATTTTTCGAACCATGGCCGTCAAAGGGGACAGTCCGTGTTGCGCACCCGTCTCCGGCGTACTTGTGAGCCGGCTCCGGCGGCCCTCTGCACCGCCTTCGTCACCCGACCCGCCACGGCGGGGTCCCCGGTCGCTGCCATGCTCACGCGGAAACCGCGGCACATCGGCCGCTGACCAGCGCGACGCGGCGCCCACGTCGCGCGGAGCCGGTCCTGCCCCCAACAGCACGGAGGCCGGGCCTCACCATCGACCTCACTTGCCCCTGATCACGGCACCCCAAAAAGACAGGAACGGATATGCCCGCGGTTCTCTCACGGCTGGCGGCGATATTTGTCGCCGCCTGCCTGCTCTTCACCGCCCAAGTCGTGACCACGCCTCAGCGGGCGGCCGCCGCTGACCCGGGTTACCTGATGCTGCACTTCACCGGTGAGGGGTCCGGCGGTCAGCAGATGTACCTCGCGCACAGCGCGGACGGCCTGCACTGGAACGACCTGAACGGCGGAGCTCCGATCCTGCGTTCCACGGTCGGTACGAAGGGTGTGCGCGACCCCGCACTCGTGAGATCCCCCGACGGCAGCAAGTACTGGATCATCGCGACCGACCTGTGCATCGGCTGCGGGCAGGACTGGAACGCTTCCATCAACAACGGCAGCCGCAACCTGGTGGTGTGGGAGTCGTCGGACCTGGTGTCCTGGTCGGAGCCGTGGCTGCTCAACGTTGCCGGCGCGATCCCGGACGGCCGCAACGCCTGGGCCCCCGAGGCGATCTGGGACCCCGCGACCAACGACTACGTCCTGTACTGGTCGACAAACGTGCCCCTCAACGGCAAGACGAAGCACCGCATCTTCTACGCCCGCACCAGCGACTTCCGCAGCATCACCACCCCGCAGATCTACATCGACCGCCCCGGAGCCCAGGAACTCATCGACACACAGATCGTCGAGGTCCCGGCCGGCGTCGGCGACTACCGCTACGTACGCGCCTCCGGTGACGGCCAGATCACCCTCGAGGGCAGCAACTCGATCCTCGGTACCTGGACGGCCCTCGGCAACCTCTTGGGCATCGGCGTGACCGGTACGCAGGGCCCCGGCAACAAGGTCGAGGGCCCGATGTGGATGAAGTTCCGCGACCGCAATGAGTGGGCGCTCTACCTCGACCAGTACGCCACAGGACGCGGCTACATGCCGGTCACGACCACCAACCCCTCCGCCACCGGCACCTACCAGCTCCCGGCATCGGGCAGCTACACCATGGGCGTCAACAAGAAGCGTCACGGCTCGATCCTGAACCTCACCGCCGCCGAGGAGACCCGAGTCCTCGCCCGGTACGCCAACACCCCCGCCCAGCGGCTCCAGTCGTTCAACTTCCAGGACCGCTACGTACGGCACGCCAACTTCGACGTGCTCATCGACCAGAACGTCACCAGCGACGACGCCAAGTTCCGGCTGCGGCCCGGCCTGGCGGGCACCGGCACCGTCTCCTTCGAGTCGGTGAACAACCCCGGTTACTTCCTGCGCCACGCCAACTACGACTTCCAGCTGGTCCGCAACGACGGCACCGCCCAGTTCGCCGCCGACGCCACCTTCCGCCAGGTCGCCGGCCTCGCCGACGCCGGCTGGTCCTCCTTCCAGTCCTACAACCACCCCGACCGCTACATCCGCCACTACGCCTACAAACTGAGGCTCGACCCGATCACCACCGCGACCGGACGCGGCGACGCCACCTTCCGCGCCACGAACTGACCCGCACGGAACAGGGAAGCCGGCGCTTCTGCCGTGCCGTTCGCCCTCCAACCCGCCACACAGGCGCGAGCGGCGCCGGCTTCCCTTCCACGAGCCATCCCGATGCACCCCACCCCAAAAAAAGCCGTCCGACATATCGAACGTTGTTCGAATCGTAGGGATGTGAACCCATGCACAGGCTGAGACCAGTGATCCGCCGGAGATTCCGGCCGGGCACTCTCGCCGCCTCGCTCCTGGTGGGCGTCGCCGGCCCAGCGGCCCCCGCCCAGGCAGCAGAGATCACCGATGGCCTGGCTCTCTGGTACAAGCTCGACGCCGCTTCGGGCACCGTGGCGGCGGACGCCTCGGGCAACGGCCGGAACGGAGCCGTGAACGGCACCGCCAGCTGGTCGGGGTCCGGGGAAGGGCTTACGTTCAACGGCTCCGACACCTACATCAAGGTGCCGGACAACATCATGAGCGGCATGAACTCGATCACCGTCTCGATGGACGTCCAGATCGACGCCAGCCAGGCCACGCCCTACTTCTTCTACGGCTTCGGCAACTCCGCCAACGGAGCGGGCAACGGGTACCTGTTCAGCACCGGCAACACGTTCCGGACCGCCATCGCCTCCGGGGCCTTTTCGACCGAGCAGAACACCCGAACCACCAGCGACCTGCCGCGCTCCGTCTGGAAGCACGTCACCTACACGCAGACCGGCACCACGGGCGTGCTGTACCAGGACGGGGTGGAGGTGGCCCGCAACACCTCGGTCACCACCACCCCCGGTTCCATCGGATCCGGCATCACGACGGCCAACTACATCGGCAAGTCCCTCTTCAGCGGTGACAAGCTCTTCAAGGGCAAGATGCGGGACTTCAGGGTCTACAACCGCGCGCTGGCGCCCGGCGAGGTCCTCGAGGTCAGCGGGAACACCACGCACATCGCCGCGGTCGCCCTTCCCTCGCTGAAGATCGACGCGCTCATCGACGACGCCCGCAGCAAGATCACGCTGCCGGTGAAGGAGGGCGCGGACCTCACCGCGCTCGCCCCGCAGTTCACCCTCGCCCAGGGCGCGTCCATCAGCCCGGCCTCCGGCACCCCGCGCGACTTCACCCAGCCCGTGACGTACGAGGTGACCGGCTCAGACGGAACGAAGCGCACCTGGACGGTGAAGGCGCTGGTCATGAGGAGCCCGGTCCTGCCGGGGCTCACCGCCGACCCCAACATCGTCCGCTTCGGCGACACGTACTACATCTACCCGACCACGGACGGCTTCGCGAACTGGAGCGGTACGCAGTTCAAGGCGTACTCGTCCAAGGACCTGGTCCATTGGACGGACCACGGCGTCATCCTGGACCTCGGCCCTGACATCTCCTGGACCAACAGCCGTGCCTGGGCCCCGGCGATGACCGCGAAGAACGGGAAGTACTACTTCTACTACTCCGCCGACGGGAACATCGGTGTCGCGGTCTCCGACTCGCCCACCGGCCCGTTCAAGGACCCCCTGGGCAAGCCGCTGATCGCCCGCGGCGCCTACTCGGGCCAGATGATCGACCCGGCCGTCTTCACCGACGACGACGGCCAGTCCTACCTCTACTTTGCCAACGGCCAGGCGTACGTCGTCCCCCTGAACGACGACATGGTCTCCTTCGACGCCTCCAAGGTCACCAACATCACCCCCAGCGGCTACCGCGAGGGCTCCTTCGTCATCAAGCGCCAGGGCACCTACTACTTCATGTGGTCGGAGAACGACACACGTGACGAGAACTACCGGGTCGCCTACGCCACCGGCTCCTCGCCCACCGGTCCCTGGACCAAGCGCGGCGTGATCCTGGAGAAGGACCTCTCGATCGGCGTCAAGGGCCCCGGCCACCACTCCGTGGTGCAGGTACCGGGCACCGACGACTGGTACATCGCCTACCACCGCTTCGCCATCCCCGGCGGAGACGGCACCCACCGCGAAACCACCATCGACAAGATGGAGTTCGACGACAACGGCCTGATCAAGAAGGTCGTCCCCACCCTGAGCAGCATCGCCCCGGTCACCAGCGGCACCGCCCTGCCGACCGACACCACCCGCTCGCTCCGGTCGGTCAACTTCCCCGGCCGCTACGCCGTCGTACGTTCCGACAGCCTCGGCTACCTCGACCCGGTGACGTCCGCCAGCACCACGGCGATCAAGCAGAACGCCACCTTCACCATCGTCCCCGGCCTCGCCGACGGCAGCTGCTACTCCTTCCGTGACGAGTCCGGCCGCTACCTGCGCCACAAGGACCTCCGGATCCGCTTCGACGCGCCGGGCGGCACGGCGCTGTTCAACAAGGACGCCACCTACTGCGCCCGCCCCGGTTCGGTCGCCGGCTCGGTCTCCCTGGAGTCGTACAACTACCCCGGCCGCTACCTCCGCCACTACAACTACGAGTTGCGCATCGACCCCTTCCAGGACACTGCCACCTTCCGTGCCGACAGTTCCTTCACAGCGGTCACCCCCTGGGCCTGACCGCATTCCCTCACTCGCCAGCTGCCCCGCACGGCTTCACCGTGCGGGGCAGCCCGTGCTTCGGCTCATGGGCTGAGCCGAACCTCAGGAGTTGTCACCAGCGTGACCGGCTGAGCTGGTGAACGGGGACGGTCGAGGCAGCCTGGTTGTCACCCACGAACCATCCGAGTTGTCACAGACGCTCATTCAGCAGTCGTTCTGTCACCAGAAACGAAGATCGGGAGCTTGAGGTTCTCCGCGGCGCTTCCATCAGGTCATGTCCGCTACACGTGCTGGGTCGGGAAGGGTAGTCGACGCCGCTGACACCGGGTTCATCTGGTCGCACCAGTGCAGCTGGGACGACCTTTTCGTGCCGACGGACGTCGACGCGGGGAGGTCCGGCCTGGATCCGGGCGACGGCGAGCTCATCCCGCACCATTGACCAGCGGCACGCCAACGCCCCCGGGGCCGCCATGCCACCGAGGTGCCGGATGCCGCGAAGGTCGGCACCTGGACCGGCGCTTCGTTCAGTCCGGAGGGCGCAATTCGTCGTCCAGGTGGGCCATGGCATAGACCCGCTCATCCGGGTGGCGGGCGAGGCGGGCCATCACCCACGCGGTCTTCGCGTCCATCCCCTTACCGAAGTCGGCGGCCAGGCGCCGCGCCAGCCACGTCGTGCGCGGGGCGAGCACCCACCGTGCGAGCCGGAACCAGACCCGGCCGGTCTCGGCAGTCGTACGGTCTGCGCCCTCGAGGGAGCCCTCCGAGGTGAGATCAGGGGTGTTGGGGGTCGCCACGACGGTGAGTCTTGGCGATGGCCGCAGCACCGGGACGGCCGTCGGGCCAGAGACCACCGCAACGAGCGGTCCTTGCCGTCACCGTTGACGCGGCCCGGGGGCGTCAGGCCGACCGCGCTTCATCCCGCGATCGTACGACGACGAAGAGGCCACCCGCCTCGCCGCCGTTCCTGCCCGGCCAGCCCAGTCCTCTCAGACGTAGTCGCTGCCCGCCGCACGAGGCCCACCGCCTCGACGATCGCCTGTTCGCGAATGCTTAAACAGACCCGGAAGCGCGCTGGGTTTATAGCCAACCGAGGTTGCGCAGTCTCTGGACGGCGATCTCATGGACTGCCCGCAGCTGGTCCTCGTGTTGCCTTCCCAGGCCCCAGTTGTGCCGGTCGATGAATGCGACAGGTCCCCGCAGCTTGATGACCCGATCTTCAGGGCCATAGTCGTCGTCCGGATCTTTTTCGTACTCATCGTCGATGGCCCGCGCGACGGGGCCACTCAGTTCCCAGAACATGCCGTTGGCGACCTTATTCATGCGCCGGTCGTCCTGGTCGTAGGGGACGTAGAAGTAGGCGCTGACGGGGTACAGACCGCGCAGGAACTCATGACCGGTCTCCCCTCGTATCGATCCACTGTTCCGAATGGGGCATTACGGACAGTGGTGGGGGTTGGGCACGTGGACGTACGCCCTCCCAGCGCGGCCAGCGGGGGACCAGCCTGATTGGCGCTAATGCGCGACCATCCGCTGATCGGGCTAACACGTGCTTCGGTGGCGGGCCTCCTGCGATCGGCTCTGGCAGAGTCGATCGGGGTTCAGGGCCCGTGGTCGACGGCGTCCAGCTTTAGTGACCTGGGGAGATGCCATGAGTGAAGCGGGAGACGGCAGCCGCCCGCATGCGGATGAGATGGGCGGCGAGGGGACTGCGTCCCGCACGCCTGCGGGCCCGGGCGGACCTTCTGCGGCGCAGGGCACCGGTCAGGGGCCCAGGCCGCCGTCCTGGCGCGCTGATCACGGGCCTGCTGATCGCCCTCGTGATGGCCAGATCATGGTGACGACGTACGTCTCGGCACAGCACGCCGTCATCGCCCGGAACCTGCCCTGGGGGGTGACCGGCTCCTCGCCGCTCACCACAGCCGTCCAGCAGCACATCTCACTCGACATCCACCACTACTCCGACCAGGCGGCGTTGGAGGCCGCGGCGAACCGGGCGGAGATCTACGGCGGCTTCGTCCCGCAGGGCAACACGGTAGTGATCGCCGAGGCCGCGAGCCTGGTCTCCCCGGCACAGCTGCCGGCCCTGTACGAGCAGGCCGCCAAGCCAAAGGGACAGAAGCTCGCGCTGAAGGTGACCAACAAGCTTCCCAAGCAGGACCCGCTCGGTGTCGTCCCCGGCATCGCCGTGTTCGTACTGCTCGTGGCCGGCTACCTCGGCTCGACCCTCGCCATGCAGCGCACCGGTACCGCGGCCGCCCGCCGGCGCGTCCTGAGCCTCATCGGCCACGCGATCGTCGCGGCCCTCGTGTTCGACGTGATCATCGGTCCGATCCTCGGCGCCTGTCCCGATGTCGGCTCCAACTTCTGGCCGCTGTGGGGCGAGTTCGCCCTCATGTGCCTTGCGGTGGCCCTGTTCGCCGCCACCCTGCAGAGCCATATCGGCCCGATCGGGACCCTGGTCGCCATCGTCATCATGGTCTTCTTCGGCTACCCCTCCGCGGGCGGGGTGAGCGGCACCGCCTACCTGCCGGCCTTCTGGCAGGGCATCGGCCCCGGTCTACCGCCATGGAACGGGACCACCCTGGTCCGCAACACCCTCTACTTCGACGGCAACAGCATCACCCAGCCACTCGTCGTGCTGAGCATCTACGTCGTCGCCGGCGCCGCGCTGGTCACCCTCCTCACCTACGGCCGCCTGCTGTGGTGGCGCGGAGCCAAGAAGCGGCGCTCCCCCATCAGCCCGGAGGAGGAGGGCGGCATCGCCGCCATCCCGCCCGCATGAGACAGCCCCAACAGCACGCCGAGGGCGCCGGACCGTTCACCACGCGGCTCACCTGGCAGCCGCCCGGCGGCGGTACTGCGATCTGGGAATCCCGCCTCGCCCGGCGCCGCGGACTCATCACCGTCCACCCGCCCGGAGCCCCCGCCGCCCGTCACTCCCGTGCCGACGACACCGCCGTCACCCGCCTGCGCAGGCTCAACGCGATCGCCGCCACCGCCTTCGTCCTCGGCGCAGCGCTCTTCGCCGTGGGCGCCGCCGTCGCCCAGTTCGGCTCCGGCGACGCCACCAGCTGCGCGTCGATCTACTTCGCCGGCGGCCTGTGCTTCAACACCGGCGGCTACGTGTCCCTGCTCCAGGTGATCAACGCGCCCCGCCATGTGCCAGGGGGTGAAGGCGCCCTGATCACCCAGCGCTGGCGGTGGTGGAGCTATGAGCCGGCACGGGCCGACTGGCTGAGCGTGTTCGTCCTGTTTGCCGGCACCCTGGTCTTCGCCGTCGACCTGCTCGACTCTTTTCTGCAAGGTCTGACCGTGCAACAGATCAACCGGCTGGTCTGGGCGCCGGACGTGATCGGCTGTGTGCTCTTCCTGATCTCCGGGCACCTCGGCTTCGTCGAGATCTGCCACGGCCGGCCGCGCCTGCTGCCGCGCGACCTGGGCTGGTGGATCGTCGCCGTGAACCAGCTCGGCTCCGCCCTCTTCATGGTCTCGGCAATCGCCGCCTACACCCGCCCCGCCACCGACAGCCTGATCAACGCCGACATCGCCAACTGGGGCACTCTCACCGGCGCCCTCTGCTTCTGCGTCGGCGGCCTCCTCCAGCTTTTCGAACGACCGTAGCCTCGACGACCAGTCGGTAGGTGGCCGGAGAGGTTGAAGCCGAAGGTCTTCTCCAGCCCGACCCGCGAGGGCTAAGAATCCTCGTCACAGGAAGGCTAACGCCGTACCCTCGGCATCCCCAGACCGATCCACGAGATGATCTCGCGCTGGATCTCGTTGTTGCCGCCGCCGAAGGTGAAGATGACGGCCGAGCGGTAGCCGCGCTCCAGCTCGCCGTGCAGGACGTCGCCGACCGAGCCCTCCTTCAGGGCGCCCGCCGCCGCGACGATCTCCATGAGCCACGCGTAGGCGTCCCGGCGGGCCTCGGAGCCGTAGACCTTGACGGCGGAGGCGTCCTGGGGGGTGAGGGTGCCGTTCTGGACGGCGTTCACCATCCGCCAGTTGAGGAGCTTGAGCGCGTCGAGCCGGGTGTGGGTCTGGGCGAGGCGGCGGCGCACCCACGGCAGGTCGATCACCCGGCGGCCGTCGGCGAGCTTGGTCTCCATGGCCCAGCGCTGGACGTTCTGAAGGGCGCGGATGGCCATGGTGCCGTGGGCGGCGAGGGTGACCCGCTCGTGGTTGAGCTGGTTGGTGATCAGCCGCCAGCCCTGGTTCTCCTCACCGACCCGGTGCGAGACGGGGACCCGGACGTTCTCGTAGTAGCTGGCCGTGGTGTCGTGCGAGGCGAGGGTGTTGATGAGGGTGCAGGAGTAGCCGGGGTCGGTGGTCGGCATCAGGAGCATGGTGATGCCCTTGTGCGGCGGGGCGTCCGGGTCGGTGCGGACGGCGAGCCACACCCAGTCGGCGGTGTCACCGTTGGTGGTCCAGATCTTGTGCCCGTTGACGACGTACTCGTCGCCGTCGCGTACGGCGCGCGTCTTCAGGGAGGCGAGGTCGGTGCCCGCGCCGGGCTCGCTGTAGCCGATGGCGAAGTCGATCTCGCCGGAGAGGATGCGCGGCAGGAACCAGGACTTCTGCTCCTCGGTGCCGTACCGCATGATCGTCGGCCCGACGGTGTTGAGGGCCATCAGCGGCAGCGGTACGCCGGCCTGGGCGGCCTCGTCGAAGAAGATGAACTGTTCCATCGCGGTCAGGCCGCGGCCGCCGTACTCCTCGGGCCAGCCGACGCCGAGCCAGCCGTCGGTGCCGAGGCGGCGGATGGTGTCGCGGTAGAAGCGCTTCTGGGCCTCCCGGTCGGTGAAGCGGGCGTGCGCGTTGTCCGGGACCAGGTCGGCGAAGTAGGCGCGCAGTTCGGTGCGCAGCCGCTGCTGCTCGGGCGTGTGGTCGAGATGCACGGCGCCTCCAGGCTCCCAGGCCGGTCCTGACGGCGCACACGGTAGAACGTGTTCCAGAAATTGGGAACGGTCAGGAGGGGGTCTCTCGACGCGCGGGCCCTCTCGACCGGAGGTCCGTCTCAGTGCAGGGTCGCCATGAAGTCCGTGCACGCCTGGGCGCACTCGCGGCACGCCTTGGCCGCCGCCTCCGCACCGGCGTGCCGGTCCAGGACCTGCGCGCACTCCAGGCAGACCGAGCGGCACCATTCCAGCTGGACGCGGATGCCGGCCTCGTCGAGGTGGTTCTCCTCGGAGAGCACACGGCAGGTCGCGTCGCACACCTCGGCGCACATGATGCCCTTGCGCCGCAGTAGTTCCTGCTCCTCGGTGCCGTCCGGATCGACCATGCTCGCACGCAGCGCGCAGGCACGTGCGGTCTCGGTGCACGCCTGGGCGCACGCGAACCGGTCCTCCAGGAACCGGAAGAGCTCCTGCTGGGAAGTCGTAGTCGTCACCAGGGGCGGGTAGCCGGGGTCCCGGCCGTCAAACCCCGGAGTTCCCGGGTTCGCGGCGCTCCCGGGGGTCGGTTCGCTCGCGGGTCCGGGGGTACTCGGGTGCCATGAACCAAGCCCTGAACAGCGAATGGATGGACATGGCGGCGGGCCGGGGCGGTCTCGCGGCCGGAGTGATCGCCGCGGGTGTGGTGGTCGTGGCCGTGCTGATCGGCGCCTTCTGGCTGGGCTCCCGGGTCAGGCGCCGGGAGTCGCCCCCGCCCACTCCCGAGGAGCAGCCGAAGCTGCCCGAGGGCGGGCCGGTCCGTGAGGTCAGGGAGCACCGGGAGCCCGACGAGGTGCCCCGGAGCGACACCCGGCTGACCCCGCACGACCTGCCCAACCACGGCAACAGCCCGACCCGGACCGGTTCGGGCGAGCGGCCGCGCTGGAACGAGGGCAGCAGCGGCTCCTTCGGCAGCGGCGGTCCCGGGGGCAGCTGACGGGCACGCCTGTCCGCCTCACCACTGCTGGAGGCGGCCGCCCGCTCATTCACCGAGCCGGGCGGCCGCCTCCAGCAGCAGTGCGTGGACGAAGGCCTGCGGGAGGTTGCCGCGCAGCTGCCGCTGGGCGATGTCGAACTCCTCCGCGTAGAGGCCGGACGCGCCGCAGGCGCCGCGATTGCGTTCGAACCAGCGGTACGCCTCGGCCGTCCGGCCCTGCTGGTGCTCCGCGAGCGCCATGACGAACCCGCACAGCACGAAGGCTCCCTCGGCCTCCTCCAGGGGACGGTCGTCGTGGCGGAAGCGGTAGAGGTAGTGGTCGTCGGCCAGCTCCCGGCGGCACGCGGCGAGGGTGGCCCGGGTGCGCGGGTCGGCGGCGGGCAGGGCGCCGCGTACGCCGGGCAGCAGCAGGGCGGCGTCCACGGACGGGTCGTCCGGGGTGCGCTGCCAGTGGCCGTCGGGGTGGACGCAGGTCCGCTCGGCGGCGTGGAGCAGGGTGTCGGCGAGGGCCGTGCAGGTGGCGGCGAGCGGGTGGCGCGGCGCCGCCGCCGCTACGGCCCGTAGGCCCGCGACGCAGGTGAGCCTGCTGTGGGTCCACTCCCGGTCGTCCAGCTCCCAGATCCCGGCGTCGGGCTCGCGCCACCGGTCCGACACGGCCCGCACCGCGATCTCCACGGCCTTCCAGTTGCTCTCGTCCAGTCGCCCGTGACGTTCGGCGGCCGCGAACAGCAGAAGGGCCTCGCCGAAGCAGTCGAGCTGGAACTGGTCGCCCACGTGGTTGCCGACGCGGTCGAAGCCGCCGGGGTAGCCGGGCAGGTCCAGGTCGCGCTGGGCCGGGACGGGCCGCCCGTGCACGGTGTAGGCAGGCACCAGACGGGGTCCGTCCGCATGCAGGCGCGCGGTGACGAAGTCGACGGCGGAGTCCAGGAGAACGTGGTCGCCTGCGGCGGCAGCGGCCTGTCCTGCGTAGCTCTGGTCGCGGATCCACACGTACCGGTAGTCGTAGTTGCGGCCCTCCTCGGCGCGCTCGGGCAGGCTGGTCGTCGCCGCCGCGACCATGCCCCCGCCCCGCGTGGTGAGCCCGCGCAGGACGGCGTAGGCCCGCCGCGCGTCACCGGGGGCGGCGGTGCCGTCGAGCGCCGGGACCGCCCGACGCCAGGCGGCCTCGGTGGCCGCCCAGGCCCGCCTTGGCTCCGGCGGCTCGGACGGGAAGGGGGACGCGGAGCACTCCAGCACCAGGTCGTGCCGCTCACCGGGCTTCAGCTCGATGTCGAGGTTCAGGCCGTGCTCGCCCCGGGCCGCCCCCGGGGCGCCCTGCCAGCGCAGCCGGTGTCTGCCGGTCCGCAGCTCCCACACCCCGTCGTCGCCGCGGTGCGCGGAGTCGAGCTCCGCCGCGCCGTACTCGCCGTGCGGGTCGAGGACGACGGAGAGGTGGGCCGGACCGTCGACCGCGTGCAGTTGCCGCAGCAGGACGAGACGGTCCGGGTCGCCGGGGAAGGCCAGCGCCTCACGGCACTCGACGATCCCCTCCTCGGTGACCCAGCGGCTGCGCCAGATGAGGGTGCCTTCCTCGTAGTAGCCACCGAAGACGTGTCGTCCCCGGGGAGTGATGGCGTACGCCCCCCGCCCGCCGACCAGCGCGGCGAAGACCGCGTCGTCGTGCCAGGCGGGAGCGCACAGCCACCCGATGGCACCGTCGGGCCCGATGAGCGCCCCGCGCTCACCGTCCGCCAACAGCGCGTAGTCGTGCAGCGCGTGGGGTGGGTAGGCGGTGGTCATGGGTCACGGGTACCCAGGGGTGGGGAGATCAACAGGGGGTCGGGAGGGCGGGGCCGGTCGCCGCGCGGGATGCGCGGGGGAAGCTCCGTACGGCCCTGGGGTGACGGCCAACTGCTCTCCTTTCCGCAGACGTTGACCGCCGCAGCCTGCCACAGCAGAATGAGCCCGCGCTTCCTGAGAGCGCTCTCAAAACCGTGGCCCGCCCCGGCCCGCAGCCCCGAGGAGACCCATGACCGGCAGCCCGCGCCCGCCCCTCAGCCGCCGCACCCTCATCGGAACCGGACTCGGCGTCGCGGCGCTCACCGCGGCCGGCGCCGGTTCCGCCCAGGCGGCACAGGGCCTCACGGGTGCCGCCACGCTCTCCCCGGCCGGCCGGGCGCGGGCCTTCCTCGCCGCCGCCATGGACGCATACCCGGACCACGGCACGATCCGGCTCACCCAGAGCTACAGCGACCAGGCAGGCCTGTTCAGCACCGCGTTCACGTACGACAACGCCCTCGCGATCCTGGCCCACCTCGCCTCCCCCGGCGGCGGGTCCCGGGCCGTGGCCCTCGGTGACGCGCTGCTGTACGCCCAGGCTCACGACCCCGTCCACGACGACGGCCGGTTGCGGCAGGCGTACAACGTGGGGCCGTACACCTTCTACGACGGCTCCCCGCAGCCGGACGGGTTCGTCCGGGCCGACGGCACGGCCAACGTCGGTACACAGTTCGGCTTCACCGGCACCGCCGTGGGCGACATGGCGTGGGCCGGTCTCGCGCTCGCCGCACTCGCCGCGCGGACAGGTCAGCGGCGCTTCCTCACCGGCGCGGTGCGGATCGGCGAGTGGATCGAGCGGGTCGGGCGGACCGACGAGCCGCTCGGCGGGTACAAGTTCGGCGTCGACGGGGCCGACGAGAGACTGCCGTTCACCTCGACCGAGCACAACACCGACCTGGTCGGGCTGTTCGGACGGCTCGCCCGGCTCACCGGGGACCGGGTCTGGCGGGAGCGCCGGGCGCGGGCGCGGGCCTTCGTCGAGAAGATGTGGGAGCCCGAGGGCGGGTTCTTCTACACCGGCACCAACGACGGCGTGACGGTCAACAGGTCCCCGGTCCCGGAGGACACCCAGACCTGGACCCACCTCGCGCTCGCCTCCCCGGCCCACTCCCGCTCCCTCGACTGGGCCGCGTCCCGACTGGCCGTCCGGGACACCGCGAACCGCCCCAACAGCACGGTCCCTGCGGGCCAGTCCTACGAGGGCGTCACCTTCAGCTCCGCGAGCCTGCTGGCCGACGAGAGCGCTCCGATCGCGGAGGGGCAGCCGAAGCCCGACCGCAACGGCGTCTGGTTCGAGGGCACCGCCCACCTCGCCCTCGCCCTGCGGGAGCGGGGCGGGTCCGGGGACGAGAAGCGCGCCCGACGGCTCCTCGCTTCCGTCGAACGCGCCCAGGACCTCCTCGGCACCGGCCAGACCACCGGCGGCACACCCCTGCCCGCCCGCTCCGGGATCGTCTCGGCGAGCAGCCCCCTCGACACGGGCTTCGGGTTCGGCTACTACCCGTACCGGCACACGGGCGCCACCGCGTGGTACCTCCTGGCGGCGTCCCGCGCCAACCCGCTGCGGGCGTGAGCGGACGTCTCCCGACCGGGCTGCCGTCGGGGCCGACACGGAACCCGGCCTGTTCCGTACGGCGCCGTCGTCACCCGGTCTGCCCGTCGCCCGCGTAGAGGTAGCCGCCGGGGTTCGCGGGGTCCTGGATCAGCAGTACCTGATCGCCGGTGCGGGGGATGCGCAGCTTGGACACGAGGGTCTGGAGCCTGATCGGTCCGCCGGTGTCCCCGACCGTTCCGGCCGGACGGAGGACCAGGTCGACCACCGGGTCGAAGTTGACCAGCTTGCCGGTGTCGCTGATCGACACGACGACCGCGGGGACCGTCGGTACGCCCATGGCGAGCAACTGCTGCACGTTTCCCGCGGAGTTGTACGCGCCGATCGTCTGCTGGACTCGGGCGTGGTCCTCCTGGCCGAGTGCCGCACGCGTCATCCGGCCGTAGAAGCCCTTGCCCGCCGCCACCTGCTCCGCGATCCTGGCCGCCTTCTCCTCACGGCTCCTGCCCCTGCCGAAGATGCCCATGCCGTGCCTGCCCTTCCGGTCCGTTCTGCCTGGTGAGGGCGACGTTAGAAGGCGGGTGGCGCCTACCGATCCCAGGTTCGACCGTCTGTTCCCCAGGACGTACGCTCTGCCCATGCCGTCCCCGAGCCAGCCGACGACCGACGAGCGCCGTCCGCGCGCCATGGTCATCGACAGGGCCTGGCGCGGCCTCGGGCCGGGATGCCGGGCGTTGAGCGGCCCCGGCGGCGCACCGCTCACGCGGACGGTCAAGCTGATCGTGCTGCCGCTGATCGTCCGGCCCGCGCTGCGGCCGGAGTTCGCCGCCGACTTCCTCGACGCGCGGGAGGCGGAGCAACTCGACGCCCTGATCCGGGAGTTCGGCGCGGTCCTGGAAGCGACGGCACAGTGGTTCACGCTGCTGAAGAAGACCCGCCGCGTCCTGGGGATCGTGGCGGGCAACCCCCAGGACCTGTATTTCCAGCGGTGCTTCGAGCTGGCCACCGAGCACGGGGCGCCGGGACCCGGCGCGGAGGCCGTGGCGAAGTCGGTGCTCGCCGACGTCGTGGACGCCACCGGCGGACGGACCGTGGAGGCGCTGAAGGAGCATCTGGCGGACTCCGCCCGGCGGGCCCGTCTCGACGCCGAACTGACAGCGGCATGGGACGGTCGCGAAGAAGCCACGGCCGCCGTCGACACGGGCCTGGCGGCCGAGGTTCTCGACGCCTGCGGTGTCCCGGGGGCTGTTTCGCCGGCCTTCGCCGCCATGGTCCGGGCCGGACACGGCAGCCTGCTCGGGCGGGCCCTGTGGTCGGCTCATCCGGCCGACGTCTGGGACCGCGCCGACGTCGGGGCCCGCGCCGATCTCTGGGGTCGCTCCGACGTACCCCCGCACCTCGGACTGACCGCGCACCGCGTGCCCCCACGCCCCGGAGTCGGCCGCAGCGCCTCGACCGCCACGCTCCCCGCGCCGTTCGACCGTACCCTCTTCGAACGGCTCTTCACCGTGCTCCAGACGTCCACCCATCGCGAGCAACTGCCCACCGTGCCGGAGCTCGTCGGGCGGGAGGTCGGCCGCAGCTGTGCCCCGCTGGGCCTGCACGACGAGAGCCTGCGCGTCGCCGTCGTGCTCGGCGGCCGACTCGCGGCGGGTCTCGATCCGCTGGGCACCAGAGGCTTCGCGGCGGGGTCGACAGCGGCGCACCGCATCGTCAACAGCCGCTGGCAGCGGGAGGCTTCGGTGCTCCGGGCCCGCAGGATGACCGTCTCCCCCGGCCCCGACCCGGACGGTGGTGTGCTGAACGCCCTCGCCCAGGACCTGCGCACCCCGTGGACCGCCTATATGCGGCGGCTCTGGGTGAGGCTGCACGGGCGCGATGTCCGTGAGGCGGCACTGCCCGACGCGGCGTCGGCCTGGAGCGTGCTGGACGGGGTGGCCCGCTCGGTGATGATGGACCACCGGGCCCGCGTCCGTACGGCGCTGCGCACCCTGTCGGCGAGCTCCGAGCCCGCCGCCGAGCCGAGGAGCGCGTGATGCCCGCACGGGGCCCTGCCGTCACGCGCGCCGAGGACGGCACCGTACAGATCGCGGAACCCTTCACGGGTCCCGCGTTCACCCGGGCCGTTCTCGACGTCGCGGGCGCGGTTCTGACCTGGCCCGTCCTCGGTCCAACAGGGCTGCCGGCAGCGGAGATTCACGACGTGGGGCGGGCCCAGCAGTGGCTGTGGGCGGTCTACGGCGAGCGTACGGCCGCGGCTGTCGACGCCGTCGCGTCGGGTGCCGCGGAAGCCGCTGCTGAACTGATGCCGCCCGAGCAGCCGACCGCCCTCGCCGGGAGTGCGGCCCGCCTTGCCTTCTGCCACTGGGCGGCCCGTTGGTGGCCGGCATCGCACCTGGACGGGATTCCCGCACTCGAACCGGGCGTACTGGGGCTGGAGTTGGCCGCTCTCACCCACGAATGCCAGCAACTGCTGGACGAAGCAGGCGAGGTGGAGGGTCACGAGCTGCTGGAGGAGCATCTGCCGGCGCTCGCCCCGCTGATCCGGTGGCGGCAGTCGGCGGCCTCGCCTCGCCGACTGGACCGAGTCCTGCGGCTGATCGACGACGCGGCCGACAGTCTCGGACTGGACGGGGAGGCGCTCGGGAGGCTTAGGTCGGCGCTGGAGCAGGACGCCGGGCCGGCGGGCACTCCGCTCGTTCTCGCCGATCTCTTCGTGCGGCAGCGGGAGTTCGCTCTCGCGGCAGGAGGTGCGCACCCCGCGACCGGCCGTGTGATCGCCCGGGGCCAGGGGAGCAACGACTGGTGCCGCTACCCGCCCGGTTTCGTGGACGCGGCCGAGGGCGCCGTGTCCTGGTCGGTGCTCGCCCTCGGTGCGGGACGGCGGATCGAGGTGGAGGTCGTGGCCGGCCACATGGCCCCCGTGGGCGGGGTGCGCCTCGCGGCGGAGGTCTCCGTGGACGGGGTGCACCCCGCGGCGGGGGTCTCCCCGGACGGCGGTCCGCCGAGCCGTGTTCCGCTGGCCAGGCGGGACGACGTGTGGACCGGCCGGGCGGACCTGGACATCCGGGCCTCGACGACACCGCACGTCGACGTCGGCATCCTGCTGCCGGGGTTCGATCCGGGACGGGGTGCCGATGACCGGGCGGGTTCCGATGACCGGGCGGCACGCGAGGCGGTGCGGGCCCTGGCCCGGCGGCGGCTCGGCGAGGCGGCGGCACCGTTCGACGGCGGGGCCGCGCCGTCGGGCCCGTTCCTCGCCGAGATCGTGGCCGCCGCTGCCGCGGAGGAGGACTTCTAGGCCATGCCGGACGACACGCAGGACCCTCAGCCCGCGGCCGACGCGGATGCGGCGGTAGGGCCCGGCTACGGCGAGCCCTTCGACAGCGGCTTCGCCCTCGCCGAACGCCATCAGCTCACCCCGGATCCGCCGGCCGCCCTGGCCGTCTACGGCGACCTCCTCGCCGTGGCCGAGTCGTTGGAGGACTCCCCGGACGTACGACTGCTGCGCGGGCATCTGCTGTCGGACATCGGGACGGTTCAGCTCGCGGCCACGGATCTGCCCGGGGCGGCCCTGTCCGTCGAGCGGTCCCTGGATCTGGTGCGGGGCGTCGCGTCCGTGCCGATGGGGCCGAACGGCCGCCGGCTGTGGCTGGAGATCCTGCTGAAGACACTGCTGGCCAGGGCGGAACTGCTGCGCAGGACCGGGCAGTTCGACGAGGCGCAGCAGGCGGTGGACGAGGCGGCGGCCCTGCTGGCGGAGTTCGACGACGTCGAGGGGCTGCGCACCGCCGAGATCGGCCTGACCCGGGTGCGTCTGCTGATGGACCGCAGCGCCTGGGGCGCGGCCGAGGAACTGGCCCTCACGCTGCTGGCGGACGCACCGCTCGCCGAACCGTACCTGCTGGACTGCCTGGGGGTCGTCTGCGCCTCGACCGTGCGGTTCGAGCAGGCGGAGGACTGGTTCGCCCGTGCGGAGGAGGCCCATCTGAGGCTGGGCCACCACGCGGAACGCCACCAGGTGCTCGCCCACCGGGCCTACGCGGCGCTGCGGGCCGGCGACCTCGACCGCGCGGAGGAGCTGTACGCGAAGGCCGCGGAGATCTTCGAACGGCAGGGCCGGGCCGAGGACCTGGCGGTCTGCGAACAGGCCCGTGCCGCCATCGCCGCGCACCGCGGGGACACGGCCGGCGCCGCCGCGCTGACCGCGTCCAGCCTGGCCCGCTTCCAGCAGGTCGGTGCCGCGGTCGCCGCCGCCGACACCCTGCTGATGGGCGCCCGGCACGCGTACGAGCGGGGTGACATCGACGAGATGAAGCGGCTCGCCCAGGGCGCGCGGGACGTGTACCAGGAGCGCGAGGTGTACGAGCGGTGCGCCCAGGTGGACCTGATGCTCGCGCTCACCCTCGAGGACAACCTGAACCGGGCCGACCACGGCGTCCACGAGCGGGCCTCGATCGCGACCGCGCTCTCCCTCGCCCTGCCCGCCGCCCTGGCCCTGGAGGCGGCCCGCTACGACTTCGCGACCGCCCACGCCCGCAGCCAGTGGCTCCGACTGGCGGATGAGGCCATGCAGTTGGCCTTCCGCCTGGCACTCCGCAGCAACGACCAGGGGCTGATCTTCGAGCTGGTGGAGCACCGGTGCGCGGGCGCCTCCCTCGCGCTGAGCCGCACCTCCACCGCGGACCGGGCGGCGGCCGTCTTCCCGGACGCCGCCAGGAAGACGTACGCCCCCGACGACGGCGCTCCCCTGACGCTGGGCGGTGTTGCGGCCGAGGCCGCCGCCTCCGTCGGTCTGCGGGTCGCGCCGCCACCGAAAATCGCGATGTCGGCGGGGGCCGGCGGCCGTACCGCGCTCCAGGAGTACGTCCAGGCAGCGGAGTTCCGCTATCAGCGGCGGATCGTGAGCGAGGAAGAGGTGCCGTTCTGTCCGCCGACGCTCTGACCGACCCGAACCGTCCGGTGGTCCAGGTCCGCCTCGCGGACGCCGGTGATCTCCACATGACCTGGACGTGGGTCCGTGGCGCACAGGGCTTCGGCACCGGGTACGCGCTGGGGCGGGACGTGGACGAGGCGGTCCGCGCGCTGGACGCGGCACTGCCGGGCGGCGGCACGGACGGCATGCGGCGTGCGTTCGAGTCCGGCGCGCTGGTCGCGTACGAGGACGAGCGGCACCTGTCGCGCACGCTGGCCGAGGTGCTGTGGCCGCCGGGCCTGACCGACCAGATCCGCCAGGTGTCCGCCCGCCTGGGCCGGCCGCTGATGCGGCTCCAGCCGTCGCCCCGGGTCGCCCAGGTCCCGTGGGAGCTGCTCGCCGTGGACGGTGCCGACCGTGACGTACGGCTGATCGACCTCGTGGATCTGGTCACGACGGCACCGGCGTCGCTCCGCCGGGCGAGCACCACGCCCACCGGTCAGGACCCGGACCCGGACCCGGACGCCGTGATCCTGGTCCTGGACCCCCGTGTCCCCGGCTTCCGGGCCGACTCCCCGCTCGGTTCGGTCCTGGGGCGGCCCGACTCGGACCCGGCGCTGCTGTCCCTCGTGCGGCGCAGGCTCGACGCGGGCACCGTCGTACCGTCCGTCGGCACCCCCGCCGAAGCGTTCCGCCGCACCGATCTCGACCGCGACTGGCTGGGCGAGGCCCTGCGCAGGGGTGCCCGCCGGTTGCTGTACGTCGGTCACGTCAGCGGTGCCCGCGTCGAGGGCGGGCAGAGCGAGGACGTCACCCTTCATCTGTGCTGCGGCCCCGGGACCACGGGGATGACCGAGCCGGTGCGCTCGCACCGCCCGTTGTCCGCCAAGGACCTGCTCCTGGGCACGCTCGCGCTGCGCGCCGACGGTGTACCGGGCGCTCGGCTGTGGCCCGCACCGCCGCGCGTCGCGCTGATCGCCTGCGAGAGCGGGGGCGATCTCCGCTTCGCCGAGTCCTTCGGGCTGGCCGCGGCGATGATCCACAACGGTGCCCGGCTGGTCACGGCCACCCGCTGGGCGCTCCCGACCAGCTTCGCCTTCCACCGCCTGGCCGGTGTGCCGGAGTCCGTACGGCCGCTCACGGACGCGGTGGTCGCCGTGGACGCGGCCCACGAGGACGACGACCCGGTGCGCCATCTCGGCACCTGGCAGCGGGCGCGGCTCGACCAGTGGCGCGCAGGCGGGCGCGTCGAGCACTCGCCCCTTCTCTGGGCCGCCCTGACCTGCATCGTCAGGTGAAGGGCCAGGAGTGATGAAGGCAGAAGCCGCCCAGCCCGATCGCGGCGGTCCCGGCGACCAGCAGGGTGGAGACGAACCTGATGTGCGACACGCGTTCACGGTGTTCGTGGTCCGGGTCGGCGGTGAGGAGGGACGGGTCGGCGGGCGCGTACCGGACCGCGACCTGACGGCCGAGGGACCGGGCGACGTCCGGGATGCCCCGTGTGCACAGCGCGGTGACCTCGGCGCCCTCGTGGGTGGTGAAGGCGAGGACGCAGGCGTGGCTGACGCTCTCGCCGCCTTCGCCGTCGGTGTGGACGTCCTCGGTGACGGCGACCACGCGCCCCTGGACGGTCACGCCCTCGGCGAGCTGGGCGGCGCGGGCCCGGGCGTACGCGCCGTCCCGGCTGAGCGCTGCGACGAGGAGCAGCAGGACACCGACGCAGATCAGGCCCCACGGCCGGCCCCACGCGAAGAACGACTGGACGACCAGTCCGAGGACCAGCAGGATCACCATGCAGTTCGGCCCGCCGGTCCCGGAGGTCCGCCCCTCGCTGTCCAGCATGAGAAGGAACCGTTCCGGCCGCCGCCGCGGGAACCGGACCGGGAACTCCTGCCCCACCCAGGCCACGAGCACCCGGTCGCCCCGCCTGTTCTCGTGCCGCAGCCTGAACTCCCGCCCGGTGCGGGGGTCCTGGTAGGCGATCGTCACCGGTATCCCGCGCTCCCCCGACTCACCGTGTCCCGGCGGATGCACCTCGACGACCCGGGCCGTGACCCACACCGCCCGCTGCGCCCGGGTCAGCCCGGCCAGCGAGCACGCGTACCCCACCGCCGCGAGCCCGGCAGGCACCGTCCACCACCACCAGAGCAGGTTCCGCAGATCCATTCGGCGACCCTCTCGCCACCTGGGCCCCTACCGATCCCGGGTTCGTCCCCGACGTGACCTTCGCCGATTCAAGGTCGATACTGCCCACAGCAGTGCTCTGCGACCACGCCCGTGCGACCCTCACCGACCGCCATGATCGAAAACTGCATCCATCTACTCTGAGCCGGTGCGACGCCGGTGACCGACTTGTCTGTCAATCTCTGGAGGAGACACCCATGAGGATGATCATCAACGTCCCGGAAACCGTGGTCTCGGACGCCCTGCGCGGTATGGCGGCCGCCCATCCGGAGTTGACCGTGGATGTCGAGAACCGTGTGATCGTACGGCGGGACGCACCCGTCGCCGGGAAGGTCGCCCTGGTTTCCGGTGGCGGGTCCGGGCATGAGCCGCTGCACGGCGGATTCGTCGGGCCCGGCATGCTCTCCGCGGCCTGTCCGGGCGAGGTGTTCACCTCGCCGGTGCCCGACCAGATGGTGCGGGCGGCGGCCGCCGTGGACAGCGGGGCCGGAGTGCTGTTCATCGTGAAGAACTACACGGGTGACGTGCTCAACTTCGACATGGCCGCCGAGCTCGCCGAGGACGAGGGCATCCAGGTCGCCAAGGTGCTGGTGAACGACGATGTCGCCGTCACCGACAGCCTCTACACGGCGGGCCGGCGCGGCACCGGTGCCACCCTGTTCGTGGAGAAGATCGCGGGCGCCGCGGCGGACGAGGGGCAGCCGCTGGAGCGGGTGGCGGCGATCGCCCGTCAGGTCAACGAGAACTCCCGGAGTTTCGGCGTCGCGCTGAGCGCCTGCACCACGCCCGCCAAGGGCAGCCCGACCTTCGATCTGCCCGCCGGTGAGCTGGAGTTGGGGGTCGGCATCCACGGCGAGCCCGGCCGGGAGCGGCGCTCGATGATGACCTCCCGGGAGATCGCCGACTTCTCGGTGCAGGCGATCCTCGACGACATGAGCCCGCGCAATCCCGTGCTCGTCCTGGTCAACGGCATGGGCGCCACACCCCTGTTGGAGCTGTACGGGTTCAACGCCGAGGTGCAGCGGGTGCTCGCCGAGCGCGGGGTCGCCGTCGCCCGCACCCTGGTCGGCAACTACGTCACCTCGCTCGACATGGCCGGTGCCTCCGTCACCCTGTGCCAGGTGGACGACGAGCTGCTGCGGCTGTGGGACGCGCCGGTGAAGACGGCGGGGCTGCGCTGGGGGGTGTGAGCAGGCGACCGACGTACCGACCACGCAAGGAGATCCAGTGTTCGACGCCGACTTCTTCCGCCGTTGGATGACGGCGACCGCCACGTCCGTGGACCGTGAGGCGGAGCGGCTCACCGCTCTCGACTCCCCCATCGGGGACGCCGACCACGGCAGCAACCTCCGGCGCGGCTTCACCGCGGTGACCGCGACCCTGGAGAAGGAGGCCCCGGACACCCCGGGCGGGGTCCTCACCCTCGCCGGACGCCAGCTCATCTCGACGGTCGGCGGCGCTTCGGGGCCCCTCTACGGGACGCTGCTGCGGCGCACCGGCAAAGCGCTCGGGGACACCGCCGAGGTCGGCGCGGACCAGCTGACCGAGGCGCTGCGGGCGGGCGTGGAGGCGGTCATGACGCTGGGCGGAGCCGCGCCCGGCGACAAGACCATGATCGACGCCCTGGTGCCCGCCGTCGACGCGCTCGGCACCGGCTTCGCCGCCGCGCGCACGGCCGCCGAGCAGGGAGCCCTCGCCACGACGCCGTTGCAGGCCCGCAAGGGCCGGGCGAGTTACCTCGGCGAGCGCAGCATCGGACACCAGGATCCGGGCGCCACCTCGGCCGCCCTCCTGATCGCAGCTCTCGCGGAGGCAGCCGGTGAGTGACGCAAAGCAGGTCGGGATCGTGCTGGTGTCGCACAGCGCCGAGGTGGCCGCGTCGGTCGCGGAGCTGGCGAAGGGGCTCGCGGGCGGCGGCACCGAGGTGCCCGTGGCCGCAGCGGGCGGTACCGAGGGCGGCGGTCTCGGTACGAGTGCGGAGCTGATCGCCGCCGCGGCCGCGTCCGTGGACCGCGGCGCCGGCGTGGCCGTGCTGACCGACCTCGGCAGCGCGGTGCTCACCGTCAAGGCGCTGCTGGCGGAGGGCGACGAACTTCCGGACGGCACACGCCTGGTGGACGCCCCCTTCGTCGAGGGTGCGGTGGCCGCGGTGGTCACGGCGGCCACCGGCGCCGACCTCGCGGCGGTGGAGGCGGCCGCGGCGGAGGCGTACAGCTACCGGAAGGTCTGACGGGCGGTTCGCGACGACGTGCGCAGCGGCGAGGGCCGGGCGCGGAGAACTCCCCGCCCGGCCCTCGCCGTCACCGTCTCTTGTGGCTTTTCGCCGCCTCGCCCTGGACGAACTCCCGCGCCAGCCGCTCCCCCAGGGTCACCGCGGCCTGGTGGTCCTCCATGGGCTTCACCCGGGAGTCCTTGAACACGATGTAGGTGACACCGGAGGGCGTGCCGCCGCCGCGGGGGTCGGGGCGGATGCCGAGGGCCTTCGCGGTGGCGTAGGACGCCTCTCCGATGATGCCGCTCGGGCCCACGTCCCCGACCACGGCGTACTGCACCCGGTCCTCGTACACGACGGCCGCGACGGCGCCGCCGTGCACCCCGTGGGCGCGGTAGTCCCAGATCGGGCTCGGGGCCGGGACCACGATGAACGGCAGGCGCTCGGCACTCAGATAGCGGCCGTCGGACTGCTGGTAGGCGGTGGCGTCGGAGAAGAGCGGGTCGGTGCGGCTGTTGCAGCGGCTGCCCGGACGGCCGTCGCAGTCGATGTCCATGTCGGCCTTCCAGAACACGGCCTCCTTGGTGCCGCAGACCGGGATGGTCGCGGACGTGTCCTCGTCGGCGCGGTAGCGGCCGCGCGAGACGGGAACGCAGTCCCGCACCCGGGCCAGCAGGTCGGCGGCCGGGACGGTGCCTTCCCGCCGCACCACCGGCTCCGTCCGGGCGGTGGCGACCTCCATGGCAGGGGCTGCCGTGGGGGCGAGCAGAGCGGCGCTTGCCGCGGCCAGCGTCAGCGACTGGACACGCACGATAAGGGACCCTCTCCTCGGGTGCATTGACGGGCACTCAGCCCAATCTGATGCGGTTTCAGCGGACCGGCCACCGCAAGAGGTCCGGACGGGGCAGGGGCCGCGGGGGCGGAGCCCTCGCCGGACCCCGGCCACGCGGTCGCCCTCTTGCCGCGGGTCCACCCCCGGCGCCATATTGGTCCGGACCAATTCCGTGATGTCCTCCGGGGAGGCCGAGACGTGCGAGGCGTACCCGTCCCCCTGGCCCTGTGCGCGGCACTCCTGCTCGTCGCTTGCTGCCGATGCGGCGGGCCGGACGACGGTGAGGGCGGCCCGTTGCCCGCCGCCCCCGGGGGCGTCACCGCGACCGCGGGCAGCGCGACGAGCGTGCATGTCATGTGGAACGCCGTCGGCACCGGGATCGACCGCTACGAGGTGTATCGCGGCACTACAAAGGTCGAGGAAGTGCCCGCTTCGCAGCACATGGTGGATGTCACCAGGCTGCGGCCCGCGACCCCGTATGTCTTCAGCGTGCGGGCCCGCGACACCGAGGGACGTCTCGGCCCGCCGAGCCCGGAGGCGCGGGCGACGACTCCCGCGGCCGTGGCCGCGGACCGCTCGGCCCCGACCCGCCCCGGCGGACTGCGCGGCCGGACGGCGGGCAGCCGGGCCGTCCAGCTGAGCTGGTCCGCCTCCTCGGACGACCGGGACGTCGTGTCGTACGACATCTACCAGGGCGGCAGCAAGATCCACAGCGTGGGCGGGGCCCAGACGGCGGCCGTGGTCACGGGGCTGCGTCCGGGCACGCGCTACTCGTTCACGGTCCGGGCCCGGGACGCGGCCGGCAACCTCTCGCCGGCCGCGGCGGACGTCCGTATCGGCACGCCGGGCGGCGACGACGGCCGGGACACCGCCCCGACCGACTTCCGCGCCACGGCACGGCTCGACGACGACGGGGCGTACTACCTGGACCTGGCCTGGCTCCCGCCCCGGACGGACGGGGTCGTCACCGAGTACCAGGTCCGTCTCGACGGAGCGGCGGCGACCTCGCTCGTCTTCGGCGGGACACCTCCGCGCGGGAGGACGACGTACAGCTTCTATCTGGGGCGCGAGGCCGGCGAGCGGCACCGGGTGCGGATCAGGGCCAGGCTGCCCGACGGCACCTGGGGCGGGCTGTCGGCCGAGCGGACGGTCACGACGGGCGCCGCCTCCGGCCGGTGACGACCGCGCACCTCCGGCCCGCTGGTGCGCCGGCCGGAGGATTCCGTCACCCGCACGGCGGTGCTCCGGGTGCGGGCCGGGCCGTCCGCGCATTGGCTGCCCCTGAGGCAGCACGGGCTTCCCCCACCTCGGCGGCGCCACGGATGTACCGCCAACCGTGCCGCCGGAGGGCAGTCCATGCGCACTATTCAGCCACTTCTCCGCTCCGGCCTGACCGTCGCGGCCGTCGCCGCGCTGCCGCTCGCCCTGACCGCCGGGCCCGCCGCGGCAGGCCCCGGCATCTCCGTGAGCACCTCCGGATCCACGGTCTCCGTCACCACGACGGCCTGCTCCCGCACCGCCCCCACCGGCGGCTGGGGCACCGCCTCGCTGCTCACCAGCAGCCAGGCCAACTTCAGCCAGGGCCGTCAGGTGGCCCTGTCGGGGACCACCTCGCTCCAGTCGGCCGCCTGGTCGAACGTGAGCCCAGGGACGTACACCGTCATCGTGATGTGCGCCTACAACAACAGCACGGCGGGCACCCAGTCGATCATCGTGTCCGGCTCCGCCACGCCCACGACCTCGTCCACGGCCTCCGCCTCCCCCTCACGCGGCGTCCTGGGCGGTCTGGGCGGGGCCACCAAGGACTACGGCACCGTGACGCTGGCGGTCGGCGGCGGTCTGGTGGCGGTCGGCGCGGCGGCGACGGCGTGGTTCCTGCGGCGCCGGTCGCGGCCGTACCGCCTCTGAACGCCTGCCGGGCAAGGGAGTTCACCGAACGCCTTCAGATGTACGGGAGTTCGCCGGACGCCGTCAGCTGTCCGGGAGTTCGGCCAGCTCCTCAAGGGCCTCGGTGAGCCACTGCGTCCAGAAGGTCTCCAGCTCGATGCCCGCGCGCAGGACCAGGTGCTGGAGCCTGGCCTGCGCGCCGTCCTTGCCGGGCGGGAAGTCGCGGTCCTGGATCTGCTCGTACTCCGCCAACTGCCGCCGGTGCAGGTCGAGATGGCGGCGCAGGTCGGCTTCCAGGCCGTCCGTGCCGACGACGGCGGCCGCGCGCAGCCGCAGCAGCAGGGCGTCCCGGTGCGGCTTGGGGTCCTGCGCGGCGGCCGTCCAGCGTTCGAGTTCGGCGCGGCCCGCCGGCAGGACCTCGTAGCTCTTCCTCTGGCCCCGGCTCGGCCGGTCCTCCGGGATGGCCCGGATGTAGCCCTCGGCCTCCAGTTTTCCCAGCTCGCGATAGATCTGCTGGTGCGAGGCCGACCAGAAGTAGCCGATCGACCTGTCGAACCGACGGGTCAGGTCCAGCCCCGCCGACGGCCTTTCGAGCAGTGCGGTGAGGATCGCGTGCGGGAGTGACATGGAGTCATCCTAGGGACGAGCCGAGCGGGGCCGGGGCTCCCTACAGGGCCGCCGCGACCTCGGTGCCCTGCTTGATGGCCCGCTTGGCGTCCAGCTCGGCGGCCACGTCGGCCCCGCCGATCAGGTGCGCGCTGCGGCCCGCGGCGACGAGCTCCTCGTACAGGTCCCGGCGGGGTTCCTGGCCCGTGCACAGCACGATGGTGTCGACCTCCAGGACGGTGCTCTCCTCACCGACGGTGATGTGCAGGCCGGCGTCGTCGACGCGGTCGTAGCGCACGCCCGGGACCATGGTGACGCCCCGGTGCTTGAGCTCGGTGCGGTGGATCCAGCCGGTGGTCTTGCCGAGCCCGGCGCCGACCTTGCTGGTCTTGCGCTGGAGGAGGTGCACGGTCCGGGGCGGCGCGGGGCGCTCGGGGGCGCCGAGTCCGCCGGGTGCCGTGTAGTCCATGTCCACGCCCCACTGGCGGAAGTACGTCGCCGGGTCCTCGTGCGCCTTGTCGCCGCCGTCGGTGAGGAACTCGGCGACGTCGAAGCCGATGCCCCCGGCGCCGAGGATCGCGACCCGGTCGCCGACGGGGGCGTTGTCGCGCAGGACGTCGAGGTAGCCGACCACGCTGGGGTGGTCGAGGCCCGGGATGTCGGGGGTGCGCGGGGTGACGCCGGTGGCGACGACGACCTCGTCGTACTCCGTCAAGTCACCGGAGGACACCGGGGTGTCGAGCCGTACGTCCACGCCGTGGGCGTCGAGCTGGTGGCGGAAGTAGCGGATCGTCTCGTCGAACTCCTGCTTGCCGGGGACCCTGCGGGCCACGTTGAGCTGGCCGCCGATCTCGCTCGCGGCGTCGAAGAGGGTGACCTCGTGGCCGCGTTCGGCGGCGGAGACCGCGCAGGCGAGACCCGCGGGACCGGCGCCGACGACCGCGACCCGCTTGCGCAGCCGGGTCGGGGACAGCACCAGCTCGGTCTCGTGGCAGGCACGCGGGTTGACCAGGCAGGAGGTGATCTGGAGGCTGAAGGTGTGGTCGAGGCAGGCCTGGTTGCAGCCGATGCAGGTGTTGATGGCCTCGGGGCGCCCCTCGGCCGCCTTGTTCACGAAGTCGGGGTCGGCGAGCATCGGGCGGGCCATCGACACCATGTCCGCGTGGCCGTCGGCGAGCAACTGCTCCGCCAGCTCGGGGGTGTTGATGCGGTTGGTGGTCACCAGCGGCACCGACACCTCGCCCATCAGCCGCTTGGTCACCCAGGTGTAGGCGCCGCGCGGCACCGAGGTGGCGATGGTGGGGATGCGGGCCTCGTGCCAGCCGATACCGGTGTTGATGATCGTGGCCCCGGCCGTCTCGACGGCCTTGGCGAGCGTGATCACCTCGTCCAGGGTGGAGCCGCCCGGGACCAGGTCCAGCATGGACAGCCGGTAGACGATGATGAAGTCCTCGCCGACCGCCTCCCGCACCCGGCGCACGATCTCGACCGGGAAGCGCATGCGGTTCTCGTACGACCCGCCCCAGCGGTCGGTGCGGTGGTTGGTCTGGGCCGCGATGAACTCGTTGATGAGGTAGCCCTCGGAGCCCATGATCTCCACGCCGTCGTAGCCGGCCTGCCGGGCGAGGCGGGCGGCACGGGCGTAGTCGTCGATGGTCCGCTCGACCTCGGCGTCGGTGAGCTCGCGGGGCGGGAAGGGGCTGATCGGCGCCTGGAGGGGGCTCGGGGCGACGAGATCCTGGTGGTAGGCGTACCGCCCGAAGTGCAGGATCTGCATCGCGATCCGGCCGCCCTCGCGGTGCACGGCCTCGGTGACGGTGCGGTGCTGCTCGGCCTCCGCGTCGGTGGTGAGCTTGGCGCCGCCCTCGTAGGGCCGTCCTTCGTCGTTGGGCGCGATGCCGCCGGTGACGATCAGGCCCACCCCGCCCCGCGCGCGGGCCGCGTAGAACGCCGCCATGCGCTCGAAGCCGCGCTCGGCCTCCTCCAGGCCGACGTGCATCGAGCCCATCAGGACACGGTTGGGCAGCGTGGTGAAGCCCAGGTCGAGCGGGCTCAGCAGGTGCGGGTAACGGCTCATCGGGCCCCTCCGTCGCGGTCTCGTCCTCCCTGTTGTAGAGGACCGCGACGCGTTTATGCAACTAGTTGCATAACGGGGTGACGAGCACCACGTGGCGCCCTCGCCTGCCGGGCGACGTACTCAGCGACTCTCCAGCCGCACGTGCAGCTCCCGCTCCTGGTCTCCCGACATGGAGGCGAGGTCCCGCACCGTGAACATCGAGTCCAGCGTGGTCCGCAACTGCTCGATGGCCCAGTAGCCGCCCTGTGCGTCGGCCTCCACGGAGGACGACAGCCGGGCGGGCGGCGGGCAGGAACGTGTCTCGGTGACCTCGAACGTCCCCAGCCACACCATCGGCCGCGACTCGTGGAGTTGCTGCGGCACCTCGTCGGCACCCCGGTCGGACTCGAAGCACGCGGTCAGTGTGTCGAAGACGATCCGGGCGTCCTCCGCACTGCATCCGCTGATCTCCAGGGAGACGGACTCGTCGTGCGTTCGCTCACGATCCATCGTGGTCGCTCCTTCCGTGACGATGACCGGACCGCCGGGTTCCCCGCGAACCGTGCCACACCCTCAGAAAACCACCACCTTTCCGGGAGCACTACCGGCGGGGCCTCAGCGGGGCGGCCGGTCCCGGTGCGGATCGAACATCGGCACGGCGATACCGGCGAGCACCAGACCCGCGGCGACGAGAAAGCCCTCCGGCCATGCCATGCCCACCGTCAGAAGAGCCACGGCGACACCGAGGGTGCACCAGGCGCCGGTGCGCCGGTACTCACGGGGCCGGGCGGGACGGCCCGAGCCCAGCGCGCGGGCGAACCGTGGGTCGTCACACTCCAGCCGTGCCGCGAGGTCGACCAGGTGTTCGTCGTCGGGCCGGCCCATGACTCCTCCTTCGCGCGGCGGACGTCCGCTACCGTTCCGCGTCCGCCCCCACCGGGACGCAGACCGGCTGCGGGGTGGTGTCGTCGTCCCCGGGCGTCCGGGCGCGACGACGGGACCCCAGGGCCCGGGCCAGGAGATGGGCCCGCCCCGCGGCCACGGGACCGAGAACGGCCAGGACAAGGACATACCCGGCGATGAACGGCGCCAGACGTGCGTCGAGTCCCGCGCTCGCTGCCATCGCGCCGAGAATCAGGGCGAATTCGCCGCGGGCGACGAGGGTGGTGGCGATGTCGGCGGCGGGCTGCGCGCCGTAGCCGTACAGGCGGGCGACGAGCAGCCCGGCGACGATGTTCATCACGATGGTGACGGCGGCCGCGGCGGCGACGGGTCCGGCGACGGACGTGACGACACCGGGGTCGATGGACAGCCCGAAGGCGAAGAAGAAGATGGCCGCGAAGGCATCGCGCAGCGGGTGCACCAGGCTGCGGATGCGGGGCCCGGAGGGGGTGCCGGCCAGGATCAGGCCGACCATGAAGGCGCCGATGGCGTCGGCGACCCCGAGCACCTCGGAGACGCCCGCGACGAGGACCGCGGCGCCGAGGAAGCTGATGACCAGGAGTTCGTTGTCCCGGACGTGGATCAGCCGGCCGATCCAGCGCGTCCCGTAACGGGCGGCGACGGCCAGCACGATCAGGAAGCCGAAGGCCTTGCCGGCCTGGAGGAGCATCTCCACGGGCCCGCGCGCACCGCTGATCACCGGCTGGAGCGCGGCGAGGTACAGGGCGAGGAAGATGTCCTCCACCACGATCACGCCGAGGATCAGCCGGGTCTCGGGGCGGCCGATCCGCCCCAGGTCGATGAGGATCTTGGTGACGATCGCCGACGAGGAGATGCCGAGGACCCCGGCGAGCACCAGGGCCTCCCGGGTCCCCCAGCCGAGCGCGAAGCCGAAGCCGAGTCCGGCGCCGACGTTCGCCAGGAGGTAGATCCCGCCGGCGGCGAGCAGTCGTCTGCCGCCCTTGCGCAGGTCGTCGACGTGGAACTCCAGGCCCAGGTAGAACAGCAGCAGCACCAGGCCGAGCGCGGAGAGCATCTCGAAGTCGTGCGGATCATCGACCAGCACCAGGCCCGGGGTGTGCGGGCCGAGCAGGATGCCGGCGAGCATGAAGAGCGGGATGGTCGGCAGTCCGATGCGGCCGCCGAGCCGGGCGAGGAAGGCCGCGGCGAGGAAGGCGCCGCCCATGGCGAGGAGGGTGTCAGCGTGTCCCACGGGTCACCTCCCCCGGGGGCACGGCCGGGCGTGCGTGCTGTGTCGTTCGGGGATGGATGCGACAACTCCTTCGTCGGTGGGTGTGCGGTCCACCGTCGCATCCGCCTCCCTGGCCCCGCCATCGGTGCCGACCCCCATTTCCACGAGGGCCGGCACCCGGCGGTCAGGGGCTCAACTCCTGGTGAAGCGGTACGTCTTGCTGTCCGTCAGGACGCAGAAGCCGGGTGAGACGACGATCACGCGCAGGGTTCCGGTACGGCGGTCGTAGTCGATGCCCTCCGCCTCGAACGAGCCGGAGCAGGAGCTGCGCAGGGGCAGTTGGCGCAGTGCCGTGACATGTCCGGTGACGTTGGCCGAGCCGGTCGGGGCGGCGGACAGGTCGACCTGGAGGAGCGGCTTGGTGTAACCGAAGAGGGTGCCGGCCGGGTCGTCGGAGGAGCACAGCAGCCGGGTGGCGGTCACGAAGTCGCAGCCCTGTACGTCCCGTACGGCGTGGTCGAGGGTGACGGTGGCCGCCTGCGGGAGGTTCGCCGAGGGGGAGGTGCTCGCGTTGGCGCCGGGCGTGGGCAGGACCAGGAAGCGGGTCATGGTGCCCCACTCTCCGGTGAGCATCCACTGTCCGTCGGGCGAGATCGCGACCCAGGAGTTGTTGAGGGCCTCGCCGGGGCTGAGGGTGTGGACGTACTCGGACCAGGTGCCGTTCGGTGCCTGTACGCGGTACATCTTGGCGGTGCCGGAGTCGGCCTGGTAGGGCTCGACGTAGTAGCCGTCGTAGGAGGCGTCGGGGTCGCCCACGTGGTTCCAGCCGCGCGTGGAGACGCCGAGGGGGATGGTGCCGATGCCGGTGTACCGGTTGGCGGAATTGGCCGGGACCTCGACGGAGGTCAGGCCCTGGCTCTCGGTGAGCGGGTCGGCGCGGTCGGAGCCCACCTCGGTCCAGGTGTCCGCGGCGGAGGCCGGCGGTGCGGCGGCCAGGAGGGCCGTCGCGGTGAGGGTGACGAGGGCGGCGAGGACCGCGCGCGAGCGCTGTCTGACGCGCAGGGGCATGGAGGGACTCCTGGGGCTCCTGGGGCGGGGGGTGAGGTGGCTCGGCGCACAGTCTGGCGCCCCGCGGGAGTCATGTACAGACCAAGTGGGGGAACACGAGGGCGCCGGAAGGAGGCGGGCGGCCTTCGTCACCCCGGCGCACTTCAGCGGACGCACGCCCCTGTGTTGAGGGATGGTGGAAGAACACCACCGCGTGGCCACGGAGACGGCTGCACGCGGTAGAACAAGGGGAGTCGGCACCGGGGTACGGCGTGCCGCGAGAACGGTCGAAGGCGGTTCGTGCAATGGGTGCAGCCGGAATACCCGCGTCCGAGGGCGGGGAGCCCCCGCGCGGTGCGGTACGGCCGAGCGGGCTGCTCGACGAGTTGGGCATGGCCTCGGTGGTCACGGACACCGAGGGACGCATCGTGCTGTGGAGCCCGCAGGCCGAGAAGCTGTTCGGCTACACAGCGCAGGAGGCCCTCGGGCAGTACGCGGCCCATCTGATGATCCACGAACAGCACGTCGAACTGGTCGTCAAGCTGTTCGCCGACGTCATGGAGACCGGCCAGAGCTGGGCCGGGGCCTTCCCGGTACGGCACAAGGACGGCGGCACCAAGCTCGTGGAGTTCCGCAACATGCGGCTGCTCGACGACCGGGGGGACGTCTACGCGCTGGGGCTGTGCGCCGACCAGGAGACGGTGCGCCGTCTCGACCGGGACGTGGCCCTGTCCACCCGAATGGTCTCCCAGTCCCCGATCGGACTGGCCGTGCTGGACACCGAGCTGCGGTACGTCTCCGTGAACCCGGCCCTGGAGCAGATGAACGGGGTCCCGGCCGCGGACCACGTCGGGCGCAAGATCGGCGAGGTCCTCCCCCATCTCGACGTGACCGCCTTCGAGACCGCCGCCTTCGAGGTGATGCGGACCGGCAAACCCCTGGTCGACCAGCACACGGTCGGCCGGACGCCCGCGGACCCCGACAGCGAGCACGCCTGGTCGGTGTCCCTGTACCGGCTGGAGGACGCCAACGGAACCGTCCTCGGTGTGGCGGGGTCGGTTTTGGACGTCACCGAACACCACCGCGCGACCGTGGCGGCCGAGGCGGCCCGGCGCAGGCTCGCGCTCGTCGCCGACGCCTCCGCCCGCATCGGCACCACGCTGGACCTGGACCGCACCGCCCGTGAGCTGGCCGGCGTGGCCGTGCCGGAGCTCGCGGACGTGGCGGCCGTGGACCTCCTGGAGGCGGTGGTGCAGGGCCGGCCGAGCACCCTGCGCCCGGCCGAGCCCGCCGTGATGCGCCCGCTGGCCGTCGAGGCGGCCGGTGTCCCCGAGGCGCTGCGCGCGGCGGACCCGCCCGGGCTGGTGGCCCACTACGCCCCCGAGCGCCTGGTGACCGAGTGCGTGCGCACCGGGAGGGCCGTCCTGGTGCCGCGCGTCGGTCCGGACGACCTCGCCCGCATCAGCCGGTCCCCGGAGGCGGCCGCACTGCTGGGCAGGGCGGGTGTGCACTCCTACCTGGCCGTACCGCTCATCGCGCGCGGCGAGGTGCTCGGCGCGCTCGACCTCAAGCGGGTCGGCAACCCGGAGCCCTTCGGCGAGGACGACCTGCTGCTGGCCCGGGAGCTCGCGGCCCGCGCGGCCGTGCAGATCGACAACGCGCGCTGGTACCAGGACGCCCGCAACACCGCCCTCACCCTCCAGCGCAGCCTGCTCCCCAGCCACCCCTCGGTGACCGGCGGCCTGGAGGTCGCCTCCCGTTACCAGCCCGCGGGCGCCACGGCCGAGGTCGGCGGCGACTGGTTCGACGTGATCCCGCTGGACGGCGGGAAGACCGCGCTGGTCGTGGGCGACGTGATGGGCAGCGGCATCAACGCGGCCGCGACCATGGGCCGGCTGCGCACCGCCACCAACACCCTGGCCTCACTGGACCTCGATCCGGCCAAGCTGCTCGAACACCTCGACCGGATCACCCAGGACCTGGACCACTCCATCGCCACCTGCGTGTACGCCGTGCACGATCCGCGGCTCGGCCAGTGCCGGATCGCCAACGCGGGGCATCTGCCTCCGGTACGACTGCGCGCGGGCCGCCCGCCCGAGCTGCTGGAGCTGCCCACGGGGGCGCCGCTGGGCGTGGGCGGTGTCGCCTTCTCCACGACCACCGTCGACCTCCGGCCCGGCGATCGGCTCGTCCTCTACACGGACGGTCTGGTCGAGACCCGTCAGCACCCTCTCGACGAACGCCTGGACGCGCTCCTGGATCTCCTCGACTGCGCCGACTGCCCTCTGGAGGACGTCTGCGACCTCCTGCTGCGCACATTGCACCAGCCGGACAACTCCGACGACGTGGCCCTGCTGATCGCCCGGGTCCAGACCCCGGAGCACTGAGGGGGCCTCAGTCCACTCCCGGCGGTCCGTGTCACGGGGACGGGGCCGACGACGGCAGGGCGGCGTCCCGGAGTGTCTCCTGCGGGGGCGTCTGCCGGCGGGGCAGCAGGAACGGCGTGGCCAGGAGCAGGAGGCCGGCGAGGGCGATGGCCTCGCGGGTTCCGGTGAGGCCGGCCAGCAGGCCCCACAGGGCGGTCAGGGCCGCCGTGAGGAGCTTGCCGGTCACCGACCAGGCCGAGAGGGTGCGGACCACCCGGTCCGTCGGTGTCATCTCCAGGCGGTGGGTGGCGAACACCGGGTTGAAGACGGCACAGGAGGTGATCACGCCCAGCTCGACGACCATGACGAGGAGCAGACCCGTCGTACCCGGACCGACGAAGGCCAGGCCCAGCGGCCAGCAGGCACGCAGGACCCCCGAGGTGAGCAGGACCCGGTGCCGCCCGAACCGGGTCACCAGGGGGCGGGCGATCCGGGAGCCGAGCAGACCGCCGAGGCAGGGCACCGAGAAGGCGAGGGCGTACTGCCAGGGCGCGAAGCCCAGCGGGCCGAGCATGAGGACCGTGAGCAGCGGCACCGGCACCATGATCAGGGCGTTGACCAGGACCGTGTTGAAGAACAGCGGGCGCAGCGCGGGGCTGGCCAGGATGTACCGCCAGCCCTCCAGGAGCGAACCCTTCGGAGCGCCGGTCGGGGCGGGTGGCGTCTCGCCGCCGCCGATCGCGCGCAGGCCAAGAGCCGACAGCAGATAGCTGACCGCGTCGGCCAGGACGGTCGTCACCGGACCGAACAGTCCGACGGCGGCACCGCCGAGGGGCGGGCCGACCACGATGGAGGTCCAGTTGGTGGCCTCGAAGCGCCCGTTGGCGACCAGCAGGTCCTCCGGGTCGAGCAGCGACTTGAGGAAGGCCCCGGACGCGGCGGTGAAGGTGATGTCGGCCGCCGCGACCACCACGGAGACCACCAGGAGCTGGACGTAGCCGAGCACGCCGAGCGCGAAGGCGACGGGGAGGCTCAGCAGGGCGGCGAACCGGGTGAGGTCCATCGCGACCATCACCGGTCTCTTGCGGCGGAACTCCACCCAGGGTCCGAGCGGCACCGCCACCGCTGCCCCCACGGCGAGGCCCGCGGCCGCCAGCAGGGACACCGCGGCCGGGCCGGCGTGCAGCACCAGGACGGCGATCATCGGGAAGGCACCGAAGGACAGCGAGGTACCGAACGCGCTGACCGCGTAGGCCGCCCACAGCCACCCGAACCGCCGCCCCAGCGACCGCCTCCCGCCCACGCCCCACCCCTTCGTCGACAACCCCGCGTTGAACCGGCGCCATCCAACCGAGTACGGTCCCGCAGATCAAACAACCGGTCCGGCGAATCGGCACAACCCCGGGTTGTACCGAGGGCGGCCTAGGCTACCCGCATGGATCTCGACGCCGTACGCACGTTCGTCGCCGTGGCGGACGCGGGCCGCTTCCAGGATGCCGCGGACCGGCTGGCGGTCACCCAGCAGGCCGTGTCCAAGCGGGTCGCCGCGCTGGAGAAGGATCTCGGGGCCCGGTTGTTCACCCGCACCCCGCGCGGCGCCCGGCTCACCATCGACGGACAGGCGTTCCTGCCGCACGCCCGCGACCTGCTCCGGGCCGCGGAGCGGGCGGCCGCCTCGGTTCGGCCCGGCAGCCGCGCCCTGCGGGTGGACGTGATCGGCCGCCGGCTCGCCCCCGCCGAGCTGCTGCGCGCCTTCCACCGCGCCCATCCCGGCGTCGAGCTCGACGTGGTCACGCTCTTCGACGCCGACGCGGCCCTGGACGCGCTCCGGTCCGGCACGATCGACGCGTCCTTCCGTGCCGTCCCCCATGCCCGGGGACTGTCGGCCGACGGCATCGAGTCGGTGCGGGTCTACGACGAACCGGTCCAGCTGCTCACCGGCCCCGACCACGCGCTCGCGACGGCCCGCTCGGTGACACCCGACCGGCTGGCCGGGCACCGGATCTGGATGCCCGGCCTGGTCACCGGGACCGAGTGGGGCACCTACTACGACGACCTGGCGGCCGCTTTCGGCCTGACCATCGAGGTCACCGGGCCCGACTTCGGCACCGACCCCCTCCTCGACACCATCGCCGACTCACCGGCATTGGCCACGCTGGTCGGCGAGCTGACCAGGCTGGTCTGGCCGTCCGACCAGGACCTGCGGCGCATCCCGGTGCACGGGCCCACACCGGTCTACCCCCACTCCCTGATCTGGCGCGCCGACAACGCCCACCCGGTCCTCGACGCCCTCCGCTCCCACCTCCACCGCACCCGGCCCGACCTCCCGGACACCGGGACCTGGACCCCGGACTGGGCGTGATCTGCGCCGCTACGCCCGGGTGCCGATCACGACCTGGGCGTGGAGCTCCTCGGAGACCGCCAGGCGGGTCGCCAGGCCGCTGCGGGTGAAGGCGTCGACGGCTGCGGGAGCCTGGCGGGCGCTGGTCTCGACGAGGAGGCAGCCGGCCGGGGACAACCAGTTCAGGGACTCGGCGGCCACCCGGCGCAGGAGGTCCAGGCCGTCCGTGCCGCCGTCCAGGGCGACCAGCGGTTCGTGGTCGCGGGCCTCGGAGGGGAGGAGGGCGACCTCCTCGGTGGGGACGTAGGGGACGTTGGCCGCCAGGATGTCGACGCGACCGCGCAGGTCGGCGGGGAGGGCCTCGAAGAGGTCGCCCGTGTGGACGTGGCCGCCGGCCCCGGCGGTGTTGCGGCGGGCGCACTCCACGGCGGCCGGGTCGATGTCGGCGCAGTGCAGTTCGACCGGGCCGAGCGCGGCGGCGAGGGCCGCGCCGACGGCACCCGAGCCGCAGCACAGGTCCAGGACCACCGAGGCGGCCGGTGCCTGGGCGAGGGCCTGCTCGACGAGGAACTCGGTGCGTCTGCGGGGCACGAATACGCCGGGGGCCACGGAGATCCGCAGTCCGCGGAACTCCGCCCAGCCGACGACGAGTTCGAGGGGGTGGCCGGCGACGCGGCGGTCCACCATGGCGGCCAGTTCGTCAGGGGTACGGGCGGCGGCGAGGATCAACCGGGCCTCGTCCTCGGCGAAGACGCAGCCGGCCGTGCGGAGAGCGGCGACGACCGAGTCGCCGGACGGGAAGCGGGGAGACAGGGAAGGCATGGAAGCCGGGGGCCTTTCGAGAGCCGAAGGGCGCTCCAGCGGTCACCTACCGGCGGTGATCCGCGCCGATGCGAGAGGCGAGCACCCGATCTGACACAGCGTTGATGGGTCTCACCCCCTCGGTACCTCACGGCCGGGACCTCCCGCGGCCGGACGGCCACCCTACCCCAGGGCATGATGAGTTGTACTGTGCAACCAGTGCGACGAGGGAGGTCCTATGCGAGCGGCGGACAGGGCCGTGGAGACGATCCAGCACGAGATGACGGTGTTCGCGCGGCGGGCCCGGGCCTCGGCGGGCCGGTTGCACCCCGAGCTGTCCCTGGTGTCGTACACCCTTCTCGGACATCTGGAGGAGCGGGACGGCTGCCGGGCCACCGACCTGGCCGCCCACTACGCCCTGGACAAGTCCACCGTGAGCCGGCAGGTCGCCGCGCTGGAGCGGGCCGGGCTCATCGAGCGGCGCCCGGACCCGGCCGACCACCGGGTCCAGGTGCTGCATCTGACCGACGCGGGCCGGAGCATCCTCGGCCAGGTCACCGTGAGCCGCCGGGCCGCGGTGGGTGAGCGGCTGGCGGAGTGGTCCGAGGAGGACCTGGAGCGGTTCGCCGGGTATCTCGTGCGGTACAACTCCTGGTCCCGTGCCGGCTGAGGAGTCCTGCTGACGGCCTCTGCCGGTCCGGTCCGCCCCAAGGGCGCTACGACACCGCCTCCGGCGACCGTTCGGGCACGCGTGCCGCCAGGAAGGCGGTCCTGCGGCGGAGCCGGAAGCCGAGGGACTCGTAGAGCCGGATGGCGTGGGTGTTGCGGGCTCCGGTGTGCAGGAAGGGTGTCTCGCCGCGCTCCCGGATGCCGTGCGCGACGGCGTGGATCAGTCGGGTCGCGAGGCCCTGGCCGCGGGCGGCGGGGTCGGTGCAGACCGCGCTGATCTCGGTCCAGCCCGGTGGGTGCAGCCGCTCCCCCGCCATCGCGATCAGGGCGCCTTCCCTGCGGATGCCCAGGTAGGTGCCCATCTCGACGGTGCGGGGCAGGAAGGGGCCCGGCTGGGTGCGGGCGATCAGGTCGAGGATCTCGGGCACGTCGGCGGGGCCGAGGCGGACCGCCTCCGGGTCGGGTGCGGCGGCGACGCCGTCGTCCACCAGCTGGACGCCCTCGACGTGGAAGGTGATCTCCCAGCCCTCCGGCACCGCGCCTACGTACGCCGTCAGCATCACCTCCGCGCCGGGACCTGCCTGGGCCGCGAGGTCGGCCCAGTCGCCGGCGTCGGGCTCGTCGGGCAGGGCGAGCCACGGCGACACGTCGACGGGGTAGCGCAGGACCCGGCCGCGCTTCTCGGCGAAGTGGGCGTGCGGACCGGTGAGGGAGGCGAGGGCGGGGTTGTCGAGGACGTGCAGGGCGCCGGTGGCGGCGAGGCCGTGGAGCGCGCCGCCGCTGTCGGCCCGTGAGGCATCGCTGCCGTCGACGTGCCGGACGTCGCCGCTGGTGAGCACGTTCGGGGTGTCGTCGGTCATCCGGCGACCTCGATCACCGTCTTGCCGCGGGCGTGGCCCTCCTCGACCGTGCGCAGCGCGTCGCCCGCCCGGTCGAGGGGGAACGTTCCGGTGATGTGCGGGTCCAGGTCACCGGCGACCACGAGCCGCGCGACCTCCTCCAGTACGGCCGCGTCGCGGGCCCGGATCACGCGGGCGCCGCCCAGCCGTCGTACGTCCTCCTCCGGTGCCCCGGCGGTGATCAGCTTCGTCCGGTCGGCGAGCAACTCGGCGGCCTCGACGAGCACTTCACCGCCCACGAGGTCGTAGACGCCGTCCGGTGCGGCCGCCCGGGCCCGCTCGGCCCAGCCGGGCCCGGAGGCGACATGGACCGCGCCGAGCGACTCGACGAACTCCTTCTTGGTGTCGCTCGAGACACCGACGACCTTCAGGCCGAGGGCCCGCGCGATCTGCACCGCGGCCGCGCCCACTCCCCCGCCCGCACCCGTGACCAGCAGCGTGGCCCCCTCGGGCAGGTCGAGCTGGCGGACGCCGTCGTAGGCGGTCGCGGCGGCGACGGGCAGCGTGGCAGCGTCCGCGTGGGAGAGCTCGGCCGGCTTGTGCGCGGCGATGCCGACCGGCAGCAGGGCGTACTCGGCGTAGCCGCCGGTGAGCGTGCTGCCGAAGACCTCGTCCCCGACCGCGAATCCCTCGACACCCTCGCCGGTCTCCGCCACCACACCGGAGACCTCGCTGCCGAACACGGCGGGAAAGACGCGCTCGCCGCTGTCGCCGGGGCGCCGGTAACCGGAGCGGATCTTCCAGTCGACCGGGTTCACACCCGCCGCCCGCACCGCGACGAGGAGCTCACCGGGTCCGGGGCTCGGCCGGTCCACGTCCACGAACGCCTCGGTCTCCGGACCGCCGTACCGCGTGAAGACGTACGCCTTGGGCATCTGCTTCCTCACTCTCCTCGTGCCGTCACCGGGGCAGCGACCCGGCACTCCAGCGCCAAGGAGCGGCGCGCGGCGGCTATTCCCGCAGCCGCGCGCTGTTCACACGGCCGCAATGATCGGGGCACTGACCTGGGGCGGAGCACCAGGGGCGAGAGCGTACGGTGGGTGCATGAACGTCACCCGAGGCTTCACCGGACGCCCCCGCGTCCACAACCCCGGACTGCCACCGGGCCAGTACGACGCGGGCGACGACTGGCCCGTGCTCTCCGCCGAGGTCACCCCCGACCTGTCGCCGGCCGACTGGACGTTCCGGGTCGACGGGCTGGTCGAACAGCCCCGCACCTGGGACTGGGACGAGGCGCACGAGCTGCCGTCGTCGGCCTACGAGGGTGACATCCACTGCGTGACGAGCTGGTCGAAGTTCGGTGTGCGGTTCGCGGGGGTCTCACTGGACGCGTTCCTGGCCGAGGCGCGGCCCCATGCGTCGGCCACCCATGCCGTCGCGTACGCGCACACCGGGTACACCACGAACCTGCCGCTCGCGGACCTGACCGGCGGGCGGGCCTGGATCGTGTGGGAGTACGACGGCGAGCCGCTGCCCGCCGAACACGGCGGCCCGGCGCGGCTGCTGGTGCCGCACCTGTACTTCTGGAAGAGCGCCAAGTGGGTCGCGGGCCTGACCCTGCTCGACCACGACGAACCCGGTTTCTGGGAGCAGAACGGCTATCACGCGCGGGGCAACCCGTGGGAGGAGCAGAGGTACGCCGGTGACTGAGACCTTCGTGCCCGCGACGCGGTTCGCCGTGCCCGGACGGATCGCCGTCAGCAACCGGTCGGCCGCGCTGTGGCAGACCGCCACACTCACCGAGATCCGCCGGGAGACGCCGTACGCGTCCACGTTCCGCTTCGCGGTGCCCGACTGGCAGGGGCATCTGCCCGGCCAGCACCTGATGCTGCGGCTCACCGCCGAGGACGGCTACACCGCCCAGCGGCACTACTCGATCGCGTCCCCGCCGGAGGACACGGGGCACGTCGAGCTGACCCTGGACCGCGTCGAGGGCGGCGAGGTGTCCGGCTGGTTCCACACGCAGGCCGCGCCCGGTGACGAGGTCGAGGTGCGGGGGCCGCTGAGCGGTTTCTTCGCCTGGCCCGGTGATCGGCCCGCGCTGCTGATCGGGGCCGGGTCCGGGGTCGTCCCGCTGATGTCGATGGTGCGGCACCACCGGGCGCGCGGACTGTCCGTGCCGTTGCGGCTGCTGGTGTCGGCGCGGGGGCCGCAGGAACTCATCTACGCCCGGGAGTTCGGCGCCGAGACCACGACCGTGTTCACGCGGAGCGCGCCGGAAGGGGTGCCGGTAGGACGTATGACGGCCGCCCATGTGGCGGCACTCCTGGCCGAACAGCCTGATGATGGGTGGGAGGCCTATGTGTGTGGATCCAACGCGTTCGCCGAGCACGCCTCGCGGCTTCTGTTGGCGGCGGGGCAGCCGGTGGACCGTATCCGGATCGAGCGGTTCGGCTGACAGGAGACGCGTGTGTGCACTCCGTGTGCAGGCGCACTCCCCCACAAGTGAACGACGCCGGTTGAGGGGTACTACATCTTTGTGACCACTCACAGGCGTGCGTGGTGCGGAGGTCGACATGCGAACCCGGGTGCGCGGCTGGCGCTGGCGGCGCAATCCGCTCAGGCGTCGGTCGGACGTCGTCGAGGCGTGGACGGTCCTGGCCGTCGCGGTGTTGTTGCTGCTGGCGGCCCCGCTGGCGGGTGCGGTTGTGGGCTGGTGGGCCCATGGCGACGCACGGGCGGTGGCCGAGGAGCAGCGCGCGGAGCGTCATCGGGTGCGCGCGGAGGTGACCGGCGAGGTGCCGGCCTCGCCGCCCACGGTCCAGGGCGGACGCGAGCGCCCGTACCGGGTGGCCGTGCGCTGGACGGAGGCCGGGGCGACGAAGACGGCCACCGCGCGGGTTCCGGCCGGTACCGACCGGGGCGACAGGGTCGACGTGTGGTTCGACTCCCGCGGCCGGAGTGTGGCCCCGCCGCCCGACGAGACCGCGATCTGGCAGCACACCCTGACGATGGGGGCCTGCGGAGCGGGCGGCGCGGTCGCGGTGATCCTGCTCGGTCACTCCCTCGTCCGGGCCGCCGCCCACCGCCACCGGCTCAGCGAGTGGGAACGCGACTGGGCTCTCACCGAGCCCCAGTGGACCCGCCGCCGGGCCTGAACCCGCACCGGACCAGCGTCTCCGCACGCCGGCGGTGACCCGATCACTTCCGACGGCCCGACGACCGCCCGCGCTCTCCCGTGCACCCTCCACGGCCAGCGCTCCGGTGTCCTGACCAGCGGATCACGGGCTGTCAACGGGGCGGGGCCATAGTCGGCCGATCGTCGGGCGATCATGCAAAGGCCTGGCGATTCGTCCGACCACGCACGTACGGTGTGATCATCCCGCACGTCCCTTCGCAAAGGCGGTCCTGCATGGCACTGTTCGACCTCCCCCTCGACGAACTGCGCGAGTACCGCAGCGAGTCCGCCGAGCCCGAGGATTTCGACGCGTTCTGGTCCAAGACTCTTCAGGAAGCCCGCGAGTACGACCTGGACGCCCGTTTCGAGTTCGTCGACACCGGCCTGTCCACGGTCAAGGTGTACGACGTGACCTTCGCCGGATTCGGCGGCCAGCCGGTCAAGGGCTGGTTCACGATCCCCGCCGAGGTCTCCGCGCCGGTGCCGGTGGTCGTGGAGTTCATCGGATACGGCGGCGGACGCGGACTGCCGCACGAGCATCTGCTGTGGGCGTCCTCGGGCCGGGCGCACTTCGTGATGGACACCCGGGGGCAGGGCAGCGCCTGGGGCGGCGGTGGCGGCACCGCGGACCCGCAGGGCGGCGCCCCGGCGTATCCCGGTTTCATGACCCGGGGCATCGACGCTCCCGAGACCTACTACTACCGGCGGGTGTTCACCGACGCGGTGCGCGCGGTGGAGGCGGCCCGCTCGCACCCGCTGACCGACTCCGCGCGCACGGTCGTGCTCGGCGGCAGCCAGGGCGGGGGCATCTCGATCGCGCTTGGCGGTCTGCTGCCGGACCTTGCGGCGGTCGCGCCGGACGTGCCGTTCCTGTGCGACTTCCCGCGCGCGACGACGATCACGGACCGGCATCCGTACCGGGAGATCGGTCTCTACCTCAAGACGCACCGCGGCCGCTTCCAGGACGTCCTGGGCACCCTCGCCTACTTCGACGGCGTGCACTTCGCGAGCCGCGGCCGCGCGCCCGCGCTCTTCTCGGCGGCCCTGGAGGACCAGACCTGCCCGCCCTCCACCGTCTTCGCGGCCTTCAACGCCTGGGGCCATGAGGACAAGCAGATCGAGGTCTACGACTTCAACGACCACGAGGGCGGCGGCCCCTACCAGGAGGCGGCGAAGCTGCGCTGGCTGCGCGCCCGCGCGTGAGTCGCGCCTGACACCTTCCCCCCGGTCCGACCAGTCGGTATGTTCGGCGGATCCGGGTCGCGGCGTGGCGGCCCGGACGTCCGGCGACGACGGAGGACCCATGTCCGAGCACCAGTCAGTTGTCCACGGCCACTGCGACGCCCGCTTCACGGCGGTACGGACGGCGTTCGAGGAGAACTTCCGGGACCGTGCCGAGCTGGGCGCCGCGGTGAGCGTCTCGGTCGGCGGCGAGACGGTGGTGGACCTCTGGGGCGGCTGGGCCGACGCGGCCCGCACCCGCCCCTGGGAGCGGGACACGCTGGTCAACGTGTGGTCGACGACGAAGGGCCCCACCGCCCTGTGCGCCCACCTCCTCGCCGACCGGGGTCTGCTCGACCTCGACGCCCCGGTGGCCGTGTACTGGCCCGAGTTCGCGGCGGCGGGCAAGGAGAAGGTGCTCGTACGGCACCTGCTCTCGCACCGGGCCGGGCTGTCCGGCCTGCGTGAGCCCCACTCCCTGGCCGAGCTCTGCGACTGGGAGCTGACGACACAGCGGCTGGCGGCGACGGAGCCCTGGTGGGAGCCCGGCACGGTGTCCGGCTATCACGCCTTCACGTACGGCTTCCTGGTCGGGGAGGTCGTCCGACGGGTCTCGGGGCTGCTGCCCGGTGCCTTCCTGGAGCGGGACGTGACCGGGCCGCTCGGCATCGACTTCACGATCGGCCTGCCGGAGAAGGAGGCCGGGCGGGCCGCCGAGCTGGTGCATCCGCCGGTGGTGTCGACCAGCGAACAGGCAGCGGTCTTCGCCCAGTTGGCGCCGGCCGCCATCGCCGCGCTGACCAACCCGGTGGCGGGAGCGGCGGAGGCGAACACGCCGGAGTGGCGGGCCGCCGAGATCCCCGCCGCCAACGGCCACGGCACGGCCCGGGCCGTCGCCGCGCTCTACGGGATCTTCGCGGGCCGGGGCTCCTGGGGCGGTCACCGCGTCCTGTCCCGGGAGGCGGCCGAGCGGGTGCGCGAGGGGCAGGGCAGCTGCCGTGACCTGGTGCTCGGCGCCGGTCTGGGGAACGACACGGAACTCGGGCTCGGGCTGTGGCTCAGCGGGGCCGAGGGCTCGTACGGGCCCAATCCGCGGGCCTTCGGACACGACGGCTTCGGCGGCTCGTGCGGCCTCGCCGACCCGGAGTCCGGGGTGTCCCTGGGGTATGTGATGAACCGGATGGGCCCCCACATCGCCAACGATCCGCGCAAGAAGGCCCTGGTCGACGCGTTGTACAGCGCACTGTGACCGCGGATCCCGGTCGGCGGCGCTACGGACGCGCGCCGCGCACCACGCGGGACTGACGGCCCAGGGCGAGGAGGCGGCCGTCCGCGGCCCAGACGGCACTGTCGTCGACGGCCCATCCGGCGCCCGCGTGGTCGGTGCGGATCCGGACCAGGGCCCAGCCCCCGAGGAGGCCCTCACCCTCGTCGAGGGCGTCGGTGAAGTGGACGGTGAGCTCCGCGCTCGGCACCGGGCGCGGGGCGTCCCAGACGGCGTACAGCGCGGGCGGCAGCACATCGGTGAGGGTGACGACCGCCGGTGCGTCCAGCGGCCGGCCGTCCAGGAAGCGCACCCAGGCGAGCAGCTCGGCCCGGTCGCCGCCGGCCAGGGGCAGGCTGTGTCCGGCCTGCCGTATCTCCAACTGCCGGGCGAAGGGCGCCAGATGGCCGGGCAGCCGCAATGTCCGGCAGTCGTCCGCGCCCGGCACGTGCGGGGCCGGCTGTCCGTCGTACGCCACTCCGGGCCGCCCGTCGCCGAACAGGGCCGAGCCGACGACGACCGGCTGACCGTCCTGGTGGCCGGTGAAGACACAGGCGGCGGTGCGCCGCCCGGAGGCGGGCGCGGCCCCCGAGACGTGCAGCGGGCCGGCGTCCGCCGGGGCCAGGAAGTGCGTGGTCAGTGTGCGGACCGGCCGGGTTCCCCCGGCGAACCGCGAGCGGACGGCCGCCAGGGCGACGGCGGCGACATGGCCGCCGTGCGCCCCTTCCCAGGACCGCCACTGGGGGTCGATCCGGCTCTCGTGCTCGGTGGAGGTGGTCACGCGCCTCACCATAGCGTGGTGAGTTGGAAAATCAAACGAATAAGTTGGAAATCCAGACCGACTGGCCTGACCGACTAGGCGGGCCGACGTGCCACGACCATCCGGACCCGGGGACTGCCGTCCGGCCGCTCGCCGAACTCGCGCAGCGCGTGCAGCTCCACCTCGAGCCCGGCCCACTCCAGTTCCCGCCGCACGTCCCCGAGCCGGAAGTCGCGGTAGTACATGACGAACGGGGGCCGCCACAGGGCGTTGCGCACCCGCATCACGGCATCGAAGCCGAGCAGCGTCCAGTACGCCGGGGAGGAGGGGCGCGGCGGGGCGACGACCGGGAAGGCGAAGCAGCCGCCCTGCCGCAGCACCCGCCGGGCCTGGGCGAACAGGCCCGGCAGCTCCCGCGGCAGGAAGTGCCCGAAGGCCCCGAAGCTCACGACCAGGTCGAAGGAGCCGTCGGCGAACGGCAGGGCGCGCGCGTCGCCCCGCACCCAGGACACGCGCGGCCCCCGTGTAGCGGTCCGCTCCCGGGCCACGTCGAGCATCCCGGCACTGAAGTCGACGCCGGTGACACTCTCCTGGCAGACCCGGGCCAGCACCCCGACCCCGGCTCCGGTGCCGCAGCACAGGTCGAGCCCGGCGTCGAAGGGGCCCAGCCGGCGGAGTGCCGACGCCACCGCGTCCAGGACGGAGTCGGGCGTACGGAAGGGGGTGTGGTCGAACTTGGGGGCGAGCAGGTCGTAGCCGCGCTCGACGGACGACAGCGCCTGGACGGCGAGTTCGCGGAGGCTGGGGCCTTCTGGGCTGAACATCGCGACAGCTTAGGCGAGTCAGGTGTGCGCGGCGCGCGCCTCGAGGATCACGAGCGCGCGTTCACACCAGCGCACGGTCTCGCTCTCCAGGGCGATGCCGCCCAGCAGGGTGAGATAGGGGCCGATACGCTCGGCGTCCCGCAGGTACTCGGCCTCGGTGCGGCCGTCCAGGAACCGTTCACGTACGCGCTCGTAGCGGGCGAGCTTTCCGCGCGCCCAGGACAGACGTTCCTCGAACAGGGCCCGGGTGGCCTCGGGGTCGGTGCCGTCCATGGCCTGGATCTTGATCAGGAACTCGTCGCGGAGGGCGGCCGGCCTGCGGGGCGGTTCGCCGGCGAAGGTGCCCAGCTCCCGGCGGCCGGTCTCGGTGAGCGTGAACAGCCGCTTGTTGGGCCTGCGTTCCTGCTGGACCACCCGCGCCTCGATCAGCCCGTCCTGGGCGAGACGCTCCAGCTCCCGGTAGAGCTGCTGCGGGGTCGCCGGCCAGAAGTTCGCCAGGGAGACGTCGAAGACCTTCGACAGTTCGTAGCCCGAGGCCTCACCCTCCAGCAGGGCCGCCAGGACGGCGTACTTGAGCGACATGTGGACACGCTAACAGCAGAGTGACTAATCTACTCCGCACCTACTCAATTAATTGACTATGGATGGAGCCACCGATGCGAGCGTTCCGAGAAGCGGTGGAGGCGGGCGACCTCGCCGCCGTCGAGGCGTTGCTGGCCGAGAACGTGGTCTTCACGAGCCCGGTGGTGTTCAAGCCGTACGAGGGCAAGGCCATCACGGCGGCGATCCTGAACGCGGTGGTCAAGGTCTTCCAGGACTTCCGCTACGTGAGCGAGCTGAGCAGCGCGAACGGCCGCGACCATGCCCTGGTGTTCTCGACGCGGGTGGGCGAACGGGCCCTGGACGGCTGCGACTTCATCCATCTCGACGAGAACGGCCTGATCGACCGGTTCATGGTGATGGTCCGCCCGCTGTCGGCCGCGCAGGCCCTCGCGGCCGAGATGGGCGCACGGTTCGAGGAGATCGCGAAGGAGGCGGAGGCGCGGACCCGGGCCACCGCCTCCTGAACCCCCGCCTCTACGCCGACCGGCACTCCGCGAGACGCCTTTCGAGGAAGCCGCGCTCGGCGTCGTTCTCCACCAGTTCCAGCGCCCGCTCGTACGCCCGGGCCGCCTCCCTCGTACGGCCGCCGCGGCGCAGCAGGTCGGCGCGGGTGGCCGGGAGCAGGTGATAGCCGCTCAGTTCGCCCTCCCGCTCCAGCTCGGCGACCAACTCCAGTCCCGCGTCGGTTCCTTGGGCCATGCCGACGGCCACCGCGCGGTTGAGGCGGACCACGGGCGAGGGCACGAAGCGCTGCAACTCGCCGTAGAGGGCGGCGATGTCGGCCCAGTCGGTGTCCTGCGCGGTGGGTGCCGTGGTGTGACAGGCGGCGATGGCCGCCTGGATCTGGTACGGCCCGGGGCGGCCCCGGCGCAACGCGGTCTCCAGGAGCCCGGCGCCTTCCTCGACCTCGGCATGGTCCCACGCGGTGCGGTCCTGGTCCTCCAGGGTGACGAGGTCGCCGTCGGCGTCCACGCGGGTGTCCCGGCGGGCGTCGTGCAGCAGGAGCAGCGCGAGCAGGCCGAGGGCCTCGGGCTCGTCGGGCATCAGACGGGCCAGGACCCGGGCCAGCCGGATCGCCTCCGCGCACAGGCTCCGCCGTACGAGATCGGCGCCCGACGTGGCCGCGTACCCCTCGTTGAAGAGCAGGTAGATCACCCCGAGCACGCCCGTGGTGCGCTCCGGCAGGAGATGGGCCGGCGGCACGCGGTACGGGATGCCCGCGTTGCGGATCTTCTTCTTGGCGCGCACCAGGCGCTGCGCCATCGTCGCCTCCGGGACGAGAAAGGCGCGGGCGATCTCCGGGGTGGTCAGCCCGGCGAGGGTGCGCAAGGTCAGGGCGACCCGGGCCTCGATGTGCAGCGCGGGGTGGCAGCAGGTGAAGATCAGGCGCAGCCGGTCGTCCTGGACCCCGCTGTCGTCGTACGGCTCCTCGGGGGCCGTGAGCATCGCCGCCTCCTGCAGTTTCCGCGCTCCGACGGCCTCCCGGCGCAGCACGTCCATGGCCCGGTGGCGGGCGGTCGTGGTCAGCCAGGCGCCGGGGCGGCGCGGGACTCCGTCGCGCCGCCACCGGTCGAGGGCCTGGGCGAAGGCGTCCTGCGCGCACTCCTCGGCGAGGTCCCAGTCGCCGGTCACCCGGATCAGGGTGGCGACGACCTGGCCCCACTCCTCACGGAAGGCGGCGGCGACGGCTTCCTCCGGGGTCACTCCCACACGGGCCGCACTTCCACCGAGCCGCCCCTGAGCGCCGCCGGGTGCCGGGACGCGAGGGAGATCGCCTCGTCGAGATCGGCGACCTCGATGATGTCGATGCCGGCGATGTACTCCTTGGACTCGATGAACGGGCCGTCGGTGAGCAGGACCTCGTCGCCCCGGACGCGCACGGTCGTGGCGTCGGAGGCGGGACGCAGCCGGGCACCGCCCTTGACCAGGTCCCGGGTGCGGACCTCGTGGATGTACGAGGTGAAGCGGGGGTCCTCGGCGATCTCGGCGGGGCTGAGCTCCTCACCGTCGACCGGGGTGCAGATCAGCAGGACGTACTTCATGACGTGGCCTCCGTGACGTGCTCGTGGACGATCAGCCAGCGCGGGCCGGCGTTGCGGTAGCCGGTGGTGACGCGCCGCAGCCTGCCGTCGGTGCGGACGAGGGCGTGACCGAAGGCGATGCTCTCGTCGACGTGGAGCCCGAACTCCAGGACCTCGCGGGTGACCGGTCCGGTCTCCGACCATGCCTTGCGGAGTGCCTCGACGCCCAGATCCGCGCGACCGTCCGCCACGACCTGCGCGTCCCGTGCGTAGCAGGCGAGCGCCCGCTCGACGTCCCCGGCGCGGGCCGCGTCCGTCAGTTCGGCGTCCAGCCGCCGGATCTCGCCCTCGGCGTCCTCGTCCTCCCAGAACGGGCGGATCTCCATGGCTCCGACGGTGGCCACGGGGTGCCTGGCGGCGGCCTCGACCGCCTCCTCCAGGCTGCCGCACTCCAGGATGTCGAAGCCGGCGACGTACTCCTTGGTCTCCGCGAACGGGCCGTCCGTGCGCAGCACCTCACCGCCGCGCACCCGCACGGTGACCGCGTCGGCGGGCCGGGCGAGCCGGTGCCCGTGCAGCCGTACGCCACGGTCGCCGAGCTCGTCGACCCAGGGTTCGACGGGGGCCATGTCCGAGGCGTCGTTGGTGTCGTCGCCGCAGACGAGCAGCATGTACTTCATGGTTCCTCCCGGTCCTCATGAGCTTCCTACACCCCACCGACGAACGGGACCGAGGCGCATCGACACCGGCCGCGGAAAAAATCGAAGCGCATGAGGTCCGGACGTGTTCCCGCACGTCGGCGCGTCGCCGCCCGGTTCGCGGTTGGATGGGGCCATGACCTCCGACGAGCACGCGCGGCTGATGCGGGTCAACCAGGCCAACTGGGACGCCCGCACCCCCGTCCACCTCGCCAGCCGGTTCTACGGCCTCGACCAGGACCTCGATCCCGAGCGCTGGTTCGCCGCCTTCGAGTGGGAGGACCTCGGCGACCTCACCGGCCGTGACGTGCTCCATCTCCAGTGCCACCTCGGCACCGAGACGGTGGCCCTGGCCCGCCGCGGCGCCCGGGCGGTGGGCCTGGACTTCTCGGAGGCGTCGGTGCGGGCCGCACGGGACATCGCCACGAAGGCGGGCGTCGAGGTCGACTACGTGCGGGGCAATGTGTACGACGCCGTCGAAGCGCTGGAGGGACGGCGGTTCGACGCCGTGTACACCGGCAAGGGCGCGCTCTGCTACCTGCCCGACCTGGAGCGGTGGGCCGCGGTGGTCAGCGAACTCCTGCGCCCCGGGGGCCTGTTGTACCTCGTCGAGTTCCATCCGCTGCTCAACTCCCTCGGCCCGAAGCCCGCCGAGGGGGAAGGACCGGAGCTGCTGCTGCGCCACGACGACCTGGGCGGCGACGGCCCCGTCCGCCGGGACGCGACCCACACCTACACCGACGGCCCCGCCGTCGAGGGCGCCACGGAGAGCTTCGAGTGGATGCACGGAATAGGGAGGTCGTGAACGCGTTGAGCGGGGCAGGACTGCATGTCCGCCGACTCCGCGAGAGCGACGAGCTGCCCTGGCCCCGCTGGGAGCGGATGACCCGCACCGCGTCCGGCTGGTGGCGACTGCCCGCACCGCGCATCCCGCTGCTCTACGGACTCCTCGCCACACGCTGAACGGTCGTGGTACGGTCCTGCTAGCACTTGTGTACGCCCCGTCAGGGCGCCGGTGCCAGTTCTCCTTCCTCCGCCGGTCGCTGTACCGGCTTCTCCTCACCACCTCGTAGTTCCCGAGGTGCTGTCTTCCGCCACCCGAAGGCGCCATGTCCGCCTTCCCGTCGTGCGCGGCTCTCCCCTCCCTTCCGCATGTCCCATGCCCTGCGTCCTCGAAAGGACCACCCTGATGACCACCACACTCGAAAACCCCCCGATCCAGCAGACCCCGGTCCGGACCGTCACCGGCGTGCTCGACATCGACACGAACGGCAAGGGCCACCTCCGCTCCGCCGGTCTGCTCCCGACACCCTCCGACCTCCAGGTCGCCCCCGCCCTGATCCGCAGGTACGGCCTGCGCAAGGGCGATCTCGTCGAGGGCACCCGCGGCGAGCAGCGCGCCCTCACCGAGATCGCCCGGGTCGACGGCCGCGTCCCCGACCGGAACCGTCGCCACTTCCACGACCTGACCCCGCTGCACCCGCGCGAGCGGATCCGGCTCGAGCACCCGGCGTCCGGGCTCACCGGACGGGTCGCCGATCTGATCGCCCCCGTCGGCAAGGGGCAGCGCGGGCTGATCGTGGCCCCGCCCAAGACCGGAAAGACCGTGCTGCTCCAGCAGATCGCGGCCGCGGTCGCCGGCAACCACCCCGAGTGCCGCCTGATGGTGGTGCTCCTCGACGAACGCCCCGAGGAGGTCACCGACATGCGGCGCTCCGTGCGCGGCGAGGTGTACGCCTCCACGTTCGACCGCACGCCCAAGCAGCACATCGCGCTCGCCGAGCTGGTGATCGAGCGTGCCAAGCGGCTCGTCGAGGCCGGTGAGGACGTCGTGATCCTGCTCGACTCCCTGACCCGGCTGTGCCGGGCCCACAACAACGCCGCCTCCGGCAACGGCCGCACGCTCAGCGGGGGCGTCGACGCGACCGCGCTGATCGGGCCGAAGAAGTTCTTCGGTGCCGCCCGGCTCGCCGAGGAGGGCGGTTCGCTGACCATCCTCGCCACCGCCCTGGTGGAGACCGGTTCGCGCGCCGACGACTTCTACTTCGAGGAGCTCAAGAGCACCGGCAACATGGAGCTGCGCCTGGACCGCGAACTCGCCTCCCGGCGGGTCTTCCCGGCCGTCGCCGTCAACCCCTCAGGCACCCGCCGCGAGGAACTCCTGCTGCCGTCGGCCGAGTTGACCACCGTCCACGGTCTGCGCCGGGCGCTCCAGACCCGCGACGGCCAGGCCAGCCTCGAGACGCTCCTGGAGCGGATGCGCGAGACCCCGGACAACGCGACGTTCCTGCGCCGCATCCAGCCGACGCTGCCGACGGGCTGACGGGCCGTCGAGTGAGGTGACCGGTGACCGACGGGCCGTCGAGCGACGGGAACCGGTCACTGACGGGCCATCGCCCCTCCATGTCCCAGCGGCCCCTCGTCCGTCCGGGTGCTCGCGCGCGCCGCACGGCCCGGGCAGCACGGTGTACGGCGGGTCCGTTCCTAGCTTTGCAGTATGACAATCGGATTTCCCTCCCGGTTTGCCGTCCCGGCCTGCGCTCTGTGCATGACAGGACTGCTGGCGCTCGCCCCCGCCACGGCGGCGGCCGCGCACACGGGCTCCGGACCCGGCGCACCCAGCAGACCCCGCACCCCGGCCGTGTCACCCGCCCTGCTGTACCAGTCCGACACGCAGGCCCGCCCGCACCCCGGCGCACCCCGCGTCCCTGACGTGTCCGCGCTGTCGTGGGTGGTGGCCGACGCCCGCAGCGGGGAGGTGCTCGCGGCCCACGACGCCCACCGCAGGCTGCCGCCGGCCAGCACACTCAAGACCCTGTTCGCCCTGACCGTGCTGCCTGTGCTGCCCGGCGGGCTCCGGCACACCGTCCGGCCGGAGGACCTGGCCGGCATCGGGCCCGGCAGCAGCCTGGTCGGGGTCGCCGAGGGCCAGACCTACCAGGTCGCCGACCTGTGGCGCGGGGTCTTCCTCAACTCCGGCAACGACGCCGTGCACGTCCTGGCCCGGCTGAGCGGCGGCTGGCGCGCGGCGGCCACCCGGATGCAGGCCAAGGCCAGGGCGCTCGGCGCCCGTGACACCCACGTCCGCTCCCCCGACGGCTACGACACCCCGGGCCAGGTCTCCTCCGCGTACGACCTCGCGGTCTTCGGCCGGGCGGGGCTGCGCAACGCGGACTTCGCCCGGTACTGCGGCACGGCCACGGCCAGTTTCCCCGGCCGGGGCGGATGGTCGTACGGGATCCAGAACACCAACCGGCTGCTGACCGGCGCCAACGGCGTGGCGCGCTACGACGGGCTGATCGGCATCAAGAACGGCTACACGAGCCACGCGGGCAACACGCTCGTCGCCGCCGCCCGCCGGGGCGACCGCACGCTCGTCGTGACGGTGATGAACCCCCAGTCCGGTGGCGGATTCACGGTCTACGAGGAGGCGCGCGCGCTGCTCGACTGGGGGTTCGCCGCGGCCGGGCGGGTCGATCCGGTGGGCTCCCTGGACGCGCTGCGGGTGCGGCCCAGGCCGGGGCCCGCGGCCGTGCCGGTCGCGGCGGCGGTGTCGCCGCCGGCCGCGGGGCCCGGCTGGCTGGAGACCTGGGCCATCCTGGGCGCGGCCGGGCTCGGGGCGGGGTCGATGGCCCTGGCGCTCAGGGCCAGGTTCGGGCGGGCGGCCCGGGGCTGACCGACCGGCAGCCACAGCAGCAGGCCGAGGGTGATCCACGCGTAGGTGTTGCTGCCGAGGAAGCCGTCGACGCCGGACGCGTCGTCGAACCACAGCCACACCACGCTGGTGCACAGCACGGCGTACAGGGCGCCCGCCACCCGCGGGTGCCCCGCGCGCACCAGGACGGCGAACGAGGGCAGCAGCCACACCAGATGGTGGACCCAGGTGATCGGGCTGACCAGGCAGGCGGTGAGCCCGGTCAGTGCGAACGCGGCCGTCCAGTCCTGTGCCGCGGCGGCCCGGCGGGCCCGTACGGCCCACACGCACAGGGTCAGCAGCACGGCCACGGCCCACACCGCGCGGTCCGTTTCGCCGAGCCGGGCCAGGATGCCCTGGAGCGACTGGTTGGAGACGTAGTCCAGGCGGCCCACCCGGGTCGTGTCCCACATCGCGTCGGTCCAGTAGAAGCGGGAGGCGTCCGGGGCCACGACGGCCGCGAATCCGGTCGCCGCCAGCGCCACCACGGTGGCGACCGCCGCCGTGCGCCAACGCCTGGTGACCAGGAGCAGGCCGATGAAGAGAGCCGGCGTGAGCTTCACGGCGGCGGCCAGACCGATCCCCACGCCGGCCAGACGTCCCCGGCCGGTCGCGAGCAGCCGGGCGTCGACGAGGACGAGGGCCAGCAGCAGCAGGTTCACCTGACCGAAGCTGAAGGTGTCGCGCAGCGGTTCGAACAGCGCGAGCGCGCAGGCGCCCAGAGTGCAGCCGTACCAGCCGAGGCGCCGCCAGGCGCGGCCGGTGAGCAGGCGCACGACCAGGGCCAGCGCGGCCAGGTTGAGCAGCAGGCCGACGACGATGGCCGTGCGCAGGCCGAGCAGGGCCATGGGCACCATGACGACGGCCGCGAACGGCGGGTAGGTGAAGCCGTACGGCGTCCCCGGGACCCGGTAGTCGTAGAGCCGTCCGCCGTGGTGGATCCAGGTGTCGACGGCTCCGTGGTAGACGCGCAGGTCGAACCAGTCGCGCAGCAGCGGCACGGTCGCCGTGAACGCGGTGACGGCGGCGGCGACGGTCAGGACCAGGAGCAGCCGGCCGTGGTCCGTGCCCGGCGCCCTCACGCCGCGTGTCCCGTCGCGGCGCGCGCGGTCTGGTGAGCCTGGACGAGGACGACCAGGGCGAGCACTCCGCCCGAGACGGCGAGGACCAGTTGGCCGCCGTCGGCGGGGCCGCCGCTCGGCAGGGTGGCGAGGGCGAGGACCCCCGTCAGGGCGGCCACCCGGTCGCGTACGGAGGCACTGGGTGCGGCGGCCGCTATCAGGAACAGGCCCCACAGCGCATACCAGGGGCGGATCGCCGGGCCGAGGGCGGCGACGGTGGCGAGGCTGAGGCCGAGGGCGTAGACCGGCCGTGGGCGAAGGCGCAGCCAGGTCCAGGCGATGAGGGCGACGGCGAGGACGATGCCGAGGGCGTGCCAGGCGGGGACGGCCAGCGGGGCCAGGTCGCTGCCGAGCCGCTTCAGCAGGGCCGCGGTGGCGCGGCCGAGGAGGGTGGTCAGGGCCCAGTTGCCGGACGACACAGGGGTGTTGAGGGCGCCTATCCAGCCGTAGCCGGTGCCCGCCACGGCCGTCACGGCGACCGTGGTGGCGGCGGCCGACGCGGCGGCGGTGAGGACGGCTCGCGCCGGACGGTCGCCGGCCCGGATCCGCAGGACGACGATCGCCGCGAGCCCGAGCACGGCGGGCGCCTTGACGAGCGCGGCCAGTGTCACGAGGACGGCTCCAAGGACCGGCCACCTCCCCAGCGCGGCGACCAGTCCGAGGCCGAGCAGTCCCAGCATCACGGCGTCGTTGTGGGCGCCCGCGACCAGGTGGAGCAGGACGAGCGGGTTGAGGGCGCCGAGCCAGAGCGCGGCGGCCGGGTCGGCGCCGCTGTGCCGGGCGAGCCGGGGCAGGGCGGCCGCCATGAGGGCCACGCCGAGCAGGGCGACAAGCCGCATCCCGAACAGACCGGCGGGCAGTTCGCCCCGGGACGCCTTGGCGAGGGCGGAGGCGAGGCCGAGGAACACGGGCCCGTACGGGGCGGCCGTGTCGCGCCACATGGGGGCGACCTCGTCGGCGAGAGGGCCGCCGAGGAGGGCCGGGCCGTGGGTGTAGACGTCCATGTGGGCGTCGGCCATGGCGCCCTGGGCGAGGTAGCTGTAGACGTCCCTGCTGAACAAAGGCGGGGCGAGCAGCAGCGGGGCCGACCAGACGGCGAGGACGACGATGAGCTCACGGGTGCCGGGCCGGGTGGCGGGGTCGCGCACCAGACGGCCGAGCAGCAGCCAGGCCGCTATCAGGAGCACGACGCCGAAGTAGACACCCACCAGCCCCAGCGCGGCCTGCGGCGAGGCCGGGGCGAGGAGCTCACGCACGGGCAGGGCACCCGCGGTCTCGCCCCCTGCGGCGAGAAACGCGGTGCCGGCCAGACCGAGGACCTGGCAGCGGCGGAGATCGACGGGGACGTTGGCCAGCACGTGGGCAGCGTGGCAGTCGAGGGTGGCGGGGAGGCGACAGGGTGGCGACCGGAGTGTGACCGGTGCGGGCCGGTCGCTCGCACCCGGCGGCGCTCTCGGAAGACGGCGCTCCCGGATGGTGGCGCTCTCGGAAGGTGGTGCTCTCAGAACACCGACAGGCCCGTCAGGGTCGTGAACCTGTCCAGGGCCGCCACGCCCGCCACCGAGTTGCCGCGTTCGTCCAGGCCCGGGCTCCAGACGCACAGGGTGCAGCGGCCCGGTACCACCGCGATGATGCCGCCGCCCACGCCGCTCTTGCCGGGCAGGCCCACCCGGTAGGCGAAGTCGCCCGCCGCGTCGTACGTGCCGCAGGTCAGCATGATGGCGTTGATCTGCTTGGCCTGGCTGCGGGTGAGGAGGCGGGTGCCGTCGGCGCGGATGCCGTGGCGGGCCAGGAAGCCGGTGGCGAGGGCCAGGTCGGCGCAGGACGCCCGGACCGAGCACTGGCGGAAGTACTGGTCGAGCAGGGCGGGGATGTCGTTGTCGATGTTGCCGTACGCGGCCATGAAGTGGGCCAGGGCCGCGTTGCGGTCGCCGTGCGCCGCCTCGGACGCGGCGACCTCCTCGTCGAAGTCCAGGTCCGGGTTGCCGCTCTCCTCGCGCAGGAAGGACAGGAGTGCGCCCGCCGCGTCCGCGGTACGGCTGTGCAGGCGGTCGGTGACGACCAGGGCGCCCGCGTTGATGAACGGGTTGCGCGGGATGCCGTTCTCGTACTCCAGCTGAACCAGGGAGTTGAAGGGGTTGCCGGAGGGCTCGCGGCCCACGTGCTCCCAGAGTTCGTCGCCCTCGCGGGCCAGGTCGAGGGCGAGGGTGAACACCTTGGTGAGGGACTGCGTGGAGAACGGCTCGCGCCAGTCGCCGACCCCGTACACCGTGCCGTCCAGCTCCGCGACGGCCATGCCGAAGCTGCGCGGGTCGCAGGCGGCGAGCGCCGGGATGTAGTCGGCGGCGCGGCCGCGGCCCGGGGTCCGGGCGATCTCCTCGGCGATGCGCTCCAGGACCGGCTGGAAGGTGAGCGACGACGTCGTTGTCATGATCACTATTGTGCCTCCGGGCCGGTCGTGGAGCGCATCGCGGCAGGTGAGGGCCGTCAGGCCGCGGGCGAGCCACTGCCGGCGAGGATCTCCGGACGCAGCAGGTCGGCGAGGGTCTCGGCGGGCAACAGGCCCTTCTCCAGGACGAGTTCGGCCACCCCGCGGCCCGTGGCGAGGGCCTCCTTGGCGATGTCGGTGGCGGCCGTGTAGCCGATGTGCGGGTTGAGGGCGGTGACCAGGCCGATGGAGTTCTCGACGGTCCGGCGCAGCACCTCGGTGTTGGCGGTGATGCCGTCCACGCAGCGCTCGGCGAGCGTCAGACAGGCGGCGCGCAGGTGGGTGACCGACTCGGACAGGGAGTGCAGGATGATCGGCTCGAAGGCGTTGAGCTGGAGCTGCCCGGCCTCCGCGGCCATGGTGATGGCGACGTCGTTCCCGATGACCTCGAAGGCGACCTGGTTGACGACCTCGGGGATCACCGGGTTGACCTTGCCGGGCATGATCGACGAACCGGCCTGCACGGGGGGCAGGTTGATCTCGCCGAGACCGGCCCGCGGACCCGACGACAGCAGCCGCAGGTCGTTGCAGCTCTTGCTCAGCTTGACCGCGATCCGCTTCAGTACGCCGGACATCTGGACGAACGCCCCGCAGTCCTGGGTGGCCTCGACCAGGTTGGCCGCGGTGACCAGCGGCAGCCCGGTGATCCCGGCGAGGTGACGGCGGGCCGACTCGGCGTACCCGACGGGAGCATTGAGTCCTGTCCCGATGGCCGTGGCGCCCAGGTTGATCTCATGGATCAACTCGACGGCCTCGTCAAGACGGCTGCGGTCCTCGTCCATCATGACGGCATAGGCCGAGAACTCCTGACCGAGCGTCATGGGCACCGCGTCCTGCAACTGTGTACGGCCCATCTTGAGCACATCACGGAACTCGACGGCCTTACGGGCGAAGGAGTCCTGGAGTACAGCCATCGCCTTGAGCAGTCCATGCACCGCGAAGACCGTCGCAATCTTGACGGCGGTCGGGTAGACGTCATTGGTCGACTGCCCCAGGTTGACGTCCTCGTTGGGGTGCAGGAACGAGTACTGCCCCTTCTCGTGCCCCAGCAGCTCCAGCGCCCGGTTCGCGATGACCTCGTTGGCGTTCATGTTGGTGGAGGTACCGGCGCCGCCCTGGATCACGTCCACCACGAACTGGTCGTGCAGCTTCCCGTCCCGGATCTCCCGGCAGGCCTCGACGATCGCGGCCGCCTTGCGGGACTCCAGCAGCCCCAGCTCCTCGTTGGCAAGCGCGGCGGCCTCCTTGACGGCGGCGAGGGCGTCGATCAGGTGCGGGTAGGCGGAGATCGGGGTGCCGGTGATGGGGAAGTTCTCGGTGGCCCGCAGGGTGTGGACACCCCAGTAGGCGTCGCCGGGTACGTCCCGATCACCCAGCAGGTCGTGCTCACGGCGGCTGATGACGGCACTCATGAGGGTAGGTCCTTCTTCTGAGAGAGGCTCAGGTAGGTTTTTTTCAGGGGCGCGGGGCTATGTTGGAAATGCGGCTCCGCCGCGCGGGCGCGACGAGCCACGACGGGCCCGCACCCGCGATCCGACAGGGACGACCGAGCTCTCAGGCGCAGGCAGACACAGAAACGGGGTCGAGCGAACGAACGGGCCGCACAGACCCGACCTCAACGCCGCCCCCGAGCAACGCCTCCCCCTGGAACTCCGTGAGCAGGTCCCCCGGGACACCCGCACGGGCAAGCGCCGCCGCGGCCACCGGAATCCGCGCCCGGTTCGCCCCGTCGGAGATCTTGACGGCGACGGCCCGCCCGTCGGGAAGGGCCGCGACCTCGACGCCCTCGAACCCGTCCTTGGCCAGCAGCCCCGGCACCGCCCGCATCAGCGCGGCCACATCGCGCCCCGCCCCGGACGCCATCTCCGGATGCGCACGCATCGCGTCGGCGAGCCGCGCCTCGGGCGTACCGGGAGCCGCGGACGTGATCCGGGCGGCGGCCCTCGCGAGGCCGTGCAGGGAGACGGAGAACAGCGGCGCACCGCAGCCGTCGACCGTCACGCGCGCGATCCGCTGCCCGGTCAGGTCCTCGACGATCTCGGCGATCGCCTGCTGGAGCGGGTGCGCGGGGTCGAGGTACCCGTCCAGGGGCCAGTCGTTGAGCACGCAGGTGTACAGCATCGCCGCGTGCTTCCCGGAGCAGTTCTGCGCGAGCCGGGAGGGCCCGCGTCCGTCCCGGATCCACTCGTCCCGCACCGCCGGACCGAACGGCATGTCCGGGACGTTGCGCAGGGCGGCCTCGGTGATCCCCGCCAGGTCCAGGATCCGGCGCGCCCCGTCGAGGTGGCGTTCCTCGCCGGAGTGGCTGGCGGCGGTCAGCGACAGGAGCTCGCCGTCGAGGGGCAGCCCGGCCCGGACCATGGCGACGGCCTGGACCGGCTTGAGCGCCGAGCGCGGGTAGAACGCGGCCTCGATGTCACCGAGCTGGAAGCGGACCTCCCCGTCCCGGCCGAGGATGACGACGGATCCGTAGTGGGTGCCCTCGACCAGGCCACCGCGGATGAGGTGGGCGACGGGAGCGTGGAGGGGCTCACGGACAAGGGGTGCGTCCGCGACGGAACTGCTGAACATCACTGCCTGTTTCTCGGGAGGCGCCACGCGGGTGGCGTGTCGGCGCCGGTGGATGTGGAGTCTCGGTCGCGCGCGAGCATGCACGCGTGGACGCCGGCGGGGTCGGCCCCGGCGTCCACGCGTTCACTCACCCGTCGACGCCGGTGGATTCGGTTGCGGTGGATGTCCGGGCGACCCGGCCGCGGACGGCGAACCAGCCGGCGACGAGGGCCGCGACGATCAGCGGGAGACACAGCACGGTGGTGCGGCCCGCGCCGCCGTCGGCGTACATGAGGACCAGGACGGAGGCGAGGAAGGCCAGCGTCACGAGTTCGGTCCAGGGGGATCCCGGCAGCCGGTAGCCGGGGCGGGTCAGGTCGCCCTTCTCGGTCTTCTGCCAGAAGAGCAGGTGACAGATCATGATCATGCCCCAGGTGGCGAGGATGCCGATGGCGGCGAAGTTCAGCACGATCTCGAACGCGTCGGAGGGGACGACGTAGTTGAGGCCGACGCCGAGCACGCAGATGCCGCTGGTGAGCAGGATGCCGCCGTAGGGGACCTGGCTGCGGCTCATCACCCCGGTGAACTTCGGGGCGGAGCCGGACATCGCCATGGAGCGCAGGATGCGGCCGGTGGAGTACAGGCCGGAGTTGAGGGAGGACATGGCCGCGGTGAGGACGACGAGGTTCATCACGCCGCCGGCCGCCGGAATGCCGATGTTGGACAGGACGGTCACGAAGGGGCTCTCGCCGGCCGTGTACTTGTTCCAGGGCAGCAGCATCGAGAGCAGGACGACCGAGCCGACGTAGAAGAGGCCGACGCGCCACATGATCGAGTTGATCGCCTTGGGCATGATCTTCTCGGGGTTCTCGGTCTCGCCCGCGGCGACGCCGACGAGTTCGACGGAGGCGTAGGCGAAGACGACGCCCTGGATGATCAGCAGCATCGGCAGCATGCCGTTGGGGAAGACGCCACCGTTGTCGGTGATCAGGGCCGGGCCGGGGTGGTGGCCGTCGATGGGGTGCTGGGTGGCCAGCAGGAAGATGCCGATCAGCATGAACGCCACGAGCGCGCTCACCTTGATGATGGCGAACCAGAACTCCAGCTCGCCGAACATCTTCACGGAGATGAGGTTCACCGTGAGGACGACGGCGAGGGCGATGAGCGCGAGCGTCCATTGCGGGATGTCGGCGAACATGCCCCAGTAGTGGGTGTAGAGGGCGACCGCGGTGATGTCGGCGATGCCGGTGGTGGCCCAGTTCAGGAAGTACATCCAGCCGGCGACGTACGCGCCCTTCTCGCCGAGGAACTCCCGGGCGTACGACACGAAGGCGCCGGAGGAGGGCCGGTAGAGGACGAGTTCGCCGAGCGCGCGGACGACCAGGAAGGCGAAGACACCGCAGACCGCGTAGGCGATGAACAGGGAGGGGCCGGCGTCGGCGAGGCGGCCGCCGGCGCCGAGGAAGAGGCCGGTGCCGATCGCGCCACCGATGGCGATCATGTTGACGTGTCGGGACTTCAGCGACTTGCTGTAGCCCTCGTCTCCGGCGTCGACATGGCTGGAACGTTTCCGCACATCGTCGTGCAGGCTCTGCTCGCTCACGCCTGGGCTTCGCTTTCCTTGGAGGGGTCCGCATCCGTGCGCGGGGAACGCACGATGTCGGTGAGGGTGGTCTCGACGCGGTCGAGGTGGTGGGACATCGCCTCGACCGCGTCGTGCTCGGAACCGTCGATCAGCGCCTCGACGATCGCGCGGTGCTCGCGGTTGGACTGCTCGCGGCGGCCGCCCAGTTCGTTGAGGAAGGCCGACTGGCGCGCCAGTGCGTCGCGGATCTCCTCGATGACCCGGCGGAAGACCGGGTTCTGGGCGGCCTCGGCCACGGCGAGGTGGAAGAGGGTGTCCATCGCGACCCATGCCGTGGTGTCGGTCTCCCGTTCCATCCGGTCCAGGAGGTGGGCCAGGTGGTCGAGGTTCTCCGGGGTGCGGCGGTTGGCCGCGTACCCGGCGACCGGGATCTCGACGTGCCGGCGGACCTCCAGGAGGTCGCTGGCCGCGTAGTCGCCGAAGGTGGGGTCCTCCACCGCGTCGGCGACGACGAAGGTGCCCTTGCCGGTCTTGGAGACGGTCAGCCCCATGGTCTGCAGGGCCCTGAGGGCCTCACGCAGCACTGGCCGGCTGACCTCCAGGGTCCGGCAGAGCTCCGCCTCGGAGGGGAGCTTGTCGCCGATGGCGTACTCCCCGCGCTCGATGGCGCCACGCAGGTGCGCCAGGACGGCCTCCATGGCGCTGACGCGTCGCGGAGGCTGACTGGCTGTCCGGCTGTCTGACAGGTTCACGGGAGAGATACTCCGGGCGACGAGAGGGTGCTGTCAAGAGTCCGGGGCGCTCCGGGATGCCGGGGTGGTGGGTGCCTCGCGACGGGGGCGGCATTGCCAAGGGCGAGCAGGACCTCGGCCGAGCGGACCGAGCCCCGGGCGACGTGGGCGTGCTCGGCGTGGCCGACGGGGCGGGTGGGACGCGGCGGCAGGGCGACGGCGTGCACTGACGCGGGCGGAGATGTCTGGGGGCAGGGCCGGGGCTACGCGGAGTGGACAGAAGACGGCACCGCCACAGGCCGACGGCTCCGCAGCGGCCGGGCCACAGGCACAGGCATCACGTGGCCCTGCAGGGCATGGACGAGGTGGAGGCGGCTGCACCGACGAGGCAACGGCCCGGTGAACGCCCTGCCCGGCGGGAGCAAGGACGCGGGGCAAAGCCGCATCACCACCAGGACAGAGGACGGGCGGCGACGCCGAACAGGCCGGTGCAGCGCAGCGACCGGGCCACAGTCACAGGCATCACGTGGCCCTGCAGGGCATGGACGAGGTGAAGGCCGCTGCACCGACGAGGCAACGGCCCGGTGAACGCCCTGCCCGGCGGGAGCAAGCACGCGGGGCAAAGCCGCATCACCCCCAGGACAGAGGACGGGCGGCGACGCCGAACAGGCCGGTGCAGCGCAGACGGGGTCGCCGTCTCCTGGCGACAAGGCGCAGGCATCGGCGGACCTTCCGCTGCACCGACGCTCACCCACGCCACACGGCCGGCACAGCACAGGCGCGGGGCGGGGTCGCAGGCCCGCGGCTCCAGCGGCGCCATGTCGGGAGCGCCCCCGCCCCCGTCCCGGTTCAGCCGGACAGCGTCCCCGTGGCCAGCAGGCCGAACAGGAGGACGCCGACGACGAGGCGGTAGATCACGAAGGCGTTGAAGGAGTGCTTCGCCACGAACTTCAGCAGCCAGGCGATGGAGGCGTAGGCGACGACGAAGGAGACCCCCGTGCCGACGGCGAGCGGTGCCGCGCCCACGCCCGTGCCCAGGGCGTCCTTGAGCTCGTAGATCCCGGCGCCGGTGAGGGCGGGGATGCCGAGGAAGAAGGAGAGGCGGGTCGCGGCGACGCGGTCCAGGTCGAGAATGAGGGCCGTGGACATGGTGGCGCCCGAGCGGGAGAAGCCGGGGAACAGCAGGGCGAGGATCTGCGAGCTGCCGACCAGCATGGCGTCCTTGAAGGAGGTGTCGTCCTCACCCCGCTTGTGTCGGCCCATCTGGTCCGCCGCCCACATCACCCCGCTGCCGACGATCAGCGAGCCCGCGACCACCCACAGGGAGGCGAGCGGCCCCTCGATGAGCGGCTTGGCGGCGAGGCCGACGACGACGATCGGGACGGTCGCGGCGATCACCCACCACGCGAACTTGTAGTCGTGGTGGTAGCGCTCCTCCTTGTGGACGAGCCCCCTCCCCCACGCGGAGACGATCCGCACGATGTCCTTGAAGAAGTAGACGAGCACGGCGGCGATCGCGCCCACCTGGATGACGGCCGAGAACCCGACGACGGCGTCGTCGTCGACGGGGATGTTCATGAGCCCCTCGACGATCTTGAGATGGCCGGTCGAGGAGACGGGCAGGAACTCGGTCACCCCCTCGACGGCTCCGAGGACGACGGCCTGACCGACGCTGATGACGCTCATGGGATCCAGTTCTTCTCAGGGGAAGGCAGGTGCGGAGGGCTCAGTCTTACTACACGCGGGCGAGGACGGAATTCCTACGCCCACACCACCTGCGCCAACGCGACGCCCGCGAAGGCTGCCCCCAGACCTGCCACGAGGCTCGCGGCCACGTTCGCGGCGGCGTAGAAGCGCGCCCCGGTCTCGGCCAGCCGCAGGGTCTCGTACGAGAACGTCGAGTACGTCGTCAGCGCCCCGCACAGCCCGGTGCCCAGCAACAGCTGGAGGTGGGACCCGGCGGCCCCCGCCGCCGCGGCGCCGGTGAGCAGGCCCAGGATCAGGCACCCCGTGACGTTGACGGCGAAGGTGCCCCAGGGGAAGACCGAGTCGTGCCTCGACTGGACGGCCCGGTCGGTGAGGTAGCGGAGCGGGGCACCGACCACGGCACCCGCGACGACCAGCAGCCAGTTCACAACGACTTCTTACCCTTCATGCCCGTTCTGCCCCGGTTCGGCTCCTGGCGGTCGTCGCGGCCGACGTACCGGATGACCTCGCACGCGTCCAGGGTCACCAGTCCCTCGGTGACGAGTTCGTCGAGCTGCGGCAGGAACTCCCGTACGCGCGTCTCGGTGTCGACGATGACCACGGCCACCGGCAGGTCCTCGCTGAGGGACAGCAGCCGGGAGGTGTGGATCAGGGAGGACGCGCCGAAGCCCTCGATGCCGCGGAAGACGCTGGCTCCGGCGAGCCCGGCGGCGTGCGCGCGGTGCACGATCTCGGAGTAGAGGGGCTTGTGGTGCCAGGTGTCGTTCTCGCCGATGTGGACGGTGAGGCGCAGCGCGCTGCCGGTGAGCCTCGTCATGGCTGCCTCCGCTTCAGGACGCGGCGGGCCGCCGTGGACGCCAGCCACACCGCCGTGAGGGCCGCGAGCAGGGTCGCGGCGAGGTAGGCCAGGCCCGTGAGGGGCCGGCCGTGGTCGACGAGTTTCTGGATGTCGACGGCATAGGTGGAGAAGGTGGTGAAGCCGCCGAGGACACCGGTGCCGAAGAACGGGCGGACCAGGCGGTGGGCGGCCCACACGTCGGTGATGACGACCATGAACACGCCGATGACGGCACAGCCGACGACGTTGGTCCAGAAGGTCGCCCAGGGGAACTGGCCCGGGTGCGCGGGCCAGTGCAGCGCGAGGGCGTAGCGGGCCGTCGCGCCCAGGGCGCCGCCGAGGGCGACCATCGCCACCACGGGCGCCTGGCCCTGCCACGGGGACTGCCGTGGGGGCCGCGCGGGGGCGCGGAGGCTTTCCGGGGCTGTCATCGTGGTGTCTCTCCTACTCGCCGGTGCCCGGGCGTGCGGGCGCGCTCCATCGCAAGTAGGGACCGTTGGCGGCACCTTCGCCGCGGTTCGGGTACGGCGGGCCCCACCGCCGCGTCGCGACGGTGATCGCGACCGAGGACCAGGGTAACGCCGGGGCCCGGCCGGGGTCACTTCGCGGCGGGCGGCTCGCACAGCGCGATACCGCGCTCCCACAGGCTGCCCAGGACCAGGTGGCCGGAGGCCTCGCACACGCTGGTGACCATGCGGAACCGGGAGCGGCGGCGGGTGAGGTGGTGGACGGTGCGGCCCTCGTCGTCGACCGCGAGCATCCCGACGAAGCCGGTGGGCCGGTACGGGGCGCCCACGGCGACGCGGGCGGCGGCTCGGCGGACCGGCGGCGCGGCGCGGTGCAGCAGGTCGAGCGGCGGGATCCGGGGTCCGGCGAGGGAGACCCAGATCGGTCCGTCGGGTCCGCCGCGCCAGATGTTGTCGGGCATGCCGGGGAGGTTCTCGGCGAGGGGTTCGGTGCGGCCCGCCCGAGGTCCGTCGAGCCAGTAGCGGGTGAGGCGGCGGGCGCCGGTCTCGGCGACGACGAGGAAGGACTCGTCGGCACTCGCCGCGAGGCCGTTGGCGAACTGGAGCCCCTCCAGGAGGACTTCGGGGGTGACATCACCGGGGGCCAGACGCAGCAGCCGCCCGGTCCCGGTGTGTTCGACGATGTCGCCGATCCACTGGTCGAGGGGGTAACGGCGGCTGGAGACGGTGAAGTACACGCTGCCGTCGGACAGCGCGACCACATTGCTGGTGAACCGCAGCCTCTCCCCCGCCACCTCGTCGGCGACCACGCGCACCGAGCCGTCGGTGAGGTCGACGCCGAGGAGTCCGCGTTCCGCGTCGCACACCAACAGGGAGCCGTCCGGGAGGAGTTCGAGGCCAAGGGGCCTGCCACCGGTGTCGGCGAGGACCTCGACACGGGGTGCGACGGGTTCCGTCAGGCCGTCGACGCGCAGGATGCGGCCGTCCGCCACGCCGGTCAGGACCCGGCCCCGGCCGTCGGCGACGACATCCTCGGGACCGTGGCCGCCGAGGGCGACGTAGTGGCGTGGGGTCAGTGCGGTGGGACGGTCCATGTGCTGTCTGCCCTTCCGGTGCGGGTCGCTACCAGCCCTTCTCGAACATGCGCGCCACCTCGGCGATGCGCATCTCGTCGCGACGGTAGTAGGTACGCCACCGGATTCTCTTGGTGCGCACCAGGCCGGTGTTCACGAGGAGGCCGAGATGGGTCTCCGCGACCGAACGCGACACGCCGAGTTTGACCGCGACGGCGTGCGCGGAGACGCCGTCCTCGACGGGGTCGATGTGCCGCTGCGGGGGGAAGTGCGCGGCCGGGTCCTTCAGCCACTCCAGGATGTCCAGGCGCCGCCGGCCGGTCGGAGTCCTCAGCATCTCGTCCCCTCCGCCCCTCCCTCTGCGTCTCACCACTGTCCCGCAGCGGCGGCGGCCCTGTCCCGGGGTCGCGGAGCTTGTCCGATATCGAACTCCGCTGCGACAAGGGGCTGTTCGGCTTGTACGGCCGCTGACCGGGGAGGGACGGGGGACGAGGCCCCCTCCGCCCGCGGCTCGCGGTCTCGCGGGCGGAGGGGAGTCGGCGGGGCACGTGGCCGGACGGGCTCAGGCGTCGAGGCGTACGACCCTGACGGCACCGGCCGGAACCGCGAGGCGGCCCGCGGCGCGCTCACCGGTCAGCAGCTCGGTGCCCGCCCCGCCCAGGGGCACCTTGGCCTCGGTCGCCGTGTGGTTGACCACGAAGACGTAGGGACCGGACGCACCGTCGCGCCGGACGACCTCGACGTCGTGGGGCAGGTCGGCGCGCGAGGGGAGCCCGGCGTCCTCGGCGGACCGGCCGAGGAGTGCGTCGAGACCCTGGGCGGTCAGACGGGTCGAGACGTACCAGGCGGTGCCCCGGCCGTGGCGGTGCCGGGTGACGGCGGGGTGGCCCGCGGTCAGACCGTCCGCGTACGTCCACACGGTCTCGGCGCCGCGCGGCACCACGAACTCGGTCCACACGTCACCGGTGAGCTCGGAGCCGTCGGGGCCGGTGACCCGGACCCGCTGCTCCGGGAGCAGCGGCGAGAACTCCTCGACGGTGAGCCCGAGGACGTCACGGAGCGCGCCGGGACAGGCACCCTCGTGGACGGCGTCGTGCTCGTCGACGATGCCGGAGAAGTACGACACGACGAGGGTGCCGCCGTTCTCGACGTAGCGCGTGAGGTTACGCCCGGCCTTCCTGGTCATCAGGTACAGCGCCGGTACGACGACAAGGGGATAAGCCGACAAGTCGGCCTCCGGGTGGGCGAAGTCGACCGTGAGGTGGCGGTCGTAGAGTGCCTCGTAGAAGGCGTCGGCGCGCTCGCGGGCGTCGTGGTCGACGCTCGGCCGCCAGTCGAGGTTCTGCGCCCACCAGGAGTGCCAGTCCCACAGGACCGCCACGTCGGCCCGCGTGCGGGTGCCGCGGACCGCGCTCAACGAGTCGAGGGCGGCGCCCAGTTCGACGACCTCGCGCCACACGCGGGTGTCGGTGCCGCCGTGCGGGACCATCGCCGAGTGGAACTTCTCGGCGCCGCGCCTGGACTGCCGCCACTGGAAGAACATGGCGCCCTCGGAGCCGCGGGCCACGTGCGCGAGGGAGTTGCGGGCCATCTGACCGGGTGCCTTGGCGGGGTTGCGGGACTGCCAGTTGACGCCGGAGGTGGAGTGCTCCAGCAGGATCCAGGGGGCGCCGCCTGCGACGGAGCGGGTGAGGTCCGCCGCCATGGCGAGGTTGACGTGGGTGCGGCGGCCGTCGGTGATGAGGTAGTGGTCGTTGGTGACGATGTCGACCTCGCGGCCCCACGCCCAGTAGTCGACGGAGTCGCACTGGCTGAGCGCCGTCATGAAGTTGGTGGTGACCGGGATGCCCGGGGAGAGGCGGTGCAGGATGTCCCGTTCGGTGCAGAAGTTCTCGCGCATGGTGGCGTCGGCGAACCGTCTGTAGTCCAGGGCCTGGCCCGGGTTGCCGACGGTGGCGGCGGTGCGGGGCGGGTCGATCTGTTCCAGGCTCGTGTAGTGCTGGCCCCAGAAGGCGGTTCCCCAGGCCTCGTTGACGCCGTCGACCCCGCCGTACCTCGTCTCCAGCCAGCGGCGGAAGTGGTCGGCGCAGGAGTCGCACCAGCAGGCGGAGACGGGGACGCCGTACTCGTTGTGCACGTGCCACATCGCGAGGCCCGGATGGTCGGCGTAGCGCTCGGCGAGCCGGGTGGTGATGCCGGCGGCGGCCGCGCGGTAGGCGCCGTTGCTGTGGCAGATGGCGCCGCGGGAGCCGAAGGCGAGACGGGTGCCGTCGGCGGTGACGGGCAGCGCGTCCGGGTGGGCGCGGTAGAACCACTTGGGCGGGGCGACCGTGGGAGTGCCGAGGTCGACGCGGATGCCGTTCTCGTGGAGCAGGTCCATGACCCGGTCCAGCCAGCCGAAGTCGTACCCGCCGGGCTCGGGCTCCAGGAGCGCCCAGGAGAAGATCCCGACGCTGACCATGGTGACCCCGGCCTCCCGCATCAGCCGGACGTCCTCGTCCCAGACACTCTCCGGCCACTGCTCGGGGTTGTAGTCCCCGCCGTAGGCGAGCCTGCTGAGGCCCCTGGGTGTGGTCTCCGGCATGGGTCTCTCCCGGGTCGATTGGTTGGGAACGTGCACACACAGCTCTGGACGCCTGCGGCCCAAGATAACCGCACACAGGCAAACCTTGCCAAGTGCTCGCCCTCGAACAATTCTGTGCACGATCCCAGTCCGTGCGCCCTCTGCCCGAGGCGGCCCGTCGGTCACGCACCCCCGTGCCGCCCGCACGGGGCTTAGAGTCGTGACCATGAACAATGCGGGGGGCCGGCGCAGACCGCCGACGATCCACGACGTGGCACGCGAGGCGGGGGTCTCGCGGGGCACCGTCTCGCGGGTGCTCAACGGCGGACACTACGTCTCCCCCGCCGCGCAGGAGGCGGTCAACTCCGCGATCCGCAAGACGGGTTACGTCGTCAACCGGCACGCCCGCTCACTGATCACCGGACGCTCCGACTCGGTCGGCTTCCTCCTCACCGAGCCCCAGGAGCGGTTCTTCGAGGACCCCAACTTCAACGTCCTGCTGCGCGGCTGCACCCAGGCGCTCGCCGCGCACGACATCCCGCTGCTGCTGATGCTGGCGGGCACCGAGGACGAGCGGCGCCGGATCAAGCGGTTCATCACGGCCGGCCACCTCGACGGGGTGCTCCTGGTGACCAGCCATTCCGCCGACCCGGTGGCCGAGGAGCTGCACAAGGCGGGCGTGCCCGTCGTCCAGTGCGGCAAGCCCATGAGGTCCGGCTCCAAGGTGAGTTACGTGGCCGCCGACGACCGGGACGGCGCCCGTGACATGGTGCGCCATCTGCTGTCGCGGGGCCGGCGCCGGATCGGCATCGTGACGGGCCCGCCGGACTCGCCGGGCGGGGTCGACCGCCTCGCCGGGTACAAGGAGGTGCTCGCGGAGGCGGGCATCGGGATCGACGAGCGGCTCGTGATCTCCGGCGACTACAGCCGGGGCAGTGGGGAGGCGGCCACCGAGTCGCTGCTGGCCCGGGCGCCGGACATGGACGCCGTGTTCGTCGCTTCCGACCTCATGGCCCTGGGCGCCCTGACCGCACTGCGCCGCGCGGGCCGCCGGGTGCCGGAGGACGTGTCGGTGGGCGGCTTCGACGACTCCAACGCGGCGACCGAGGCCACCCCCGCCCTCACCACGATCCGCCAGCCCTACGACCGCATCAGCGCCGAGATGGTCCGCGTCCTGCTGGCCCAGCTCGGGGGCGAGGACCCGGCGGCGGTGATCCTTCCGACGGAACTGGTGCTACGGGAATCGACGTGACGCCTGCGGCGGCGGGGACCGTGTGGGGCGGGATCTCCACCACTTCCGGGGCCAGGATCGGCCGCAAGGCATCGCAGGCACGGGATCCGGTGCGGCGGGGCCGCAGGCACGGGATCCGGTGCAGGGGGACCATCCGCTCCGCACGGTCGCAGCGGATCGCCGATGCCGGTGAAGCGCGGTGCCCCCGACCGGTCAGGATCGGAGAAGCGGTCCCCGCTTCCCCGGCCTAGCGTGAGACCACCGACGGAAAACGTCGGGAACACCTCACGGAGGAGCACACCATGACCGCCGGCCTGAAGACGATCATCTACCCCGTCAAGGACCTCGCCGCCGCGAAGGCACTGTTCGGCGCGCTGCTGGGGGTGGAGCCCTACGCGGACGAACCGTACTACGTCGGCTTCAAGGACGCGGGACAGGACGTCGGCCTCGACCCGAACGGGCACGCGCGCGGCATGACCGGGCCGGTCCCCTACTGGCACGTCGACGACATCCGGGCCACGCTCGCGGCGCTGGTGGCGGCAGGCGCCGAGACCCTTCAGGACGTCCAGGACGTCGGTGGCGGCAAGCTGATCGCCTTCGTCAAGGACGCGGACGGCAACCTGGTGGGGATCACCCAGGACCCCCAGGCCTGAACTCTCTTGCGCATGCACTAGTTGCATACTCAACGAATGGTCGGTTCGGTGTTACCGTTCACTTATGGCGGTGAACACGGCCGGGACCGGTCTTGAGGAGCGGTGGCGGGACATCCTGTCGGTGCACGCGCGCACGATCTGCGAGATCGACCGCGTGCTGCACCCGCACGGGCTGGGCGCGAGCGACTTCGAGGTGCTCGACATCCTCGCCACCGAGTCGCCCCGGGAGGGCGACCAGTGCCGGGTGCAGAACCTCGTCGGCCGGGTGCACCTGAGCCAGAGCGCGCTGTCCCGGCTGATCGGCCGCCTGGAGAAGGACGGCCTGGTGGAGCGGTCGGTGTGCGTGGAGGACCGGCGGGGCGTGTGGGTCTCCCTCACCCGCAAGGGCCGTGAGTTGCACTCGGAGGTACTCCCCCTGCAACGCGAGGTGCTCGCCCGCACGCTGGCCGACTAGGCCCCGGCAGCAGACCAGGAGGAGCGGGGTCCGGCACCCGGCGCAGGCAGGACCGCCCGCTCCCGCGTCAGGCGCTGTGAAACCCGGCCCCCTCCCGCCCGGCATGAGGTATCGCCCCCGGGGTCATGCTGAACAGCAGACGCCGAGCGGGGAAGGGGCTGACGACGCCTTGGCCGGGGACGAGGAGCGCACCGCCGAGTTCAGCAGCTACGCGACGACCTCCCTGGAGGAGGCGCACGACGCGATCGCCGCCCACTACTACGACCTGCGGCTCGACGTCGCCGGACCGGCCGCGCGGTTCGCCACCCGGCTCGACGTCGTGGAGCTCGGCGCGCTCACCGTGGGAGACGTGCGGTTCGGCACCGAGATGCGGATGAGCTTCGGCGAACCGGGCGTCTACCACGTCGCCGTGCCCTTCAGCGGCTGCTTCAGCATCCAGGAGGGGCGCGGCAGGGCGGAGATCTCGACCCCGGGGCGGGCCCTGGTCTTCGATCCGGAACGGGGCATCCGCATCGACACCTGGTCCGCCGACTGCCAGGCCTTCACCGTGAAGATCGACAAGGTGGCCGTGCAACGGCAGCTGGAGGTGCTCCTGGGCCGCTCGGTGAGCCGTCCGCCGCGCTTCGGCCCGTACCTGGACGTCTCCTGCGGGGCGGGGCTGAGCTGGGTGCGGCTCGCGATGTGGAACCTGCTGGAGCGGGACGTGGCGCACGGACTGCTGACCCGTCCCATGATCCGTGGCCGTCTCGAGCAGACCCTCCTGGAGGGGATGCTGTTCGCCACGGACCACACCTTCCGCGAGGCGCTGGAGGCCCCTCCCCCGCCGATGCGGCCGGCGTCCGTGAAGCGGGTCATGGACGCCGTCCAGGAACTGCCCGCCGAGCCGTACGACGCCAACCGGCTCGCAGCCATCGGCCAGGTCAGTCTGCGCACCCTCCAGGAAGCTTTCCGCACGTATGTCGGCATGTCGCCGATGGCCTACGTCCACGAGGTGCGGCTCCAGCGGGTGCACCGGCAGTTGCAGGCGGCGGCACCGGGGACGACGACCGTGACGGACGTGGCCCATGCGTGGGGGTTCGTGCATCTGGGACGGTTCGCGCGCCGGTACCGGGAGCGCTTCGGGGAGTCTCCCTCGCAGACACTGCGATCCGTGTGAGCCCTCGCGCCCGCCGATCCGCCGCGTTTTGCGGACACGCGCCACGTATTCCGGCGCGACGGCCTCTCGGATCGGTCCTATGGTCGGGGCACGGCGATCGCACGGCGCCGGGGATGAGCAGGGTCGGCGCCGCTCATCCTCCGACTCGCGGGCGAGAACCGGGGTGCGGTGGCGGGAGCAGGTCCGCACCTACTGCGGGCCCGGCCGCTCCCCCTCCGTCGTATGTGGTGGCCGGGCCCCACCGCGTGGTCAGCCCTGCGGTCGCGCCAGCAGCGTGCGCACACCCTCGGAGGTGAGCGTGAGCGGATGCGTGGAGCTGGCGTCGATGGAGAGCGACAGGTCGCCGTCAGGCCACTGCGCGGCGAGCGCGCCGAGCGGCACCAGGCGGTAGCGGGAGACGAACGGCAGCAGTTCGGCCATCTCCGTCTCGGAGGTGAACACGGGCACCACGGGAGCTCCGTCCTGCTGCTCCAGCACGGGCAGCGCCACGGTGGTGTCCTCGTCGGCGGCGTCGTCCGGCACCGGGATGAGCACCTCGCTGGTGGCGAGCGTGTCCAGCGCCGTCGTGTCCTCGGTGTTCTGGGTCAGCGCGTCCAGCGCCCGCTGGGCCGGTGTTGCGGTGTGGTCATTGGCGGGTGTGTCCATGGCAGATCCCCTGGTAGCGGCTGTCGTGCAGGCCCGCCCGCGGACATGATCGCCCGGGGCGCGGTCCTGCTCGCGTACCCGAGCGGGCCGAGAGCATGCGTACGAGAGGTCAGGGAATCGGCACGTTGCCCACCGGGGGCGACCGGCGGCAGCGGGCGACGGCTTCAGGACGCGAGGACTTCGTCCACCGTGACGATCCGGACGAGCGGGCCGTACGTCCCCATCACGTCGAGCGCCGTGCGGTGCGAGTCGTCGTCCACGCCGGCGCACGCGTCGGACACCACCCATGTCTCGACCCCGGCGTCGGCGGCGGCCAGGGCCGTGGACAGGACACAGCAGTCGGTGCTGACCCCGGCCAGGACCAGCCGGCCCTCGGGGGCGACCCGGGCGGCGAGTTCGGGGGTCCATTTGCCGAAGGTGGTGGCGTCCAGGACGTGCGGCGCCCGGTCGGCGAAGTCGTCGGTGAGCCGCCACAGCGGGGCGTCCGGGGGCTGGAGGGCGAAGGGCCACCGCGCGTAGTAGGCCCGCCAGGCGCCGGTGGGCTCCGCGGGGGCGACGAAGCGGGTGAAGGTGACCCGGTCGGCGAAGGCCGGCAGCAGCAGCCGTACACCTGCCGCCGCCTCGGCGTAGCGCGGGGCGGCCCAAGGGCTGTCGGGCTCGGCGAAGACACGCTGCATGTCGATGACGACGAGCCGCCCCGTCGTCACAGGGCCTCCCCCGCCGTACGGTTTTCCCTCGTCATACGGCCTCCTCCTGGGCGCGGACCCGGCCGCGGCCGAGGGTCAGGGTGCCGAGGAAACCGGTCGCGAGCGCGGCCAGGACGCCGAGGTTGGCGTAGGCCCACGCGCCGGACTTGCCGCCCAGGCCGAGGGAGCCGAGGAGATAGCCCTGCCAGTCCAGCCAGCCGGCGGCCGAGTTGGTGACCAGGCCCCAGCCGAGGACGGTGGCGAGGACCGTGAGGAGCAGAGGAACGGGCGGCACGTCGCCGTAACGGCCGCCGGGGCGGTACAGGTCGGCCTCGTCGTAGTCGCGGCGGCGCAGCGCGAGGTCGGCGAGCATGATCCCGCACCACGCGGCGATGGGGACGCCGAGGGTGGTGAGGAAGCCCATGAACTGACCGAGGAAGTCGTCGGCGAAGAACACGATGTACACGGAGCCGGCGATCATCAGGACGCCGTCGACGAGCGCGGCCAGCGGTCGCGGGATCCGCAGGCCCGCGGACAGCAGGGCGAGGCCGGAGGAGTAGATGTCGAGGACCGCGCCGCCGACCAGGCCGAGGACGGCGACGACGGCGAAGGGCACCAGGAACCAGGTGGGCAGGAGGGTGGTCAGGGCGCCGATCGGGTCGGCGGCGACGGCGGCGCTGAGCTTGGTGGAGGAGCCGGCCAGGAGCAGTCCGAAGACCAGCAGGAGCAGGGGGGCCACGGAGGCGCCGAAGGTGGTCCAGCCGATCACGCCCCGGCTCGACGAGGTGCGGGGCAGATAGCGGGAGTAGTCGGCGGCGGCGTTGACCCAGCCGAGGCCGAAGCCGGTCATCATGAAGACCAGTGCGCCGATGAACTCCTGCGCGGAGCCCGTGGGGAGGGCGCTGACGGTGCTCCAGTGGATGTGGTCGGCGACGAGACCGACGTAGACGACGGTCAGGACGCCCGTGACCACGGTGATCACGGTCTGGAGCCGCATGATCAGGTCGAAGCCCATCACCCCGCCGACGACGGTGAGCCCGGCGACCACGATGAGTGCGAGCACCTGGGTTCCGGTGCCGCCGCCCCAGCCCAGCTCCCTGAAGACGGTCGCCGTGGCCAGGGTGGCGAGCGCGCACAGCACGGTCTCCCAGCCGACGGTGAGCACCCAGGAGACGACCGACGGCAGCCGGTTGCCGCGCACTCCGTAGGCGGCGCGGCTGAGCACCATCGTCGGGGCCGAACCCCGCTTGCCGGCGACCGCGACGAAGCCGCACAGCAGGAACGAGAAGACGATCCCGATCACGCCGGCGACGAGTGCCTGCCAGAAGGAGATCCCGAAGCCGAGCGCGAAGGAGCCGTAACTCAGGCCCAGGACGGACACGTTGGCGCCGAACCACGGCCAGAACAGGGTGCGGGGGGTGCCTTTGCGTTCGGCGTCGCCGATCACGTCCAGCCCGTGCGTCTCCACCTGGAGCTGCCGGGCGGTGGATCTGCTGTCGGGGTGCCCCGTGGTGTCAGTCATCGTCGATCCGCCTGTTCGGATGTGTTGGGGCGACGGTAGGCAGGGGGCGGCGGGGCGTCAATCAGGAGTAGCTCTCTCCTGGGTGGGGACTTGATGCGAAGGCCGGATGTTCGGTGAGCCCATGGGAGCCGCCCGGCCAGGCTTCTCCGGTTCAGCCACGAGCCGGGGAGGCCGCAGCGGGTCGGCCCAGGGTGCCCTTCTCACAGACCTGGCGGGCGACCTCGCCCTCGGCCGCGAGCCCCGGCGGGTCAGTCGTCGAGGCGGGCCAGTCGGTCGTCGGGTCCGGCGGTCAGTGCGTCCACGGCGTCGAGCAGGAAGGCACGGTTGACCGCCACCCGGCCCGGGTCACCGTCGGCGTCGGCATGGAGGGTCACCGTGCCGTCGTCCTGCGCCGCGAGCACGCTGAGGGCCTGTCCCCCGTCCTCGCCGGCCCGCACCGGGCCGGTCTCCAGGGCCTGCCGGAAGGCGGCCGCGTCGAGCGAGCACATGCCTTCCCGGCCGGCCTCCCCTCACGACCTCAGTGGTGGTGGCCCCGGCGGCCGAGGGTGTGCACGGGGGTGGCGTCGGGGCGGGTCCACTGGGGTACCGGGCGGCTGGTGGGGCCCCAGGTCGGTGTTCCGTCCGCGTCCGCGCGCCAGCTCCAGCACGCGGCGAGGCCCTCTGGCCAGTCCTCCGGCTTGTCCTCCCACGCCTCGCCGCGACCGTAGGGCGTCATGTCCAGCAGGCCCAGGGAGCCGTTGACCCGCTCGTTGCCCCGGCCCGTCGTGGAGTAGGTGAGGAACGTGCGGTCGCCGTCGCGGAGGTAACAGGTGAGCCGGCCCATGTCGCCGCCGACCGGCGGAGCGACGTCACGCACCGAGTACCAGGGCTGCGTGTAGCCCATGAACGCGACGTACGCGGCCACCTCGTCCGCCGGTCCCGAGGTCAGGACGGCGAAGGAGACACCGCGGGCGTTGAGGTAGACGGCGTCCTTGAGATGCCACGCCGTCGTGGTGCAGCCCTCGCACTGGCCCTGGTGCGGCGCGCCGTCGTACCACATGTGCTTGTAGACGACGAGCTCGTCGCGGCCCTCGAACAGGTCCAGGAACGGGACCGGTCCGTCCGGCCCGACGACGTCGACCGCGCCGTCGAACTCCACCATCGGCAGTCTCCGGCGGGCCGCGGCGATGGCGTCGCCCTCGCGCGTGTGGGCCTTCTCGCGGACCAGCAGTTCGTCACGGGCGCGCTGCCAGGTGGCCAGGTCGGTCACGGGCGGGCGGCCGGGGGTCCGGGGCGCGCCGGCGTCGTCCGGGGCGGTCGTCATGAGTCCTCCATGGGTCGGGCGCGGTGCACGGGTGCGTACGGCGGCCACGGGCAGGGCGCGGCGTACGGCACCGCGTGATCGGTCACCTGGACAGACCGCGGGCCCGGCTCGAACTCATCGCGCTCACACGGAGGACTTTCGGCGCTCCGTCGGTTCTCGCGACGGGCCGCTCGTCCAGGCCCTGGCGCCGTCGGGCCGGCGGGCACCGTGGGCGCGGCCCGCGCCGTCGAACCGGTGGGCACCGCGGGCGCGGCCTCTCACCGGCCTGGCGCCCGGGACCCCGCTCACCGGCGCTTGATGCCCGCCTCCGCCCCCGGAGCCAGGGTCGGTTCAGTGACGGGGGTGTCGCCGAGGGCCCGGTCGACGGCGGTGAGGACGTCCTCGGTCAGCTCGACCCCCGACGCCGCCGCGTTCGCGTGGACCTGTTCCGGACGGGAGGCGCCGGTGATCGCGGAGGCGAGTTCCCGGCGCCGCAGGACCCAGGCGAGGGCCAGGGTCGGCAGGTCGAGGCCCGCCTCCTCGGCGATCGGGACGAGGCGCTGGACCGCTTCGAGGGTGGCGTCGCTGTAGACGAGGTCCTGGGAGACGGCCATGTCCGCGGAGGCGAACCGGCTGCCCTCGGGCACCGGCTGCCCGGGCCTGTACTTGCCGGTGAGGACGCCTTGGGCGAGCGGGGACCACACGATCTGGGAGATCCCGTGCGCGGCGCAGAGGTCGAAGACCTCGGCCTCGGGCGCCTGCCACAGCATCGAGTACTGCGGTTGCGAGGAGACGAACAGCTCGGGCCCCGCGAGGTCGATCGCCGCCTGGATCTGCTCGGGGGTCCACTCGCTGAAGCCGATGTAGCGGGCCTTGCCCTGCGCGACGACCTTCTGGAACGCCTCGACGGTGTCCTCGATCGGCACGGTGGTGTCGAAGCGGTGTGCCTGGTACAGGTCGACGTGGTCGGTCCTCAGGCGGGTGAGGGAGGCGTCGATCTGCCGCGCGATCTGCTGTGCGGACAGGCCCCGGTCGGCCGGGTCGTCCGACATCGGGAAGTAGACCTTGGTGGCCAGGACGTAGGAGTCACGTGGGTGGGCCGAGAGGATCTCGCCCCAGGCCGTCTCCGCCGCTCCCCTGCCGTACGCGTTCGCCGTGTCGAAGAAGTTGATGCCCGCATCGAAGGCCGCCTCGGTGCAGGCGCGGGTCGCGTCGGCCTCGACGCCGCCGGAGTAGGTGAGCCACGAGCCGAGGGAGATCTCCGAGACCTCCAGGTCCGAGCTGCCGAGTGTGCGGTACCGCATGGGGGCTCCTTCTGGACGGCGCGTGGCCGGGGTCCGTTCCAGTGTGGGCGCCCGGCGACCATGCCCGTACCCCGAACCGCGGTCTTCATCGGCCGACGAGGTGAGGACCGTTTCCGACACCGCCCGAGTCGTCGACAAACGGAGCAGTGAGCCGACCCTGCGGTTCGGGCGAAGGTCCCCTTGACCTACTCTTCGGCTGATCGAAGCACCCATGACCAGGGGCCGAGGCGGGGGCAAACACATGACGTATCGACGTGCGGTGATACCGGCGGTGTTCGGGGGACTGCTCATCACGCTGCTGATGTGGTGGGCAGGTGCGAGCGCCGCGGCGCTCCAACTGCGCGGCAGCACTGGCGTGTTGGGCATCGACTCCGTCAACGAGCTGCGGAGCTGGCTGGCCCCCTGGTCGTACGACGCCTCGACGGCCTCCGTGGACCCCGGCGCGGTCGGCGCCACCCGGTACGCCGACCTGTACAGGACCGCGATGCAGATCCGGTTCGTGGCGGTCTTCGGGGTGTTCGTGGCCGGTGCGCTGCTGCTGATCCGCAGGGTGCCGCCGACGCGGGGCCGTACACCGGCCCTCCTGCTCGCGCTGTGGGCCTGGGGCCCGGTTGCCTGCACGCTGGCCGTGACACTCTCCGCGCCCTGGCTGCTCGCCTCCCGGGAGCACGGGAGCTTCCGGATCCTGCCCCAGCTGGCGTCGGTGATCTCGTCGAGCGGGCCGGTCGCGGTGTTCGCGGGGCTGTTGACCGCCGTGCTCACGGTGGTCGTGGCACGCGTCACGGTCAAGGGCGGGGCCCCACTGCCCCGGCGGGCCGTACCGCCGCGCTCCGCGCGGGTCGCCGCGAGCGTGGGGACCGCGGTGGTCGCACTGTCGCTGGTAGTCCTTTCCCACGTGTCGGTCGCGGGCTGGATCCAGACCTCGTTCAGCGGCCGGGGGCTGCTGTCCGAGCCCGGCGATCTGCTGCGCGAGTGGCTGCTGCTCGGGAGCTGGGCGGGTCCGTCGACCGCCCCGCTCGGCGACTGGCTGCTCTACCGGGCCGCGGATCTGCTGACGCTGGCCGTGGTGTGGTGGTCGCTGCGGCTGCTGCCCGGGCTGCTCACCCGGATCACGGCCCCGGCGATGGCGGTCGGCGCGGTGTGCGCCATCCTGCTCGGGCTGCTGGCGAGCGAGCTCCTGCGCACGGTGGCCGACGACACCGTCACCGTGTGGGGCCCGGTGCACCTGTTCTCGGGTCTCGGCTCGAACGTGCCCGCGGCTCTGACCTTCGGCGTCCTCGCGGGCACGGCGGCGTTCGCGGCACTGCGACTGACCGGCGGCGGGGACGGCAGGGGCGGAGACGGCGCGGAAGGGGACGCAGACGGGGACTCGGACGGGGACGGGGACGCCGTGAAGTCGTCAGAGCCGCAGCCGCAGATCTCGCCGGTCAGTCCTCCGCAGGCATGACCCGGGTCACCTTGCCCTGGGGGGTCGCCTCCAGATAACCGGCCTGGCTGTACTCGTTGCTGAGGTAGACAGCCATGCCGAGCGGGGTGTCGAAGGTGTCGTTGGGCGGTCTCACCACCACGTAACTGCTGTCGGGGTTGTCGACGTTGAGCTTCTTGCGCGCCTCCGCGAGCAGCACGGGCACCTTGTCCCAGTCGAAGCCGTCGAGCCGGAAGGGCTGGTTGCCGCCGGCGAGGCTGCCCTTGATGATGCCCTTCTCCACGCCCCGCCCGGCACGGTAGGTGTAGGTGTCGTACTTGCTGTCGCTGCCCTTGACCATGACCTCGACGGACACGAAGTCGGCGTAGGCGGTGAAGTCGCCGAACCGGTCCCGGCCGGTCTCCTTCTCGATCGCCGCGACTGCGGTGCGGATGCCGTCCGGGGTGAGCAGGCTCGTGGCGGCCGAGCCCCTGGACTGCCGGCCGGCGGGGGCGGCGGTCGGGGAGCCGGTCGACTGCCGGGCCGAGGCGACGGCCGAGGATCCGGGGTCCGCCGAGGCACCCGAACCGCCCGAGTCGTCCCCGAGCGGCAGCAGCCACCACATCAGGACCATGGCACCGGCGAGCGAGGCCCCCACGGCACCGAACAGCACCCTCGGCGCGGGGCGGCTCGCACCGCCCGCCCGCACGGGTGAGGTGACCGGCTGGGGCATGACCGGACCGGGTCCGGGGTGGACCGGCGGCGGCCCGAACCCGGTGGGGACGGTCGAACTCCCGGGTGCGGCACCGCCGTAGGGCGTCGTCGGGGCCGCAAAGGCCCCCGGGTACGAGGGCGCCGACCCCGTGTACGTCGGGGCAGGCGGGTGCGGAGCGGCCTGCTGCTGCGGGTTCTGCGGGTAGGGGGCGGGCTGGTGCCAAGGGGCCGCCGGGACGGTGTGCCCCGACTCGATCCCGGCCAGCATCCGGTCCAGTGCGGCCGACGACGGCCGCGCCGCGGGATCGCGGACGAGCACGCTCATCAGTACGTCTCCCAGGGCCCCGGCCCTGACCGGTTTCGGCACGTCGTCGTTGAGGACGGCGGCGAGGGTGGCCAGGGTGTTGCCCCGGCGCAGCGGGTGGTGGCCCTCCACGGCGGCGTACAGCATCATCGCCAGCGACCACAGGTCGGAGGCGGAACCGCCCTCGTGGCCCGAGATCCGCTCGGGCGCCATGAAGTCGGGGGTGCCGATGATGGAGCCGGTGACGGTGAGACTGGTCGTCTCACGGATCGCGGCGATGCCGAAGTCGGTGAGGAGGGGGCGGCCGTCGGGCCGCAGCAGCACGTTGGCGGGCTTGACGTCCCGGTGCTGGATGTCGGCCTCGTGCGCGGCGGTGAGCGCGGCCAGCACGCCCCGGCCGATCCGGGCCGCTTCGGCAGGTGGCATCGGTCCCTGGGCCAGCCGGTCGGCCAGCGAGCCGCCGGTGACCAGTTCCATGACGATCCAGGGGTAGGTGCCCTCGCCGCCGTCGACGATGTGGTGGATGGTCACGACGTTCGGATGGTCGATCCGGGCGAGGGCGCGCGCCTCGCGCAGCACCCGCTCCCGCAGGGTGCGCGCGCCGTCCGGGTCGTACTCGGCGAGGTCCGGGTCGGGCGGGCGGACCTCCTTGACCGCGACCATCCGGTGCAGGGCCAGATCCCTGGCCCGCCAGACCGTGCCCATCCCGCCGCCGCCGAGGCGGGCCTCCAACTCGAAGCGCCCGTCGACGACTCGTCTGCCCGGGCCTTCGCCTGCCTCACTCATGGACGGGAGCATAGTTGTCGTCACCGACAGCGTTCACCGCCCCCTGGGCCGGGGGGCGCCGACCGTCCGGAACCTCAGTGGGCCGGGGTGCCCTCCGCCGTGAGCCGGGCCGTGGCGGGCTCGCCGGGAGCGGACTCGATGACCTGCGGCGTGGACTCGGCCGTGGACGCGCCCTCGGCGGGGGCGGCGGTGGACTGCGCGGCGCCGTCCTCCTTCATCGCCTTGGCCTCGCTCTTGAGGATGCGCATCGACTTGCCCAGCCCGCGTGCGGCGTCCGGAAGCTTCTTGGACCCGAACAGCAGAAGGAAGAGGATGACGACGACCAACAGGTGCCAGGGTTCCAGTCCGTTGCGGAGCATTCCGTACGTCCCTTCTCTACGCTCATTGTTGCCAGCTTGCGCAACTGTACAACCCCGGACCGCGATCCGGTGTCACTCGTCGGAGTCCTTCTTGCCGGTCGCCGCCGCGTAGGCCTGCGCCGGTGTCATCGGGACCCCGTTGAGCTCCACCGTCTTGTAGGGGCTCACCTTGGCGCAGGTCTTGGCCTGGTCGGCGGTCTGGGCGTGGGCGTTGGAGACCGCGGCCTTGGTGTCGGCGGGCGCGTGCGAGGAAGTGCCGCCCGGATAGGTGGCGCCGCTCGGCCAGTCCGCGCCGATCACCAGGGTCACGCCGGTGCCCGAACCCTGTTCGAGATGGGAGGCGGACAGCCCGAGCGCCTTGGCGGCCGTCTGCGCCGCCCCCTTCTGGCCGGTGCCGTAGGTGAGCGTCGTGGTCGACGCGGGGCTGGGAGCGTTGGCGGTGGTCGTGGCCGAGCTGAAGCCCTGCTGCGTGAGCGCGCTCGCCACCTCGGAGGCCCTGCCGGTGATCGTGGTGCCGTTCTCCACGGTGACGGCGACCTGGGAGGCCGGCACCGCCGAGGCCGAGGGCTTCGCGCCGGCCGCCGCCGACTTCTTCCCGGAACCGGTGGTCAGGGACTGGTCGTCGACGATGCTGGAGAACAGGTCCTTGGCGCCCGATCCGACCACCACCCGGTTGCTGTCGGTCGGGTCGGGGGCGGTCTGCATCGTCGTGAAGGTCATCCGCTTGGTGGGGACCTTGTTCACGTCGTCCGCGAGCGAGATCAGCTTCTTGACGCTGCCGAGGCCGTCGTCGACGGTCAGCGCCTTGGTGGCGGCGTCGGCGAGGTCGTAGACCGCGGTGGGGTCGGTGAGGGTGCCCGCGCTCTTGAACTTCCGGATCATCGCGCTGAGGAAGATGTGCTGCGAGACGGTACGTCCGAGATCGCTGCCGTCCCCGAATCCGTGCCGGGAGCGGACGAACTCCAGGGCCGCCTGGCCCTTGAGGGTGTGGGTGCCCTTGGACAGCTTCAGGTGCGAGTAGGTGTCGTACACGTTGTCGCTGACACACACCGAGACTCCGCCGACCGCGTCGGACATCTTCACCACACCGGAGAAGTCGAGCTTGACGAAGTGGTCGATGGGGATGCCGGTGAGCTGGTGGATGGTGGCCACCTGGCAGGCGGGGCCGTACTGGAGGGCGCTGTTGATCTGGCCGTAGTAGCCGGCGGTCGACTGACCGCTCTCGCTGTCCTTGCAGGCCGGGACGTTGACCATGGTGTCGCGCGGGATGCTCATGACGGTGGCGTTGGAGCGGTCCGCGGATATGTGCACCACCATCTGTACGTCCGCGTTGCCGTTGCCGGTCTGCACACCGGTCCGGGAGCAGCCGCCGCCGAGCTTGCAGTCCGCCTTGCTGGTGCGGCCGTCGGAGCCCATGACGAGGATGTTGATCGGGGTGCGGCCGAAGGCGTCGGCCTTCTCCGAGCCGCCCTTGCCGTCGAGCGCGACGCTGTTGATGTTGCCGTTGAGGTGCTGGTAGAACCACCAGCCCGCTCCCGCGGTGGCCAGCACCAGGACCGCCAGGCACAGCCCGGCGATCCTCAGGATCCGCTTGCCGCGACGCACCGGGCGCGCGCGGCGGCGCGACCCCTTGCCGCCCTGAGAACGGGTCGCCGCCCGGGCCGCGGCCCGGCCTCCGGGCCGGTGTGCTCCCCCGGATCCACCCGCGCGCTGTCCGGGCACCTGGTCGGTGCGGCTGCGCGTGGCCTGACCGCCCGGGACGTCCCACCGGTCGCTCATCTACCACTCCCACGAAACGGTCGGGCCCGTCAGGCCGGGCCGAGGGGTGGATGGCCGGGCGTGGGCGACGGTGTACGGGCAGGCCGGGCGCGAACTCGGCCTAGGTTGCGTAGTTGCGCAATCTAACAAATCCGTGGCCCGTCCAGCGCGGAGCCCGCGGGATTTCACAGGTGAGGCATCTCATGGAGGAACGTGGCAACCCCGCACACATCTCAGCCCTCGCCCAGGGCCTTTCCCGCCCGGGTCCAGTCGGCGTGCAGCTGGGCCGCCAGGTCGTGCAGGTACCAGGCCTCGGCCTCGATGGCGAGGTCGCGGTCGTCGGGCAGGTCCTGCCGGCTCCGGTCCGCGAAGTCCCGGCTCTTCTTGGCCTCGTCGAAGGTGGCGCGGCGCATGTTCGCGACACCGAAGGCCGCGTCGGGCCTGCACCTCTGTCAGGCCCGCTCCAGGGCCGGATCGTGCGGCTCGTACGCCTCGTTGCAGAGGATCGCCATCACCAGCCGCGCACTCACCCCCGCCTGGCGGGCGCGTGCGCGCACGGAGGAGGCGTACTGGGCTGGGTCGTACGACGACGTACAGGGCCAGGGCGAGGACGACCGCGGGCAGCAGGCGCCGACGCCAGGACACCCGGCCCTCGGACATGCCTGTCCCCCTCTTCCGGCCGGCCTCCTTCGTACCGAAGGAGGACTAAGAGCGGCGTGAGGCGATGCTGTGGGCGGCCGGGACGGTGCGGGCGGTCAGCTGGCCGACCATCACGCGGACCACGGTCACGATGTCGGGGTCGTCGACGTAGTAGACCTGCCTGCGGCCCTCGCGGCGGGAGCGGACCAGACCGGCGAGTTTCAGCTTCGCCAGGTGCTGGCTGACCGCGGGCAGCGCGCCGCCCACCCGGTCGGCGAGGTGGGTGACATCGCTCTCGCCCTGGGCCAGCGCCCACATGATGTGCAGTCGGGCGGAGGAGGCGAGCAGCCCGAACACCTCGGCCGCCTCGGTCAGTACCTCGGCGGACGGGTCCTCGAAGCCACCTGCGAGTGTCGCCACAGTCCTCTCCTGCCCCGCCCCGGTCACGGTGAACGCACGTGTGCTGTCTCAGTGTAAGGGCCGCGGACGGGGGCCCGGCAGGCTCACTGTCGGTTCATCACTTGCGCAATGTAATAAGTCCGTGAAAGAACGTCGACGACTTGCCGTCAGTCCCCGGCGGACCCCGCCGCCGCCCCGCACCAGTCCATAGGCTTGCGCAAACAGGCAACTTGAAGCATCGGGCCAGGCGGACTCCGCCCGGCCCGGACCCGACCGGAGGACTACGACGTGGGCATCATCGGCTGGATCATCCTGGGCCTGCTCGCCGGAGCCATCGCCAAGATCCTGCTGCCCGGCCGCGACCCGGGCGGCCTCATCGGCACCACTCTCATCGGCGTCGCGGGCGCGTTCGTCGGCGGCTGGCTCTCCGCCCGCTTCCTGGACCGCCCGGTGGAGAACCACTTCTTCGACCTCTACACCTGGGGCTCGGCGATCGCCGGCTCCCTGGTCCTGCTGATCGGCTACCGCCTGCTGTTCGGCAACTCACGCGACTGACGCGACAGTCGGCGCCGCTCACGGAACAGGACGGCGAGCGGCACGCGGACGCCGTATCCCACGGCTCGCCGGGTGACGGCGGCGCCGGCGCTCTCGACGCGGGAGAGCTGATGCTCGGCGAGGTCGAGCAAGGCGCGCTGCAACGGCCGGAACCCCGGCACCGTGGCATCCGCCAGGGCCCGCGATTCGGTCAGGGACTTCCTGGTCCTGTCACAGGTCAGGGCCACCAACTCCCTTACGGCCGGGGTGTCCTGCCCCTGTTCGAGGTCGGCGCGGGTGACGCCCAGGCGGTCCAGGTCCTCCTGCGGGAGGTAGAGGCGCCCTTCCTTCAGGTCGTCGGTGAGGTCGGTCAGGAAGTCCAGGCGCTGGAGGCCCTCGGCGAAGGACCGGCACCGGGACCGGAAGACCTCGTCTCCGCCGCCCTCGTACTGGAGATCCTCGATCAGCATCAGCGCGGGCAGGGCGAGATGGTCGACGTACCGCTGGAAGTCGGCCTCGGTGGCGTGGCCCGCGAAGTGCAGTTCCTCGGTGGTGGCCTTGAGGTAGGTGTGCACCCAGTGGTGGGGCAGCCGCCGTACGGCAACGGTGTGCAGGAAGGCACGGAGCACCGGGTCGTCGGCGTGGCCGGAGCTCAGGCCGTCGGTGACCTGCTCGGCCCAGGCGTGCCAGCGCGGCAGGCGTTGCTCCAAGGGCCCTTGGTCGGCGAGGTCGTCGGTGCGGGCGAGGAAGGCGTAGGAGGCGACCACGTGCGGGTGCAGCGCCGGGGCCACCAGCAGGCGTACGGCCGCGTAGTGAGCGAGGATGCGGCGGGCGAAGACCCGGGCGGCGGTCGAGTAGTCCGCACGCAGAGCGGGGTCCCCCACCCCGGCGGCCGTCAGTCTGCGGTCCCAACTCGGCACGTGCTCACGCCCTTTGCTCGTCCACGGCATCTCCGGGTGACCTTAGTCCTCGCCGGGCGGGCCGTCCGACGGTCTGGTCAGGGGAGGCCGTGGCCGTCGGCGAGGGACGCTCAGGTCGTGCGCAGCGGGGGCCGGCGGCGGGCGGGCGGTGGGGGTGCGCTCGAGCCGCGGACGACGAGTTCGACCGGGGGTTCGCAGGCGAACGCCGGCTCGGCGTCGGGGTGCTCGACGGCGTGCACGAGCACCCTGACGCCTTCCCGCGCCGCCGCCTCGAAGGGCTGACGCACGGTGGTCAGCGACGGGGAGACATAGGCGAAGACGGGCTGGCCGTCGAATCCGACGACACTGATGTCCTCCGGCACCCGCCGGCCCGCCTCCCGCAGGGCATGGACGAGACCGATGGCCATCTCGTCGCCCGCTGCGAACACCGCGGTCACCGACGCGTCCGAGGCCAGCTCACGCCCGGCCGTGTATCCGGACTCCGCCGACCAGTCGCCGTTGAGCAGCGGCGGCTCGTGCGCACCCCGGGCGGCCAGTGCGTCCCGCCAGCCCTCGATCCGGTCCTTGGTGACGTACCACTTCCGGGGACCGGCGAGATGGTGGACCGTCTCGTGCCCCAGCTCCAGCAGGTGCTCGGTGGCGGCCCGTGCCAGCTCCCGGGTGCCCAGGCTCGCCGTCAGCGTCCGGGAGCCGGTGAAGGAAGGGGGTGCGCCGAGGAAGAGGACGGGGACGTCGACGCGGAGCGGTACCTGTCCCTTCACGAAGGGTTCGGAGACGATGACCCCGTCCACGCCCTGCTCGAGCAGTGACCCCAGTGCGTCGGCGATGCCCTCCGGGGCACCGTCGGGCGTGTTGATCACGCGGAGCGCGTACCCGGAGTCCCGCACGGCGTGCTCGATGTGCACCAGAAGGGAAGCGGTTCCATAGCCGGCGGTGCCGAGGGCGACGACACCTAGGGAGCGGGTGCGCCCGGAGGCCAGGGCCCGGGCCGCGTGGTTCAGGCGGTAGCCGAGCTCCTCCGCGGCGGCGAGAACACGACGTCGTGCCTCGTCGGAGACGTACGGCTCGTCGTTGAGCACCCGGGAGACCGTCTTGCGCGACACCCCGGCCAGCCGTGCGACGTCCGCACTGCGTGGCACGGGCGCCTGCGGGTCGCGCGCTGCTTCCGGTGTCATGAACTCTCCCGTGGATCTACCCCTCGGCGCAGGTCAGCCGGGGTGACCGCGCGGTCTGACCGCGCGGTCATGTCTACGGCGCCCGCAGCGGACGCGTCAAGGGTGCGGAACGGACGCCCTCAGCGCCCCATGTCCGAAGTCTCCCGGAAACCGCTTCCCCCACGGCCCGACTGGAAGGGCATCATGCCTGCTCAGCCCCAGGGCACCAGGACGGCCCGACCCGTTGGCGCCGACGCCGGAACCCCCCGCGAAACCGTGCGTGCGCACCCTCTCGCCGCATCCCGCCTCTGCAGATATTCGGACACATGGTCTTGACAGTGACCCCGCCCAACACCCAATCTTCGAGGCATCGCGATCGCCTCTGTGCGATCACGTTTGATTCTGAGCAGTTGGTGAAGTCCTCCTCACCACCGTCACATCGGGTCGCCGTACCGAAGCCGCGGTACGACCGCCATGTCAGGAGCCGTCCATGCGTGATCTCTCGTCTTCTCTCCCTTCCCCCAGCCGTCGTGGTCTGCTCAAGGGGGTGGGCGGCGCCGCCCTTCTCGGGGCGGGTATCCCGTTGCTGTCCGCCTGTGGCAGCAGTGGCAGTTCCAGCGACCCGAAGACGGTGAGCCTGGGGTCGAACGCGTCGGACGCGGTGCCGAAGAAGGCGTTTGCCGAGATCTACGCGGCCTTCCAGAAGCAGTCCGGGATCACGGTCGACGTGAACACCAAGGACCACAACACGTTCCAGGAGCAGATCAACTCGTATCTGCAGGGCACGCCGGACGACGTGTTCAACTGGTTCGCCGGGTACCGGATGCAGTTCTTCGCGCAGAAGGGGCTGGCCTCCCCGATCGACGACGTGTGGGAGAAGATCGGGGGGAACTTCCCGGACGCGATGAAGAAGCTGTCCAAGGGCGCGGACGGCAAGTACTACTTCGTGCCGCTGTACACGTACCCGTGGGCGATCTTCTACCGCAAGAGCGTCTTCCAGCAGCACGGCTACCAGGTGCCGACCACGTGGGACCAGCTGGTCGCGCTGTCCAAGCAGATGAAGAAGGACGGTCTGGTCCCGATCGCGTTCGGTGACAAGGACGCGTGGCCGGCGATGGGTACGTTCGACCAGATCAACTTCCGTCTGAACGGCTATGACTTCCATGTCGAGCTGATGGCGGGCAAGGCCGCGTGGACCGACGCGAAGGTCAAGGCCGTCTTCGACCACTGGGCGGAGCTGCTGCCGTATCACCAGGACGGTTTCATGGGCCGGACCTGGCAGGACGCGGCGCAGACGCTGGTGTCGAAGAAGGCGGGCATGTATCTGCTGGGCACGTTCGTGGCGCAGCAGTTCAGCAACAAGGCGGACCTGGACGACCTGGACTTCTTCGCCTTCCCGGAGATCAACCCCGCCTACGGGCAGGACACCGTCGAGGCGCCGACCGACGGGTTCATGGTCTCCAAGTCGCCGAAGAACAAGGCGGGTGTGAGCAAGCTGCTGGAGTACCTGGGCACCCCGGCGGCGGAGGAGATCTACCTCAAGTCGGACCCGAGTGTGGTCGCGGCCTCCAGCAAGGCGTCGACGGCGTCGTACTCGCCGCTGCAGAAGAAGGCGTACGAGATGATCTCGGGGGCGAAGAGCCTGACGCAGTTCATGGACCGTGACTCGCGTCCGGACTTCACCTCGACGGTGATGCAGCCCTCGCTGCAGAAGTTCCTGCAGAACCCCAAGGGCGTCGACAGTCTGCTGTCCTCGATCGAACGCCAGAAGAAGACGATCTTCGCGTCCTCCTGAGCTGAGCTGAGCGGCTAAATGACTACCGACACAACTTCTCCCCAGAGCCCGGAGGCGGCCGTGGTGCCGCCTTCGGGCCCTGCCCCGTCCAAGCGCATGGCGCAGGGTCACAAGCGGCTGCTGACCCGCCGTGATCGCATCACGCTCGCCTTCATGGCGGGCGTGCCGACCGTGTTGCATGTGCTGCTGGTGTGGGTGACCGCGCTGGCCTCGATCGCGCTGGCGTTCACGAGCTGGGACGGGATCGGCTTCGACTCGATCAAGTGGGTCGGCCTGGACAACTTCCGTCAGCTGTTCACGGACAACCCGCAGTTCTGGCCGGCCCTTGAGCACAACGTGATCTGGTTCGTGGTGCTCATCGCGATCCCGACCCCGTTCGGCCTGTTCCTGGCCGTCCAGCTGGACAAGAAGATCCGCTTCTCCCGCGTCTACCAGACCGCGTTCTTCCTGCCCGTGGTGGTCTCCCTCGCGGTGACCGGGTTCGTGTGGCAGCTGGTCTACAACCCCGACACCGGCCTGATCAACAGCCTCATCGGGGCCAACAAGCCCGGCCACTACATCGACTGGATCGGCGACCCGAAGCTCAACCTGTGGGCCGTGCTGATCGCCGCGTCCTGGCGCCACACCGGCTACATGATGATCCTCTACCTCGCCGGCCTCAAGGGCGTGGACCCCTCCCTGCGCGAGGCGTCCTCACTGGACGGGGCCAACGAGTGGCAGACGTTCAAGAACGTCATCTTCCCCACCCTGCGCCCCACCAACACCGTCGTCCTGGTCGTCACCATCATCGAAGCCCTGCGCGCCTTCGACCTGGTCTTCGTCTTCAACAAGGGCGCCCAGGGCACCGAACTGCTGTCCATCCTGATCACCAACAACATCATCGGAGAGTCCAGCCGGATCGGCTACGGCTCCGCGATCGCCGTGGTCCTGCTGGTCATCTCCCTCGTCGTGATCATCCCCTACCTGATCGCGACCTTCCGCAAGGAGCGGCAGGCATGAGCACCACCGCAGCGCCGCTCAAGCAGCGCACCCCCCTCCGCCCGGCCCGGATCCTGCTGCACACCTTCCTGGCCGCCACCGCACTGGCCTGGCTGGCCCCCCTGCTCTGGGCCGTCTTCGCCGCCCTGCGCCCCTATGCCGAGACCAGCAACAAGGGCTACGTGTCCTGGCCCGACAAGCTGACGTTCGAGAACTTCACCAACGCCTTCGAGCAGTCGGACATGCTCCACTACTTCAGCAACACGCTGATCATCGCCGTGCCCGCGGTGCTGCTCACCCTGCTGCTGTCCTCGATGGTCGCCTTCTACGTCTCCCGCTTCGACTTCCGCCTCAACATCTTCCTG